>NZ_BNBT01000099.1 GCF_014656095.1 Streptomyces longispororuber
CGAGGCCGCCGAGAAGGCCGGGGCGGCGAACCCGCGCGGCGGCGGCCGCCTCGGCGGGACCCTGGCGGTGCCCGACGCCGACGAGGTGCGCCGCGCCATGGAGCGGTGCCGCGTCCCGGGCGTCGGCCTGGCCCTGCTGCACGGCGGCGAGCTGGTGGCCGTCGAGGCGTACGGCGCGGCGGCCGACGGCGTCCCGCTGACCCCGGCGACGCCGTTCCAGACGGGGTCGCTGAGCAAGCACGTCACGGCCCTGGGCGTGCTGCGCCTGGCCGACGACGGCGTGCTCGACCTGGACGCGGACGTCAACACGTACCTGACGTCCTGGCGGGTGCCGGGCGGCGCGGGCGAACAGCCCGTCACGCTGCGGCAGCTCCTCGGCCACCGCTCGGGCCTGTCGTCCACGCCGGGCAACGGCTTCCACCCGGCCGCGGCGGCGCCCGCGCTGCTCGACCTGCTGCGCGGCACGGCCGACCCGGAGGTGCCGCCGGTGACCCGGGGCGCCGTCCCGGGCAGCGCCTTCCGCAAGGCCAACGCGCACTACGTGGTCGTGCAGCAGGCACTGGAGGACGCCACGGGCGAGCCGTTCGCCGCGCTGATGCGGCGCCTGGTCCTCGACCCGCTCGGCATGCGGGACAGCAGCTTCGCGCAGGACTTCCCGGACCACGCCGGGCAGCCGGTCGCGCTCGGGCACGACGCCGAGGGCCGCGTGCTCGACGGCGGCTGGCGCGTGCGGCCCGACGCGGCGGCGGCCGGGCTGTGGTCGACGCCCGCCGACCTGGCCAAGGTGGCCCTTGAGGTGCGGCGTTCGGCGCTCGGCAGGCCGCTCGCGCTGCTCCGCGAGGACACCGCGGCGCAGTTGCTGGCAGCCGCGCCGGACAGCCTGTACGGGCTCGGCACCGTCGTCGACGTCACCGGCGCCGACACGGAGTTCGGGCACGGCGGCACCCCGACGGGCTACCACGGCGTCTCGCTGGCCGCGCTGCGGTCGGGCACCGGGCTCGTCGTGCTGACCAACGGGGACGGGGGCGAACAGGTGGTCAAGGCCGTCGCGGCGGCCGCCCAGACCGACTGACCGCGCCTCCAGGCCCGGCCGACCGGCACCCCTCCGGTCGGCCGGGCCGCGCTGCGTGGGCCGCGCCGCCCGCGGGCCCGCCGATGCCGCCGCCCGTGCCGCGCGGCCCCCGTACCCGTCGCCGGACCGCCAGCGAAGCACCCGACAAGCACCGACAAGCACCGACAAGCACCCGCCAAGCGCCCGAGACGTACCCGCCGAGACCCGAGCAGCACCCCAGAAGCACCCCAGAAGCACCCGCCAAGCAAGAGAGCCAGGAGCCCACGTGCCTTCGACCACGCCCTCGCCCCCGCCGGCCGTGACCGGGACGGAGCCCGTCCCCCCGCTGCGCCGCAACCGGGACTTCAGGCTGATGTGGACCGGCGCCGGGGCCTCCCTCTTCGGCACGCGGGTCGCCGCCACCGCCTACCCGCTGCTCGTGCTGTGGAGCGGCGGGTCCCCGGCCCAGGCCGGACTCGTGGGGTTCGCCGCGCTGCTGCCGCAGCTCCTCCTGCTGCTGCCCGCCGGGGTCCTGGTGGACCGCTGGGACCGGCGCCGGGTGATGCTCGGCTGCGACCTGGTCGGCCTGGTGAGCATGGCCAGCCTCGTGGTGGCGCTGGCCGGGGGGCGGCTGTGGGTGCACCACGTGATGGCGGCCGCCTTTCTGGAGGGCGCCGCCGTCATCCTCTACCGGCTGGCCGAGCGGGCCGCCGTACGCCACGTCGTGCACCCCGGCCACCTGTCGGCGGCGCTCGCGCAGAACGAGGCGCGCGGGCGGGCCGCGGGGCTGCTGGGCCAGCCGCTCGGCTCGGTCCTGTTCACGGCCTTCCGGTGGCTGCCGTTCGGGGTGGCCGCGCTCACCCACCTGGTGGCGCTGCTCACCCTGTCGGCGATCCGCAAGGACTTCCAGGACACCGACAGGCCGGCGCCGCGCGCCCTGCGCACCGAGATCGCCGAGGGCGTCGCCTGGGTGTGGCGGCAGCGGTTCATGCGCGCGGCGATCCTCCTGGTCGGCGGCAGCAACCTGGCCTTCCAGGTGCTTGCCCTCGCCCTGGTCCTGATCATCAAGGAGGGCGGCTACGAGCCGTACATGGTCGGTGTGCTCGGCCTGCTCGGCGGCGCGGGCGGCGTGCTCGGCGCGATGGCGGCGCCGTGGTTCATGCGCCGCTTCCCCATCCAGGAGATCCTCGTCCTCGCCATGGCCCTGTGGGCGACCCTGATGTGCGCGGTCGGCTTCGTCGGGCACCCGGTGGCGCTCGGCGCGCTCGGCGCGGGCACCAGCGCGGCGGGCGCGCTGCTCAACGTCGCGGCGGGCGTGCACCAGGTGCAGGTCACCCCGGACGCGCTCCAGGGGCGGGTCAGTTCCGTGTTCACCCTCGTCGGCTCCGGCCTGAACTCCCTGGGCGCGCTCCTCGGCGGGGCGCTCCTGGCCGCGTTCGGCACCCGTACGACCGTCCTCGGGGTGTCCATCGGCATGACCGTCCTGACCGCCGTGGCGCTGTCCGCACCCGTCATCAAACGGCCGCCGGAACAGCTTTGACCAGGCACGGAGCCCAGGCCGTCAGCAATGTCTGACGGGGGTATAAAAAACTTCTTACAGGGATGTCAGAGATCGTTGACAGGCCGTCGGGAGGGGCCGTAAGGTTTTTCTTACACGGAAGGGGGCGCGGTGATGAACGTGACCAACGTTCCCGCCCTCACGGGAAACGAGCTGCTCAAGGTCCTGGCGGCGCTGGCGAATCCGCATCGGATGCGCATCGTCGGAGCCCTCTCCGGCGGACGCAACTACGTCAGCAGGCTCGCCCGCGACCTCGGCATGAGCCGCCCACTGCTCCACATGCACCTCCAGCGCCTCGAAGCGGTCGGCCTGGTGTCCGGCTCGCTGGAGGAGACCACGGGCGGACAGACGGTGAAGTACTACGAAGTGTCCCGGTTCGCACTGGACTTGACCCCGGAGAGCATCGCCGAAGCGACCCGGACCCTGACCGACCGGGCCGAGAGCGGACAAGGAAAAGAACGTGAGTGAGGTTGCCCCGATGTCGCCGATGTCCCCGGACTTCCCGACGCCTTCAGTGACCCTCGCCCAGGGCTGGGACAGCGACCCGACCGGCGCCCTCGCCGTCGGCGGCGTGTGCCTGCTCCTGATCGTGGTCGTCTGGCAGATAGCCGCCACCTGGCGGGCGCGGATGCTCGCCGCCCGCGAGGACCAGTACCGCGAGCTGGCGAGGAAGTACGCCCAGCTCCTCGAGGACAACGTCGAGATCCAGCGCCGCACCACCGACGAGCTGACCCAGGCCCGCAAGGCCGTCACGTCGATGGAGCGGATGATGCGCGAGATCGAGTGAGCGCGTGAGCGAGCACTCGCGTGAGCGACGGATCGAGGGACCTCGTGATCGAGGGATCTCGTGCTCTCGCGATCGAGTGAGCGCGTGACACCGGCTCCCTGAGCCGTACGCGGACCGCGCGCCGGGCGGCAACCCGGACGCGCGGCCGAGCCGAGAAGCGCGCTGAAGCGCATGCGCCGTTGTCCCCACCACCCCGGCAAGGCCTAGGAACCGAAGGCCGGGGCGGTCGATGGCGCCTGCGTCGTAGGTCCGACACCTGAACGCACTCCACTGGCAGGAGACACTGTAATGCCCACCCTGGCACCCCCCACGCCGCCGCGGCGGGCGCGGCAGCGCCGCGGTCCGCTCACCGAGCGCCTCGCCGGCTGGTCGGCCCGCAACGCCAAGAAGACCATCGGCGGCTGGCTCCTCCTGGTCGTCCTCGCCGTCCTCGCGGGCGGTGCCGCCGGCAGCGGCGCGAAGACCTCCGACGCCGGCGAGTCCGGCCGCGCCCAGCAGGTGCTGCGCGAGCAGCGGACCGACGAGTCCTACCGCGAGAACGTCCTCGTCGAGGCGGTGGACCGGGACGAGAGGTTCACCGGCAGCCGCGGCCTGGAGGCCGCCGCGAAGGACGTGGCCGCGGCGCTGCGCGGGGCGAAGGGCGCCGCCACGGACGTCGCCTCACCGCTGGACGGCGCCGCCGCGGCGAAGGAGCTGGTCTCCAAGGACGGCCGCTCCGGGCTCGTCACCTTCACCGTCCCCGGCCCGGCGGCCGAGGCCGACGCCCGGCTCGCCGAGGTCACCGCCGAGGTCGAGCGGGTGAAGAAGGCGCACCCCGATGTGCGCGTCGCCATGGCCGGTGACCTGTCCCTGACGAAGGCCGTCAACAAGGCCGCCGACGAGGACCTGGCCCGGGCCGAGACGCTCTCCCTGCCGGTGACGCTGGTCATCCTGGTCCTCGTGTTCGGCGCCCTGGTGGCCGCGACCGTGCCGGTGCTCCTCGCCGCGACCGCGACCCTCGCCGCGCTCGGCCTGCTCGGCCTGGTCGGCACGGTCATCCCCGCCAACAGCACCGTCTCCTCCGTGGTCCTGCTCATCGGCATGGCGGTCGGCGTCGACTACTCGCTGTTCTACCTGCGCCGCGAGCGCGAGGAGCGGGCCGCGGGCAAGCTGCCCCGCGAGGCGCTGCGGATCAGCGCCCGCACCTCCGGCCACGCGGTGGTCGTCTCCGGCATCACGGTCATGCTGTCCATGGCCGGCCTGTTCCTCACCGGCGTCGACGTCTTCAACGGCATGGCGGTCGGCACCATCCTGGTCGTCGGGCTCGCCGTCCTCGGCTCCGTCACGGTCCTGCCCGCCTCGCTCGCGCTGCTCGGCCGCCGGGTCGACGCGCTGCGGGTGCCGTTCCTGGGCCGCTCCCGCACCGCCGCCGGCTCCTCCCGGGCCTGGACGGCGACCGCCCGGGCCGTCGTCCGCCGCCCCCTCGTCCTCGGCGGCATCGCCCTGCTCGCCCTGGCCGCCCTCGCCGTGCCCGCGCTGAACATGAAGCTCAGCCAGCCCGGCCAGATCGACTCCCTGCCGCGCAGCATCGCCGCCGTCGACGCGGGCGTCCGCCTCCAGGAGGCCTTCCCCGGCGGGCCCGCCCCCGCCCAGGTCGTCGTCTGGGGCGAGGGCGCCACCGGCGCCGGCGCCGAGAAGGCCGTCCGGGCGCTGCGGGCCGAGGCGGCCAGGAGCGACCTGCTCGGCGAGCCCGTCACCACCCAGCGCGTCGGCGACGTGCTCAGCGTCAAGGTCCCGCTCGCGGGCAGCGGCACCGACGAGACCTCCACCGAGGCCCTGAAGGCCCTGCGCGAGAAGGCGCTGCCCGCCGCGTTCGCCGGGGCCGGGTCGCTGCACTACGCCGTCACCGGCCAGACCGCGGGCCTGCACGACTTCGCCGAGGTCCTCGACGGCCGCACCCCCTGGGTCATCGGCTTCGTACTCGCCCTCGCGCTGGTGATCCTCGTCGCCGCGTTCCGCGCGCCGCTCGTCGCCGTGGTCTCCGTCCTGCTCAACCTGCTGTCGATCGGCGCCGCGTACGGGGTCGTCGTCCTCGGCTTCCAGAACGGCGGGCTCGCCGGGCCGCTCGGCTTCGACTCCTTCGGCGGCGTCGTCAACTGGCTGCCGCTGTTCATGTTCGTGATCCTGTTCGGCCTGAGCATGGACTACCACGTGTTCATCCTCAGCCGCATCCGCGAGCGCTGGCTGCGCGGCGACAGCGCCCAGCAGGCCGTGGTCGACGGCGTCGGCAGCAGCGCGGGCGTCATCACCAGCGCCGCCGTGGTGATGATCGCGGTGTTCGCGCTCTTCGCGACGCTCTCCGGCATCGACTACAAGATGCTCGGCGTGGGCATGGCCGCCGCCATCGCCATCGACGCCACCCTCGTGCGCGGCGTCCTCTTCCCCGCCGCGCTCGCCCTCCTCGGCGAGCGGGCCTGGGGCAGGCGCCCCGCCCCGGCGGACGACACCGCCACCGGTACGGAGACCGAGACCGCCACGGCTACCGATGCCGCCGCGTCCGACGACCCCGAGGCCACCGGAACCCCTGCGACCACCACCCCCACCGAGGCCGCCGAGCGGACTCCCGCACTGACGAGGAATGCCTGATCATGAAGCGCATGCACCAGAACAGCGCAGCCCGCGCCAGGAAGTTCACCGCGGCCGCCCTCACCGTCTCCGCCGCCGCGCTCGCCCTCACGGCGTGCGACCCCACCGGCGAGGAGAAGAAGACCAGCAGCACCTCGTACGAGATCACCGAGAAGGCCACGGCCCTGGAGGTGACCAGCAAGGGCGGCAACATCACCGTCGCCACCACCGACGGCACCGCCGTCAAGGTCACCGAGACGCTCCGGTACACCGACGGCAAGCCGAAGACCAGCCACTCCGCGACCGGTGGCACCGTCGACCTGACCGACGGCGGCTGCGACTCCGGCGACTGCTCGGTCGACTACCGCCTGGAGATACCCCGCTCCCTGACCGTGACCGCCGAGACCGCCGGCGGCGACGTCAAGGGCGAGGGCCTCGCCGCCGAGATCACCGCCAAGTCCGCGGGCGGCGACATCAGCCTGGCCTTCGCCGCCAGGCCCGAGCGGGTCCTCGCCGACACCGCGGGCGGCAACGTCGAGGTGAAGGTGCCCGGCGGCACGTACGCGGTGACCGCCGAGACCGCCGGCGGCGAGCGCAAGGTCGGCGTGACCCACGACAAGTCCGCGCGCAACGTGATCACGGCGCGCAGCGAGGGCGGCGACGTGACGGTCACCGCCACCTGACCGCGGCCACCGAGCGCGACCCGCGGCGGGGCGGCCCCGCGCGCCTCCGGCCGCACCCTCGGGGGCCGGGCGCCCGGCACCCGGCGCACTGAAAAAATATAGGCCCGGCAGGCACAGTACGGTCCCGGACGGATCTTCCGTCCGGGACTTCGCCGTTCTCGGCCCCGAGCAAAGGGTTCCACGCTCATGACTGTTGCCAACGCCGCCGCGGGCGCGGCCTGGTTCCGGGTGTTCAGGCCCCGGCCCGCCGCGCGCCTGCGCCTGATCTGCTTCCCGCACGCGGGCGGAGCCGCCAGCGCCTTCCACGAGCTGGCCGGGCACGTCCCGGACACCGTCGAGGTGGCGGCCGTGCAGTACCCGGGCCGCCAGGACCGCTTCGGCGAGCCGGTGCCCGACACCCTGGACGAGCTGGCCGCCGAGCTGGCCGGGGCCGTCGCCGCGACCCTGGACCGGCCCACGGCGTTCTTCGGCCACAGCATGGGCGCCACCGTCGCCTTCGAGGTGGCCAGGAAGCTGCGCGCGAGCCACCCCGGCGCGCCCGTGCGGCTGTTCGCCTCGGCGCGCAAGGCCCCGCACGTCGACACCCGCCGGGCGCTGACCTTCGCCGACGACGAGGCCGCCATGGAATACATCCGCGCCCTCGGCGGGGCCGGTGCCCAGCTCCTCGACGAGCCCGAGCTGCGCGAGCTGGTGCTGCCGGTGCTGCGCGCCGACTTCCGGCTCATCGCCGGGCACGCCCACACGCCCGGCGCGCCGCTCGCCTGCCCGGTGACCGTGGTCATCGGCGACGAGGACGCGTCCTGCACGCCCGCGGACGCGCGCGCGTGGGCGCGGCACACCGTCGCGGGCCAGGACACGCACGCGCTGCCCGGCGGCCACTTCTACCTGGAGACCGCGGCCCGGCAGCTCGCCGGCCTCCTCGTCGCGCGCCTCGACGCCGACGTGCCGGGCACGGCCCCGGCGGCCGCGTCCCCCGCCCCGGCCGGAGGCGGCCGATGAGCACCGCGGCGACCAGCCCGTTCGACGACCCCGACGCCACCTTCCTGGTCCTCGTCAACGAGGAGGACCAGCACTCCCTGTGGCCCGCCGCGATCGCCGTACCGGAGGGCTGGACCACCGTCCTCGCCGACGCCGACCGCGCCACGTGCGCCGCGTACGTCGAGGAGCACTGGACGGACCTGCGGCCCCGCTCCTCGCGGGTGTCCCCGGCGGCCTGAACCCCCGCCGCACCCGACCCGCGCCGACCCGCACCGCACCCGGCCCCACACCGCACCGGCCGCACCGCCGCCGGACCGCGCCCCGGCGGGCAGCCGCCCCACCACCCACCGCCGAGCCACCCACCGCCGAGCCACCCACCGCCGAGCCACTCACCAGGGGAAGAAGCACCTTGTCCGAAGCAGCGTCCTTCACCCGTCTCCCGCTGTCCGCGGCGCAGACCGGCATCTGGTTCGCCCACGGGCTCGACCGCACCGGGCACGCCTACACCATCTCCGAGTACCTGGACATCCAGGGCCCCGTGGACCCCGCGCTCTTCGAAGCGGCGTGGCACCGGCTCATGGCCGACTCGGACGCCCTGCGGGTGCACAAGGTGGTGCAGGACCCGGACGGCTCGCTGTGGCAGTGCGTGGGCGAGGAGCCCACCGCCCCGCTCCTGCACCGGGACCTGAGCGGGTGCGCCGACCCCGAGGCCGAGGCGCTGGCCTGGATCCACCGGGACCTGGAGCGCCCCATCGACCTGGCGGTGGGCGGGCTCGGCGCGTTCGCGCTGCTGCGCCTCGCGCCCGACCGGTACTTCTACTACGCGCGC
Source organism: Streptomyces longispororuber (assembly GCF_014656095.1). Classification (GTDB taxonomy): domain Bacteria; phylum Actinomycetota; class Actinomycetes; order Streptomycetales; family Streptomycetaceae; genus Streptomyces; species Streptomyces longispororuber. Next base: position 8,491 of record NZ_BNBT01000099.1, read on the forward strand.
ATGCACCACATCGCCATGGACGGCTACGGCGGCTCCCTGGTCTCGCGGAAGATCGCCGCGGAGTACACGGCCCTGGCCGGGGGCGCCCCCGCCGAGGACGGCATCGGGCCGTTCCTGCCGCTGGCCCGGCTGCTCGACGCGGACGCGGAGTACCGCGCGAGCGAGAAGGCCGCCGCCGACCGGGAGTTCTGGCGGGAGCGGCTGCGCGACGCGGCCGAGCCGGTGCGCCTGAGCGACACCATGGCGACCGGCGCGCCGGTGCCCGCCGACCCCGGGGCGGTGTACGTACGCCGCACGGCACACCTCCCCGCGGAGTTCACCGGCGTGCTCGCCACGCGGGCCCGCGAACTCCGCACCCGCTGGCCGCTGCTGCTGATCGCGGTGACCGCGGCCTTCCTGCACCGCGCCACCGGCCGCCGCGAGGTCGTGCTCGGCCTGCCGGTGACCGGCCGCACCACGCCGGAGCTGCGCTCCACGCCCATGCTCTGCTCCAACGTGGTGCCCCTGCACGTCGCGGTGGAGCACGGCGACAGCCTCGCCGACCTCACGCCCCGGGTGTCCCGCGAGGCCCGCGCCGCGCTGAGGCACCAGCTCACCCGGTACGAGGACATCCGCCGGGACCTCGGCCGCGGCGACGGCGAACTCGGCCTGGTGGGACCGGTGGTGAACATCATGGCCTTCGACTACGAGCTGTCCTTCGGCGGCCACCGCGCGGTCACCCACAACCTCGGCCTCGGCCCCGTCGACGACCTGTCCGTCGCCGTGTACGACCGGGGCGACGGCAGCGGCCTGCGCGTCGACGTCGACGGCAACCCGGACCGCTACGCGGGCGCCGACCTCGAAGCCGTCCAGGAGCGCTTCCTGCACTTCCTGCGCCGGGTCGTGGACGCCCCGGACGTCCCGCTGGACACCGTGGACCTGATGCCGGGCGACGAGCTGCGGCGCGTCCTCCACGACTGGAACGACACCGCGCGCCCGCTGCCCTCCGCCGGGCTCGCCGCGCTCTTCGAGGAGCGCGCCGCCCGCACCCCGGACGCGGTCGCGGTCACCGGCGCGGGCCGCGAGCTGACGTACGGCGAGCTCAACGCCCACGCCAACGTCCTCGCGCACCGCCTGCGCGACCTCGGCGCCGGCCGGGAGACCCCGGTCGCGCTGCTCATGGAGCGCTCGGCGGCGGTCGTCGTCGCCGTCCTCGCCGTCCTGAAGACCGGCGGCGCGTACGTGCCGCTGCACCCGGCCTACCCGCCGGAGCGCCGCGCCTTCGTCCTCACCGACACCGGCGCCCCGCTGCTGCTCACCGACCGCCCGGCCGTCGAGGGCCTGCCCGGCGGCGTCCGGGTGGTCCAGGTCCCGGGGGCGCTCCCGGAGCGGCCCGAGGACCCGGGCGACCTCGGCCTCGCCGTCGACCCGGACCAGTTGGCGTACGTGATGTACACGTCGGGCTCCACCGGTACGCCGAAGGGCGTGGCCGTGCCGCAGCGCGAGGTGGCCGCCCTGGCCCTCGACGGCCGCTGGCGGGACGGCTCCCACGAGGCCGTCCTGATGCACGCGCCGCACGCCTTCGACGCCTCCACGTACGAGATGTTCGTACCGCTCCTGAACGGCGGCCGGGTCGTCGTGGCCCCCGCCGAGATCACGCCCGAGTCGCTGCCCGCCCTGGTGCGCGGCCACGGCGTCACGGCGGCGTTCCTGACGGTGGCCCTGTTCAACCTGGTCGCGGCGGAGAACCCGGCGGCCTTCACCGGCATGCGGGCCGTCCTCGCGGGCGGCGACGCCGTGTCCCCGGCCGCGCTGCGCCGGGTGCGCGAGCACTGCCCGGACGTGCGGCTCGGCAACGGCTACGGCCCGACCGAGGCGACCACGTTCGCCACCGTGCACTGGCTGCCGGAGGGGCCCGTCGCGGACGAGCAGCCGATCGGCTCGCCGCTGGACAACACGCAGGTGTTCGTGCTGGACGCGGCGCTGCGCCCGGTGCCCGTGGGCGTCACCGGCGAGCTGTACCTCGCCGGAGCGGGCCTGGCCCGCGGCTACCTCGGCCGGCCCGGTCTGACGGCCGAGCGGTTCGTGCCCAGCCCGTACACCGCCCCCGGCACCCGTATGTACCGCACCGGGGACCTGGCCCGCTGGCGCCCCGACGGCACCCTGGACTACCAGGGCCGCACCGACGCCCAGGTCAAGATCCGCGGCTTCCGCATCGAACTGGGCGACATCGACACCGCCCTGACCACCTGCACCGGCGTCACCCAGGCCGTCACCGTCGTCCACCAGCACGGCGACACCAAGCGCCTCATCGCCTACGTGACCGGTGACAGCGGCTCCGGCGCCGGTGCCGACCTCGACACCGAGGCCGTACGCGAGGAACTCGGCGCGCACCTGCCCGAGTTCATGATCCCGTCCGCGATCGTCCCGCTCGACGCCTTCCCGCTCACCCCGAACGGCAAGATCGACCGCCGTGCCCTGCCCGCACCCCACCAGTCCGCCGCCACCGGCACCGGACGGCCCCCCGCCCCCGGCGCGGAGACCGCCCTCGTGCAGGCCTTCGCCCACGCCCTGGGCCTGGAGCACGTCGGCGTCACCGACAACTTCTTCGACCTCGGCGGCGACAGCATCCTCGCCCTGCGCGCCATCTCCCACGCCCGCCAGGCCGGTTACACCCTCACCGCCCGCGACCTCTTCACCCACCGCACCCCCGAGACCCTCGCCCCCCACACCACGCCCCACATCCCGGACGAGCCCGTGCCGCTCGACGTACCGCTGATCGAGCTCGACGACGACGAGTTCGCCGCGCTGGAGGTCGAGCTCGACCTCGACCTCGACCTCGCGGAGCTCGCCCTGGAAGCCGACCTCGACGCCGAAGGGCCGGACGCGGCCCCCGTGGAAGCAGGGAACTGAACGATGACCAACGTCCGGAAGCTTCCCAAGGGCATCGAGGACCTGCTGCCGCTGACCCCGCTGCAGGAGGGGTTCCTGCTGGTGGCCACGCAGGACGGCCCCGACGGCACCGACGTCTACGCGACCCAGATCCGCCTGGACCTGGAAGGCCCGCTGGACACCCCGGCCCTGCGCGCCGCCGCCGGGGCGCTGCTCGCCCGGCACAGCGGGCTGCGGGCGGGTTTCCGGCACGAGGGCCTGAAGCGTCCCGTCCAGCTCGTGCACGCCCGGGTCGCGCCGGTGGTCGAGGAGTTCGACCTCACCGGCCGCCCCGAGGACGAGCGCGAGGCGGAGGCCGTCCGCCTGGCCGCCGCCGACCGCGCCCGCGGCTTCGACCTGCGCCGGCCGCCGCTGCTGCGGTTCGCGGTGCTGCGCCTCGGCCCCGAGCGGTACCGGCTCGTGCTCACCGCGCACCACATCCTGTGGGACGGCTGGTCCGTGCCCGTGCTGCTGACCGAGCTGTTCACCCTGTACGCCGGGAACGGCGCCGCGCTGCCGCCCGCCGTGCCCTTCCGGTCCTTCCTCGCCTGGCGGGCCGCCCAGGACCGCGACGCCGCCGAGGCGGCGTGGACGCGGGCGCTGGCCGGGCTCGACGAGCCGACGCTGTACGCGCCGGGCGCGGCGGACCTGCCGCCGGTGCTCCAGGAGGAGGCGCGGGCCGCGGTCCCGGCGGCGGTGGTGGAGCGCCTGGCCGCGCTCGGCCGCCCGCACGGCGTCACCCTCAACACCACGGTCCAGTACGCGTGGGCGCTGCTGCTGTCCCGGCTCACCGGCCGCACCGACGTGGTCCTCGGCGGCACCGTCTCGGGCCGCCCGCCGGAGCTGGCGGGCGTCGAGCGCATGGTCGGCATGCTCCTGAACACCCTCCCGGTGCGGGTCCGCGTCGACGACCGGGAGCCGCCCCTGGCCGCCCTCGTCCGGCTCCAGGCCGAGCAGGCCGCGCTCATCGACCACCACCACCTGGGCCTGCCCGAGATCCAGCGCGCCGCGGGCGGCGGCCCCCTGTTCGACACCACCACGGTGTTCCAGAACTTCCCCGTCGACCGCGAGGCGCTGGCCGCGCCCCTGTCCGGCAGCGGGCTGCGCCTGGCCGGGTACGGCGTCGAGGACTCCACGCACTACCCTCTGCGCCTCGCCACGACCCTGGACGGCGGCGGCCTCGACCTGCGCCTCGGCCACCGCCCGGACGTCGTCACCGCCGAGCAGGCCCAGGTGCTGCTGCGGCGCCTCGTCCGCGTGCTCGAAGCCGTCGCGGACCGCCCCGGGACCCCGAGCGGCACCGTCGACGTCCTCGGCGCCGAGGAGCGCGAGCTGCTCTTGGCCACGTGGAACGACACGGCGGCCCCGCTGCCCGGGACCACCCTGATCGCCCGCTTCGAGGAGCGCGCCGACCAGGTGCCGGACACCACCGCCGTCGTCTTCGAGGGCGCCGCGCTCAGCTACCGCGAGCTCGACGCGCGCGCGAACCGACTCGCCCGGCGGCTGCTCGCCGAGGGCGCGGGCCCGGACCGCCTGGTGGCGGTGGCGGTGCCCCGCAGCCTCGACCTGGTCGTCGCGCTGTACGCGGTCCTGAAGACCGGCGCGGCGTATCTGCCCGTGGACCCGGACTACCCGGCGGCGCGCATCGCGCAGATCCTGGAGGACGGCCGCCCGGTGTGCACGCTCACCACGGCCGCGGCCGCCGCCGCGCTGCCCGCCGACGGCCCCGTCCTGCACCTGGACGCCCTGGACCTGTCGGCGTACGCGGACGACCGGCTCACCGGCGGCGAGCGGCGCCCGGCGGGCCCCGCCGACACCGCGTACGTCATCTTCACGTCGGGGTCGACGGGCCGCCCCAAGGGCGTGGCCGTGCCGCACCGCGGCATCGTCAACCGCCTGGCCTGGATGCAGGACCGCTACCGGCTCACCGCGGGCGAGCGCGTCCTGCAGAAGACGCCCGCCGGGTTCGACGTGTCCGTGTGGGAGTTCTTCTGGCCGCTCCTGGAGGGCGCCACGCTCGTCGTGGCCCGGCCCGAGGGCCACCGCGACCCCGCGTACCTCGCCGGACTGATCCAGCGGGAGCGCGTCACCACCGTGCACTTCGTGCCGTCCATGCTGGCCGCGTTCCTCGCCGAGCCCGCCGCGGCCCGCTGCACCGGCCTGCGCCGGGTGGTGTGCAGCGGCGAGGCGCTCTCCCCGGAGACGCAGCGGCAGTTCTTCCTGACGCTGCCGGACGTGGAGCTGCACAACCTGTACGGGCCCACCGAGGCGTCCGTGGACATCACGGCCTGGCAGTGCCGCGCGGCGGACGGCACCGCGTCCGTGCCGATCGGCGCGCCCATCGCCAACAGCCAGGTGTTCGTGCTGGACGCGGCGCTGCGCCCGGTGCCCGTGGGCGTCACCGGCGAGCTGTACCTCGCCGGAGCAGGCCTGGCCCGCGGCTACCTGGGGCGCCCCGCCCTGACGGCCGAGCGCTTCACCGCCAGCCCCTACACCGCCCCCGGCACCCGCATGTACCGCACCGGGGACCTGGCCCGCTGGCGCCCCGACGGCACCCTCGACTACCAGGGCCGCACCGACGCCCAGGTGAAGATCCGCGGCTTCCGCATCGAACTGGGCGACATCGACACCGCCCTGACCACCTGCGCCGGCGTCACCCAGGCCGTCACCGTCGTCCACCAGCACGGCGACACCAAGCGCCTCGTCGCCTACGTCACCGGGGCCGAGGCCGACCCGGAGGCCGTACGCGCCGAACTGGCGGCGCAGCTCCCGGAGTTCATGGTTCCCGCCACGATCATCCCGCTCGCCTCCCTCCCGCTCACGCCCAACGGCAAGATCGACCGGCGTGCCCTGCCCGCACCCGTCCAGTCCGCCGCCACCGGCACCGGACGGCCCCCCGCCCCCGGCGCGGAGACCGCCCTCGTCCACGCCTTCGCCCACGCCCTGGGCCTGGAGCACGTCGCCGTCACCGACAACTTCTTCGACCTCGGCGGCGACAGCATCCTCGCCCTCCGGGTCATCTCCCACGCCCGCCAGGCCGGTTACACCCTCACCGCCCGCGACCTCTTCACCCACCGCACCCCCGAAACCCTCGCCCCCCACACCACGCCCGTCACGGACGGCACCCCCGTGGAGGCGCCTGGCGCGGGGCTCGGCCGGGCGCCGCTCTCCCCGCTGGCGCTGGCCCTGGTCGAGGGCGGGGGCTCCTTCGCCGGGTTCCACCAGGCCGTGCTCGTCGAACTTCCGGACGACGTACGGCCCTTGAGTGACGAGGTGCTCGTGGCGGCGCTGCGGGACCTCGTCGACCGGCACGACCTGCTGCGCGCCCGGCTCGTCCACGACGGGACCGGTCCCTCGTACGACATCCCGGCACCGGGCGCCGTCGACCCCGGCCCCTGGCTCACCCGGGTCCGGCTCGCCCCCGGCGCCGACCCGGACACCGAGGTCACCGCGGTCGCCGAGGCCGCCCGCGACCGGCTCGACCCCGCCCGGGGCGTCACGCTCCAGGCCGTGCGCCTCACCGGCCTGCCCGCCGGGGCGCCGGACCGGCTCCTGCTCTGCGTGCACCACCTGATGGTCGACGGGGTGTCCTGGCGCGCCCTGCTGCCCGACCTGGCCGAGGCGCTGCGGGCCCGCGCCGCCGGGGCCGCCCCGGACCTCGCGCCCGTCCCGGTGTCCTACCGCACCTGGGCCCGCGACGCCCACCGGCGGGCCCGCACGGGCGCCCACCGGGACCACGCCGGCCACTGGGCCGCGGTGCTCGGCACGGCCGACCCGCTGATCGGCTCCCGGCCGCTCGACCCGGCCGGCGACACCGCGGCCACCGCGTCCCACCTGCGCGTGGTGGTGCCCGCCGAGGTCGCCGACGACCTGCTGGGCCCGGTGGCCGCCGCGTTCCACGCCGGGCCCGACGCCATGCTGCTCACCGCGCTCGCCCGCGCCGTCACCGCCTGGAGGGCCCGCACCGGGGCCGCGTCCGGCGACGACGCGGTGCTCGTGGACGTCGAGAGCCACGGCCGGGACGGCGCGTACGACCTGGCGCGCACGGTCGGCTGGTTCACCGACGTGCACCCGGTGCGCCTGACCGCGGCCGGGCCCGACCCGGCGCGGGCCGTGAAGCGGGTCAAGGAGCAGCTCCGCGCGGCCCCCGCCGCCGGGTTCGGTGCGCTGCGCCGGCTCGACCCCGAGACCCGTGACGCCCTGGCGGCCCTGCCCGCGCCGCAGATCCTCTTCAACTACCTGGGCCGGATCGGCGAGGAGAGCGCGGGCGGCCTGCGCCTGGTGGCCACCGACGCGCTGCCGCACGGCGCCGACCCCGCGATGGCGGTCCGCCACGCCCTGGAGGTGAACGTCCAGGCCCGCCCCACCTCGCGCGGCACCGAGCTGCACGCGGTGTGGACCACGCCGGACGGTGTCCTCACGCCCGCCCGGGCGGCGGAGCTCGCCGCGCTGTGGACGGACGCGCTGCGGGAGCTGGCCGCCCTGGCCGGGAAGCCGGGCGCGGGCGGGCGGACCCCGGGCGACCTGCCGCTCCTCGCCCTGACCCAGGAGGAGATCGAGCACGTGGAGGCCCTGGTGCCGGCGGCGGAGGACATCCTGCCCGTCACGGCGCTCCAGGAGGGCTTCCTGTTCCACGCCGCCGAGGCGGGCCAGGACGGGGACGCGGGCGTCGACGTCTACACCACCCAGGTCCGCCTCGACCTGGAGGGCACCCTGGACGCGGCCGCCCTGCTCACCGCGGCCGAGCGCCTGGTCGCCCGGCACCCGGGGCTGCGCGCGGGCTACCACCACCTGGAGTCGGGTCCTGCCGTGCAGGTCGTCCACCGCGAGGTCCTGGTGCCGTTCTCCGAGTGCGACCTGTCGCACCTGGCCGAGGACGCGCGGCTGAAGGAGGCCGACCGGATCGCGGAGCAGGAGCGCGTGCGCCGCTTCGACCTGACCCGGCCGCCGCTGCTGCGCCTGGTGCTGCTCCGCTTCGGCCCCGGGCACCACCGCCTGGTCCTCACCGGGCACCACATCGCCTGGGACGGCTGGTCGACGCCGCTGCTCGTCGAGGAGCTGTTCGCCCTGTGGTCGGACCCCGCCGGCCGGGGCCTGCCGCGGCCGGTGCCGCACCGGGCCCACCTGGAGTGGCTCGCCGGGCGCGGCACCCGGGACGCCGAGGCCGCCTGGGCGGAGCACCTGCGCGGCCTCGCCGGGCCGCTGCTGATCGCGCCGGAGGCCGCGGAGCTGCCCGCCCGGCTCCAGGAGCAGGCGGTGCGCGAGCTGGACGCGGACCTGGTGCGCCGCGTCACCGAGCCGCTGCGCTCGCACGGCGTGACCTTGAACACCGTGGTGGAGACGGTCTGGGCGCTGGTCCTGGCCCGGGCGACCGGGCGCGACGACGTCGTCTTCGGCACCACGGTGTCGGGTCGCCCGCCGGAGCTGCCGGGCGCGGACCGGATGGTCGGGCTCTTCGTCAACACCGTTCCGGTTCGCGTGCGACTGCACAGCGACGACACGCTCCTCGAGGCGCTGTGCCGGGTCCAGGAGGAGCAGACGGGCCTGCTCGGCCACCAGCACCTGGGCCTGGCCCAGGTGCAGCGGATCGCGGGCACGGGCCAGCTCTTCGACACCACCACGATGCTCGTGAACTACCCCTACGACCTTGACGATCTGTCAGCACGGCTGCGGGGCCCGCGGCTCACCGGCATCGGCGTCGACGACGCCACCCACTACCCCCTGCGGCTCGTCGCGGTGCCCCAGCCCGGCGGCGGCCTGACCGTGCGCCTCGGCCACCGCCCGGATATTTGCTCCCGCAACACAGTGGAGGACTATCTCGACCGTACGGTTTCGGCCTTCCGGGCCCTGGCGGACGATCTGACGGCCCGGGTGCACCAGGTCGATTTGCTGGGCGGCGAGGAGAAAACGACGCTGCTCATGCAGTGGGGAGGCTACTGAGCGGTCACTTGGGCGGGGTTTCCGGCCCCGGCCCCGCCCGGCGCCCACCACGTGACACTCGGCCACCCGAGATCACGAGAAGATGAACCCTGGCTGTGGGTTTCCCCGGCTTCTTTGCACTCGCCGTCGCGCATCACGCAGAATGACGGCGAGATCTGGAGGCTAGGGGAGCCTCAGGGGGGAGGTCTTCGTGTCGTGCTCGCTGTCCTTCGGCCTGCTCGGACCGCTGGAGGTGCACGCGGACGGGCACCGCGTACCCATCGGCAGCGCGCGGCAACGGGCGGTCCTGGTGATGCTGCTGCTCCACCGCGACCGCGTGGTCTCCGTGAGCACGCTCATCGCCGCGGTCTGGCCGGACCAGCCGCCGGCCACGGCCCGCAACCAGATCGCCATCTGCGTCGCCGCCCTGCGCAAGACCTTCCGTGAGACCGCGGGCGTCACCGACCTCATCGACACCGTCCACCCCGGCTACCGGCTCAACGCCACCGGCCACCGCGTCGACGTCGGCGAGCTGTCCGACGCCCTCGCCGAGGCCCGCAGGGCGGCGGCCGACGAGCGCCTCGCCGCGGCCGCCTGCCACTTCGAGCGGGCCCTGACCCTGTGGCGCGGCACCGCCCTGGACGGCCTGTCGGGCGGCGCCATCGACCACGAGACCGCCCGCCTCGCCGAGTCCTGGCTGAGCCTGAACGAGGAGTACGCGGCCGTCCTGCTGCGCCTCGGCGAGCACCGGGCGGTGGTGGTCAGGCTCACCGCGTTCGTCGCCGAGCACCCGCTGCGGGAGGAGGCCCGGCTGCTGCTGATGCGCGCCCACCACCTGGCCGGCCAGCGGGCCGAGGCCCTTGAGGTGTACCGGCAGGGGCGGCGCGCCCTCGCCGAGGAGCTCGGCATCGAGCCGGGCGCCGCGCTGCGGGAGCTGCACAACCGGATCCTCCAGGACACCGCGGGCCGGCGCGCGACCCGGCCCGCCCGCCCGGCGCCCGCCCCGGCCGTGACCGGCGCCGCCCCCGGCGGGGCCGCCGCACCCGCCTACGCCACCGGCACGGCCCTGACCGCCACCGGCCTGCTGGAGCCCGAGCCCGCGTGGGCCGCCCGCGCCGTCCCGGCCCAGCTCCCGCTGCCGCCCGCGTCGTTCACCGCGCGCACCCGCGAGATCGAGGCCCTGGACGGCCTGCTGCCGGGGCGCCGCAAGCCGGGCACGGTCGGCATCGCGGTCGTCTCCGGGCGCGGCGGCGTCGGCAAGAGCTCACTCGCCGTGTACTGGGCCAACCGCGTCGCCGACCAGTTCCCCGACGGCCAGCTCTTCATCGACGTACGCGGCTACCACGAGCACGACCAGCCCGTGACGCCCATGTCCGTCCTCGACCAGAGCCTGCGCGCGCTCGGCGTGCCCAGCGCCCACATCCCCGCCACGCTGCCCGAGTGCGCCGCGCTGTACCGCAGCATGCTCGACGGCAAGCGGATCCTCGTCGTCCTGGACGACGTCAGCTCCTACGCCCAGGTCAAGACGTTGCTGCCGGGCCTCGGCGACTGCTGCGTCCTGATCACGGGGCGGGACTCGCTGGACGAGCTCACCGCCGAGTTCGCGGCGCTGCGCATCGACCTCAAGGGCCTCGGCCGGAGCGAGGCCGTCGACATGCTCACCGCCGCCGTCGGCCCCGAGCGCGTACGGGCCGAACCCGACGAGGCCGCCCAGCTCGCCGACCTCTGCGACCGGCTGCCGCTGGCCCTGCGCATCGCGGCCACCCGGCTCGCCACCCGCCCGCACTGGACGCTGCGCCACCTAGTCACCCAACTGGAGGACCGGCGCCGCCGCCTGGACATGCTCAGCCCCAACGACGGCGGGGTGCGGGCCAGCTTCTGGATGAGCTACCGCGAACTGCCCACGTCCGCCGCCCGGCTCTACCGCCTCCTCGGCCTGCTCACCGCGCCGGACTTCGCCGCCTGGACCGGCGCGGCGCTGCTCGGCGTCGGCCCGCACGAGGCCGAGGAGCTGATCGAGCAGCTCGTGGAGGCCCAGCTCCTCGAGGTCTGCCCGGTCCGCCCCGGGCGGCCCACCCGCTACCGCTTCCAGGACCTGCTGCGGCTGTACGCGGTGGAGCGCTCGGCCGTCGAGGACCCGGCGGCCGCCCGGGAGGCCGCCCTGGACCGGGTCTTCACCGCGGCCGCGGGCCTCGCCGCTGCCGCGCACGAGAAGCTGTACGGCAAGGGCGCGGTCACCGCGGGACCCCAGGCGCCGCTCCCCGCCGACCTGTGGCTGCACGGGCTGCTCGCCGACCCGCTGGAGTGGTTCGACGCGGAGCGCGAGACGCTCGTCGCCCTGGTCACGCACGCCGCGCAGACCGGCCGCGCGGAGTACGCCTGGAGCCTGGCCGCCTACACGGTGCCGCTCTTCGAGACGCGCAACTACCACGAGGACTGGCAGCGCACCGCCGAGAGCGCGCTCGCCGCGAGCCGCCAGGCGGGCGACGCCCTGGGCGAGGGCACCATGCTGCGCTCGCTGGGCACCCTCGCCATCTACCGCCGCCGCTACCAGGAGGCGCAGGCCCTGCTGACCGACGCCCTGCGGGTCCTGGACGGCGTCGGCGACCAGCAGGGCCTGGCCATGGTGCTGCGCAACCTCGCGCTGTGCGCGCGCTTCCACGGCGACCTGGCCGGGGCGGCCCGCCACTGCGACGACGCCCTGGAGGCCTTCGCCCGCACCGACGACCTCTCCGGCCGGGCCCACGCCCTGGGGCTGCTCGCCCAGATCGAGCTGGAGCGCGGCAACAGCGAGCGCGGCATCGAGCTGTGCCGCAAGGCCGTCGAGGCCAGCGACGAGGCCGGGTCGCCGCGCGGCAAGGCGCAGAACATCTACCGCCTGGCCGAGGCGCTGCTGTGCGTCGGCGTGCCCCAGCAGGCGGAGGACGCCTGCCGGAACGTGATCGCGCTGACCCGCCGCCAGGGCGACCGGCTCGGCGAGGTGTACGGCCTGCGCGCGCTGGGCGAGGCCCTGTGGCGGCAGAACCTCCCCTACAAGGCGGAGGCCGCGCTCACCGAGGCCCTCGCCGCGTCCGAAGGCCTGGGAGATACGTTTCTCCAGGCGCGGATCGAGACCGACCTGGCCTGCGCCGAGGCCCTGCGGGGCGACCGCTTGGCGGCGCAGCGGCTGCGGCGGGCCCACGAGTCCTTCGGCCGGCTCGCCGCGCCGTCCTGGCAGCGGCGCACCGAGCGGCTCCTAAAGGCGCTGTCCGCCGACGGGAGCGAGCCGCGCCCGGCCGCGCTCACCCGGGCCCTGGAGACCGCGAGCGGCTGACACCCGTCGCGCCGCCGGCCGCGGGCGGGCCGCCCGCGCCACGAGGCACGCACCGTGCGCGCCCGTTCCGTCCCTCGCCGACCGGGGGCCGTGCGCCGGACCCCACGGCAGCTCCCCGAGCCGGGAGCCGCACCCCCAAGGGCACCGCGGCTCCCCGGCCGCCGTGCCCGGGGACCGCACTCCCGAGACCCACCTCGACTCTCCGGCCCCCGCACCCCCGAGGCCCACCGCGGTTCCCCGGCCCCCGCGCCGGGGGCCCGCGCCCCTACGTCCACGGCAGGTCCTTGGGCCCCCACGGCCGTACGCCTAAGTCCACGGCAGGTCCTTCGGGTCCCACGGTGCTGTTCCCACTTCGCCTAACTCCACGACAGATCTCGCGGCCCCCGTCCCCGTACGCCTAGGTCCACGGCAGGTCGCCGAACGCCTGGGCCGCGGACGGCGCGGCGTCGGCGTCCGCGCTCACGTGCGCCTGCGCCGACACCGACGCCGGTGCCACCGTCCAGGGCAGGTCGCCGAGGCGCGCTTCCTTGGCCCCCGCCGACCCGCCGAGCAGCAGGACCTGCGCACAGGCCGCACCGACAAGGACGGTCAGGATGGTACGAGGCTTGTTCATGCCGAAGTCTCCTCACTGGCGGACCGCCCCCCTCCGAGACGATCATGAAGGAACCTACGGGGCCCGGCTGTCTCCCCGATTTCCCACCGCTTTCGTCGCTCTTTCGCCACCCCACATCGCCCCCACATCACCGCGACAAGGGCGCGAAAGCCCAGGTCGTTAGCGTCGGGCACTCGCGTATATCCAATGGGGGGGACATGCCGAGCAAGCTGCACGAAAGACCTCAGACGACGGCGGTGACCGGTAAGACCGCGCTGCTGCAGCGGGCGGTGCCCGGTGTCATCGGGGCGCCGGGGCTCAGGACCGCCCTGGCCGCCGTCACGGCGCGGCCCCCGGAGCCCGCCGTCACGTCGAGCCTGGAGTTCCGCCTGCTCGGCCCGGTGCGGGTCAGCCACGGCGGCTCCGCCGTGCCCCTGTCCGGCTCCAAGATCCACACGGTGCTCGCGGCGCTGCTCCTCGCCCGCGGCCGGGCCGTCTCCGACAGCCGGCTGAGCGCCGTGCTGTGGGGCCACACGCCGCCGTCGACGCTCAACTCGCAGATCTACACGTACATCTCGCGGCTGCGGAAGCGCCTCGGCCCCGGCGTCGACATCGCCCGGCAGGGCCCGGGCTACGTGCTGAACGCGCCCGCGTGCCGCGTGGACGTGTTCGAGTTCGAGGAGCTCAGCGGCGAGGGGCGGCGCGCGCTGCGGCGGGGGGACTACGCCCTGGCCGGCACACTCCTCACCCAGGCGCTCGACCTGTGGCGGGGCGAGCCGCTGGAGAACGTCACCGAGCACCTGCTGGACTCGGTGCGCCCGCAGTTGGAGACGGACCGGGCCACCGCCCTGGAGTGCCGCATCGAGGCCGACCTGGCGCTCGGCCGGCACGACCGGGTCAGCGCCGAACTCGCGGGCCTGGTCGCGCGGTTCCCGCTGCGCGAGAAGCTCCGCGCCCAGCTCATCACGGCCCTGTACCGCTCCGCCCGGCAGGCGGAGGCCGTGCGCGTCTACCAGGAGGGCTGCCGCGAACTGGCCGAGCAGCTCGGCGTGGACCCCGGGCCCGAACTGCGCTCCGTCTACCAGGCGATGCTCCGGGGCGAGATCCCCCCGCCCGCCGCCGCGCGGCCGCGCGCGACGGGGACGGCTGCCGCGCCCGCCGCGGCGGCGGCCGCCCCGTGCCTGCTGCCGCCGGACACCCTCGCCTTCACCGGCCGCCGGGCCGAACTCGACCGGCTGCGCGCGCTGCTCACCCCGCCCGCGCCCGGCACCGCGGAGTCCGCCGCCCCGCAGCCGGTGCGGGTCCTGCTCACCGGCATGGCCGGGGTGGGCAAGTCCGCGCTGGCCGTCCGCGCCGCCCACCGCGCCGCCCCGCACTACCCCGACGGCCAGCTCCACGCGGAGCTGTGCCACCCGGACGGGCGGCCCAAGTCCCCGCAGGAGGTGCTCCTCGGGCTGCTGCGCGCCCTGGACGGACCCGAGCCCGCCGCCCACCCGGAGGACGACCTGGAGGAGCTGGTCCGCCGCTACCGCTCCCGCACCGCCCGCCGCAGGCTGCTCGTCCTCCTGGACAACGCCGTCGGCGACGCCCAGCTCGGCCCGCTGCTGCCCGGCGGCCCCGGCACGGCCGTCCTGATCACCAGCCGCACCCGGCTCGCGGGCCTGCCCGAGGCCCGCACCCTGCCGGTGGCACCGCTGTCCGAGGCCGACGCCCTGGACCTGCTCGGCGCCGTCGCGGGCCGTGACCGGGTGCGCGCCGAGCCGGACGCCGCCGCGGCCGCCGCCCAGGTCTGCGACCGGCTGCCGCTGGCCCTGCGCATCGCTGGCACCCGGCTCGCGAGCCGCCCGCACTGGTCCCTGGCCCGGTTCGCCGAGCGCCTCGCCGACCCGGCGCGCCGGCTGCGCGAGCTGCGCTACGGGGACCTCAGCGTCCGCGACTCCTTCCGCCGCTCCCTGCCGCAGGTGCGCCCCGGCACGCGGAAGGTGCTGCCCTGGCTGTCGATGCTGGGCGAGGAGCCCTTCTCGGCCGCCAACGCGGCGGACGCGCTGGGGCTCTCCGAGGCCCAGGCGGAACGGGTCCTTGAGCACCTGCTCGACGTCGGCCTGGTGCAGCCCGCCCCGCCGGCCGCCGCGCACGACCGCTACCGCTTCCACCCGCTCGCGCTGCTGTTCACGGAGTCCCTCTCGCCCGCGAGCACCTGACCCGGACGTTTCCCCGCGCTCCCGGCCAACCGGCCCTGACCTGCGCGTTGTTACGAAGAGCTGACAGCGCGGCGGTCAACCGGGGGCGGGGGATCCGCCTCTGTCCGGGCATGGGGACTCACGCAGAGAAGACCGTCAGGACCCGTCGCCGCCGGCGGCTCGTCGACTATCCGCGGCGCGGGCGGCGGGGGGTGCGGCGCTGGCTGCCCTCCTGGCGGCAGTGGCTGAGCGCCTTCGGCCTGTGCGGCGGCGCCATCGGCGGGCTCTTCACCTACGTGTACGCCACCGTGGACATCCCCGACGAGAACGCCGCGGCCCAGCAGGAGGCCAACGTCTACTACTGGGCCGACGGCACGCAGCTCGTCTCCACCGGGGACGTGAACCGGCAGAACATCCCGCTCGACGAGGTGCCCGAGGCGGTGCGCGACGCCGTCATCGCCGCCGAGAACGACAGCTTCTACAGCGACTCGGGCGTCTCCCCCAAGGGCCTGCTGCGCGCGGTGGCGAACATGGCGAGCGGCGGCGACACCCAGGGCGGCTCCACCATCACGCAGCAGTACGTGAAGAACACGTACCTCTCGCAGGACCAGACCGTCACGCGCAAGGTCAGGGAGTTCGTGATCGCGCTCAAGGTGGACCGGAGCAAGAGCAAGGACGAGATCCTCCAGGGCTACCTCAACAGCAGTTGGTTCGGGCGCGGCGCCTACGGCATCGAGGCCGCCGCGCAGGCCTACTACGGCATCCCGGCCCGCGAGCTGAACCCCAGCCAGGGCGCCCTGCTCGCCGCCCTGCTCAAGGGCGCCGAGCAGTACGACCCCTCGGTGAGCCCGGCCAACCACCGCCGGGCGAAGGCGCGCTGGGCGTGGATCCTGGACCGGCAGGTCGCCATCGGCCGGATGAGCGGGGCCGAGCGGGCGACGTACCGCACGTTCCCCGAGCCGCACGAGGAGTCGCGCTCCACCAGCCTGAACGCCCACCACGGCCAGGCCGGGTACCTCGTCGACGTCGCCAACAAGTACGTCCGCCAGCGCACCGGCCTCACCGACAAGGACCTCGCCCGCGGCGGCTACAAGATCCACACCACGTTCGACAAGCGGCGGGTGCGGCAGCTCGCCCTCTCGGCGCGGCGGGTGCTCGGCCGGGAGCTCGACCCGAAGGAGCGCAAGCAGGACCGCGGGGTGCAGCTCGGCGCGGCCTCCGTGCGCACCGCGGACGGCGCCGTGCTCGCCCTGTACGGCGGGTCCGACGCGACCCGGCACTTCAGCAACAACGCGGACACCTCCGGCGTCCCCGCGGGCTCGGCGTTCAAGCCGTTCGTGCTCGCCGCCGCCCTCCAGGACGGCGTCGACACCGGCGCGGGCCCGGCCGGGATGACCCCGCGCGAGGCCCTGATCCAGGGCGGCCACGCCACCTATCTGCACCTGGGCAAGCAGGTCGGCTTCGCGCGGATGCGGGAGGTCGCCGTCGACACCGGGATGCTCCCCGCCAGCATGGGCCCCAAGGAGGACCAGTTCGCCGTCGGCACCTCGACGCCCAGCGCCATCCGGCTCGCGAGCGCGTACGGCACGCTCGCACGCGGCGGCCTCCAGCACGACCCGTACGCGGTGACCTTGGTGACCAAGGACGGCGAGGAGCTCGGCGGCCTGGAGCCGCCGCCCACCCGGCGCGCCCTGGACTCCCGCGTGGCCGGGCGGGTCGAGGACGCGCTGCGCGGGGCCGCCGCCGACAGCCTGGGCCGGGTCACCGACCGCCGCGGACGGCCGGTCGCGGCGGGCCGCACCACCGACCAGGACCGGCTGCGGTCCGCGTGGTTCGCCGGGTACACCCGCGAGGTGTCCACGGCGGTGACGCTGTTCCGCACCCGCGCGGGCGACCCGCTGCTCCAGCCGCTCTCCGGCGTCGGCGGCGCGGACTCCCGGCGCGGCAACGCCCTCACCGAGCGCGTGTGGACCGAGGCGCTGCGCGGCGTTGACCTTGCCCCTGGGTCAGGGCCGAAGGTCGAGTCGGCCGCGGCGACCGCCCCGGCCACCCCCTGATCAGCATCCGGTCGCGGAGGATGCCCACGTGAGGAACCACCCCGAGGACGACACCCGCAGGACCGCCGGCCTGCTGAGCATCGGCGCCTTCGCCCGCCGCACCCGGCTCTCGGCGAAGGCGCTGCGGCTCTACGACCGCCAGGGCCTGCTCCCGCCCGCGTACGTGGACGGGGCGACGGGCTACCGCTACTACCTGCCCGCGCAGGTCGAGCGGGCCCGCACCGTCGTGCTGCTGCGCCGCCTCGGCATGCCGCTCGCGGACATCGCGGCGGTGCTCCGGCTCGACGGCGAGCGGGCGGCGGCCGCGCTCGACGGCTACTGGGCGGACGTCGAGGAGCGGCACGCCGCCCGGCGCACCCTCGTGGGCTACCTCCGCGGCCGGCTGTCCGGAAGGAGCACGGCCATGTCTGGAACGTTCGAGGTCAGGACCGTCGAGGTGCCGGAGACCGCCGTCATCGGCGAGACCCGGCACCTGGTCAGCGACGAGCTGCCCGCGTGGATCGGCGACTCGCTGGGCCGTCTGGAGGAGGCCGCCGAGGACTGCGGCGGGATCACCGGGCCGCCGTTCGTGATCTACCACTCCGACGTCACCGAGGAGAGCGACGGCCCCGCCGAGGCGTGCGTGCCGGTCGCCGACCTCGACGCGGCCCGCGCCTGGGTCGCGGCCCGCGGGCGGGCCCGGGGCCTCACGGCCCGGATGGAGCCGGCGTACCGGATGGCGTACGTCCGGATCACCAAGGCGCAGGTCGTCTACCCGCAGATCCTGGCGGCGTTCGACGCCGTGGAGGAGTGGATCACCCAGGAGGGCCTGACGCCCGCCGGACCGTGCCGGGAGGTGTACTTCGCCGAGTGGGACGGCGCCGGCCCCGAGGACGAGGTGTGCGACGTGGCCTTCCCGGTGCGCTGAGCCCCCGCGCCGCCGCCCGCACCGCCCGCCACTCACCCCGCCGCACCGGGGTGCAAACATTCGCATGAGCGAAGAGGTGGTGCCCGGCAACAGTCTCCCCGCGCCCCGGGCACCCCGCCCGGCCTGCCCGGACCGGCCCTGACGTGCTCGTACTGCGACAGCGTGCGTTCGGTCGCATACTGGCGGATACCTGGGCTCGGGGTCGCTGTCTGCCAACCATTCCGCAGCGGTTAGCGTCTTCTCCGAAGGAGTTGACCCCGCCAGCCGAACGGATCGCCGCCCGTGGCCTCTGCCGAACTGTCGTCCCCGACACTCTCCCGAGCCAGCCGGGGCAGTGACATGCGTGAGCCGTGGTACTGGCGTCACCGCATGCCACTGATGATCACGGTGGGTCTGCTGCCGTTGTACGCGCTGTGGTGGACGGTGTTCGCCACGGGCGGCGGCGACCTCGCCGCCCAGCAGGCCTGGGCCGGCTTCGTCAAGCGGCACCCGGGCTCGGCGTACGGCCTGTTCTGGTACGGCGGCGTGCACACGGCGAACTACAGCGTCATCTCGCCGTACCTGATGGCCGCGCTCGGCGTGCGCACGGTGGCGATGCTGTCCGGCCTCGCCTCCACCTGGATGGCCGTCGCGCTGATCACGCGCACCGGCATACGAAGACCGCTGTGGCCCTCGATCATCGTGGGCTTCTCCCTGTGGTGCCAGGTGGTGTGCGGGCGCGCCACCTTCATGCTCGGCGTGGCCTTCGGCGTCGCCGCCGTGTACGCCGTCTCCGGCAAGGCGGGCCGCGGCCGGATCGCGGCCACCGTGGCCCTGGCCGCGCTCGCCGCCATGGGCAGCCCGGTCGCGGGGCTCTTCATCGTCGTGGTGGGCGCCGCCTACCTGCTCCAGCGCCGGTGGGCCAAGGCCCTCGCGCTCGTCCTGCCGCCGTTCGCCGTGGTCGGCCTGACCACCTGGCTGTTCCCCTTCGAGGGCGAGCAGCCGATGGCCTTCGTCCGCGTCTTCCCGCCGGTGCTGCTCTGCCTGGTCGTCATCCTGGCCGCGCCGAGCTCCTGGCGGCTGCTCAAGCTGGGCTCCGGCGTGTACGCGGTGGGCGTCGTGCTGACCTGGATGATCCCCACGCCGATCGGCACCAACGTCGAGCGGCTCGCGGAGCTGGCCGCCCCGGCCATAGTCCTCGCCGCGGTCCTCAACCGCGACCTGCCGCGCGCCCGGCTCTTCCACCGCGACCTGCCGCGCGTACGGCTCCTCAAGGGCCCCGGCGGGCCCGCCCGGATCTGGCGGCACGCCGTGCTGGTCAGCGCCGTCGTACTCTCCCTGATCTGGGTGTCGATCAAGACGACCGCCGACATAGTCGCGTACACGAAGGTGCCCACCTGGGCGGTGGAGACCGACGGCGTCGTCAAGGAGCTCAAGCGCCTCGGCGCCGACCGCACCCGCGTCGAGGTCGTCCCGGCCCGCGACCACCGCGAGGCCGCCGTCCTGTCCCCGTACATCAACATGGCGCGCGGCTGGAACCGCCAGGCCGACGTCGAGCGCGGCCGCCTCTTCTACGAGGGCCGCCCGGTCTCCGAGGTCAAGGAGGGCGCCTTCACCTCGGCCTCCTACCGCGCCTGGCTGAACCACTGGGCCGTCGGCTTCGTCGTGCTCTACCAGGGCGACAGCGTCCCCGACGGCGCCGCCGAGCGCGAGCACAACCTCGTGACCAGCGGTCCCAGCTACCTGAAGCAGGTGTGGCAGGACGACAACTGGCGGATATACCGCGTCAAGGACCCGGTGCCGCTGGTCGACAAGCCCGGCTCCCTGGTCACCGCCGACGGCGCCAACATGACCGTGCGCATGCCGACGGCCGGCTCCGTCGTCGTCCGCGTCGCCTACTCGCCGTGGCTCTGGGCGGAGGGCGCCTGCCTGCGCAAGGACGGCGACTTCACGCGCCTGACCGTCACCCGGCCGGGCGACGTGCGCATCGGCTCCGACTACACCGGCCCCTCCGGACCCCAGCCGCGCTGCGCGCCGGGCGACAAGGACTGACCACCGGCCTCCGGGCGAGCACCCGACGGGCGCCTCGTACACACGACGAAGGGGTGGGGCGAGCCTTCCGGCTCGCCCCACCCCTTCGTCGTGTGTGGACCCTGGTCGCCCCGGCCGTCAGCCGACCCGCGTCAGCTTCGTGCCGAAGCTCGGCTCCGCGAGGTCCTTCTGCACCGCCACCGGGACCTTCACGGCGCGGCTGGTGCCGTCGCCCACCGACAGGACGCCGATCCTCGTGCCCTTCTTCGCGGTGTGCGGGACGTCCTTGCCGCCGTCCGTCAGCTCCAGCTTCGCGGTCAGTCCTGACCAGCCGACGGCCTTGACGTCCTTGGTCGCGACGACCGGCGTGGTGCCGCCGAGGCCGTCGTCCACCTCGCCGACGACGGCGCCCTTGCGCACCACGGTCTTCGCCGTGAGCGCGTCCTGACCGGCGCTGATGAGGTCCTTGACGACCTTGGTGACCTGGTCGATGTTGGCGACGCCGTTGGACCCGAACTGGGCCAGGGCCGCGCCGATGATCACCTGGGACTTGCCGCCGACCCGCTTCTCCGCGGCGAACAGGATGTTGCCGCCCGCGGCCGTGGTGGTGCCGGTCTTGATTCCGATGGCGACGGTCGGGACGAGCCCGAAGTAGTTGTCCTGCGTGTCGCCGTTGAGGTCCTTGTACTCGGGCTGGCGGGCGATCTCCTTGAAGGTCGGGTTCTCCATCGCCACCCGGCCGAGCTTCACCAGGTCCTCGGCGGTCGACACGGTCGTCTTGTCGAGGCCGCTCGGGTCCGTGTAGTGGGTGTTCTTCATGCCGAGTTCCTTGGCCGTCTTGTTCATCTTGGCCACGAACGCCTTCTCGTCACCGCCGCTGTCCCAGCGGGCCAGCATCCGCGCGACGTTGTTGGCGGACGGCAGCATCACGGCCTGCAGCGCCTCGTACTGGGAGATCTTCTGCCCCTTGGTCACCTTGACCACGGACTCGTTCTCCGGCTTGCCCTTCTCGTAGTGGCGCTGCGCCTCGGCGTCGACGGTGAGCGTCCTGCCCTCCGTCCCCTTCTTGATGGGGTGGTCGCGCAGGATGAGGTACGTCGTCATCACCTTCGCGATGCTCGCGATCGGCACGGGCTTCTGCGCGCCCGAGGTGCCGAAGGTCCCGATCCCGTCGACGTCCATGGCGGCCTGGCCGTCGCTGGGCCACGGGATGGAGGCCTTGCCGCCGCCGAAGGAGAACGTGTCGTCGGCGGTGAGGGTGAGCTTCGGCTCGGGCAGCGGGCGCACAGCCTGTACGACTGCAAACACGACCACCAGCAGGAGCACCAGCGGCGTCCAGATCTTGACCCGCCGTACGACGGTGCGGACCGGGGTCTCCGGGGGCGGCGGCGTGTTGGTCAGCTCGGCGAGCAGGTCCAGCGGGGGCTTGGGCGGCAGCGGTTGCTGGGTGGTCCGCTCGGCCGCCTCGGGCGCGGGCGCCCCGGCCCGGGCCTGCGGGGCGGCGGCGCCCTTCGCGGTGCCGGACCCGGGGGCGTCCTGAGCCTTCGCGGCACCGGCCCCGGCGGCGTCAGGGGCCTTGGGGGCGCCCTGCGGCGGCGCCTTGCGCTCGGGAGTGGGGCGCGGCTCGTCGAGCGACTTCAGCGCGACGAACTTGCTGGTCCGCTCGGCGTCGGACTCGGCACTCCGGGGCTTGCCGCCGGGCTTGTCGGCCTTGGCGTCGGGCCTGTCGGCCTTGGCGTCGGCGGGGTCGGCGGGCTTGCCGGTCTTGCCGTCACCGGGCCCGGCGGGCTTGTCGCCCGCGGCCGGGGCGCTCGTGGCGGGCTTGTCCGGCGTCGCGGCCTTGCTGCCCTTGGCCTTGCTGTCCGCGGCAGCCTTGCCGCTGTCGCCGGGCTTGTCGCCGCCCAGCTTGAGCATGGTGGTCGCCTGGTCCACCGCCGGGGCGGGCCGGACGGTCTTGAACACGGCCGTGGCCTGGTCGACGGGGCGCTTATCGGAAGCGCTTTCGCCGCCATCGCCGTCGCCGGGGGTGTCGCCGTCACCGGAGGTGTCGCCCTTGCCCGCCTTGGCGACCTTCACGCCCTTGGAGGGCTTGGGGATCACGGGGGCCTCGTCGTCCGCGGCGGCCTCGGGGCCCGGGGCGCCGCTGTCCGCCTTGGTGCTCTCGGTGCCCTTGGCGCCCTTGTCCGCCGTGCTGCTCCTGCCACCCTCGTCGGTGCCGTCGGTGTCGCCGCCCTCGGACCCGGCCTCGTCCTCCGGCTCGGCGTGCGCCCAGGACGGCGCCTTGAACGCCGTGGTCGCCTTGTCCACGGGCCGCTCACCGGCGGCGTCGGCGGAGGCGCCGGAGCTCTTGCCCCGCACCGGGCCGGTACCGAACACGGCGGTGGCCGTGTCCTTCTTCGGCTCCCCGGCCTTCGGCTCCTCGGCGGCGTCCGCGGCGTCCGAGGCCTCCCCGGCATCCGGGACGTTCGAGGCCCCCGAGTCGCGGGAAGCACCGGAAGAACCCGAGGTCCCGGCAGCGGAAACGTCACCGCCGGCCGGAGGATCACTCGCCTCGTCGTCCGCGTCGTCGTCGGCGCTCGCCACCCACGCGGCGACCGCGGCCCGCAGCCGCGCGTCCCCGTTGGCCCGACCGGCCCCCGCCGGTGGGGTCGTGGGGGGCGGGACGGTCACGTCGTCGTCAGAGGCGCCCCCGCCAGAAACCGTCTTCGACCTGTCGGGGTTCTCGCCCGCCACCGATTCCTCCTCGTACTCGTACTCGCCGTACTCGCCGTGCTCAGCCGCGCCCATCGGGGTCCGGACCCGCTGTCCGAACCATGTACCAGTGTCCTGTGTGAGGGCTTAACCCCCGTGGTAGACGAGAACGACATACCTACTGGTTCCCGTACGTACCGCCCACGCGCTCTCGACAGACCAATGTGAGAGGGGTCACCCTGTCATTCATCCACGCGGGGAGGCATGGATGGGCAGGAGCCGCAGAACAATTCCGGAGGAGCTTCTGCTGCTCGCTCTGGACCCGGCCACGGGTACCACAGCGCAGCCGCAGTCGCTCGACCTCGGTCTGGCCGGAGCACAGCTAGTGGAGCTGGCACTGGCCGGACGGATAGCCCCTGACGGGGATCGTATCGCCGTGGTGATGCCACGGCCGACGGGAGATCCGACTCTGGACTCCGCACTGGAACTGCTGCGCAGGCGCGGCAGCCCGGTCCGGGCGGTCCACTGGATCGGCGGGCCCCGCCTGGGGCTGCGCCAGATCTACCTCTCGCACCTGGAGCGGTGCGGCATGGTGCATGCCGTGGCCGGCCAGATGTGCGGGGTGCTGCCGACGACTCGCTACCAGGCGACGGACACGGCCATCAGCCGGGACATCAGGGCCCGGCTGGACTCGGCGATCCGCACCGGCGTACCGCCGGACCCGCGGACCGCGGCGCTCGCCGCGCTGGCCCACGCGGTCGGCCTCGGCAAGCACCTGTACCCGGGCAACGAGGGGCGCTCGTCCCGGTCCCGGCTGCGGGACCTGATCCGGCACGACCCGATGGGCGGCCTCGTGGCGCACGCCGTGATGGACGTCCAGAACGGCGTGGCGGCGCAGCCGCGCCGCAGCCCCGCGGCGACGGGGCAGGGCGGCGGCGGCCGGC
>NZ_BNBT01000100.1 GCF_014656095.1 Streptomyces longispororuber
CTTCGGTATTTCGTGTTTCCAACCCTACCAGATCCGTTTTCCGTTCCGTTCCCGGTCGGAATTCATTTCCGGTGGCCATTGGAGGGCCTTGCCTTTCGGCGGTACCGAACTCTACCAGGTCTTTTTCGGCTCCTTGTCCACGATCTTTCGTGAGCACACAGAACCAAATCCCGTGTGAGGATCCGACGTGATAGAGGCTGCCGGGCTGGGACGCTGACCGCGTCGCCTGGCCCCAGGCAGGACAACGACTGTACATCCCATGTCCGTGGCCACGCAAATCGTTTGTGCTGCGCTCCTACGGCCGCCAACCAGGAACCTTCGTGCGGAACCGGGACTTCCTATGACTTACGCTTCTGAACAGTGCGTCGTCCAGGACAGGTAGTGGCGGCGGTTACCCATCTCCACCCCCTGGGAGGCTTGCCATGACCAGCGTTATGTCCCCGCTCGCCGGACGCGCCATCGGACTCGCCGCGGTTCCGGACCCCGTCTTCTCCGGCGCGATGGTCGGCCCCGGCACGGCCATCGACCCCGTGCGTGAGGCGTCCGAGGCCGTGGCCCCCGTTGACGGCATCGTCGTCTCTCTGCACCCGCACGCCTTCGTCGTCGTCGACGACCAGGGCCACGGTGTGCTGACGCACCTGGGCATCGACACCGTCCAGCTCAACGGCGAGGGCTTCGAGCTCCTTGTCAACAAGGGTGACACCGTACAGCGCGGCCAGGCGGTCGTGCGCTGGAACCCCGCGGCGGTCGAGGCCGCCGGCAAGTCTCCGGTGTGCCCCGTCGTGGCTCTCGAGGCGACGGCCGAGTCCCTGGCCGACGTCGTCGAGAGCGGTGACGTGAAGACCGGGGACACCCTCTTTAGCTGGAAGTGACGTCGGCGCCGTCGGTGGACGACGGTGAGCAGGACAACCAACGCGGCGGCTGGGCCCGTCGCACTATCGGAGACGGTGAGATGGAGACAACGCTGCGAGGCGTCGGCGTGAGCCACGGGGTGGCCATCGGC
Source organism: Streptomyces longispororuber (assembly GCF_014656095.1). Lineage (GTDB taxonomy): Bacteria > Actinomycetota > Actinomycetes > Streptomycetales > Streptomycetaceae > Streptomyces > Streptomyces longispororuber. Next base: position 1,004 of record NZ_BNBT01000100.1, read on the forward strand.
GAGGTTCGGCACATGGGTACGGCGGTGCTCGAACCGCCTGCCAAGCAGATTCCGGCGGAGGAGGGCGGGCGCGAACAGGGGCGCGCCCGCCAGGCCGTCGAGGCCGTGGCCGCCGACCTGATGGCGCGCGGCAACCTGGCCGGTGGCGAGGCGCAGGCCGTGCTCGAGGCCCAGGCGATGATCGCGCAGGACCCCGAGCTGATGGCCGACGTGGACCGGCGTATCACCGTGGGCAGCTCGGCGGAGCGCGCCGTCTACGACGCCTTCTCCCACTACCGCGAGCTCCTCGCGGGCGCGGGTGAGTACATGGCGGGCCGTGTCGCCGACCTCGACGACGTGCGGAACCGTATCGTCGCCCGTCTCCTCGGCGTCCCGATGCCGGGCGTCCCGGACAGCGACGAACCGTACGTCCTCATCGCCCGGGACCTGGCGCCCGCGGACACCGCGCTGCTCGACCCGGCGCTCGTACTCGGCTTCGTGACCGAGGAGGGCGGGCCGACCAGCCACAGCGCGATCCTGGCGCGGGCGCTCGGCGTGCCCGCCGTCGTCGCGCTGCCCGGTGCCGGAGAGCTCGCCGAGGGCACGGTCGTGGCCGTGGACGGCAGCACCGGCGAGATCTTCGTGGACCCCAGCGCCGAGAAGCGCGCCGAGCTGGAGGCCGCTGCCGCCGAGCGCAAGGCCGCGCTCGCTGCCTCGACCGGGCCGGGCGCGACGTCCGACGGGCACAAGGTGCCGCTCCTGGCGAACGTCGGCGGTCCCGCCGACGTCCCCGCCGCGGTCGAGGCGGGCGCCGAGGGCGTCGGCCTGTTCCGCACGGAGTTCCTCTTCCTCGACGACAGCACCAAGGCGCCGAGCGAGGAGACGCAGGTCGAGGCCTACCGCAAGGTCCTCGAAGCCTTCCCGGAGGGCCGGGTCGTCGTGCGCGTGCTCGACGCGGGCGCGGACAAGCCGCTGGACTTCCTCACGCCGTCCGACGAGCCGAACCCGGCCCTGGGCGTGCGCGGGCTGCGCACCCTCCTCGACCACCCCGAGGTGCTGCGCACCCAGCTCACCGCGCTGGCCAAGGCCGCCGAGGGGCTGCCGGTCTACCTCGAGGTCATGGCGCCGATGGTCGCCGACCGTGCCGACGCCGAGGCCTTCGCCGACGCGTGCCGCGAGGCGGGACTGCGGGCGAAGTTCGGCGCGATGGTGGAGATCCCCTCCGCCGCACTGCGGGCGCGCTCCATCCTGCAGGAGGTCGAGTTCCTGTCGCTGGGCACCAACGACCTGGCGCAGTACACGTTCGCCGCCGACCGGCAGGTCGGTGCCGTGTCCCGGCTGCAGGACCCGTGGCAGCCGGCGCTGCTCGACCTGGTGGCGCTGTCCGCCGAGGCGGCGAAGGCCGAGGGCAAGAGCTGTGGCGTCTGCGGTGAGGCGGCGTCGGATCCGCTGCTCGCCTGTGTGCTGACCGGTCTGGGTGTCACCTCCCTGTCGATGGGTGCCGCTTCGATTCCTTACGTGCGGGCGACGCTCGGCAAGTACACGCTGGCCCAGTGCGAGCGTGCCGCGGCTGCCGCGCGCGCCGCGGACAGCGCCGAGGAGGCGCGCACGGCGGCGCAGGCCGTGCTGTCCGGCGAGTAGGTCGCGTCGGCCCGGACGGTCGTATCCGTCACCGGCTGATGTCCCGAGGGGCGCTCCACCTGGAGGTGGGGCGCCCCTCGGGCGTTCAGTGGTGGTGGCCTTCCTCCGATCCGTCGCTGCCGAGGTCGGGTGCCGCGCTGTAGTCGACGCCCGACTCCGGGGCGATGAGGTCGCCGGAGACGGCGTCGGTGCAGTAGGCGTCGAAGACCTCGGCCGCGGTGAGCGGGCACAGCCGCTCGCCCTCCAGGCGCCAGCCCTGGACGCGGTCGCCCGCCTCGGTACTCGTGCGCATGACGAGGCCGCCCGTACCGCCGGTGGCGATGCCGACCGCGAGGACCGTGGTGAACTCCAGGGCCTCGGTCTCGTCGAGGCGGGTGTGGCCCGCCCCGTCGTGTCCCGTGTGCAGCGCGGCGAGAAGGGTCTGGCCGTCGCACGGGACACTGCACACCAGGTGGCGGGGGCCCGCGCCCTCGGTGGCGAGGACGCGCATGAGCAGCTCGGAGGCGCGTGTGAAGGCGGACCTGCCGATGTCCACGCCGCACTCCGCGCAGGCGCCGATGCCGGCCAGGAGCATCGTCGCGTACTCCCACGTCGTCTGCCGGACGGTCTCGTCGACGAGGTCGGGGACGAGGTCGGCGAGCGCCTGGCCCTCGTACGGAGCGGTGGGGCCCGATGCCGCCAGCTCCGCGGCGAAGCGGGCGCGGCTGGCGGAGGCGTCCGGGTCGAGGCCGGACTCCGCGCAGAACTCCTCGTACTCCTCCGGGTCGAAGAGCGCGAGGCTCGTGAGCCTGCCCTGGGCCGCCTGCGCTTTGAGCAGGCCCTCGACCTGTTGGAGATAGGTCGGATGGTCGTCGAAGGTGAAGGTGCGGTAGCGGCGCATCGCCGCGAAGTCGTCGGCGTCGGCCAGCAGGCCGATGGTTCCGGCGACTTCGCGGTGCAGCGCGCGGCGCATGATGTGGGTGGTCCCCATGATTTCCCCCCTGCGGTCAGGTGATCAGTGCGTCACCCAACGTAGCGGGCACCACTGACAATGGCCGCTGAGCTGGGGTTTCAGGCGCGTTCGCGGCCGAGCTGCTCGTAGAAGCGGAGCAGTTCGACGTTGTCGACGGAGCCCGGGTTGACGGCCTTGGCCAGGGGGGTGCCCTGCAGGAGGCGCTTGACGGGGACTTCGATGCGCTTGCCGGTGAGGGTGTGCGGGATGCCCGGGACTTCGATGACCTCGTCGGGGACGTGGCGCGGCGAGAGCTGCGTGCGGATGGTGGTCTTGATCCGGGCGCGGAGGTCGTCGTCGAGGGTGGCTCCGGGGGCGAGGTGGATGAACAGGGGCATCCAGTAGCCGCCGTCGGGCTGTTCGACGCCGATGACGAGGGACTCGCGGATCTCCGGGAGGCGTTCGACGGCCTCGTAGATGTCGGCCGAGCCCATGCGGACACCCTGGCGGTTCAGCGTGGAGTCGGAGCGGCCGTGGATGACGACCGAGCCGCGTGCGGTGAGGGTGATCCAGTCGCCGTGGCGCCAGACTCCGGGGTAGGTGTCGAAGTAGCTGTCGTGGTACCGGCTGCCGTCCGGGTCGTTCCAGAAGTGGATGGGCATGGACGGCATGGGGTTGGTGACGACGAGTTCGCCGACCTCGTCGACGAGGGGCTTGCCCTGGGGGTCCCAGGCCTGCAGGTCGGTGCCGAGGCAGGGGGCCTGGAGTTCGCCGATGTGGACGGGCAGTGTCGGTACGGCCCCGGCGAAGCAGGAGCACACGTCGGTGCCGCCGCTGACGGAGGCGATCCAGACGGGGCCGGTCGCCTCGGCGAACGCGTCGCGCAGCCAGCGGAAGCCGTCGGGCGGGAGCGGTGAGCCGGTGGTGGCGACGCACCGCACGCGCGAGAGGTCGAAGTCGCGCGCCGGGTGGACGTCGGCCTTGCGGCAGGCCATGACGTAGGCGGCGGAGGTGCCGAAGAGGGTGGCCCCGGTGCGCTCGGCCACGCGCCACTGGGCGCCGGTGTCCGGGTAGCCCGGGCTGCCGTCGTAGAGGACGATCGTGGTGCCCGTGAGCAGGCCGGAGACGAGGAAGTTCCACATCATCCAGCCGGTCGAGGTGTACCAGAAGAAGCGGTCCTGGGGGCCGAGGTCGCAGTGCAGGCCGATCTGCTTGAGGTGCTCGACGAGGATGCCGCCCTGGGACTGGACGATGGCCTTGGGCAGGCCTGTGGTTCCGGAGGAGTAGAGCACCCAGAGGGGGTGGTCGAAGGGCACGGGCTCGAAGACGGGTGCCGTGTCCGCCGCGGTGAGCGCGGACCACTCCAGGGCGCCTTCGGGGGCCTCGGTGCCGAGCAGCGGGATGTGGACGACCGCGCGCAGGGTCGGCAGTTCGGCGCGCAGTTCGGTGACGGTGTCGCGGCGGTCGTGCGCCTTGCCGCCGTAGCGGTAGCCGTCGACGGTGAACAGGACGACGGGTTCGACCTGCTGGAAGCGGTCGAGGACGCTGCGGGCGCCGAAGTCGGGCGCGCAGGAGGTCCAGACGGCGCCGACGGCGGCCGTGGCGAGGAGGGCGACGACGGCCTGCGGGATGTTGGGCAGGTAGCCGCTGACACGGTCTCCCGGGCGCACTCCCAGGGTGCGCAGTTCGGCGGCCAGGGAGCCGACCTGGCGGCGCAGCTCGGACCAGGTGACGGTGGTGGGCTCGTGGGTCTCGTCGACGTGGAGGAGGGCCGGGGTGTCCGCGCGCGTGGGGTCCTCGCCGGCGCGCAGGGCGTGCTCGGCGTAGTTGAGCGTGGCGCCGGGGAACCATTGGGCGCCGGGCATGGAGCGGTCGCCGAGCACGCGCGTGTAGGGCGTGCTGAAGCGCACGTCGAACCACTCGGTGACGGCTTTCCAGAAGGTGTCGAGCTCGTCCACGGACCAGCGGTGCAGGGCCGCGTAGCCGCCGTCGGCGGGGGCTCCGTGGTGTTGGGCCGCCCAGGCCTGGAAGCGCGTGATCTGGGCGCCGGCGACCCGCTCCTGGTCCGGCTGCCAGAGCGGTGAGGGATTCGCTGTGGACATGCGGCTGCTCCTGGGCTCTACGCGTCGTGGGCGACTGGCGTGCGCACGCTCGGTGTGCGCGCGGCACGGCTGACAGGACGATGCCACGTGATCGACTTCCGCACCAGGGTGTGCCGCTCCGGAGCTGCTGGGCGACGGCTGACGGGGACCTTTGGTGAACGGCAGTTGAACGCGGCGGACCTGCTCTGTCTTCGGTGGCAGGGTGAGCAGCATGAAGGGTCGTGACCTGGTGCGTTCGATGAAGGTGGTCGGCTTGTCCGATACGGCCCAAAGGGTGCGCAAAGTGCGTTCCGCATGGCGTCGGCGGCGGGCCGACGCGGTCGGGCTGGTTCCTCGGGGGGCCGAGCGGGCGCGGACGCCCGGCCCTGTGACGATGGTCGAGCCGGGGCCGGGCGGTGGGGTGGTGCGGTTCGCGCGCTCGGAGCTGCGGGTGCGGGTGACGGTGGGCGGGGCCGTGTTCTGGGGCTGGGACGGGGCCGAGCCGGCTCCGTCGTACGCGCTGGTGGGCGGTAGCCCCGAGGCGGATCCCAGGGCGGTGTTGGAGCCCGACAAGGAGGGCGGCTGGCGCGTGGTGGCGGAGCGGGCGACGGTGGTCGTCTCGCGCCATGGGGCGCTGGAGCTGCGGACGCCGGGGGGCGTGGTGTTGCGGCGGGAGCTGCCGCCGCGCTGGTGGGAGCCGGTGGGCGGCGGTACGGCGCGGTGGGCGCAGCGGTCACAGGTGGCGGCGGACGCGCGGTTCTTCGGGCTCGGGGGGCGGGCTGCGGGACCCCGGCTCCGGGATGGGACGTACCGCTTGTGGAACACCGATCCGGGCGGTTCGTTCGAGCCGGGTGACGACCCGCTGTACATCACGATGCCGGTCCAGCTCGTGGTGGCCGACGTGGGGACGCACCTGGTGTTCCACGACAACACCTGGGACGGCTCGGTGACGCTGCGGGAGGGCCGGGAGGGCGCCGGTTCCGGCCACGACAGGATGGGGTCGTGCGAGGTGCGGATGGACGGGGGCCCTCTGCGGTGCTGGGTGATGGTGGGCACTCCCGCGCGCGTGCTGCACTCCTGGGTGGCGCTGACGGGTGTGCCCGCGGTGCCGCCCGCGTGGGCCCTGGGTCATCACCACGCGCGCTGGGGGTTCGGGAGCGAGCGTGAGGTGCGGCGGATCGTCGCGGGCTACCGGGAGCGCGGACTGGCCCTGGACGCCGTCCACCTGGACATCGACCACTTCGACGCGCATCAGGTGTTCACGGTCGACGAGGAGCGCTTCCCGGCGCTGCCGAAGCTGGCCGGGGAGCTGCGCCAGGACGGGATACGGCTGGTGTCGATCGTGGACCCGGCGGTGAAGGCGGCGCCGGGCAACGCCGTGTACGACAGCGGGACGGCGGCGGACGCGTTCGTGCGGGATGCTGCGGGCCGGGTCGTGCGGGGGCTCGTGTGGCCCGGGGAGGTGGTGTTCCCGGACTTCACGGCGGGGCGGGTGCGCAAGTGGTGGGGCGGTCTGTACGACGAGCGGCTGGCGCAGGGGTTCTCGGGTTTCTGGCACGACATGAACGAGCCGGTGTCGTTCGCGGCCTTCGGGGAGACGACGCTGCCCCGTTCGGCCCGGCACGCCTTGGAGGGGCGTGGTGGCGACCACCAGGAGGCGCACAACGTGTACGCCCTGGGGATGGCGCGTGCGGGGTACGAGGCCATGCGCGAACTGCGGCCCTCGGAGCGGCCGTTCTTGTTCTCGCGCTCCGGCTGGGCGGGAATGCAGCGCTACGGGGGGACGTGGTCGGGCGACGTGGCCTCCAGTTGGGCGGGGCTGCGGGCCTCGCTGGCCCTGGTGCTGGGTCTCGGTCTGTGCGGGGTGCCTTATTCGGGTCCGGATGTGGGCGGTTTCGGCGGTCATCCGTCCCCGGAGCTCTATCTGCGGTGGTTCCAGCTCGGGGCGTACCTGCCGCTGTTCCGTACGCACGCGGCTCTGCGGGCGGGCCGTCGTGAGCCCTGGGAGTTCGGGTCCGAGGTCCTGGAGCACGCGCGTGTGGCGCTCGACGAGCGTCGCAGGCTCCTGCCGTACTTCGTGACGCTGGCGCATCTGGCACGGCGTACGGGGGCACCGTATGTGCGTCCCCTGTGGTGGGGTTGTCCCGAGGACAGGGCGCTCAGGGACTGTGAGGACGCCTTCCTGCTCGGGGACTGCCTGCTGGTGGCGCCGGTCCTGTCGGAAGGGGCCACGCAGAGGGCTGTGCGGCTGCCTCCTGGGCGGTGGTACGACACGGCGACCGGCAAGGCCTACGAAGGAGCCGCCGAGGTGCTTCTGGAGGCGCCCCTGTCCCGCATACCGGTGCTCGCCCGGGCCGGCGCGGTGCTGCCCGTGCGGGGCGAGGACGGTCGGCTCGCCCTGGACGTCTGGGCGCCCGCGAAGGGCCGTACCGGTGGCGGTCTGGTGATCGCCGATGCCGGTGACGGGTGGGTCGAGCCGGAGCTGCTGCGCTACGGCGTGCGCTGGTGCGGGGAGGAGCTGCTGGTCGAGCGGGAGGGCGAGGGGGGCCGGAGCGCCGTGGAGCATCCCGTGCGGGTGCGCGGGACGGTGTAGGGCCCGTAGGGGCTGCCGCACCCCTCAGGGTCCGGGTGCGGTGGCTCCTCGGGGCTCGGGCCTTGCGGCCTCCCCCGGCTCAGATGTAGCGACCTTCGAACCAGGCCCGCACCACGGAGGTGTGCAGCGGGAAGGCGAGTTCGGCGGGGCGGTACAGGAGTTCCCAGCCCTCGGTCTCGTCCGTGGGGGTGGACTGCGGCAGATCGCCCGCGGGGCGCTCCGGGAGCAGGCCGAACAGGAGCAGGTGGCCGTCGGGCGAGCTGAGGGCCTCCACGATGCGGACGTCACGGCTCGCCGCGCTGATGCCGGTCTCCTCCTTGAGCTCGCGGACGACCGCGTGGCGCCAGTCCTCCCTGTGGTCGACGTAGCCCCCGGGCAGTGCGGTGCCCCCGCGCGCGGGGGCGATGGACCGGGTCACGACGACCAGGGAGGTGCCCTTCGTGTCGTACACCGGTTGCAGGGCGATGGCCACGGGCAGGGGGTTGCGGTAGACCACCGTGCCGCAGCGGGCGCAGGTGCGGGGCCAGCCCGTGACGTGGTCTCCGTAGTGCGCGCCGCAGCTCGAGCAGTGGGAGTCCGGCGCGGAGTCGGTGGTGTGCTGCGATGGGGACACGCGGCGGACTGTAGCCGATCCTGTGGCGGCGGTCTTCCGTGGAGTACCGCGTTGCTGGTAGACGCACGGATATGACAGCTTTCGCGACCGCCCTGCGCGGACTCACCGTCGCCGCAACCGCCCTGTTCGCCGTGGCCGCCGCGCCCGCGCCCGCCGAGGCACGGCCCGACCCGCACGCCCCGGAGGGGTTCGTGGCCCTGCGGGACGTCGACCCGACGATCCTCCAGGAGATGCGGTACGTCACGCCGCACAACTTCGTGGGTGAGCGGATCGATGGCTACCGGCAGCCGTTGTGCATCCTGACCGAGCCGGCGGCCAAGGCCTTGCACAAGGCGCAGCGCGCGCTGCTGCGGAAGGGCTACTCCCTCAAGGTGTACGACTGCTACCGGCCGCAGCGGGCCGTCGACCACTTCGTGCGCTGGGCTGAGGACTTGGGCGACGAGCGGATGAAGGCGGAGTTCTACCCCCGGGTGGACAAGTCGCGGCTCTTCGAGGACGGCTACATCGCGAAGAAGTCCGGGCACAGCCGGGGCTCCACGGTCGACCTGACGGTCGTGCGGCTGCCCGCGGCGCCGACCCGGCCCTACATCCCTGGGGAGCCGCTGAAGCCGTGCTACGCGCCCCGGGGCGAGCGGTTCCCGGACAACTCCGTGGACATGGGAACCGGGTACGACTGCTTCGACACGCTGTCCCACACGGACGATCCACGGGTCACCGGAAAGCAGCGTGCCCACCGGGATCTGCTGCGGAACGCGCTGACCAAGACCGGCTTCGTCAACCTGCCTGAGGAGTGGTGGCACTTCACGTACAAGCCCGAGATGTTCCCGGAGACGTATTTCGACTTCCCTGTGTCGCGCCGTTCGCTGCCCCGCTGACGCGGCGCGCTCCTCCGTGACACACTTCTGACACTCCGTCAGGTCTGTATCCGGGAGGTGGCGTGGCACGCAGGAAGGCGCCTGTAGTGGCGCGGTGGTTCGCCGGGGAGGGGGACGCTTTCCGTCTCCTCGGGACGCGGTGTTCCCGGTGCGGTGCCGTCTTCTTCCCCCGCGAGGACGACTTCTGCCGCAATCCGCAGTGCGGGGACGGCGAGCTGTCCGAGGTCGCGCTCTCACCGCGCGGGCGGGTGTGGTCGTTCACCGACGGGCGCTACCGCCCGCCCGCGCCCTACGTCTCCGACCCGGAACTTCCGTGGCGGCCCTACACGTTGATCGCTGTGGAGCTCGAGGCCGAGCGCATGGTGGTCCTGGGGCAGGGGGCTCCGGGCGTGACCGTGGCCGACCTGGAGGTCGGCATGGAGGTCGAGGTGGTGTCCGGCGTGCTGCACGAGGACGCGGAGACGACCTGGACGACGTGGCACTGGCGTCCCCTGGGGGTGAGGGCGTGACGGACGAGGTGGCGGTGCTCGGCGCGGGCATGCACCCCTGGGGCAAGTGGGGGCGCGGCTTCGTCGCGTACGGCACGGTGGCGGCCCGTGCGGCCCTCGCGGACGCGGGGGTGGACTGGCGGGACGTGGGCTCGGTCGTCGGCGCGGACACGGTGCGCGGTGGCTATCCGGGCTACGTGGCGGGAGCGACGTTCGCCAAGGCACTCGGCTGGCAGGGCGCGCGCGTGGCGAGCGTGTACGCGGCGTGCGCCTCGGGGGCCCAGGCCATCGCCACGGCACGCGCGCAGTTGCTCGCCGGGCTGGCCGACGTCGTGCTCGTGGTCGGCGCCGACGCGGCCCCCAAGGGGTTCTTCCGGCCGGCGGGCGGCGACCGGCCCGACGACCCGGACTGGCTGCGCTTCCGGGTCCTTGGGGCGACGAACCCGGCGTACTTCGCGCTGTACGCCCGGCGCCGGATGGCGGTGCACGGAGACACATTGGAGGACTTCGCCCGGGTCAAGGTGAAGAACGCTGCCCTGGGGGCGCGGAATCCGTACGCGCGCTACCGCAAGCCCGTCACCGGTGAGGACGTCGCGGCGTCGCCCGTCGTCGCCGATCCCCTGCGGCTGCTGGACATCTGCGCGACGTCCGACGGGGCCGCGGCGCTCGTCCTGTCCACCCTGGAGTACGCCCGGCGGCACGGGGCGCCCGACCCGGTGCGCATCCGCGCGGTGTCGACGGTCACGCCGACGTACCCGAACACCGTCCTGGACCTCCCGGACATCGCCACCGACTCGGCCGCGGCCGTGCCGCCGACCGGGCGGGCCTTCCGTGCGTCCATCGCGCACGCCGCGTACGAGGAGGCGGGCGTCGGCCCCGACGACCTCTCCCTGGCCGAGGTGTACGACCTGTCGACCGCTCTGGAGCTCCAGTGGTACGAGGACCTGGGCCTGTGCGGCGAGGGAGAGGGCGCGAAGCTGATACGGGAGGGTACGACCGCCCCCGGCGGCCGTATACCGGTGAACACCAGTGGCGGTCTGGCCTCCTTCGGCGAGGCGGTGCCGGCGCAGGCGATCGCCCAGGTCTGCGAGCTGACCTGGCAGCTCAGAGGCGTGGCCGGAGGCCGTCAGGTAGTGGGCGCCCGTGTGGGCATCACCGCGAACCAAGGTCTCTTCGGGCACGGTTCGTCGGTGGTCGTGGTGCGGTGAGCGGGACGGTGGCGTGGCACTGGGACGGAGGGTGTCCACGCCAGGTGCGGGGCTGATGTGCCTGGGGTGGTGGAGGGGAACACCGCCGTGCGAGGGCGTCGGCGTGGAGGCGGTGGCGGCACCGCCGTGGGTCGGTGCTCGCGCCGCAGGGCGGGCGCCGGTCAGCCCGTCCTGTGAGCAGCGGGCACGCGCGCGTGGTGTCCCGCGGTGGGGCCAACGGGTCGTCGGAGACGGAAGGGAGAGTGCCGGTCAACCGGTGATGTCAGCGTCCTTGACGCTCCATCACGGCCGGTGAACACTTCCCGGTGTCAGTCGGCATCGCCGTTTCCCGGCTCCACGCCGCTCTGGGCCCGTGCGCTCCCAGGCTCGTCACCGAAGGGCCTGTTCAACGGGTTGTCCCCCCACGGGCGATGCGACTGTGACGGCACGCTCGCCACCGGGGCCGATCGGGGCGCGGGAGCTCCTGCCCAGGGCGGACGCCGCCGTCCGTGACCGGGCTGTAGTCGTGGGAAACGCACCCTGCACGGATCCGGGGCCGTCGCCCCGGGCGAGGGCCTAGGAGCCGCCATGTACGCGAACGGGGACATCTTCGTCGGTGAGATCATCGGCACCGCCATCCTGATCCTCTTCGGCGCCGGTGTGTGCGCCGCCGTCACCCTCAACTACTCGAAGGCCAAGTCGGCGGGCTGGATCGTGATCGCCTTCGGGTGGGGCTTCGGCGTGATGGCGGGCGCGTACACCGCCGGTCCGCTGTCCGGCGGTCACCTCAACCCCGCCGTGACGCTCGGCATCGCCATCGACACCGGCAAGTGGGACAAGGCCTGGCTCTACGTGGCGGGGCAGATGGTCGGGGCGGTCGTGGGGGCCGTGCTGGCCTACCTGGCGTACTTCGCGCAGTTCAACGCCAACGTGCCGGGAGGCGGCAAGGGGAGCCGGCTGCTGGGGCAGGGGGCCACGCCGACGCTGGGCATCTTCTCCACCATCCCGGAGATCCGGAACCCGGTCGCCAACCTCGTCACCGAGGTCATCGGGACCGTCGCCCTGGTCCTTCCGGTCCTCGCCTTCGGGCTCACCGAGGGGCTCGGCGAGTCCGGCACGCAGACGCTGCTCGTCGCCTTCCTGGTGGTCGGCATCGGCCTCTCGCTCGGCGGGCCCACCGGCTACGCCATCAACCCGGCGCGCGACCTGGGGCCGCGCCTCGTCCACCAGTTCCTGCCGATCCCCAACAAGGGCACCTCGGACTGGGGGTACGCCTGGGTGCCGGTGGCCGGTCCCCTGATCGGCGGGGCCTTGGCGGGCCTTCTCTACAACGCAGCCTTCTGAGCGGCCGCCCGGGCGGTCTCCCGGCCGGGCGGGCAGCCTCCGACGCCCCCGAGCAGCCTTCCGACAAGGAGGAGCCATGACGGACAGCTCCGAGAAATTCGTCGCCGCCATTGACCAGGGCACCACGTCCAGCCGCTGCATCGTCTTCAACCAGGACGGTGCGATCGTCGCTGTGGACCAGCGCGAGCACCGCCAGATCTTCCCCAAACCCGGCTGGGTGGAGCACGACGCCACCGAGATCTGGTCCAAGGTGCAGGCCGTGGTGGCGGGGGCGGTCGCCAAGGCCGGGCTGCGCGCCGACCAGCTCAGCGCCCTCGGCATCACGAACCAGCGGGAGACCACGGTCCTGTGGGACCGCTCGACGGGCAAACCGGTGCACAACGCCGTCGTCTGGCAGGACACGCGTACCTCCGCGCTCTGCGCCGACCTGGGCGGCACGGACGGCCAGGACCGCTTCCGCGAGCGGACCGGGCTGCCCTTGGCGAGCTACTTCTCCGGGCCCAAGGCGGCCTGGCTGCTCGACAACGTGCCGGGGCTGCGGGTGCGCGCCGAGCGCGGCGACATCGCGTTCGGCACCATCGACTCCTGGCTGATCTGGAACCTCACCGGAGGCACCGACGGCGGCGTCCACGTCACGGACGTCACCAACGCGGGACGCACGATGCTGATGAACCTAGACACCCTCCAGTGGGACGTGTCGATCCTGGCGGCGATGAACGTGCCCGAGGCGGTCCTGCCGGAGATCAGGTCGTCGGCCGAGGTCTACGGGACGGCCGTGGGGCAGCTCGCCGGGGTGCCGGTCGCCTCCGCCCTCGGCGACCAGCAGGCGGCCGTCTTCGGGCAGGCCTGCTACGACACCGGCACGGCCAAGAACACGTACGGCACGGGCAGCTTCCTGCTCCTGAACACCGGCAACAGGCCGGTGCCCTCCAAGCACGGGCTGCTCACGACGGTGGGCTACAAGATCGGCGGCGAGGCGCCCGTCTACTGCCTGGAGGGGTCCATCGCGGTCACCGGCGCGCTCGTGCAGTGGTTCCGGGACCAACTCGGCATCATCCGCACGGCCGACGAGATCGAGCCGCTCGCGGCGAGCGTGGACGACAACGGCGGCGCCTACGTCGTGCCCGCGTTCTCCGGCCTGTACGCCCCGTACTGGCGCTCCGACGCGCGGGGCGTCGTCACGGGCCTGACCCGGTACGTGACCAAGGCCCATCTGGCCCGTGCCGTCCTGGAGGCGACGAGCTGGCAGACCCGCGAAGTCGTCGACGCGATGTACCAGGACTCCGGTGTGCGCATCACCACCTTGAAGGTGGACGGCGGCATGACCAAGAACCACCTCCTGATGCAGCACCAGGCGGACGTCCTCGACGTGCCCGTGATCCGGCCCAGGGTCGCCGAGACGACGTGTCTGGGCGCCGCGTACGCCGCCGGGCTCGCGACGGGCGTGTGGCACGACCTGGACGAGCTGAAGGCTCATTGGCAGCGCGACGCGGAGTGGACCCCCCGGATGGGCGCGCAGGAGCGCGACCGGGAGTACCGCAACTGGCGCAAGGCGGTGGAGCGCAGCTTCGGCTGGCACGAAGAGGGCGCGGAGGGCGCGTAGGGCCAGGGGGGCTAGGGTCCGGGCGGGCTTGGCGCTGCTGGGTGCCGCGCGTCGGCGGGCACGCGCGCGTGGAGTGCGACGTCGCGTACGCGCGCGTGGCTCGTTCGGCAGCGGCGCGTGGCACGTGGTCGTGCGGTACGCGCGCGTGGTGGACGGCCGTACCGTACGCGCGCGTGGCGGACGGTTGCTCGGTACGCGCGTGGTGGGTGGTCTGCCGTACGCGCGCGTGATGGACGGCGGCTCGTACCCCGGTCGGCGGGGGTGCGGGCCGCTCCCGCGCTCCGGGGGCGCGGGGAGGGCTTCAGGTGGTGACCGGCTCGCGGGCCGCGGCGCCGACCGCCATGGCGTGCTCGACCACGTCGATGAGGACCTCCTTGACGGACTCCTTCTCCCGCGCGTCGCACAGCACCACCGGGGTGCCCGGGTCCAGGTCGAGTGCCTGGCGCACCTCTTCGGCCGGGTAACGGGTCGCGCCCTCGAAGCAGTTGACGCCGACCACGAAGGGGATGGAGCGGCGTTCGAAGTAGTCGACGGCCGCGAAGCAGTCCTCCAGGCGCCGGGTGTCGGCGAGCACCACGGCGCCGAGCGCGCCGGTCGCCAGCTCGTCCCACAGGAACCAGAAACGGTCCTGCCCGGGGGTGCCGAAGAGGTACAGGACGAGGTCCTCGCGCAGCGTGATGCGGCCGAAGTCCATGGCCACGGTGGTGGTGTGCTTGCCGGGGACGCCGTTCAGGTCGTCGACCGGCCGGCCCGCCTCACTGAGGGCCTCCTCCGTGCGCAGGGGTTTGATCTCACTGACCGCGCCGACCAGGGTCGTCTTGCCCACGCCGAAGCCACCCGCCACCAGGATCTTCAGCGTGACCGGCTCGACGGGGGCCGTACCACGTGGGGAACGCTTGAAGATCATCGCTCTCTTCTCCTGCATCAGTCATCGAGGTCTCGGGTGCGTCAGTTGGGACGGAGTGCGTCGCATGGGACACGTGCGCCGTGCGTCGCATGGGACACGTGCGCCGTGCGTCGCATGGGACACGTGCGCCGTGCGTCGCATGGGACACGTGCGTCGTCCGCGCCGGGTGGCGACCCACGCCGCCCCGGCCCCTTCGGCCCGGGCGCCTCGTACGGGGCACCGGTGACGGCCTGGGTGATCTGCACGCCCCCGTCGGGGCGGAACGGCCGGCCAGTCACGTCTCCATACCCACTCCCGCGCTGGTCAGAGCGCCCGGAGGCCGTCGATCACGTCGCGCAGGATACTTTCGTCCGGCAGTTCGGCGGGCGGCACCGGACGGGTCACGTGCACCAGGCGGTCATCCACGAGGTCGCCGATCAGGACGCGTACCACGCCGATCGGGAGGTCGAGTTCCGCGGCGAGTTCCGCGACGGACTGCGGACTGTCGCGACACAGGTCGACGATGTCCACGTGCTCCGGTGACAGCGTCTGGTCGGCCTCCGTGTCGTCGGCGCGGGACTCCGCGACCACGACCGCGATCAGGTCGAGGCGGTGCTGCGCCGGGCTCGTGGTGCGTCCGCGCGTCATGGCGTACGGGCGCACCACCGGGCCGGCGTCGTCGTCGAACCAGCGAGGTGTCGAGGAAAGGGCGTGACCGTCGTCGCTCATGCCCTCCCACTACCCTCCCGTGGGCAGGTCGGTGCGCGGCGCCGTACCCAGGTGCACACCCACCCTCTTGACCAGCAGCGTCATCTCGTACGCCACCAGGCCGACGTCGGAGTCCGCGTCCGCGAGAACGGCGAGACAGCTACCGTCACCCGCGGCCGTGACGAAGAGGAACGCGTCGTCCAGTTCGACGACGGTCTGCCTGACCTTCCCGGCGTCGAAGTGGCGCCCGACGCCCTTGGCGAGGCTGTGGAAGCCGGAGGCCACGGCGGCGAGGTGTTCGCTGTCCTCCCGGGTGAGGTTCTTCGACACGCCCGTGGGCAGGCCGTCGCCGGAGAGCACGAGCGCTTTGCGGATGCTGGCGACACGCTCCACCAGTTCGTCGAGCAGCCAGTTCAGCTCTCCCGATCCCCCGGTCGCGGTGGTGCGTGCGTCAGCCTTCGGTGCGGTCATCGACCGTCCCCCTCAGATGTCGTTCCTGGTGCTGTGCCGTCAGGGGCGCTGTCGCCCGCGGCGTTCTCTTCGCGGCCGCGCTGCCAGCCACGCTGGAGCGCGGCCATCCGGCTGCGTACCTCGTCGGCGTCGCGTTCCTCCGGCCTGTCGACGGCGGCCGGGGCGGGGTCGCGTTCCGTACGGCGGTCTGGGCCGTCCTTGAGCTGCGGGGCGAGGTTCGCCTGCCGGACCCGGCGCGGCAGCCCGCCCAGGGTGGTCGTACCGGCCTCCTGGGGTGCCGTCCCGGTGCTGCCTGCGGCCCGGTCCATGGGATCCCTGTCCGTCCTCGGCGCCCGGTCCGCACCCGGTGCCGTGTCCGTGCGGGCGGTGCCCCCGGGGCCGTCCGCGGCCGGGCGGCGCCGGGGCAGGAGCGGCTGCGGCCGCGGGTCGTTCTGGTCGGTGGGGCCGTCGAGGCGCGGTCGGCGTGGCAGGTCGAGCCCCGCGCGTCCGGAGGCGGTGTCGCGGGCGGGGGCGCCGTCGGGGCGGGTGTCCCGGGGGGTGAGGCCGGCGGGCCGGGTGTCCCGGGCCGGACCGCGCCCTGGGCGGCCGCCCAGGGTGTCGCGGTGGCCGCGGATGTCGTCTTCAGGAGCCCCGAAGCCCCCGACCTGATGGCGGGCCCGTCCGTCGTCCTCGGGAGTGCCGGTCCCCGTGGTGTCACGGACGTCCCTGGTGCGGGCGGACGCGGGGTCCACGCGGCGGCCGTGCGACGAGACCAGCTTCGGGGTGCGGCGACGTGGCAGCGGCACGGGGTCCCCGGGGGCACGGTCGTCATCCAGGGGGACGTCCCTGCCGGACAGCTCGCGGGCAGGGCCGGAGAGGGCGTGGGGTGCGGGGTCGGCGGCGCGGGCGGGTTCTCCGCGCGCCGGCTGACGCTCGTCGCGCGCCTGCTGATGCTGGTCCCTAGGGGCCCCGGTGGCGCGACGGCGGGGCCGGAAGAGTCCGCCGCGCTCGCTGTCGGGGTCCTCGAGTTCGTCTAGTTCGTCGATTTCGTCGATTTTTTCGAGCGTGCTCGGGTAGCCGTCGAGGCCCGCCATGCCGACGGGTGCCTCCAGTTCGACGGGGCCGTCAAGGACGGAGGCGGGCAGGCCGGGGAGTTCGACGGGGACCTGCGCGAGGGCCGACGTACGGTCGCTGCGGGGGCCACCGGTCACGGGGGCGGGCTGTGCCCGGTCGAGGCGGAAGCCCGCGCCCCCGGTGTCGGAGACGTCGTCCGTGAGCAGGGACTCCGGGATGAACACGACGGCCGTCGTCCCGCCGTACGGGGAGGGCTGCAGCGAGACACGGACGCGCTGGCGCTGGGCCAGGCGGCTGACGACGAACAGGCCGAGCCGGTCGGTGTCGGACAGTTCGAACTCGGGGGTCTCGGCGAGGCGGAGGTTGGCGTCGAGGAGCGCGTCGGGGGCCATGCCGAGGCCCCTGTCGTGGATCTCCAGGGTGAAGCCGTTGGCGACGTGCTCCCCGAGGACCTGCACCGCGGTGTGCGGCGGCGAGAACACCGTGGCATTCTCCAGGAGTTCGGCCAGCAGGTGGGTGAGGTCGGCGACGGCGGGCCCGGTGACCGCGATGCGGGGCAGGCGGCGTACCTCGATGCGTTCGTAGTCCTCCACCTCGGCGACGGCCGCGCGGACGACGTCCATGAGCTGGACGGGCTTGCGCCACTGCCGGGAGGGGGCGGCGCCGGAGAGGATCACGAGGCCTTCGGCGTGCCGTCGCATACGAGTGGTCAGGTGGTCGAGGCGGAACAGGTCGGCCAGTTCGTCGGTGTCCTCGGTCCTGCGTTCCATGGTGTCGAGGAGCGTGAGCTGCTTGTGCAGCAGGACCTGGCTGCGGCGGGCGAGGTTGACGAACACCTCGGAGACGCCGCGCCGCAGGTCGGCCTGTTTCACGGTGGCTTCGACGGCGGCGCGCTGGAGGGTGTTGAGGGCCTGGCCGACCTGGCCGATCTCGTCCTTCTCGTAGCTCAGGCGCGGCGCCTCGGTCTCCACGTCGACCTGTTCGCCCGCCGCGAGGCGGCGGAGCAGGCCGGGCAGCCGCACGCCGGACGCCTCGTGGGCCTCCAGGCGCAGCCGCCGCAGGTCGCGGATGAGGCCGCGGCCGATGCGCACGGACAGCACGATGGAGGTGACCACGGCGAGCAGGCCCACCACGCCGGCGATGGCCAACTGCACGATCACGCTGACCGCTTCGGGACGCGCCCGGTCACGCAGGCGGTCGATGGCCGCGTCGTTGCGCTCGGCAAGACCCAGGAGGACCTTCTCCGCCTCCTGGTTCCAGCGGGACGAGGTCACCCCGCGCGGAGTACCGGGCCCGGAGTCCGCGAGGGCCTTCTCGGCGTCGCGCAGCCGGGCGGTCTCGGCTCCGTTCCAGTAGCGCTCGTAGCGGGCGCGCTCGCCGTCGGGGAGCTGGGCGAGGCTGGTGTCCAGGAGCAGGGAGCGCTGGGCCATCAGGTCGGTGACCTGGCGGATCTCGGGCTTGGTGAGGGCGCCCGCGACCAGGGCGGAAGCGACCAGTGCGTCTTCCCGCGAGAGGAGTTCGCGCGCCTGGTCGACGCCCACGAGTGCACGGCTCTGCGCGGTGATGCTCACGTCGTCCAAGGCGTTGAGCGTCGTCAGGAAGCCGTAGCAGGGGTCGATCAGGCGCGTGTACATCTTCAGCGCCTTCTCGCGACTGATGGTGCCTTCCTCGACGGTGCGGCGCAGGGCGGCGATGCCGTCGAAGGCGTCGAGGACGGCGGAGAGGCGTTCCTCGGAGTGGCCGTCGAGGACCTCGCGGGAGTCGGAGTCCTTCGCCGCCGACCTGACCTTCGCGACGAGTTCGTCCGTGGCGTCGCGGCTGCTGCGCAGCGCGGCGTGCGCGTCCGACGCGCGGGGGTCGGCGAGGTGGACGAGCGTCTGGCGCCGCTCCTCCTGGATGACTTGGACCGTGTCCTGAATGGGTTTGGCCAAGTCGTCGATGATGTAGGCGGTGTCGATGAGCTTGTTGGCCTCACGCCCGGTCACGAACGTGGCGAATCCCCAGATCGCCGTGAGGGAGACGAGCGGCACGAGCAACAACGCCACGATCTTCCTGCGGATCGACTTCCCGCGAAAGCGCATGGCCTCCCCCAGCTCGGGCCCCGAACGGCCGCGCGAATGGCCCAGGGGCACGCATGTGCGTCAACAAACGGCGCGAGCCTACTACTGACGCACGAGCAACTCGAAGACACGTCCGGACGCTTTTCAGCCGTGACGCGAAACGGACGTGGGCAGTTGTCCGCCCATTGCGGGAGATTGCCTCCCGCCTGCGGCGGAGGACACGTGACGCCACGACCCCCGCCTGCGGGGCCAGTTGGCCTGAAGTGTGCGTCGGGGGCACCCGATCACTCGTGCGGGTGACATCTCGGTCCGGGCGGGAGGGGCGGGAATCTTCGGCCCGGCCCGTTCGTCGATCAGTACGGAAGGTGAGCACGGGCTCGAACGGGCGGAGGGGCCCGGCGGGTGCGGTGCCGCGAGGGCGAACGGTGAGGAACGGTACGGCGCTTCGCGTAAAGCGGCGTAAAACGGGCAGGCAGTGGAGGGTCGGGCATGAGCATGAGGCTCTCGGTGGCTGTGAGGCTCCCCATGGCATACGAACGACGACCGCGTACGGGAACGCTTCATACGCGAACGAAAGGCGTAAGAGGCCCAGTTGGGGCGCGCTGCAGAGCAGCGAAGGTCCCGGGCGGCGGGCAGGGGCTGGACGTAAGGGCGCGTCGCGACGAGGGCATGCGCGGGCTGCGCGGGCTGCGCGGGCTGCGCGGGCTGCGCGGGCTGCGCGGGCTGCGCGGGCTGCGCGGGCTGCGCTTGGGAACGACGGGCGAGGGTGGTGGGTACGGGGTGCGCTTGAGGGGCATGCGGGTGGCGTTGAAGACCACACATGAGGGCGGCGCGCCCGGGCTGCGATGGGTAGCCACGCGTGCGGTCGGATCGCACGGATCGCGCGTCATAGCGGCAGCAGCCGTGAGCCGCATACATGCGCGCGAGGACCGCATACCGGGATCGTGTACGTGGAGGGCTGACGACGCCTCCGTGCATGGGGGCACGGCACGGCGCAAGGCCGCGGGGGGAGTGACGAGTTGATGGAGACGACGGAGCGCGTCCGGACGGCGGGGGCGCGCCTGGGCAGCGAAGTGACGGGCGGGGGCGAACAGTTGAATGAGCGGTGGGATGCCGCGGCCGGGCCGGGGGCTGACACCGAGTCTCGTGTGAGGGCCCACGGAGCCAGGGGAGACAATCGAGGGCCCGGCAGGCACGGAGGGCCGACCGGCGGGCGCGGAGGGCCGACCGGCGGGTACGCGCCGCGGCGGCAGCTATGGGTGGAGGAACCCGCGGCCCGCCCCCGCCTGCCGGACCCGGTACGCAGGGCCGCCGTCAGGGCCGTGCTCATCGTGGCGGTGACGCTCGTCCAGGCGATGACGGCGTTCTTCTGCGCGCTGGCGGAGTCCTGGCTGGCCTTCCCCATGGTGCTCAGCAGTGTGGCCAGCACGGTGGCGGCCACCTGGGGCGTGCTCGACGTATGGGTCACCCGCCAGGTGTGGAGCCAGCGCAACGGCGTCGTCTCGGCCCCGAGCAGCACGGCCCGACAGCTCCGGCGCGAGCGACGCCGAGCCCGCCGCGCGGCCCGGGCAGCCGCCCGGGCGAGCGAGGACATACGGGGGCGGGGCGCGACGGGGCGGCTGTCGCATCCCTGAGGCTGTGGTGGTGCGCCCCCGCGAGGGGCTGAGAGCTTGACCGGTGCCACGTGACACGCGCCGCGTGACAGTTGCCATGTGGCGTGGTGAGCGGCGAGGCGTGTGCTGTGCCGGGCACGTTCCGGGGCGCAGGCGGGCGGATCCCTGCTGGTGAGGCCTGGCCTGTAATGGGACGATGGTCGAGTCGAGTTGCGGTCAAGGCGGGGGCAGCCTGGGTGACGGCGGCATGGCGCTGAGCGCCACGCCACGCACCATCTGCCTCCGTGTCGGTGGAGTCGGCCGTCCTCATCGGGCAGAGGTCTCTGGCCTCGCCTTATGCGGCGGAGCCCTCCCCCGTCGACGTGCCCGACTCGGCCGGGGCCGAGGGCGAGCCTGCCACATGGACGTGGACCATGCCGCCCACCACGCTCACACGGTAGGTGCGCACGGGCCGGCGTGCGGGCAGGCAGGTCGGTTCGCCCGTCCTGAGGTCGAACGTGGCCGCGTGCAGCGGGCATTCGATCAGGCAGCCTTCCAGCCAGCCGTCCGAGAGGGAGGCGTCCTGGTGGCTACAGGTGTCGTCGACGGCGTACAGCTCGCCGTCAGCGTTGAACACCGCGATGGGTGGGGTGGTGTCGACGCGAACGGACTCGCCCGCGGGGAGCTCGTCGAGGCGGCAGACGGGGAGCATGGTGTCCCTTCGGTTCTCTTGGCGGGGCGCGGCAGGCTTTCCGCGCTGGGTGGGGCTGTCTTTCGAGCCCTCTGGATCAAGAAGCGATGCGTAGCGGCCAGGCGAGGTGAGCCGGAGTGAGGGGGCGAGCGCGGGTGGCACCGGGCTGGGGCGAGGACACTGGGCCGGACCTGGTGGTGAGGCCGGGGTAGGTGGTGAGACTGCGAGCGGGGGTGAGGCCGGGCTCGGTGGTGAGGCCGAGGTCAGCAGTGAGGTAGGGATCGGTGGGGCGCAGGTGGACTGTGACGGGCGGATGTTGGCCGAGTTGCCGCTGACGGAGCTCGCCAGGCGCCCGGGTGAGCTGTTCGGGAGCCTCGAACCTCCAAGGGAGCTGGGCCAAGTGCAGCAGGGTGACGCAGCTTCGGTCCGGGAGAGCGGCACGAGCGGCTCCGAGGTGATGAAAGTGCGGCTCATGTCAGGCAGAGACGCGCAGGTTCGGATCATGCGGGGCCCCGGGCTACGAGCTACGGACCCCGGGCGCCAGAACGCCGGAGCCCCGGAGCGGCGAAGCGCCGAAGCGCCGAAGCGCCGGGTCATGTTCGCCCCGTTTCAGCCAAGGGCTCTTCGAATAGCATGGGTTTCATATGACGCACCACAGAGTGCTATACGCAACAGAATCCGATGGGACGTCCCCGGCGTCAAGGGCTTCCCTGGGCCGCGGCATCAACCAGCCGCCGAACGGTGAGAGTTGAGATATGACCGGCACGCCGAAAAGCCCTGACCAGACCGCGGGTTCGCGCCGGCGGCCGCCCGGGCCGGAGAAGTCCGACCGGCAGTCCCGCGGGGCAGCGGGCTCGGTGCAGTCCGTGGACCGTGCCGTGAGCGTCCTGGAGATCCTCGCCCGGCACGGCGAAGCGGGGGTCACCGAGATCGCCGACGAGCTGGGAGTGCACAAGTCGACGGCGTTCCGGTTGCTCGGCGTCCTGGAGAACCGCGGCCTGGTCGGCCAGGCCAAGGACCGTGGCAAGTACTTCCTCGGCGCGGGTGTGCTGCGCCTCGCGGGTGCCGCGGCCGTGCGCATGGACATCTCGCAGGAGGGCGCGCCGGTCTGCCGCGAGTTGGCGGACGAGCTGGGCGAGACGGTCAACATCGCGGTCCTGGACGACGATGCCGCGGTCAACATCATGCAAGCGCGCGGACCCGCGTCCGTGACCGCGCAGAACTGGCTCGGCCGGCGCACCCCGCTGCACGCCACCTCCAGCGGCAAGGTGCTCCTCGCCCACCTGCCGACGACTCTGCGCGAAGGCCTCGTCGCCCGTACGCTGCCACGTCTCACCGAGCACACCGTGACCGGGACGGCTGCGCTGCGCGGTGAACTGGACACCGTCGTTGAGCAGGGATTCGCCACAGCCGTTGAGGAGTTGGAGGTGGGGCTCGCCGCCGTCGCCGCGCCGGTGCGGGCGCACGACGGCAAGGTGATCGGGGCGCTCAGCGCGTCCGGGCCGGTGTACCGGCTGACGCAGGACCGGCTCACGGAGCTGGCCAAGCGTACGGTCGCGGCGGCCGCGGAGCTGTCGCGGCGCATGGGCTACAGCCTCTGATCCGAGCGCGCCGCACTGTTTCTGCCGCGATGGCCCTGCGGGCGCGGGGGCGCGGCCGACCCCCGGCCGCAAAGTGCCCACGCGCGCGGCGACTTCGGGCCATGGTGCGCCTCGGACTCCCCTAGCCCCACGAGCACCGCGCCCAACAAGCGCGCCGCCCTCAAACCACCCAGCACCCAAGCACCCCTCCGCACGCAGGCACCCATGTACCCAGGCACCCAGACCACGTCAGCACGCGGTTCGTCGCGCAGGCCCGCCGCGCGGTGGAGCGTGCCCCTGCGGGCGGCTTCCGCGCCCCCTTGACGGGGCCTTGACGGCGCTCGCACGATGTCTCTGATAGCGCAACTGATCGTGGAGTACGCAACAGCAGCCACGTTTGCGCGGAGGCGCGCAACGTCCCGCAGAGGAGCTTGGTCGTGCCGCACGAGGTCCGTGGCGTTGTCGCCGCGAAGAAGGGCGAACCCGTCGAGGTGCAGACGGTTGTCGTGCCGGATCCCGGACCGGGAGAGGTGCTCGTCTCCGTGCAGGCCTGCGGGGTCTGCCACACGGACCTGCACTACCGGGAAGGCGCGATCGGTGACGGCTTCCCGTTCCTGCTCGGGCACGAGGCCGCGGGGACGGTCGAAGACGTCGGGGAGGGCGCTTCGGGGCTGCGCCCGGGTGACTACGTGGTCATCGCCTGGCGTGCCCCGTGCGGAGTGTGCCGCTCCTGCCTGCGCGGTCGCCCCTGGTACTGCTTCGACTCCCGCAACGCGGCCCAACCCATGACGCTCCTCGACGGCACCCCGCTGACCGCCGCGCTGGGCATCGGCGCGTTCGCGCAGAAGACGCTGGTCGCGGCGGGGCAAGCCGTGAAGGTCGACCCCGCGGCGCGCCCGGAGGCCGCGGGACTGATCGGCTGCGGCGTGATGGCCGGGTACGGGGCCGCCGTGCACACCGGAGGCGTGCGGCGCGGTGACACCGTCGCCGTCATCGGCTGCGGCGGCGTGGGCTGCGCGGCGATCGCCGGGGCCACGCTGGCCGGGGCCCGGCGCGTCATCGCGGTGGACGTCGACGACGCGAAGCTCGACGGGGCCACGCGGTTCGGGGCGACCGACACCGTCAACTCCCGCGGCACCGACCCGGTCGCGGCGGTGCGCGGGCTCACCGGCGGCTTCGGCGTCGACGTGGCGATCGACGCGGTCGGTGCCCCGGAGACGTACCGCCAGGCCTTCTACATGCGCGACCACGCGGGCACCCTCGTCCAGGTCGGTGTGCCCGACCCGGCGGCGACCGTCGAGCTGCCGCTCATCGACCTGTTCTCACGCGGCGGCGCGCTCAAGTCCTCCTGGTACGGGGACTGCCTGCCCACGCGGGACTTCCCCGTCCTTGTCGACGAGTACGTGCGCCGCAGGCTCGACCTCGGGGCGTTCGTCAGTGAGCGGATCACGCTCGACGAGGTCGAGGAGGCGTTCGACCGGATGCGGACCGGCAAGGTGCTGCGCTCGGTGGTGGTGCTGTGACCGCCGGGCGAGACGGAGCCGAGGCCGCCGCTCCCCCCACCAGCCGCCGTGGGACCCACGGGTCCCGCGGGCCGCGTGTCGTTGTCATCGGTGCCGGGATCGTCGGTTGCTGCCTCGCCGACGAGTTGACCGCGCGCGGCTGGAGCGACGTCACCGTCCTGGAGCAGGGGCCGCTGCCCGCGCCGGGCGGGTCCACCTCGCACGCGCCGGGGCTCGTGTTCCAGACCAGCCCGTCCAGGACGCTGAGCCGGTTCGCGGCGTACACGGTACGGAAGTTCGGTGCGCTGACCGTGGACGGGCGCCCCTGCTTCCTCCCCGTGGGCGGCCTGGAGCTCGCCACCACGCCGGAGCGCTGGGCCGAGCTGCACCGCAGGGCGGGGTTCGCCGCGTCCTGGGGCATCCGCGCCGAGCTCCTCGGACCGGAACGGTGCAAGGAGCTGTGGCCACTCCTCGACACCGGCCAGGTGCTCGGCGGCCTGCACACGCCCGACGACGGGCTCGCCCGCGCCGTGCCCGCCTGCCGGGCGCAGATCGACCGGGCCACGCGGCGCGGCGCCCGCTTCCTCGACCGGCACACCGTGACCGGCGTCGAGCGTGCCGACGGCCGTGTCACCGGCGTCGTCACCGACCGGGGCACCTTCCCGGCCGACCACGTGGTGTCGGCGGCGGGCTTCTGGGGTCCGGTGATCGGGCGCATGGCCGGTGTCGACGTGCCGCTGCAGCCGCTCGCCCACCAGTACGTCACGACGCGGCCGCTGCCCGAGCTCGCCGACGCCGGTGACGGCGGCCCGCTCCCGGAGGCCTCGCGGCCGATCCTCCGGTACCAGGACCGGGACCTGTACTTCCGTGAGCACGCCGACCGCATCGGCATCGGCTCGTACGCCCACCGGCCGCTGCCCGTCGATCCGTTCACCGTGCCCACGTACGACGAGGCCGTCGCGAGCCACCACGCCGGGGCGGCACCGCCCACGGGACCCGCCATGCCGTCCGCGTACCCCTTCACCGCGGAGGACTTCGCGCCGAGCTGGCAGGACGGGTGCGCTCTCCTGCCCGCGCTCAAGGAGTCGGCGGTCGACGAGGGGTGCAACGGTGTCTTCTCCTTCACTCCGGACGGTATGCCCCTGCTCGGCGAGGCCCCGGAACTGCGCGGCTTCTGGCTCGCCGAGGCCGTGTGGGTCACGCACTCGGCGGGCGTCGCCAAGGCGGTCGCCGCGTGGATGGTCGACGGCAGGCCCGCCATCGACGTCCACGACTGCGACGTGACGCGTTTCGAGGCGGCGCAGCGCTCCCCCGCGTACGTCGCGGAACGCGGCGCCCGGCAGTTCGTCGAGGTCTACGACGTGATCCACCCGCTGCAACCACCCGACGAACCGCGCCCGCTGCGGGTCAGCCCCTTCCACGCCCGCCAGGTGGAACTGGGCGCGCGGTTCCTGGAAGCGGGCGGCTGGGAACGCCCGCACTGGTACGAGGCGAACGCGCCGCTCGCCGAGGCGCTGGAGCTTCCCGCGCGGGACGCCTGGTCCGCCCGGCACTGGTCACCGATCGCCGCCGCCGAGGCGAAGGCGACGCGCGAACGCGTGGCGCTGTACGACATGACCCCGCTGCGCCGCCTGGAGGTCACCGGCCGCGGAGCCCTGGACTTCCTTCAGCGCATGACCACCAACAACCTCCGCAAGCAACCCGGTTCGGTCACCTACACCCTCCTTCTCGACGAGGCGGGCGGCATCCGCTCCGACCTGACCGTGGCACGGCTCGCCCCCGACCACTTCCAGGTCGGCGCCAACTCCCCCGCCGACCTCCACTGGCTACAGTGGCACGCGCCCGACGGCGTGCACATCAGGGACATCACCCAGGGGACGTGCTGCGTCGGCGTCTGGGGCCCGCTCGCCCGCGCCCTCGTGCAGCCGCTGACCCGCGACGACTTCTCGCACGCGGCGTTCGGCTACTTCAGGGCGCGGCGCGCGCACATCGGGCACGTCCCGGTGACCGCGCTGCGCCTCAGCTACGTCGGTGAGCTGGGCTGGGAGCTGTACACCAGCGCCGACCTGGGCCTGCGCTTATGGGACACACTGTGGGAGGCCGGGCGGGGGCTCGGCGCGGTGGCGGCCGGCCGGTCCGCCTTCGCCGGTCTGCGGCTGGAGAAGGGCTACCGCGCCTGGGGCGAGGACATGACCACCGAGCACCACCCCTACGAGGCGGGCGTCGGCTTCGCCGTGCGCGAGGACAAGGGCGACTTCGTCGGCCGTGCGGCCCTCGAGGAACGCGGCCCCCTCACCCGCAGGCTCACCCCACTCCTCCTCGACGACCCGGCCGCCGTCGTCCTCGGCAAGGAGCCGGTGTACGTCGCGGGAGCCCCGGCCGGATACGTCACCAGCGCCTCCTACGGCTACACCCTGGGCCGCTGCGTCGCCTACGCCTGGCTGCCGCCCCTGCCCGCCGGGACCGGCACGCACATCGCGTACTTCGGTGAGAAGTTCCCGGCGACAGTCGCGGAGGAGCCGCTCTTCGACCCTGAGATGACCCGTATCCGGTGCTAGGCACGTCCCCGGCACCCGAGTGTCCGACCCGCGCACCCGGGCGCCCCGCCCCTCCGCAGAAGCACCCGCCCCCGTCGCGCCCCCTCGTACCCGCAAGGACCGCACCCCCGTACCCGCAGTACCGCGCCACCGTACCCGCGGTACCGCACCGCCCCTGGAGGCCCCATGTCCCCCACCACTCCCACGTACGACGTGATCGTGATCGGTCTGGGCGGCATGGGCAGTGCCGCCGCGCACCATCTGTCCGCGCGCGGGGCCCGCGTCCTCGGCCTGGAGCGGTACGGTCCCGTGCACCGGCACGGCTCCAGCCACGGCGGCTCCCGGGTCACGCGCCAGTCGTACTTCGAGGACCCGGCGTACGTGCCGCTGCTGCTGCGCGCGTACGAGCTGTACGAGCAGGTGGAGCGGGACACGGGGCGGGAGATCGCCCTGCTCTGCGGAGGCGTCATGGTCGGCAGGCCCGACGGGCGCGTCGTGTCGGGGGCGCGGCTCTCCGCCGAGACCTGGGGGCTCCCGCACGAGATGCTCGACGCCCGTGAGATCCGCCGCCGCTTCCCGACGCTCACGCCGCGCGACGACGAGGTGGCGCTGTACGAGGAGCGGGCGGGCCTGGTCCGGCCCGAGAACACCGTCGCGGCGCACCTCCAGCTCGCCACCCGGCAGGGCGCCGAGCTGCGCTTCGAGGAGCCCGTCGTCCGCTGGGAGCCGTGTGGTGGCGGCGTACGCGTCCACACGCCGGAGGACGCGTACACGGCGGGGCAGTTGGTCATCTGCCCGGGGGCCTGGGCGCCGGGGCTCCTGGCCGACCTGGGGGTGCCGTTCACGATCGAGCGGCAGGTCATGTACTGGTTCCAGCCGACCGGGGGTGTGGGCCCGTTCCTGCCGGAGCGCCATCCGATCTACGTCTGGGAGGACGCGGCGGGCGTCCAGGTGTACGGCTTCCCCGCCATCGACGGCCCGGACCTCGGGGCGAAGGTGGCCTTCTTCCGCAGGGGCACCGTCTGCACGCCCGACACCATCGACCGCACGGTCCACGCGCACGAGGTCGCCGCCATGGCCGACCACATGTCCCGGCAGGTCCCGCTGCTCCCGGGGCGCCTGCTCAAGGCCGTGACCTGCATGTATACGACGACGCCCGACGAGCACTTCGTGATCGCCCGGCATCCCGCGCACCCGGAGTCGGTGACGGTGGCGTGCGGCTTCTCCGGGCACGGCTTCAAGTTCGTGCCGGTGGTCGGCGAGATCGTCGCCGACCTGGCGCTCGACGGCACCACCGCGCACCCCGTCGGACTGTTCGACCCGCGCCGGATCACCGGCCCGCTGGACGCCGCGGCCGCCGCGGCGCCCGCCTGAGGAGGACACCGTGACGACCCAGGTCTCCGCGAGCCTCATCGCGACACTGCCCGGCCGCGCCTACACCGACCCCGAGGTGTTCGAGCGCGAGCAGGAGCACGTCTTCGAGGCCCTGTGGGTGTGCGCGGTGCGCGCCGCCGACCTCGAGCGGCCCGGCGCGTACCGGACGGTCCAGGTCGGCCGGGAGAGCGTTCTGGTCACCCGCGCCCGGGACGGCGCGCTGCGGGCCTTCCTCAACGTGTGCCGGCACCGGGGCGCGCGGCTGTGCGCGGACGCCGAGGGCGAGGTGCGGCGGGGCCTGCGGTGCCCGTACCACGCCTGGACGTACGGCCTGGACGGCAAACTGCTCGCGGCGCCGAACCTGACGCGCATGCCTGACGTGGACCGGTCCGCGTACGGCCTGGTCAGGGTGGCCCTGCGCGAGTGGCTGGGCTACGTCTGGGTGTGCCTGGCCGACGAGCCGCCGTCGTTCGAGGGGACGGTCGTCGCCGAGGCCGCCGAGCGCCTGGGGGACGCGGCGGCGGTGGAGCGCTACCGGCCCGGGGAGCTGGCACTGGGGCGGCGTGTCACGTACGACGTGCGCGCCAACTGGAAGCTGATCGTCGAGAACTTCATGGAGTGCTACCACTGCGCGACGATCCACCCGGAACTGACCGACGTGCTGCCGGAGTTCACGAAGGGCTTCGCCGCGCAGTACTACGTCGGGCACGGCGCGGCCTTCGGTGACGGGGTGCGCGGCTTCACCGTGGACGGCAGCGCGGGCTTCGGCCGTCTGCCCGGCGTGGCCGACGACCAGGACCGCCGCTACTACGCGATCACCGTCAAGCCGGGGGTGTTCGTGAACCTGGTACCGGACCACGTGATCCTGCACCGTGTGTTCCCGCTGGCCGTGGACCGTACGGTCGTCGAGTGCGACTGGCTGTACGCACCCGGTGTCGTGGCCTCCGGGGCCGATCTGTCGAAGTCCGTGGAGCTGTTCCACCGGGTGAACGAGCAGGACTTCGCGGCGTGCGAGCGGACGCAGCCGGCGATGAGCTCCCGTGCCTACCGGCACGGCGGGGTGCTCGTGCCGACCGAGCACCACATCGGCCTGTTCCACGCGTGGGTCACCGGACGGATCGGCTCCCTTTGACGGCGGCCCCCCTCCGGCCGCCCGCCGGGCAGCTCGGCTGCCCGACCGCCCGGCATCGGAGGCGTCACCCCGCCACGGGCTTCTTGTACATGCGGGTGGCCGTGATCTCGCCGTGCACCGTCTCCCCGGCGGGGGCCTGCTGCTCCTGCGGCAGGCCCGGCCGCAGGTGTTCCTCGACGCTGATGTACTTCAGGCCCGCCCGCAGGTCGGCGTCGTTGCGCAACCGGATGACCAGCGGGAACTCGGCGAGCGCGGTCGTGTCGAACAGGCCCGTGGTGTACAGGAGCTGCACCCCGAGGGCGTCGGACACGGCGCGCTGGAGCTCCAGGAGGTACGTGGCGTTGGCGCGGCCGATGGGGTTGTCGAGGAACAGGGTGCCCGCGTGGCGGTGCTTGTCGCGGCCCCGGTCGTTCGACCGCAGCGCGGCCATCGTGCAGTACAGGGCGATGGCGGCGGTCAGGAGCTGGCCGCCGGAGAACACGTCGCCCATCTGGCCGACGGGGACGCGTTCGGCGCGCAGCACGGCGTCGGGCTTGAGGATCTCCACGGCGACGCCGCGCGGCTCCAGGGCCGCCTGGACGCCCCTGAGGAGCAGGGACATGCCGTCCCTGCGCAGGTCGGAGTTCTTCTTCACGGCCGCGCGCGTGGCGTCGTCGATGACCACGCCGAGGCGCTCGGCGAGCGTGGCCTGGTCGGGCTCCTCGAAGCGGATGCGCAGGAACTCCTGGCCCGACCACTCCCCCAGGCCCTCCGGGAGGCGGGACAGGCGCTGGGCGGAGCGCAGGGTCGCGAGGGCCGACTCGACGAGGCCGCGCAGCCGGTCGACGATGCTGTCGCGGTTGCGCTCCAGTTGCTCCAGCTCGTCGGTGAGCACGCGCAGCCGGGGGGCGAAGGCGTCCGCCCACTTCTTGGCGTGCTCGGGCAGCGCGGCGGCGGGCAGTTCGCGGATCTGCTGGCGGGCGGGGGTGCGGACCTGCTCGTAGCGGGTGGAGTTGGCGTGCCGTACGAGGACGTCACTGGCCTCGCGGACGGCGGCCTCGGCGGCGGACAGGTCGGCGGCGCAGCCGCGCAGCGAGCGGCGGGCCTCGGCGGCGGCCTGGCGGGCCTCTTCGAGGGTGCCGGGGTAGGGCTCGGGCTGCTCCTGCTCGTCCGTGTCGTGGTGCTCGCGGAGCAGGTCGCGCAGGAGCGCGGCGGTCTCGTCGAAGCCGCCGGCCGCGTCCTCGGTGGCGCGGTGGGCGCGCAGGAGCGCGGCGTGCGCCTCCTTGGCCTGGGTGAGCGCCTCGGTGCGGGCGGCCAGTTCGCCCGTGGCGGTGCGCAGCAGGGCCTGGGCGTGCTCGGCGTCGGTGGGCTCCAGGTCCTCGGGCAGCTCGGTGTGCGCCTCGCCGTCCTGGGGTGCGTGCCGCTCGGCCTCGCCGCGCAGCCGGCCGAGCTGCTCGCTGGCGGCCGCGGCGCGGGACTCGATGAGCTGGACCTGGGCCTCCGCGCGCGCGGCGGCGGCCTGCCGGGAGGGGCCGTCGGCGCCGTCGGTGCCCTCCAGGAGCTGGGCGGCGCGGGTGCGGACCTTGTTGCTGAGCCGGTCGAGCTCGGCGAGGGCGGCGGACTCGTCGCTCTCGGCGCGGGCCTGCTCGGCGCGCAGGTCGGCGCCGACACCGACCTTCTCGTAGAGCTGGGAGGCCGCGCGGTAGGCCTCGCGCAGCGCGGGCAGCGAGGTCTTGGGGGCCCCCTCGTCCAGGGCGACGTCCTCGGGGGCGCCGGCGATCTCGGCGCGTTCGGCGCGCAGGGCGCGGGCGGTGCGGCGCGCGTCGTCGGCCGCCCGCTGGGCGGCGCGCCGGTCCT
>NZ_BNBT01000101.1 GCF_014656095.1 Streptomyces longispororuber
CTGGCCTCCGGCGCGGCGGCGGTTCGCGCGCCACGGCCCGACCGGGCGGCGCCGCCACGCGCACCATGGGTGCCCCGGGCGGCGGCGTGCGTACCACCGGTGTCCGGGGCACCGGCGGCGTGCGTACCACCGGTGTCCGGGGCGCCGGCCGTGGCGCGCGGCGCTGGACCGGCCAGGGTCGGGTCGTCGGCCAGCATCCTGCGGTGCAGGTCCCGCAGCGCGGCGCCGGGGTCCACGCCCAGTTCCTCGGCGAGCAGCGCGCTGACCGTGCGGTAGCAGCGCAGCGCCTCGCCCTGGCGCCCCGCGCGGTGCAGTGCCAGCATCCGCTGCGCCCAGAACGGCTCCTGCAACGGGTGCGCCGCGGTCAACTCGGCCAGCTCGGGCAGCAGTTCGGTGTGCCGGCCCAGGCGCAGGTCGGCCCCCACGCGCAGTTCGAGGGCGACGGTGCGGCGTTCGAGGAGGGCGGGGACGACGTCGCGCTGGAGGGAGGCGGACGGGACGTCGGCCAACGGGCGCCCCCGCCACAGCCCCAGGGCCTCGGACAGCAGCGCGGAGGCCCGCGCCGCGTCGTCCGCCGCCAGGGCCGACTTGGCGTGCCGCGTCAGCAGGTCGAACCGGTGCAGGTCGAGCGCGCCCTCGGCGACGTCGATCGCGTACCCGCGCTGGCAGGTCCGCACCGGCCCCCGGCCGGCCGGGCCGGGACCGCCGCACGCGCCGAGGGCACGGCGCAGCCGCAGGACGTGGTTCTGCAGGGTGTTGCGGGCGCCCGCCGGCGGGTCCTCGTCCCACAGCCGGTCCACCAGGGTCTCCACGGGAACGACGTGGCCCGCGTCGAGAAGGAGCGTGGCGAGGACGATCCGCTGCTTCGCCGCCGGGACCGGCACGGCGGTGCCGCCGGACACCACCTCGACCGGCCCCAGCAGCCTGAACTCGAAGCCCATGGAGCCCCCGTCCGTGCCCGCGCCGAACGCCGCGCGTACGCGCACCGTCACCTCAGTATCGCACTGCGTGACGGGTGCCGGGCCGTTCCGGCCGCCCTGCCCCGCAGGCTCCTGCCCTGCGGACCTCGCCCGCAGGCCCTGTCCGGGGCGCGTGACCGGGACGTGACCGCGACGACAGCGCCCGCCCGCACCGTGAGGGAGCAACGGAACGACAACAGGACGACATCGGACGACCTCGCCGGGCGGGACGACGGTGGGACGACGGCGGCCATCGGCCGGAAGGGGGCGCGGACGGGTGGGAGCGCTGGACGACACAGGGCGGATCGCGGCCACACTCGCCTGGACGCGGTGGTTCCGCAGGACGGTCACCGTGAAGGACCTCCCGGGGCCCGACACCGAGGCGGGCCGGCTGGTGGACGAGGCGGCGGCGGGCCTCGCGGGCAGGCTGTTCACCGACCGGCCGCGCACCGACCGCCCCGCCTGGTTCACGGAAGGGCGCCGCGTCGCGCTCCTCGCGGAGGCGCGCCGCGGCTTCCGTACGGACCCCGAGTACAACAACGGCAAGGTCAACGCGAAGTTCGGCGTCGCCGCGCTGGAGCTGGTGCGCACGGTGGACCTGGCCCGGTACGTGGAGTCGGTGACCGGCGTCGCCGTACGGGCGCCGCACGCGTCGACCTACCTGGGCTACCTGTTCGACGGCAGCGCGCTGGAACTGCACCTGGACGACGAGCGCTACGGCGACATCACGCTGCTCCTGTGCCTGCACCACCGGCCGCCGAGCGAGGGCCGCACGGGCAGCAGGACCGTGTTCCTGGAGGGGCGCGAGCGGCGCTTCGTGGAGCTCGGGGAGAGGCAGATCCTGGTCTTCGACGGCGTGTTCGCCCCGCACGGGCGGACCCCGGTGGCCGGGGGCGAGGAGGTCGTGCTGCTCAGCTTCGGGTTCCGGGCCCTGCGGAACAAGGGCGGACGCGCCGACGGCATCGAGTTTCCGCCGGGGGCGTGAGCCGCGGGCGGAAGGCGGCGCGCGGGCGGGACCCGGAGCGGGAACCGCGCGCGACCGCAACGGGGGAAGGAACCCCGGGCGTGACCGCGTCCTGGCGCCGACCGCGGGCGGGGCGGCACCCGGAGCACGAGGAAAGGACCGCACGCGGTCGGCACGCGGGAGCGCACGGGCAGCACACACACCGCACACACCGCACACACCGCACACACCGCACAAGGCGCACCGAGCGCACAGGGTGCACCGAGCGCACAGGGCGGACAGAGCGCATCGAGCGCATAGAGCGCGCATAGAGCGCATCGAGAGAGGAAGCAACGCATGAAGCAGGAAGAACAGACGCCGCGCACGCAGGACGTGGACGCGCGCGCCGAGGTGCCCGACGTCGACGACTTCGCGGTGACCGAGGTCGAGGACGCGGCCGCGGCCCTGATCCAGTACCGCCCCGACATGGGCTAGTCCGGGCGCGTACGCACACCGTGCCGGCGCCGGGTCTGGCCCCGGCGCCGGCACGGACACCACCCCGGGACGTGCCCGAGCACCTACCCGGGCGGCCTCGCCAGGCACCTCTCCGGAGGGACGCGGGGCGCGTACGAGGCCCGTACGGAGCAGTACGGGCCCCAGAGGCGAGTGGGACACGAGGGGACGCGAGGGGACACAGCAGTGCACACCGCAGACGTCAGGACCGAAGAACGCTACCGGCTGAACCCCGCCGTGCGGCTGGTGCCGCCGGGCTCCTTCAACAACCCGCGCTGGCTCGCGGTCGACCTGGTCACCAAACGGCACCTCGCCATCGGCCGGCACGCCGCGGCCCTGTGCGTGGTCGCAGCGGGACCGACCTCGCGGGCAGCGGCCGTGGACGCCGTCGCCGCCCACGCGGGCGCGCGGAAGGCCGACCTGGCCGCGGCCTTCGACACGCTCCTCGGCAAGGACCTCCTGGTGGCGGCGGTCACCTCGGACCGCACGCGCTGGGTCGAGCAACTCCTCTCCCAGTGGCGGGCGTACGGCTGGAGCGAGGCCGCCGACCACCATCTGATGACGTTCGACTACCCCTTCTACGACTACAGCGTCGACGGCTGGACACAGGACCGCGCCATCATGCGCGCCTACCGCACGGCCGAGTTCGACGGCCAGCGGTACAAGACGTGCGCCGACGTGCCGCACCCGGCGGGTGACGGGTGCCCGGAGACGGGCGGCGGCGTCCCGGCGCCCCGGGTCACCGACGTCCTGCCGACCCTGACCGCCCGGTTCGAGGAGGTCACCGGGGCGCCGCGGCGCACGGGCACGCTCGACGCGGAGGTCCTGCTGCGGCTGATGTCCAGCGTGTTCGGCGTCCTGGAGAGCCGGGGCGGAGGACCGGGCACGGCACCCTTCATCCGGCGCACCAGTCCCTCCGGCGGGGCGCGGCACCCCTCCGAGGGGTACGCGTGCGTCTTCGACGTACCGGGCCTCGCGGAGGGCTGGTACCACTACCGCTGCGGCGACGAGGCGCTGCACAGGGTCGCGGACCTGGACGCGGAGCGCACGCGCCGGGCGCTGTTCGGGGCCCTGCGGGCGCCGTTCACCACCCGCGCCGTGCTCGTGATGACCAGTGTCTTCGGGCGCAACATGTACCGCTACCGGGAGCCGCGCACCTTCCGCACCCTGTTCATGGACGTCGGGCACCTGCTCACGACCACGGAGGTGGTCGCGCAGGCCATGGGGGTGGCCGCGTTCGGGCAGCACGGCATCGACGACACCTGCGTCAGCGACGTCCTGCGGCTGGCCCCGGAGGAGGAGGCGCCGGTGCTGTCCGTCGCGCTGGGCGACGGGTACGGGGGGTGCGCCACGGGAGCACCGGACGGTACGACGGCCGTGCGGGACGGTACGACGGCTGTGCGGGACGGGGCGACCGCTGTGCGGGACGGGGCGACCGGCGCGTGGGACGGGGGGACCGGCGTGCGGGACGGGGTGACCGGCACCGAGGGCGGGGCAACCGCCGCCGGGGGCGGGGCACCTGCCGCCCAGGGCGGGCCACCTGCCGCGCGAGACCAGGCAGCCGTCGCCCAGGAGGGCCCGGGCACCGTGTCACCGCCCGCACCACCGTCACCGCACCCCTCCTCCTCTGCCTCCGAAAGGCGCTGAACACCGTGGTCAGCCTGCACTACCTCCGGCCCGTCCCCGGGCCCGACGACACCGGTCACCGGCTCGAACTGGTGCAGCCCGGCGGCGCCAGGAAGTTCGGCCTGTCCACCGGGGCCGCGCTGGAGCTCGTCTACGACGGGCCCCGCCGCGCCGAACTGGGCCTGATCATCGACGAGTCGGAGAAGGACTGCGGCGACTTCGACCGGTGGATCGACCGCAACTGGGGCTGGTGCGCGCCGTACTACCTGTTCTCGCGGCGCTCCCGGTACGCCGACGTCGACGACCCCGACGGCGGGATCCGCCGCCAGGTGCTCACCGCCTACCGCGACGGCGGCGAAGCACCGCAACCGCCCCCCGTCGGCCCGGCCCCGGTCCGGCTCGACCACCGCTCGGTGTCCGCGACGCTCGACGTGGGCGGCGTCCTGGCGGCCCGGCGCTCGGTGCCCCGGCCACGGCGGCGCCCCTTCCCGGCGGCCGAACTGGGGTGGATCCTGCACACCGGCTGCGCGCGGATGCGGGCCGCCCTGGCCCTGCACGCCCGTACCGAGGACCCGTTGTCCCTGCTGGTGAGCTTCGGTTGCGCGCTGGACGTCTACGTCGCCTGCTACGCGGTGGACGGCCTGCCGAGCGGCCTCTACCGCTACGACGTCCTGGACGACAGCCTGAGCCCACTGTCCCCGCGGACGACACCGACCCCGGCCGCACCCGCGGACGCGGAGACCGACACCCACACCGACACCGACATGCCTGCTCACACCGACGCGACTACCCGCACCGGTACGTACGCGGGTGCCGACGCGGACGTGGCGGACGACGCCGATGCCGACGCGCTCCGCCGCCGGATGTCCGCGATCCTGGTCGGCCAGCCCGCGCCCCTGTCGGCGGCGGCCACGGTGCTGCTGGTGGCCGACTTCGAGCGGTACCAGTGGCGCTACCGGCACGAACGGGCGCTGCGCCACCTGTGGCTCGACGCGGCCCACGCCATGGGATACCTCCTGCTCAGCGCGACCGCCCTGGAGAAGTCGACCCACATCAGCCCCGCCGCGCGCGACTCGGCGGCCAACGCGTGCCTGGGCCTGTCCGACGCGCGCCACCAGGTCATGTACTGCCTCAGCGCGGGGTAGCGGGCGTGCGCGACCGACACCCCGGCGCGGGTGGTGCGCGCACGGGCCGCGAGCCCGTTGCGGGGGAGCGCACCACCCTGCGCGCCGTGGCGGTCCTCCCGGTGCCGCCCATGGCAGCCGGACTCCTGCCCCTGCTGTCCACCGCCGTCGACCTCGCGGTCATCGGCCACCACGACGCGATCGCGCGGGCGGCGGTCACCGTCGTC
Organism: Streptomyces longispororuber; assembly: GCF_014656095.1. GTDB lineage: Bacteria > Actinomycetota > Actinomycetes > Streptomycetales > Streptomycetaceae > Streptomyces > Streptomyces longispororuber. The sequence goes on from NZ_BNBT01000101.1 coordinate 5,393, forward strand.
GACGTGGCGGCGAACCTCCTCGGCGCCTCCCCGCTCGGCCTGCGAATCCCGCCGAACCTGGCCGCCGGAGCGGGCGACGAGGAGCAGACGCGGCGGCTCACCACCACGGGCACGGCCGTGGCCCTGGCCACCGGTTGCGCGGTCGCGGTCCTGCTGCCCGGGGCGCTGTGCGGGCACGCGGTGGCGGGCCCTCCTGGGGCCTTCGCGGCGTTCGTCGCGTACTGGGCGGCCGGACTGCTGCTCACCGCCGTGGCCGTACGCCGGCACGAGGGCGCCGCCGTCCCCGTGGGCGCGGGGACATGACGGCCCGCCCCGCCGCGCGGCAGGCGCGGCGGCCGACCGGTGACCTCGACGGAGCGCTGGCCGAGGCCCTGGCCGACGCGGCGGCCTGGTTCCGCCGCGCACGCCCCGCGGCGGCCTGGCTGCGGGGCGCCGAACCGGACTGGGCCCACCCCGTGGACCTGGCCGCCCGCGCCGCCGAACTGGACGCCCTGTCCGCCCGGCTGCTCGGCCTCGCCGACCGCCCGCCGACCCCCTGGGACCGCGCGGTGGCACGGCAGGCCGACGACTGGGCACGCCGACAGGCACGCTGGCTGCGCCGCCTGGTCCACAGCGGTGCCGGCCTCGCCGAGGCCAGCGCCCACCTGCGCGCGCTGGCCGCCGAGCAGCCGTGGACGCGCCACGAATGCCGCCGCCACCTGCGCGCCCTGCGCACCGCCGCGGCGACCGGACACCCCCTCGCCGTACCGTACGACGTCGGGAAGGAGTCCACCGTGCACCCGCCCGCGGCCAACGGCCGCCACGGCACGCGCCGACGTGGTCCGGCCCCCGCCGACGGCCACGGCTCCGCGTCCGCCGGGGGAGCGGCCCTCCTCGACGCCCACGACGGGGCCGCCCTGCACGCGTTGCTCCTCGACACCTCCGCCGAGCCCGCGTCCGCCCGCCGCCGCCACGCGCACGAGGCGGCGGCCCTGGCCCGCGCGCTGGCCGGCGGCGCGCCGCCCGACCTCCTGCGCCTGCTGCTCACCACCTGTGCGCCGCCTCCTCCGCCCGGGTTCCGGCCACCGGAGGTGCGCACCGCCCGTGGCGCGCTGGCCGACCTCGTACCGGTGGCCCTGTTCCGGCCCGGCGACCGGGGCGGCGACGTGTTCCTGGGGCCCGAGGTCCCCACCGCCCGGCACGCCCCCGCGCGGGACCGGCTCGCCCTGCTGCTGCTCCTCGCCCACGAGGCGTTCCCGGGGCACGCGCTGCACGCCCACCACGCCCGGCTGCGGTTCGGCGGCGCCGCGGCGGTCCTGGGGGACATCAGCGCCCTGGAGGGCTGGGCCGTGCTCGCCGAGCGGCAGGCGGCCGAGACCCACCCCGGGCTCACCGAACTCGCCCTGTGGTTCCGCGTGAAGCGCCTGCTCCCCGTCGTCGTCACGGACGTACGCCGACAGCGCGGCGCCCGGGCCGCGCAGGACGTGGTGCGGCGCGTCGCGGCCGCCTCGCCCGCGCTGTTCGGCGACATCCCGGCCGGCCACCAGATCCGGGAGGCCAACCGTGCCTACGCGCAGGGCTACGCCGAGACCCTGCACGCCCTGCGCGTGCACGCACGCGCCACGGGGCGGGGCCCGGCCGCCGCGAGGGAGGCGCTGGTGGCGGCCGGGGGAATCCGGGCCCGCTACCTGGCGGAGGCCTGGGCGGCGCCCCCCGCCCCGTAGCGCACCGGTCCCGCGACGCACGCCACGGCTCAACCGGCCCCGGCCCCGCCGACGACGGCCGGGGCGGCCGTACGCGGCCACGGCACCTCACCCGGCGACGGCACGCCGCAGCACCGCGCCGCCCCCGCCCTGACCGCGGAGCGACTGCTGTTGACGGCCAGGAGCCGTACCGGTGGCCCGCCCCCGCGAGCCCGCTCCGGACCGGCGACCAGGCCGTTCCGGCACCTCCCTCTCCCGCACCGGGCGCGACTCCGGCCCCACGTAAACTGCCGTACATGGCATGCCGCATCAGTGAGTTGGTCATCGACTGTGCCGATCCGGAGCGCCTCGCCGCCTTCTGGAGCGAGGTGCTCGGCTACGTCGAGATCGGCCGGGAGGACGACGGAAGCATCGAGATCGGGCCGCCCGGCACCGGGTCAGGCAGCCCGTTGCCCACGCTCGTCCTCAGCCCCGGCAGCGATCCGCGGAACGGCAAGCTCCCGCTGCACATCGACGTCAACCCCACCGACCGCGACCAGGACGCCGAGCTGGAGCGGCTGCTCGCCCTCGGCGCCAGGACCGCCGACGTCGGCCAGACCGGCACCGAGAGCTGGTACGTCCTCGCCGACCCGGAGGGCAACGAGTTCTGCCTCCTGCGCTCCCGGATCCAGCCGGTCTGACCCCGCGCGTCCCGCCGGGGCGGGTGGCGGTCAGGACAGCGGCGGCAGGTGCACCAGGCGGACCAGCGCGGTCACCACGGCGCTCGCGGCCCCGGAGACGGCGGCGAGGGCCACGCGGCGCGCGGCGGCGCGCAGCAGGGCGGCGCGCCGCCGACGGGAAGCGCCCTGCGGGGTGGGGGGTGTGGCGGGCGGACAGCACATGACTTGCTCCAGGTGAGGGGGAGCGCGGCCGCCGGGCGCGGCCGCTGGTCGGCCCATGAAGCGGTGTCCGAGGGGTTTCCGGCCAGCACGCACCGCCATGGCGAGCCGTCGTCGGCCAGGTCGGCGCGGCGGTGACCCGGTGTCCGGAGGGTGTCCGGGGCCGGAGGCCCGCGACGCCCGCTCGGCGGTACGAGTAGACGCAACGGGCCTTACGGAGGCGGCAGGTGGACAGCGGCGGGGCAGGTGCGGGGCGGTGCGTCGGGCGACTCGTGGCCGAGCTGGCCAGGCTGCGCGAGGCCGCGGGCACGCCGCCGCTGCGGCAGATGGCGGACGCCGTGCGGCCCGCGCCGCGGGGCCGGCGGGCAGGCGGGCGCCCCGTCAGCACCAGCACGCTGGGAGCGTGGCTGAGCGGTGACACCGTCTGCGCCGAGGAGCGGGAGAAGGTCTTCCTGGAGCTGGTCGCCCACCTCGAACGGGAGGCCCGCCGCCGCCAGGACCGGCGCCGTACGGACGGGCTCACCGGCGCCCGCGGGTACGCCTTCCTCGCCGCGGAGCAGTGGCGGCGCCTGCTGGCCGACGTGCACACGGAGCGGGCCGCGGGGGCGCGCGGCGGACGCCCGCGGACGCGGGACCGGGAGCCGGGCACGGTGCCGACGGGACCCGTCACGCTGCCGCCCCCGCCCGCGGACTTCGCGGGGCGTGCGGCCGAAGTGGCCGACGTACTGGCTCACTTGGACCCCGACCGGGCGTACGCGGAGGACGCGCCCGCCGTCGTCGTCTCGGCGGTCGCGGGCATGGGCGGGGTGGGCAAGACCGCGCTGGCGCTGCACGCGGCACACCAGGCACAGCGACGGGGATGGTTCCCCGGTGGCGCCGTCCACGCCGACCTGCGGGGCTACAGCACCCAGGAGCCGGTGAGCGCGGGCGCGGTCGCGGACCGGCTGCTGCGCGCCATGGGCGTACCCGCCCGGAAGCTGCCCGGTACCGAGGACGGTGCCCTGGACGCCTGGCAGCGGCTGCTGCACGAGCTGGCCGCGCGGGGGACACCGCTGCTGGTGGTCCTGGACAACGTCCACGGGACCGGCCGGTACGGCGCCCTGCTGCCGGGGGCGCCGCACCGCGCCCTGCTCACCTCCCGCCAGGCGCTGACCTCGCTGCCCGCCCACCGCGTGACCCTCGGCCCGCTGCCGCCGCGCGAGGCCGTGACGGTACTCGACACGGCGCTGCGGGCCGGGGACACACAGGACACGCGGTGCGCCGCGGACCCCGCGGGCGCGCTCGAACTGGCCGAGCTGTGCGGCCGGTTGCCGCTCGCACTGCGCGTCACGGCCGCGCTGCTGCGCGCGGACCCCGGCCTGCCGCTCGCGGCGCACGCCGACCTGCTGCGGGAGGCCCGCGACCGGCTGGACGCCCTCGCGCTCGACGAGGACGACGCGGAAGGGCGACCCCTGGCGGTACGGGCCAGTCTCGACCTGTCCTACCGGCGCCTGCCCGAGGCACCGGCCCGTGCCCTGCGCCTGCTCGCCACGGCCCCGGGCCCGGACGTCTCGACGGCCACCGCCGCCGTCCTGCTCGACCTGCCCCACCACCGGGCCCGCCGCCACCTCGCCGACCTGTCCCGCCACCACCTGCTCACCCGGACGCACCTGCCGATGCCCGACCTGCCCGCGCAGGACGCCGAACGCTGGTCGCTGCACGATCTCGTACGGCTGTACGCGGTGGAGAAGGCCGAGCGGACCGGGGCCGAGGACGGCGCTCCCTCCGGCGCCGGGGCCGCCCTGGACGAGGTGCGCGCGGCTGCCCGACGCCTCGACGACCACTGCACGACGCTGACGGCGGCGGCGGACGCCTGCCTGCGGCAGGGCGGCCCCGGGCTTCCGGACGCTGTCCCGCCCGCCCCCTCGGCAGCCCGCCCATGGGCCTTCGCCGGACCGGCGCAAGCCCTGGCCTGGCTGAACACCGAGCGCGGCAACCTCGTCGCCCTGGTCGCCGCCGCCCGGGAGCAAGGCCGCCCGCGGACCGCCCTCACGGTCACGCTCGACCTCCAGCGCTACCTGGAGAGCCACTGGCACGGCGTCGACGCGTACCGCTGCGGCACGCACGCGCTGGAGGCCGCCCGGCTGCTGGCCCCCGCGGACCTGGCGGCCGCGCTCTGCTTCCTCGGCAACGCGTGCCGCCTGACGGGCCGCCTGGACGAGGCGGTGGCACGGCTGGGGGAGGCGGTGCGGGTGGCCACGGAGGCCGGGCGGCCGCGCGCGGCGAGCGCGGCCCTGCACAACCTCGGCCTGGTCCACGCCCTGCGCGGCGACCTGGCCGAGGCCGAGTCCGTCCACCGCGAGGACGCCCGTCTGTCGCGGGACTCCGGCGATCCGCAGGGCGAGGCCATGGCGCTCGTCGCCCTCGCGGAGCTGCTGCGGCGGCGCGGCGAGCCGATGGCCGCGACCGAGGCCCTGGTCCGGGCCGCGCGGCTGTACCGAGCCTGCCCCGGCGACCGGTCAGGGTCAGGAACCGGCATGGTGGCCCTCACCCACGCGCGTACGCTGCTGCACGGCGGCCGGGCGCCGTCCCCGCGGGCCGCTCTGACCCTGCTGGCGTGGGCGGTCCGGGTGTTCCGGCAGGCGGGCGACCGGGCGAAGGTGGCGGTGGCCTCCCTGGAGATCGGCAAGGCCTACTGGACGCTGTGCCCGGCGTGCCACGGCTCGGCGGCCCTCAGGTGGACACGGGAGGGTCTCGCGCTGGCCGAGACCGGCACGGACGAGCGGCTCACCGCCCTGGGCCTGTACCAACTCGGCTCCTTCCAGGCGAAGTCCGGCGACCGCGCGGCGGCGCGCCCGCTGCTGGAGCGGGCCGTGGCCGCCTGCGCCGCCGACGTCCACGATCCTGAGCTGGCGCGCGCGGCCCGCTCCACGCTGGCCCACCTGGGCAAGCCGAAGAAGCCGCTGCTCTGCGACGGGTCGCAGCCCGGCGCCCCGGACCCGGCCTCCGGCCCCGATCTCGCCTTCGTCGAGGCCCTCGCGCGTGGCGAGCCCCCGGAACACACCGTCGCGCTGTACGACCCGGTCTGGTCCGCCCTCACCGCCCCGGTGGCCGCCCCGGACACGACCGACCCACCGGGCTCGGACACCACCGGCCCCGAGTGAGCGCGCGGCCGGGCCGCACGTCGAGGTGAAGCTGTCACGGACGGCCCGTCGCACAGCCGGGGCCGGCGCTAGCATCCGGGGCATGCGCGCGTCCTTCTCGGTCGGCCGACGGCGGTTGTCGTACCTGGACTTCGGCGGCCCGGGCCTGCCGGTGCTGGCCCTGCACGGGCACTACAACGAGGCAGCGGTGTTCGCCCCGCTGGCCCGTGCGCTGGCACCGAGGTGGCGAGTGATCGCCCTCGACCAGCGGGGGCACGGCGAGTCCAACCGCGCCGAGAGCTACGGGCGCGACGACTACGTCGCCGACGTCGCGGCCTTCCACCGCCACCTGGATGTCGGACCGGTGCCGGTCCTCGGCCACTCCATGGGCGGCGTGAACGCCTACCAGTACGCCGCCCGCCACGCCGACCTGGTGACCGCGCTGATCGTCGAGGACGTCGGCGCCGAGGTGAACGCCGACTGGTCGCTCACCACGCGACTGCCCCGCAACGCCCCGACCCGCCAGGCGTGGGCCGAGGCGCTCGGCCCGACGGCGCCGTACATCGAGTGCTGCCTGCGCCACTTCGGCGACGGCTGGGGGTACTCCTTCGACATCGAGGACACGGTGCGGTCCCACCAGGCCCTCACCGGCGCTTACTGGAGCGACTGGGAGTCGGTGACCTGCCCGACCCTCCTCATCCGGGGAGCGACCAGCGAAGTCCTGCCCCGAGACCACGCCCAGGAAATGATCGCCCGCCGAACCGGCCGTGCCCACCTGGTCGAACTCCCCGCAGGCCACGTCGTCCACCACGACGCCCCCGCCCCCTTCACCACCGCCGTACGCACCTTCCTCACCGGCCTGCCCACGGCGTGAGCTCGCGTGGCCCTTCTCATGGCTGGTCGAGGTGGACAAGAGAGCCCGTACGAAAGCTGAGTGTCAGCTCTCAATCGCCATGCGACACACCGAGGTCACGGCGCATAGCGGTTCTCATGGTTCGGAGCATCTCCCAGATCTCGTACTGGGCCTGGGCTGCGGTCTCCCTCGTTTCGCCTGGTTCGGGGGCACCGCGTTCGAGGCGCTTGACTTGGCCGTAGACCGTGTTCAGGGCTTGGCGGTTGAGGGCGGTGGTGAACTGCCGGGCGTCCCGGTTGAGTTCCACGTAGCAGGTGCGCCGCAGCGAGCGGTTCTCGCGGACCTCCTCATGGTCTTGCAGGAGCTTCATCTCCAGGCGCTTCGCCCGCTCGGAGCCGCGCTGGGTGAGCAGCGCTCCTCCCAGGGTTCCCGCGACGCCTGCCACAGCGATGAGCACTGAGCTGAGATCCACCGACGTACCCCGTGAAATCCTTCGGCCGCGTGCCCGCTGCACATGGCCCAGGCCGTCAAGTTTGCCGCCGCGCTCGCCGCGCGGTACATCCGAAACGTGGCAACAGGACGGCGTGGAGGAGCATCCGCCGAACCCGGTTCGGACAGCGTCCGAGCGTGTCAGGGCCGGTACCTGTGCCGCCCCGGGACACGGCCCCGGCCGGTTACCGCGCCCGGTTCAGACACGCGCGTGCCGTGGCGCGGATCACTCGGCTGTCGGGGTGCGCTCGGTCCGCGTCACTCGTACCGCAGGCGCAGTGACTCCCGTTCGACCTCCTCGACCTGTTCGACGGTCAGGCCCGGCAGAGCGAGCTGGGCCAGCGTCACTTCCGCGCTGGTCGGCTGGGCGTCAGCGGGCACCCATCGCTCCGGGTGCCAGGCGTTGGCGCGCATCAGCGACTTCGGGCAGTGCGGATAGACCTGCTCGACATGCACCACGATCGCCGTGACCGGCGGCTTGCCCACGGGGGTGAGCTGGGCGAGCAGTTCGGGGCGCGCCGAGACGCAGGCGCGGCCGTTGACGCGCAGCGTGGTCGGGCGGCCGGGGATGAGGAAGAGCAGCCCGACCTGTCCGGTCCGCAGCACGTTGTGCAGGGTGTCGAGCCGCTTGTTGCCGGTGGCGTCGGGTATCACCAGGGTTCGCTCGTCGAGCACCGAGACGAACCCGGCAGGGCCGCCGCGCGGCGTCACGTCCGCCCGGCCCTCGGCGTCCGCGCTGCCGATGAACACCAGGGAGGAGCAGCCGATCAGCGCCCGGGTCTCCTCGGTCAGGTGGTCGATCTCCTTGCGGAGCGCGTTCGGGTTCGGCGGCGGGTAGAGCTCGCGCAGTTGGTCCGGGCTGGTGAGGGAGTCCGCCCGGAGGGATTCGAAGAGCGGGCCGGAACCCACGGTGTCGATCATCATACGGGCGACCCTAGCGCCGGGGTGGCCGTCACCACACAGGCCCGCCGGTCGTGAGGCCGGCGGGCCTGTGGTGCGTGCTCACCCGGGCAGTCGGTCCGCGCTGGGCGCGCGGACCACGTCGTGCCGGGCGTGGTGACGGGTCAGGCGTCAGGCGGGGGTGATGTTCTCCGCCTGCGGGCCCTTCTGGCCCTGGGTGATGTCGAAGGTGACCGCCTGGCCTTCCTGGAGCTCACGGAAGCCGGTGGCGTTGATGTTGGAGTAGTGCGCGAAGACGTCCGGACCGCCGCCGTCCTGGGCGATGAAGCCGAAGCCCTTCTCGGCGTTGAACCACTTGACAGTTCCGCTGGCCATGCTGGTGCCTCTCAGTTGACGTCGGGCCGCACCGCGCGGCCCTGGAGGTGATCGCCCTGGTCCGGCACTGCACAGCAAAGCGCCCGCGCCAAGGCGCGGGCAGGTCCTGCGAACCACGACATCTGACGACGACGCTACATGGCGAGATGATCCCGCACCAGTGGGTAACGGCTGCGAGCCGCGACGAACTCCAGGATGGGGGCACTTTCCGGCCTGATTGTGGCAGGGACAGGCCAAGGGGGTCAGGCTTCGGAGCCGTTCCACGGTGTGCCGGGCGAGCGGGTGAGCCACAGGTGTGGTGCGGGCGGCAGCGGCGTAGGGGCCGCCGTCTCCGGTACGGCGCGGAACGCCTCGATCACGTACGCGGCGAAGCGGCGGGAGGCCGTGACCCGGTCGGCGGGCGGCGTGTCGTCGAGGCCCCGATGGGCCAGGGCATGAGGACCAGGTCGTCGACGACGAAGCCGGGGCGCAGCCGGCCCGTCTCCTGGGCGCGGCGGGCCAGTTCGCCGACCGCGCGCAGGGTCCGCTCCCGGTCGGCGGCGAAGTCCATGGCCTCGGGGAAGGCCGTCATGAAGGCGTCGGCGAAGCCCCTGCTGTGCGCGTGGAGTTCACAGATCCGTTCGACCAGGCCCCGGAACCCGCGCCACGGGTCCGCGTCCGCGAGGGCGTCGCGCACGGCGGCGTGGCAGGCCCGCCGCTGCTCGGCGAAGGCCTCCGCGATCAGAGCCTGCTTGGTCGGGAAGTGCCGGTACAGCGTGGCGGGGCCGAGGCCCGCGTGCCGGGCGACGTCGCGCACCGGCGCCCTCAGGCCCTCCGCGCCGAACACCGCGCGGGCGGCTTCCAGGATGCGGGCGCGGTTGTCGCGGGCGTCGGAGCGCGCGGTCCGAGGCAGTTGGTCGGTCATCGTCTCTCACTTCGGCCACAGGGACGGAGGCGTTCGTTACGGTCCCACGACGGTGCCGGACGGTTCGGCCCATGGCGGTGCCGGACGGTCCGTCCCCTGGTGGTGCCGCCCCGGTGGCGGGGATCGGCCGCACGCCCCCGGCGGCGGCCACCGTGATCCGTCTCACCTCACCACGTGCCTTGGACGCAGTCGAGCAGAGGAGCAGACATGAAAGCCGTCGTCATCAGGACGTTCGGGGACCCCGACGGCTTGGAGGTCGTTGATGTGCCCGCGCCCGTTCCCGCTCCGGGGCAGGTGCGGATCGCCACGGAAGCGGTCGGGGTGGGCGGCGTGGACGCCGTGATCCGCCGGGGAACGCTGTCCGCCTACGGCTTCCGGGAGGGCCACCTCCTCGGCAGCGAGGTCGCGGGAAGGGTCACCGCGGTGGGGGAGGGGGTGGACGCCTCGTGGATCGGACGGCGGGTGTGGGCGCTGACCGGCCTCTCCGGCGGGTACGCGGAGCAGGCCGTCGCCGCGGTCGAGGACGTTCTCGTACTGCCCGACGGCCTGAGCGGCGCCGCCGCGGTGGACCCTCGGCGGCTCCGGCGTGGTCGCCCACTTCGCCCTGGACCGGGCCCGGTTGGCGCCCGGCGAGAGAGTGCTCGTACGCGGTGCGGCGGGCAGCATCGGCATCACGGCGGTCCAGCTCGCGGCCAGGGGCGGCGCGAGCGCGGTGGCGGTCACCACCTCGTCGGCGGAGCGCGGCGCCCGTCTGCGGGACCTGGGCGCGACCCATGTCCTCGACCGCTCGGGAGCGGGCGGCCCGGACGCGCCGGCGGCCTTCGACGTGGTGATCGACGTCGTGGGCGGTCCCGGGCTGCCCCACTTCCTGGACAGGTTGGACACCAACGGACGGTACGTGGCGGTGGGAGTGGTCGCCGGTCAGCCGCCGGCGGACTTCGGCACGCGGCTGCTGGACGCCTTCCGCAAGTCGTTGACGTTCGCCACGTTCAGCGCCGACACCGTGCCCGCCCCCGACCGCCAGGCCGTACGGTCGGCACAGTTCGCCGACGCCGCGCAGGGGGCCCTGCGCACGGTCGTACACGAGGTACTGCCCCTCGACCAGGCGGCGTCGGCCCACCGCGCGATGGACGCGGGGGAGGTCTTCGGAAGGGTGGTACTGGTGCCCTGAGCCGGGCGGGGCCGGCTTACGCGCCCTGCCGGTGCTCGGCCTGCGCGCGGCATCCGGTGCTTGGGTGGCGCGCCGCGGAGGGCGGGGCACGGAACTCTCCGCGCCCCGCCCCCTCGGCCCCACTCAGCCGTACATCGCCACGCGGTACAGCGTCGCCAGTGCCTCGTCGATGGGGTGGGGCTGTGGTCGGCCGGTGGAGTCGAGGCTGTTCCAGCGCTGCAGGTTGACCGCGACCGCCAGTTGCCGCTTGCCGTCGGCGCGGGTCATGGCCAGGGCCCCGCCGCCCCAGACCGTGCCGCCGTGGCCCCAGAAGGTGCCCTCGCCCGGGCCCTCCATGGGGTGCAGGCCGAGGCCGTAGTCGATCCTCCGTCCCTCCTGGGAGATGATCGGGACCGTGCGTCGCATCTGCGCCAGCGACGACGGGCTGACGACCTCCCCGGCGAACAGGCTGCCGTAGAAGCGGTTGAGGTCCGCGACGGTGGATATCAGCGAGGCCGACGGGCCCACCCACGACATGTCGTAGACGCTGTAGTCGCGCGGCGGGTCGATCATGCCGAACCACGCCTCGTAGAGCCGCGAGTGCGGCCCGCGGACGTGCGGTCCGGTGGGGAGTTCGGTGTCCCGCAGTCCGGCGCGCTCGATGACGTTCCGGCTGATGTACTGCTCGGCCGTCGTGCCGGTGACGTGTTCCAGGAGCTGGACGAGGAGCAGGTAATTGGTGTTGGAGTACACCCCCGGGGTGCCGCCGGGCGTGCCGACGGCCGGGGCGGTGACCCCCATCTCGATCAGGTCGACGGGGTCGAACCGCGTGCGGCGGTGGTCGTCGAAGCTCTGCGGTCCGGTGTCCGCGAGGGCGGGGAACGCCTTCAGGGACGGATAGGCGTACGGCAGGTACTCGGCGAGGCCGCTGGTGTGGTTGAGCAGCATCCGGACCGTGATCGCGTCACCGCGTGCTCCGGGAACCAGCGTCGGGAGGTAGTGGCCGATCGGTGTGTCGAGCCCGACCTGGCCGCTCTCGGCCTGCTGCAGCACCGCGGCGGCGGTGAAGGTCTTGGTGATGCTGCCGACCCGGTGCCGCATGTCGGCGGTGACGGGGCGGCCGGTGGTGACGTCGGCGACCCCGGCGGCGCCGCGCCAGACCTGGTCGCCGTCGCGCACCTCGGCGAACAGGCCCGGCATCCCGGCGCGGTGGACGCCCTCGAGGGCCGCGTCGAGTACCGCGGGGTCGAGAGGGCTGGACACAGGGGAGTTCTTCACGTCATGCGTCCTTTCGTGTTCCCGGGTGGGCCCCGCAGCGGACGCCCGGCCCGGGCAACAGGGCACGAGAGGGTGTGCCGGCCCGCCCGGCACACTCATGTCCTCATTATGCACACAGTGTGTGCAACGGGAGGTGCACAGCTAGGGTGAAGGCTGGCGGAAGTCGGAGAAAGCCGGGGGAGTCAGTGGGAGGAGCGAGATGACGGGCCGACGGCGTTGGTCGACCGAGGAGATCCTGGACGCGGCGACGGAGCTGCTGCGGACGAGCGACGCGGATTCGTTCAGCGTGCGCAAGCTGGCCGCGGCCCTCGGGACCGACCCCTCCAGCCTCTACCGACACTTCCGCAGCAAGACGGAACTGCTGCGCGCGGTCGCCGACCGCATCCTCCTGGCCGCGATGGACGGCTACCGCCCCGAGGGCGACTGGAAGGAGCGCGTCACGGCCCTGGCCCTGCGCGTGCGTGAGGCCTTCGGGCAGCAGCCCCAACTCGCCGCCGTCTGGGGGCGCTACGCGTCGAGCGGCACCGGTTCGCGGCTGGTCATGGAAGAGGTGCTGCAGGCCCTGCGCGCGTCCGGACTGCCCGACGAGGAGGTCCCGGCGCGCTACCACCGGCTCGCGGTCCTCATCGCCGCCCTGATCGCCGCCGAGGCCGGGGGCAGCACCGTCACCCCCGAGGAGTACGAACAGGGCCTGGAGCTGTTCCGCGTCGCGGTGCTCGGCGCCGACCCCGAACGCTTCCCGGCCCTGGCCCACTACGCCCGCGACGTCCGCCCCCTCGGCGTGGACCGCCGCGCCGCGTTCGAGGAGATCCTCGCCGCGCACCTGAGCCACATCGAGGCCGCGATCCGCGCGAACTGACCGGCGAGCCGCCGGTCGCGGTACGGCGCTACCTCGCTACCGCGCTACGAGTGTGCCGGTCGGGCGGTACGTGTGCTCCTGCCCGAGGGCGCACGGTGCGAGGCGGGAGTGGGGGCGGGGGCCTCGCCCGCCCGCCCCCGCCCGTTCATCCCGCCGCGCCCGTCTCGCGCACCTTCTCCACGACCGTGTCCTCCGGCTCCACCGGCCGGCCGTCCGCCGCCTCGATCCGCAGCGGGCGCAGCGGGTGGCCGGTCCGGCGGTCCAGCAGGCGTGAGTGGTCCTCGCCGGGGGTGAAGCACTGCTCCTCGCCCCACTGGCGCAGGGCGACGATCACCGGGAACAGGGCGCGACCCTTGTCCGTGAGCAGATACTCGCGGTGGGAGCCCCCCTCCCGCGCGGGCTCACCGCGCAGCACCCCGGCCTTCTCCAGCGCGCGCAGACGTGTCGTCAGGATGTTCTTGGCGATGCCCAGGCTGCGGTGGAACTCGCCGAAGCGGCGGCTGCCGTCGAAGGCGTCCCGCACGATCAGCAGCGACCACCAGTCGCCGATGGCGTTCACCGACCGGGCGACGGGACAGGGGTCGGCGTCGAAACGGGTGCGAGCGACCATCCTGCGCTCCTCCTCTGACAGTTCCAGTTCCCTTTTCAGCTCCGGTTCCGGTTCCCCTCCCGGTTCCGGCTCCCCGGGCCCTTCACCCGGCGGGTGGTTGCAACATGCTACCCCGTGCGCTTACCGTCACGGAGGCAAGCTTAGGTAGCAAGATGCAACCAGATGGAAGGCGGAACGGCATGGCGACCCAGTGCTCCGGTGTGGTGGGCGGGTGCGGCGGACGCGGCGAGGCCGGTGGGCGCGAGGCGGCTGCCTCGGTGTCACCCCCGGCACCGGGCGCGTCGCCGCCCGCCCGGCTCATCCCCCTGCTCGCCCTCGCCTGTGGCAGCTCCGTCGCCACCGTGTACTTCTCCCAGCCCCTCCTGGTGACCCTGGGGGAGCGGTTCGCGCTCGGCTCGGGGCTGCTCGGTGCGATCGTCACCGTGACGCAACTGGGCTACGCCATGGGCCTGTTGCTGCTCGTGCCGCTCGGTGACCTCCTCGACCACCGGCGCCTGGTCACCGGTCAGCTCGGGCTGCTGGCCCTCGCCCTGCTGGCCGCCGGTCTCGCGCCGGGCGCGGTGGCGCTGCTCGGCGCGCTCGCCGTGGTCGGGCTGCTCGCCGTCGTGGCGCAGACGATGGTCGCGGCCGCCGCCGCCCTGACCCCGCCCGCGCGGCGCGGCCGGGCCGTCGGCACGGTCACCGGCGGCATCGTCACGGGCATCCTGCTGGCCCGCGCCGCCGCCGGTCTCCTCGCCGACCTCGCCGGCTGGCGGGCGGTCTACCTGGTGTCCGCGGGCGTCACCGCCGTCCTCGCCGTGCTGCTGCGCCGCGTGCTGCCCGCGCGTCCGCCGTCCGCCGGGGCGCGTGACGTGCCGTCGTACGGGCGGCTTGTGGTCTCGACCGTCACTCTGTTCACCCGTCATCCCCTGCTGCGGATCCGGGGCGCGCTCGCCCTGCTGGTGTTCGCGTCCTTCAGTACGCTGTGGAGCGGCGTGGCGCAGCCCCTGAGCGGTCCGCCGTGGTCGCTGTCGCACACCGCGATCGGCGCGTTCGGGCTGGCCGGGGCGGCCGGTGCCGTCGCCGCCGGGGTGGCCGGACGCTGGAACGACCGGGGGTACGCGCAGCGCACGACCGGCGCCGGCCTCGTCCTGCTGGCGCTCTCCTGGCTCCCCATCGCCCTGACCGGGCGGTCCCTGTGGGCGCTCGCGGTCGGCGCCGTCCTGCTGGACTTCGCGGTGCAGGCCGTGCACGTCACCAATCAGACCCTGATCCACGCCGTCCGCCCCGACGCGGGCAGCAGGATCATCGGCGGCTACATGGTCTTCTACTCGGCGGGCAGCAGCCTCGGCGCCTTCGGTTCCTCCCTCGCCTACGCGGCGGCGGGCTGGCCGGCCGTGTCGGCCCTCGGCGCGTCGTTCAGCCTGGCCGCCCTGCTGCTGTGGGCGACGACCCGGCGCAGCGGGGTGCCCGGCGGAGGGCCGGGGGTCTGGTAGCGGTCGCTCCTGTCGCCCGAGAGGAGGCGCACGACCGCCTTGCTCGACGGCACCGCCGCCTTGGCTGCGGCCGAGGCGGCGGCGCCGTGGTCCAGTCGCCGCGCGTACGCCGCCGCGGCCCGTTCCCCGCCCCCACCGGCCGACTCCGCCCCGTGCGGGCCCGGCCCCGCGACGGCGCCAACACGACCCCGACGTACCGAACGCACCACCCACGAGGCCCCGGGGCATGGGACGATCACCCCGTGACCCCGCACCTGACACCGCGGCAGAGGGCCCGCCGCACCGCCGCCGCAGTCGACGCCGCTGTCGGGGCCGGCCGCGACCTGGGGCTCACCGTGACGGACGCCGAGGTGCTGCACGACCTGTTCTCCGTCGTGGTGCGCCTGGCGCCGTCGCCGGTCGTGGCCCGGGTGCCCACCGTCCTGCCGCACACCGCGGACCCCGCCTCCCTGGCGCACCGCCAACGAGCCGAACTGGACGTGACGCGCTGGCTCGCCGCCCAGGGGACCCCCGTGATCCCGCCCAGCCCGCTCGTCCCCCCGGAACCCGTGCGGCGCGACGGGTTCTCGATGACGTTCTGGCAGTATGTCCCGGAGGACCGGAGCAGGGAGCCCGACTACGTGGCGCACGCCGAGAGCGTCGCCGACCTGCACGCCGCGCTGCGCGCGTACCCGGGACCCCTGTCGTTCCTGTCGGCGGCCGAACCGCGGTTCGTCACCGAGGGCCTGGCCCTGCTCGACCGGTCCCCGGTCCTCGTCGGCCCCGCCGACCTGGACCGCGCGCGACGTGAGTGGCGGGTCCTGGAGCCGCTGGTACGGTCCCGCGCGGCGTTCGAGGAGGCCTTCCCGGGGGTGGGCCTCCAGCCCGTCCACGGCGACTCCCCGCCCGCGAACGTCTTCCCCGGCGTGGACGGGGACCTCTACGCCGACTTCGAGCTGGTCACCCTGGGCCCCGTCGAGTGGGACCTGGCCGCCCTCGGGCCCGACCTCACCTCCGCCTACGACCGCGGCGCCCGGCGCAACGGCATGAGGCCGCTGGACAAGGACGTACTGGGCTTCGTGAACGCCGTGGGCATGCTGCGCGCCCTCGCCTGCCTGACGCTCGCACCGCAGCTCCCGGTGCTGGAGGAGTACCTGGAACCGGCCGTCGCCCAATGGCGCACGACGCCGTTCGCGGGCGGCGTGGCGGGCCGGGCGGGGGGCGGCGGGCGCGGCGCGTGACCGGAGCGCCGGACGGTCCTTTCGCCCGGCCGTGGCGCGGGCGGGCCGTCAGTCCCCGCACCTCTCCCAGGGGTCCGGGGTGCCGTGCGCGCAACTCCGCCTGCTGGTCCCGGACTTCAGGTAACGACACGGCAACTCCTCCCTGTGGTCACACAACCCTCACGCCTCGCCGGAGGTCTCCCCTGTCCCAAGGCCCAGGCCGACGTCGGCGCGGACGCGTGGCGGACTCCTGGGGCGCCTCTGTCCTCGACACCCCTGGAGAGACCGCCGCATGGCTCAGCGCAAGCGCACCACGTCCCGCGACACCCGGCCCCCTCTGTCCCGCGGCCTGCGCCTCGCGGCGGCGACCGCGACCGCCGCGGCCATGGCGGGGGGCCTGATCGCGGTCGCCGGGCCGGCCGCGACGGCTGCGCCGGGGGCCGCCCTCACGGCCCCGGACGCGGACTTCGACAACGACGGGTACGCCGATGTCGCGGCCTCGGCCTCGTACGCGTACGTCGGCGGCAAGGCGGAGGCCGGTGCCGTCACCGTGACGTACGGCAAGGAGGGCGGCGTCGGCCGGAGCGTCGCGTACTCGCAGAACAGCCCCGGCGTGGGCGGGGCCGCCGAGAAGGGCGACCGGTTCGGCAGCGACCTGGCCTACGGCGACTTCGACCGGGACGGCTACGACGACCTGGCGGTCGGCGCGGGCGGCGAGGACGTCGGGCGTGACGTGGACGGCGGCACCGTGCAGATCCTCTGGGGCTCCCCGAGCGGCCTGAAGGGCTCCACCACGCTCAAGGACCCGCGCCCCTCGGGGCACGACCGGTTCGGCGGCTCCCTGGAGGCGGCGGACTTCAACGGCGACAAGAAGACCGACCTGGCCGTCGGGACCGGCACCACGGCGGTCGTCGACGTCCTGCGCGGCGGGTTCACGCGCGGCGGCGCCACGAACGGCCGCTACACGGTGACGGCGGACATCCAGGGCGCCGGCCGGGCCGGGGTGATGAACCTGCACTCGGGCGACGCCAACGGCGACGGCTACGAGGACCTGATCGTCGACGGCTTCGAGAACACCCAGGCCGGGTACAACGCGAACTTCTGGATCCCCGGCTCCGGTTCGGGCCTCAAGCCGTCCCGCGACCAGAAGCTGCTGCCGGGCGTCATCACCGACCTCGGCGACGTCGACAAGGACGGCTACGACGACATCGTGGTCGGCAACCAGTGGGACAGCGGCATCCCGGGCTCGGCCAGGGGCGGCGCGGTGCACGTCCTGCACGGGGCGCGCGGCGGCCCCGCGCACGGCGACCGCACCAAGATCACACAGAACACCGCGGGCGTCCCCGGGGGCGGGGAGAAGGGCGACTTCTTCGGCGGCGAGCTGGACCTCGGCGACATCGACGGCGACGGCAACCTCGACCTGCTCGTGGGCGCCCCCGGCGAGACCGTCGACGGCGTCACGGACACCGGCGCGGTGACGATCCTCTACGGCAGGGCCGACGGCTCCGGCATCTCCGGCCGCGGCGCGAAGCTGCTCACCCAGGACACCCCCGGTGTGCCGAACACCGACGAGAAGGGCGACTTCCTCGGCGCGGAGGTGCACGCCGACGACCTGAACGACGACGGCCGCGCCGACGTGATCCTCGGCGCCTACGGCGAGAACGGCGGCAACGGCGCGGTGTACCCGCTGCTGTCCGGCGCCGACGGCAGCCTCAAGGGCCGCTCCGGCATCTACCCCGGCACGGTCGGCATCCCGGGCACCGGGACCCCGCGCCTCGGCGTCAACTTCGCCGACTGACGCCGCCCGCCCACCGTTCCCCCGGCACGGACCCCCTCCGCGCTCCGGCGGCACCTCCTCCGGCGCGGTGTCAGCGCGGCGTCAGCGGCGCCTGGAGACTTGTCCCTGTGACCGGGGCGGAACGGCTCGCCTCCCCCCACCCCGGACACAGGGAGAGGTGCCCGGAGTGGCTTATCGGGGACCGAAGTTCGCTTCCGTCGGGTGTGTACACCCACGCAGGTTCGAATCCTGCCCTCTCCGCTCGCTCCGACGACATGCCCCGGTGCGCCACCGCCTCGACGCGTGACGCGACAGCCGCCGGCCGGCCCTCTCCTTCGTATGAGCCCGGCATGTTCGCCTGTCTTGCGAACTGACCGGTAGGCATTGACGGGCCGGTCCCGAGCACTCGCTCCGGACCGGCCCCGGCATTTCCCGGGAAGCCGCGCGAAACAACGGGGGCGTTCCGCAGGGAAAGCGCGCCCCTCACCTTTTCGGCCATCAGAAGTGCCTTGGAAAACCAGGCAGGGAGGCGTATTCGAGACGGCGCCCGCGCCCCCCGATAAACGCCGCCGTACGGGCTTTGCGCGCTGCGGGAAAGGGGCGCGGAAGAGGCGTGAAAGGGGCGCGAAAGAGCTGCCGCTGTCCTGTTGCCAAGACGTGCTCAGACGGCACGACACCCCCGAACACGACGGCGAAGAAAGGGCCCTCGCGACATCAGAGCAGGTCAAAACCGTTTATGCGTACCGCGTGCATGTGTTGGGGTGACATCGCCGGGCGCCGGCATTCCGCGACGCCTGGTTGTGCTGACAGGGGTGCGTTACGTTCGGTGGACGGGACAGCGCGACGGCGCGTCTCCGACACGGGCAAGGACAGGACTTCTGCGGGGGAGAGCGCAGCAATGGCACAGAGGACCGGCCGAGGGCCGTCCGTCGTCGGCCGTACGACCGCACGGCGGGCGGATGCCTCCCGGCGGCCGCACGACGGCAAGTCGCCGACTCACCACACACCATGTCCCGCGCGACGGCGGGGCGACTTCGCTGCCGCGGGTGTGCGGCAGCGGACCGGCGTCACCGATCGACCCGGCGTAGCCGACCGACCGGCGTAGCCCACCAACGTGACAGCGTGACCGGCCCGGCAGCGTGATCTGCCCGGCCGTGTGACATCGGCCGCATGACATCGGCCGCACCAAACCCGTCGCGTGGTCGGCCGGCCGCGTGACATCAGCCGCGCGCGCAACCGGCCGCACTGAACAGGCCACATGAAACGCGGTGCCGACCGGCCGTGGGGAATTGGCCGTGCTGGACCGGCCGTGGGGAATTGGCCGTGCTGGACCGGCCGTGGGGAATTGGCCGTGCTGGACCGGCCGTGCGGAATTGGCCGTACTCCACTGGCCGTACTGCACTGGCCGTACTGCACCGCCCGCCACGAACCGGCCGCAGGAAACGCGTGACCCATCGGCCGACCGGCCCGCAGGCGCTCGCTCCATCACGTCTATGACCGCCGCAGTCCGTCGGCCCTTCCCTTTCTACCTGGGCGGCCACTCGCTGCTCGCCGTAGGCCCGGTCGGCCGGCTCCGCGACGCGCTCGGCGTCGACGCGCCCGTCCACGCGGTGTTCAGCGCCCGCGTCGTGGCGGACCCCGCCCGCACCCTCCAGAACGCCTCAGCCACCAAACGGCCCGCACTGCGCCGGGTGAACAGGAGCGCCACGTCATGATCCCTCTGTCCTACGCGCAGCGCCGGCTGTGGTTCATCGACCGCTTCGAGGGCCCCTCGGCGACGTACAATCTGCCCTTCGTCATCCGGCTCACCGGCGAGCTGGACACCCAGGCCCTCGCCGCGGCCGTACGGGACGTGGTCGCCCGGCACGAGAGCCTGCGCACCCTGATCGTGGAGAGCGCCGACGGCGTCCCCGAACAGCGCGTCGTCCCGGCCGGTGAGACGCGCCTGGACGTCCCGCTCGTCGAGGTGGACCCCGACGGCGCCGACGCGGCCGTGTCCGCGGCCGCCGGCCACGTGTTCACCCTCGCCGAGGACATCCCCGTACGGGCCACCCTCTTCCGCACCGGCGCCCACGAGCACCGGCTGCTGTTCCTCGCCCACCACATCGCCGTCGACGGCGAGTCCATGGGCCCGCTCGTCCGCGACCTCGGCGCCGCCTACACCGCCCGCGTCACGGGCGGCCGTCCCGACTGGCCCGAACTCGCCGTCCAGTACGCCGACTACACCATGTGGCAGCGCGAGCTGCTGGGCGACGAGAACGACCCCGACAGCATCCTGGCCACCCAGCTCGCCTACTGGCGCGACGAACTGGCAGGCATCCCGCAGCCGCTGCGCCTGCCCACCGACCGCCCCCGCCCGCCTGCGGCCGGCCACCGGGGGGACGCCGTCGAGTTCCGCATCGACGCGGAGCTGTTCGCCGAGGCCGAACGGCTCGCCCGGCGCACCAGGACGACCGCCCCCATGGTGTTCCAGGCCGCCCTCGCCGCGCTCCTGCAGCACCTGGGCGCCGGTGAGGACATCCCGATCGGCTCCACGATCGCCGGACGCGTGGACAACCAGCTCAACGACCTCGTCGGCTTCTTCGTCAACACCTGGGTGCTGCGCACCGACCTGTCCGGCACCCCCTCCTTCGACGACCTCGTCCGCCAGGTCGGCGACAAGGCCATGGCCGCCTACGACCGGCAGGACGCGCCCTTCGAGCGCCTGGTGGAGGTGCTCAACCCCGAGCGGTCCACGGCCTACCACTCGCTGTTCCAGACGATGTTCACCTGGGAGACCCACCGCTCCGCCGACCTGCGGCTGCCCGGCGGCCTCACCGGCACCTGCACCGCCCTGGCCACGCCCACCGCCAAGTTCGACCTGGAGTTCAGCCTCTTCGCGGACCCCGCGGAACCAGGTCTCGGCATCACCCTGGAGTACGCCACGGACCTGTTCGACCGGTCCACCGCCGAGCACATCGCCGCCCGCTACGAGCGGCTCGTACGACAGCTCGTGCGGAACCCGTCGCTGCCGGTGGCGCTGGCCGACGTCCTCGCGGCCGAGGAGCGCGACCTGGTGCTGCACGGCTTCAACGACACCCGGGAGCCGACCCCCGACCTCACCGTGGACCAGCTCGTCGCGCGCCAGGCCACGGCGACACCCGACGCGGTCGCCGTGGTCCACGACGGCACCGAGCTGACGTACGCGGAACTCCTCGCGCGCGCCGACCGCCTCGCCCGGGAGCTGGTCCGGCGCGGCGCGGGCCCCGGCACCGTCGTCGGCCTCGCCCTGCCGCGGACCGAGGGCCTGGTGGTCGCCATGCTCGGCATCCTCCGGTCCGGGGCCGCGTACCTGCCCATCGACCCCAAGTACCCGAGCACGCGCCTGCACCACATCCTCGGCGACGCGCGGCCGACGCTGGTGCTGACCGACGCCGGCACGGTGTCCGTGCTGCCCGCGACGGGCGTGCCCACGCTGTACCTCGACGACGTCCCCGGGACCGCCGCGGGCCCCGTACCGACGGCGGCGCGGCCCGCCGACGCCGCGTACGTGATGTACACCTCCGGCTCCACCGGCACCCCCAAGGGCGTGACCGTCACCCACCGCGACGTGGTCAACGGCGTGCTGCGGCTCGCGGACGCCGTCGGCATCGGCGCGGGCACGCGCACGCTGGCCGGCACGTCGGTCAACTTCGACGTGTCGGTCTTCGAGACGATCACCACCCTCGCCGTCGGCGGCACCCTCGAAGTCGTCCGCGACGTCCTGGTCGTCGGGGAGCGCGGCGGCTGGACCGGCGGCGTCCTCAGCACGGTCCCCTCCGTCTTCGCCGAACTCCTCGACCAGGCGGGCGGGAAGATCGACGCGGACGTGGTCGTGTTCGGCGGCGAGGCGCTGCCCGGCTCCCTCGTGCGGCGCATCCGCGAGCTGATGCCCGGCACCCGCGTCGTCAACGCCTACGGCCAGACCGAGTCGTTCTACGCCACCGCCTTCACGGCCACCGAGTGGACCGGCACGGCCGGCACCCCCATCGGCAGGCCGCTGGGCAACATGCGCGCCTTCATCCTCGGCCCGGGCCTGCGGCCGGTGGCCCCCGGCGTGGTGGGCGAGCTGTACGTCGCCGGACACGTGGCGCGCGGCTACCACGGGCGGCCCGCGCTGACCGCCGAACGCTTCGTCGCCGACCCCTTCGGCCCCGCGGGCTCCCGGATGTACCGCACCGGCGACCTGGCCCGCCTGGCGCCCGAGGGCCACCTGGAGTACGTGGGCCGCGACGACGACCAGGTCAAGGTGCGCGGGTTCCGCATCGAACCCGGCGAGGTGGAGGCGGCGCTCACCGCCCACCCGGGCGTGGCGCAGGCCGCCGTGGTGGTGCGCGCCGGCCGCGGCGGCACCCGCCTGGTCGGGTACGTGGTCCCGCGCGGCGACGCGGAGGGCCTGGGCGACGTGGACAGCCTCGGCGAGCTCGACCTGGACCTGACGTCCCTGGTCTCGGTGCGGGACCTGCGCCGCTTCGTCTCCGCGCGGCTGCCGGAGTTCATGGTGCCCGCGGTCTTCGTGATGCTGGACCGGCTGCCGCTGGCGCCCAACGGGAAACTGGACCACAAGGCCCTGCCCGAGCCGGAGTCGACCGGCGGCGACTACCGCGCCCCGCGCACCGCGCGCGAGGAGGTGCTCGCCGCCGTGTACGCCGAGGTCCTCGGCCTCGACCGGGTCGGCGTCGACGACGACTTCTTCGCCGTCGGCGGCGACTCCATCCGCTCCATCCAGGTCGTCTCCCGGGCCCGCGCCCAGGGCGTCGAGGTCACCCCGCGGCAGATCTTCGAGTGCCGCACGGTGGCGGAGCTCGCCGAGGCCGCCGCGAGCGACCCGGCCGGGCCCGTCCTTGAGGAGGGGGAGGGCGGCGGCGTCGGCTTCGCCCCGCTGCTGCCCATCGGCCACCACCTGCGCGAACTGAACGGCCCCAGCGGCCGGTTCTCCATGTCGATGACCGTGGACCTGCCCGTCGGCATCGACGAGGACGGCCTCCTGGCCGTGCTCGGCGCGGTCCTCGACCGCCACGACGCCCTGCGCGCGCGCCTCGTCGGCGGCGACCGCCCGGGCCTCGACGTGGCCCCGCCCGGCCAGGTGGACGTCGCCGCCCTGCTCCGCCGCGTCGGCACCGACGGCGACTGGGGGCCGGCGTGGCGCGCCCGGGCCGCCGCCGCACTCGACGCCGCCACCGGCGAACTGGACCCCGAACGCGGGGTGACGGCCCGCTTCGTGTGGTTCGACGCGGGCGCGGACACCGCCGGACGCCTCATCGTCGTCCTGCACCACTGGGTGGTCGACGGCGTGTCCTGGCGCATCCTGCTGCCCGACCTCGCCGAGGCGTGGCAGCACGTGCGCGAGGGCCGCGCCCCGCGGCTCGCACCCGTCGCCACCTCCTTCCGGCGCTGGGCGCACGCCCTGGAGCAGGAGGCGAACGACCCGCGCCGCACCGCCGAACTCGCTCTGTGGGAAGGGATCGTCGCCGGGCCCGACCCCGACCTCGGCCACCGTCCCTTCGACCCGGCCGTCGACGTCCTGGCGACCGTCGAGCACGTCTCCCTGGACCTGCCGGTGGCCGTCACGCGACCGCTCCTGACAACGCTCCCGGCCGCCTACCGGAGCGGCGTCGACGACGGCCTGCTCACCGCGCTGGCCCTCGCCACGGCACGGTGGCGGGCGGTCCGCGGGGTCACGGAACCCTCGCTGCTGCTGCGCCTGGAGGGCCACGGCCGCGAGCAGGACGTCGTCCCGGGCGCGGACCTCTCCCGTACGGTCGGCTGGTTCACCAGCATGTACCCCGTCCGCCTCGACGTGTCCGGGGTCGACCTGGACGAGGCGCTCGCCGGCGGCGCCGCCGCCGCGCACGCGGTCAAGGCCGTCAAGGAACAGCTCCTCGCCGTCCCCGACAAGGGCCTCGGCTACGGCATGCTCCGCCACCTGAACCCCGGGACCGCCGCGGTCCTGGAGCGGTACGGCAGCGGCCAGATCGCCTTCAACTACCTGGGCCACTACGCCGGTTCCGCCGCCGTGCCGGAACACCTGCGCGGCGCGGGCTTCACCCAGGCCGACGGCACCACGGAGCTCCTCGCCGACCTGGACGGGGACATGCCCGCCCTCGCGTCGGTGAGCGTGACCGCCTACGTCACCGACACCCCCGAGGGCCCCCGCCTGGCCGGCCGCCTCGACCACCCCGCCGGACTCCTGGACCGCGCGGACGTGGAGGAGCTGGCCGCCCTGTGGCGCACGGCCCTCGAAGGCCTCGCCCGCCACGCCACCTCGGCGGACGCGGGCGGCCTCACCCCCTCCGACGTGCCCCTGGCCGACGTCACCCAGCGCGACCTCGACGAGTGGGAGGAGCGCCACCCGGGCCTGGTGGACGTCTGGCCGCCGACCGCCATGCAGGAGGGCATGCTCTTCCACGCCGAGCTCGCCGGGGCGTCCTTCGACGTCTACCAGATGCAGCTCACCCTCCACCTGACCGGACGCCTCGACGCCGCCCGGCTGCGCGCGGCCGGCCAGGCCCTCCTCGACCGGCACGCCGGCCTGCGCACCGCCTTCGTCCGCGGCGCGAGCGGCCGGCACGTCCGGCTCGTCCAGGAAGGCGTCGCACTGCCCTGGGCCGCCCACGACCTCGGCAGGCTCGGCGAGGCCGACCGCGAGCGGGAGCGCGCCGCGCTCCTGGACCGCGACCACGTCACCCACTTCGACCCGGCCCGGGCGCCGCTGCTGCGCATGACCCTCCTGGCCCTGGGCGACGGCCGCCACGACCTGGTGGTCACCGCCCACCACGTCCTCTTCGACGGCTGGTCCCTGCCCCTGCTCCTCCAGGACCTGCTGCACCTGTACGCCACGGCGGGCGACGCGACGGCCCTCGGCCGGACGCGCGACTACCGCGACTTCCTCACCTGGCTCTCCCGCGTCGACCAGGACGCGGCGTCCGCCGCCTGGTCCCGGGAACTGGCCGGGGTCGACCAGCCGACGCTCCTGGTGCCGGACGCGGCCGACGCCGAGGCCGAGACCGCGGACGTCGCCCTGGCCGACGTGCCGCTCTCCACGGCCGCCCGCTCCCTCGCCCGGCGCGCCGCGGAGCTGGGCGTCACCCTGAACACCCTGGTGCAGGGCGCCTGGGCCGTCGTCCTCGCGGGGCTGACCGGGCGCCAGGACGTCGTGTTCGGCACCACCGTCTCCGGGCGCCCGCCGCAGGTGGACGGTGCCGACGAGATGGTGGGCCTGTTCATCAACACCCTCCCCGTGCGGGTCATCTGCGCCCCGGACGCCACCCTGGGCGGACTCGTCACCGGGCTCCAGGAGCGCCAGAACGCCCTCCTCGACCACCATCACCACGCCCTGGCCGACATCCAGCAGGCGGCCGGTCTGCCCGCGCTGTTCGACACCCTCGTCGTCTACGAGTCCTTCCCGGTCGACGGGGCGGGCCTCAGCGGCGCCGCCGCCACCGCCGGGATCGCGCTGACGGGCATCAGCCCGCAGAACGGCGCCCACTACCCGCTGGTGGTGACGGCGCTCGCGGAACCGCACCTCAAGGTGGGCCTGGAGTACCGGCCCCACGTGCTCGAGCGCGCCCAGGTCACCGCGATCGCGGCCCGCCTCGCACGCGTCCTGGACCTCCTGGCGAGCGCCCCGGACGCCCCGGTGGCCGCCGTGGACCTGCTCGCGGACGACGAGCGCGCGCGGATCCTCGGCACGTGGAACGACACGGCCGTACCGGCGGACCGGCGGACCGTCCCCCAGGTCTTCGCGGACCAGGCGGCCAGGACCCCGGACGCCGTCGCGGTGGTGGACGGCGAACACCAGGTGACCTACGCCGAACTGCACGCGCGCGTGGCCCGGTTGGCGGGCCTGCTCGCCGCCCGCGGCGTCGGCCGCGAGTCGGTGGTGGCCCTCGCCCTGCCGCGCTCGGTGGAGCAGGTCACCACCGTCCTCGCCGTCCTCGCCGCGGGCGGCGCCTACCTCCCGCTCGACGCGTCCTACCCGCCCGAGCGGCTGGCCTTCATGCTCCGGGACAGCGCGCCGGCCCTGCTCGTGACCGACTCCGGCACCGCCGCCCACCTGCCCACGAGCCCCTGCCCCCGCCTCGTCCTGGACGCCCCGGACACCGCAGGCGCCCTCGCCACCGCCACCCCGGCGCCCCTCACGTCCGCCGCCCACCGCGACGCGCTCGCGTACGTGATGTACACCTCCGGGTCCACCGGCACCCCCAAGGGCGTCGGCGTCACCCACCGCGGCGTGGTGGGCCTGGCCCTGGACCGGCGCTTCGCGGGCGACGCCCACGAGCGCGTCCTGCTCCACTCCAACCAGGCCTTCGACGCCTCCACGTACGAGCTGTGGATCCCGCTGCTCGGCGGCGGGACGGTCGTCGTCGCGCCGCCCGGCCGCCTGGACGCCACCGGTCTCGCGCGGATCGTCGCCGAGCGGCAGGTGACCGCGCTGCTCGTCGCCGCGGGCCTGTTCAAGGTGATCGCCGAGGAGACACCCGAGGCCTTCACGGGCGTGCGCGAGGTGTGGTCCGGCGGCGACGTGATGGCCCCGGCCGCGGTCGAGCGCGTCCTCGCCGCCTGCCCCGGCACCGCGGTGGTCAACGCCTACGGGCCCACCGAGGCCACCATGGCCGCCACCACCCACCGGCTGACCGCGCCCGCCGGGGCCGGGTCCCCCGTGCCCGTCGGACGGCCGATGGACAACACCCGCGTCCACGTCCTGGACGGGGCGCTGCGGCCGGTGCCGCCGGGTGTGCCCGGGGAGCTGTACCTGGCGGGGGAGGGCCTGGCC
>NZ_BNBT01000102.1 GCF_014656095.1 Streptomyces longispororuber
GACCCGCCCCTTTCCCGTAACCAGGGGGCTCCGCCCCCTGGACCCCCGTATCGCGCTGACGCGCTCGTCCTCAAACGCCGGACGGGCTGAAATATCTCGGCTGGGCGAAGAATCCAGCCCGTCCGGCGTTTGAGGACGAGGCGCGGAGCGCCGAAAAGCGGGGTCCAGGGGCGGCAGCCCCTGGTTTCGGGAAAGGGGCGGGTCCGGGGCGCCCCGCGAGGGACAGGGTGCCGACGCCGGGCCATAGAATCTGTGCGTGGCAGGGCGGATCAATGACGAGGATGTGAAGGCGGTTCGGGACGCGGTCCCGATCGACGCCGTGGTGTCCGAGTACCTCCAGCTCCGCAACGCGGGCGGCGGCAACCTCAAGGGCCTGTGCCCCTTCCACGACGAGAAGTCCCCGTCGTTCCAGGTCAGCCCCGCCAAGGGCCTCTTCCACTGCTTCGGCTGCCAGGAGGGCGGCGACACCATCACGTTCGTGATGAAGGTCGACCACCTCACCTTCTCCGAGGCGGTGGAGCGCCTCGCGGGCAAGGCGGGCATCACCCTGCGCTACGAGGAGGGCGGGTACAACCCCACCCACCAGCGCGGCGAACGCATCCGCCTGATCGAGGCCCACAAGGTCGCCGCCGAGTTCTACGCGGCCCAGCTCGAGTCCCCCGAGGCGGAGATCGGCCGCGCCTTCCTCGCCGAGCGCGGCTTCGACCAGGCCGCCGCCGCGCACTTCGGCGTCGGCTACAGCCCCGCGGGCTGGGACCACCTCACCCGCTTCCTGCGCGGCAAGGGCTTCAGCGACAAGGAGCTGATCCTCTCCGGCCTCTCCCAGGACGGCCGCCGCGGCCCCATCGACCGCTTCCGCGGCCGCCTGATGTGGCCGATCCGCGACATCGGCGGCGAGGTCGTCGGCTTCGGCGCCCGCAAGCTCCGCGACGACGACAACGGCCCGAAGTACCTCAACACCCCCGAGACCCCGATCTACAAGAAGTCCCAGGTCCTGTACGGCATCGACCTGGCCAAGAAGGAGATCGCCAAGTCCAGCAGGGCCGTCGTCGTCGAGGGCTACACCGACGTCATGGCCTGCCACCTCGCCGGGGTGCCCACGGCCATCGCCACCTGCGGCACCGCCTTCGGCGGCGAGCACATCAAAATCCTCCGCCGCCTCCTGATGGACAACGGCTCCGCCCGCGTGATCTTCACCTTCGACGGCGACGCGGCCGGCCAGAAGGCGGCGCTGCGCGCCTTCGAGGACGACCAGAAGTTCGCCGCCGAGACGTACATCGCCGTCGCGCCCGACGGGATGGACCCCTGCGACCTGCGCCTGGCCAAGGGCGACGCGGCGGTCGCCGACCTGGTGGAGCCCCGTACCCCCCTCTTCGAGTTCGCGCTGCGCCAGATCGTCGCCCGCTACGACCTGGAGACCCCCGCGGGCCGCGCCGCCGCCCTGGACGAGGCCGCGCCCGTGGTCGCCAGGATCAAGAACAGCGGCGCCCAGCACGAGGTCGCCGTGCAGCTCGCCGGCATGCTCGGCATCCTCGACACGCAGTTCGTCGTCAAGCGCGTCGCCCAGCTCGCCCGCTGGGCCCGTGACCGCGGCGGCAAGGGCCCGGCCCCGCAGCGCGGCCCCCAGCCGGTGCCCGCGCGCCCCGCCGCCCCCTCCGGCCCCGCGCTCAACCTGCGCAACCCCGTCTACGCCACCGAGCGCGAGCTCCTCAAGCTGGCCCTCCAGCGGCCGGACCTGGTCTCCCCGGCTTTCGACGCGTACGGCGTGGACGAGTTCACGGCCGCGCCCTACGCCGCCGTGCGCCAGGCGATCCTGGACGCGGGCGGCGCCGAGTACGGCGCCCAGGACCCGCAGGAGTACCTGGTCCGCGTCCGCGAGGCCGCCCCCGACGACACGGTCCGCGCCATGGTCACGGAGCTGGCCGTGGAGGCGATCATGCGGCGTACGGTCGACGAGGCGTACGCGGGCGACCAGCTCGTCACCGTCCGGCTGCGCGCGGTGGACCGCCGCATCCGCGACGTCCAGGGCACCTTCACCCGCCTCAGCGGCGGCCACGGCGACCCCGAGCAACTGGCCGCGGTGCAGAACGAGTTGTGGGTCCTCCAGCAGTACGGCCGCGCCCTCCGCGAGCGGGGGGCCGCGGCCCTCTGAGAACCCCGGCCCGTCCGGCGTTCGAGGACGGGCGCGCAGCGCGAAAAGCGGGGAGGGCCGGGGGCGGATCCCCTCGGTTTCGGGAAAGGGGGGCGGGCCCGGGGCGCCCCGCGCGGGGTAACCGACCGGTTACGGACCGGACTCAAAAAGTCACCGCACGCCCCTCGTGGCGGCCGTGTGTCGTACTCCACACTGGGACCGGTGCCTGAGTCCTCGGAGCGCGGCCGGACCGCAGCCAGCGGATGCGAGTCCGACGCCGCGATCCCCCATCGCGTTCGGGACGGACAGCGGCGAGGCCGTCGACGCCGGTCCCGTCGTACCGCTGCCACACGCCTCAGCAGCGATCATCCTGGAGGTCGCCCCCGTGCAGACCCGGACCCTCACCCAGACCCGGCACCCGGCGCCGTCGCCGGACGAGCGCGTCACCCAGCCGCCCCCGGCGGCCACCGGCGCACCCGCGTCGCCCGAGACCCTGGACGCGGAGCCGGCGGAGCACCCCGAGCCCGCCGAAGCCCCCGGGCCCGCCGACCCCGTTGACCTCGCCGACGCCGCTGACACCGCTGACCATGCGGACCCCGCCGGCCCCGCCGACCCGGCCGACACCGCCGGGACCGTCGTCGAGACGATCGAGCTGCCGGGCCCCCGCGGCCGCGCCGAGACCGGCGGCCCGTCCTCCGACCTGTTCCGCCAGTACCTCCGCGAGATCGGCCGCATCCCGCTGCTCACCGCCGCCGAGGAGGTCGAGCTCGCGCGCGCCGTCGAGGCCGGGCTCTTCGCCGAGGAGAAGCTGGCCGGCACCCCCGACCTGGACTCCCAGCTCGCCCTCGACCTGGACAAGCTGGTCGTCATGGGCCGCATGGCCAAGCGCCGCCTCATCGAGGCCAACCTCCGCCTGGTGGTCTCCGTCGCCAAGCGGTACGTGGGGCGCGGCCTGACTATGCTCGACCTCGTCCAGGAGGGGAACCTGGGCCTGATCCGGGCCGTCGAGAAGTTCGACTACGCCCGCGGCTACAAGTTCTCCACGTACGCGACCTGGTGGATCCGCCAGGCCATGTCCCGCGCCCTCGCCGACCAGGCCCGCACGATCCGCGTACCGGTGCACGTCGTGGAGCTCATCAACCGCGTCGTACGCGTCCAGCGCCGCATGCTCCAGGAGCGCGGCTACGAACCCACGCCCGAGGAGGTCGCCGCCCACCTGGACCTGCCGCACGAGCGCGTCAGCGAGGTGCTGCGCCTGGCGCAGGAACCCGTGTCGCTGCACGCGCCCGTGGGCGAGGAGGACGACGTCGCGCTCGGCGACCTCATCGAGGACGGCGACGCCGCGAGCCCCGTGGAGTCGGCGGCGTTCCTGCTCCTGCGCGAGCACCTGGAGGCGGTGCTCTCCACGCTCGGCGAGCGCGAGCGCAAGGTCGTCCAGCTCCGCTACGGCCTCGCGGACGGCAGGCCCCGCACCTTGGAGGAGATCGGCCGCATCTTCGGCGTGACCCGCGAACGCATCCGCCAGATAGAGTCCAAGACCCTCAACAAGCTCCGGGACCACGCCTTCGCGGACCAGCTCAGGGGCTACCTGGACTGAGGCGCCCCGAAGGGGCGCGGGGAACTGCGCGACCAGCCCCACACGACCGGCACACGCAAGAACCCCAGGCCCCCGACGGCGCTCAGTCCACCTCCACCACGGCCTCCGCGAACTGCGCCTTGTACAACCGGGCGTAGGCACCCCCCGCACCCAGCAGCGCGTCATGCGTCCCCTGCTCCACGATGGCCCCGTCCTCCATCACCAGGATGGTGTCCGCGTCCCGGATCGTGGAGAGCCGGTGCGCGATCACGAACGACGTCCGCCCGTGCGCGAGCCGTGCCATCGCCTTCTGGATCAGCACTTCCGTCCGCGTGTCCACCGAGCTGGTCGCCTCGTCCAGGACCAGGATCACCGGGTCGGACAGGAACGCCCGCGCGATGGTGACGAGCTGCTTCTCGCCCGCGCTGACCCCCGTGCCCTCGTCGTCGATGACGGTGTCGTACCCGTCGGGCAGGGTGCGGATGAACCGGTCCGCGTGCGCGGCCCGCGCCGCCTCCTCGACCTGCTCCCGCGTGACCTCCCCGGCGGCCCCGTACGCGATGTTCTCCGCGATCGTGCCGCCGAACAGCCAGGTGTCCTGGAGCACCATGCCGACGGCGCCGCGCAGCTCGTCCCGGGACATCGCCGTCACGTCGACCCCGTCGAGCGTGATGCGCCCGCCGGTGACCTCGTAGAACCGCATCAGCAGGTTGACCAGCGTGGTCTTGCCCGCGCCCGTCGGTCCGACGATGGCGACGGTGTGGCCCGGCTCCACCACCAGCGACAGGTCCTCGATCAGCGGCTTGTCCGGCTCGTAGCGGAAGGAGACGTGCTCCATGGCCACGCGCCCGCGCAGCTCGGCGGGGCGCTCGCCGGGGACGGGGTCGGGCCCCTGCTCCTCGGCGTCGAGCAGCTCGAAGACGCGCTCGGCGGAGGCGACGCCGGACTGCACCAGGTTCGCCATCGAGGCGACCTGCGTCAGCGGCATCGAGAACTGCCGCGAGTACTGGATGAAGGCCTGCACGTCACCGATGGACAGCGCCCCCGAGGCGACCCGAAGGCCGCCGACCACGGCCACCAGGACGTAGTTCAGGTTCGACATGAAGAACATCAGCGGCTGCATGACGCCGCTGTTGAACTGCGCCTTGTACGACGCCTCGTACAGCGCGTCGTTGTGCGCGGCGAACGCCTTCGCGGACTCCTCCTGGCGGCCGAAGACCTTCACCAGGGTGTGCCCGGTGTACATCTCCTCGACGTGCGCGTTCAGCGCGCCCGTGGACTTCCACTGCTGCACGAACTGCGGCTGCGACCGCTTGCCGACCTTGGTCGCCACCACGAACGACAGCGGCACGGTCACCAGCGCCACCAGCGCGAGCAGCGGCGAGATCCAGAACATCATCACCAGTACGCCGACGATCGTCAGCAGCGAGTTGATGAGCTGCCCCATCGTCTGCTGGAGCGTCTGGTTGATGTTGTCGAGGTCGTTCGTGGCCCGGCTGAGCACCTCGCCGCGCTGCCGCTTGTCGAAGTACGACAGCGGCAGCCGGGACAGCTTCGCCTGCACGTCGCCGCGCAGCCGGTACACGGTGCGGTTGATGGCGTGGTTGGACAGCCGCGTGGCCACGGCCATCAGCAGGCCCGCCACCACGAACACGGCCGTGGCGAGCAGCAGCACCTCGCCGACCGCGCCGAAGTCGATGCCGTCGCCGGGGGTGAAGTCGAGCCCGGAGAGCATGTCGGCCGTGCCGCCCTCGCCGCTCTCGCGCAGCCGCTCCAGGGCCTCGCCCTTGGTCTCGCCCTCGGGCATGGAGCGCCCGACGATGCCCGCGAAGACCAGGTCGGTGGCGTGCCCCAGGATCTTCGGCCCGAGCACGGACAGGGCGACGCTGCCCACGACCGCCGCGAGCATCCCGTACATCGTGGCGCGCTCCGGCCGGAACTGCGCGAGCAGCCGCTTGCCGGAGCCCTTGAAGTCCATGGACCGGGAGTCGGGCCCCATCATGGGCCCGCCGATACCAGGGGGCATTACGCGGCCTCCGCTTCCGTGAGCTGGGAGAGGACGATCTCCCGGTACGTCTCGTTGTCCGCCATCAGCTCGTGGTGGCGGCCGGTGCCGACGACGCGGCCCTCGTCGAGCACGACGATCCGGTCGGCGTCGCGGATCGTCGACACGCGCTGGGCGACGATCACGACGGTCGCCTCGCGCGTCTCCTCGGCGAGCGCGGAGCGCAGCGCGGCGTCGGTGGCGTAGTCGAGCGCGGAGAACGAGTCGTCGAAGAGGTAGATCTCCGGCCGCTGCACCAGGGTGCGGGCGATGGAGAGCCGCTGCCGCTGCCCGCCGGACACGTTGGTGCCGCCCTGCGCGACGGGCGCGTCGAGCCCCAGCTCCAGGGACTCCACGAACTGCTTGGCCTGCGCGACCTCCAGGGCGTGCCACAACTCCTCGTCCGTGGCGTCCGGATTGCCGTACCGCAGGTTGCTCGCCACGGTGCCCGCGAAGAGGTACGGCTTCTGCGGTACGAGCCCCACGGTCCGGGCCAGCAGCGCCGGGTCGAGGGTGTCCACCGCGACGCCGTCGACCCGCACCTCGCCCTCGGTGGCGTCCATCAGGCGCGGTACGAGGCCGAGCAGCGTCGACTTGCCGCTGCCGGTCGAGCCGATCACGGCGGTGACCTCGCCGGGGCGCGCGACCAGGTCGACGCCCTTGAGCACCGGCTCCTCGGCACCCGGGTAGCGGAACCCGGCGCCGCGCAGCTCCAGGTGGCCGCGGCCGCGCAGCTCCGTGACCGGCGCGGCCGGCGGCACGACGCTCGCCCTGGTGTCCAGGACCTCCTGGATGCGCTCGGCGCACACCTCCGCGCGGGGGATCATCATGAACATGAACGTGGCCATCATCACGGCCATGACGATCTGCATCAGGTACGCGAGGAACGCGGTCAGCGAGCCGATCTCCATGGCGCCGTCGTCGATGCGGTGCGCGCCGAACCAGACGACGGCGATCGACGACAGGTTCACCACGGTCATGACGATCGGGAACATCAGAGCGAGCAGCTTGCCGGTGCCGACCGAGACGTCGGTCAGCTCGGCGTTGGCGCCGCGGAAGCGCTCCTTCTCGTACGTGTCGCGTACGAAGGCGCGGATGACGCGGTTGCCGGTGATCTGCTCGCGCAGCACCCGGTTCACCGTGTCGAGCCGCTCCTGCATCGTGCGGAACAGCGGTCGCAGCCGGCGCACGATCAGGCTGACGCTGACGCCGAGCACCGGGACGACGGCGAGCAGCACGCCCGACAGCGGCACGTCCTGGCCGAGCGCCATGACGATGCCGCCGACGCACATGATCGGCGCCGACACCATCAGCGTGAACGCCATCAGGACGAGCGTCTGCACCTGCTGCACGTCGTTGGTGGTCCGCGTGATCAGGGTCGGCGCCCCGAACTGGCCCACCTCGCGCGCGGAGAACGACTGCACGCGGTCGAAGACGGCGGCCCGCACGTCGCGCCCGAGCGCGGCGGAGGTCCGCGCGCCGTACAGCACGGCCCCGATGTTGCACACCATCTGGACGACGGTGACGCCCAGCATGAGGGCGCCGAACGTCAGGATGTAACCGGTGTCCCCCTTCACGACGCCCTCGTCGATGATGTCGGCGTTCAGGGTGGGCAGGTAGAGGGACGCGCAGGTCTGGAGGAACTGCAGGAGCACCAGCAGGACGATGGGTCTTCTGTACGGGCCCAGATGGGTCCGCAGGAGTCGAATGAGCACGCTCTTCTCTCGGCAGGGGTCGGGGAGTCGGGCGGCGGGCGAAAGCCGCCCACCATCCTGCGCCACCGACCCCTGCCCCGTGCAAGCGATTAACCCATGACCGGGTCAAAAATTATTCCGGACCAAGATCTGGTCACACTGAACGTTTTCTCTCCCTCACGCACCGTGGCGAACCGTGGCGGAATGTCCCGCTCCGGCGTGCGGGTGCGGGGTTCGCGGGGCGTGCGGAGGGCAGGGGAGGGCGCGGGGCCGCGAGAGTGGGGCATGGGGACCCCGCGGGGTTGGCGGCGGCGGTCGCGAGGGCGCGGGGGCGCCGCTCAGGGTGCGAAGGCTTCCGGATGCGCCTGCTCGCGCACCGTCACGTACTGCTGCCGCACCGCCTGCCCCACCGGCAGCTCCTCACCCGGCTCGAAGACCTGGGCGACCGGCCCCTGCCACTGCGGGAGCTGCCCGGTCAGGGCCCAGGTGGCCTGCCGCGCCGCGCCGATCGCCGCGTAGTCCGCGGGCTGCACGACCACGACCTGGGTGCCGAAGAGCATCGGCGCCACCGCCCGCACCGCAGGCAGGTCCGCGGCCGGCCCGAGCAGGAAGACCCGCCGCACCTCGACGCCCCGCCCGCGCAGCACGTCCAGGGCGTCGCCGAGCCCGCAGAGCATGCCCTCGAAGGCGGCCCGTGCCAGGTGCTCGGGCTTCATCGACTCGCGCCGCAGCCCGGTCAGCGTGCCCGCGGCGTGCGGCAGGCTGGGTGTCCTCTCGCCCTCCAGATAGGGCAGCAGGACCAGCCCGTGGGCGCCGGGGGTGGACTTCAGCGCCAGGTCGGACAGGGTTTCCAGGTCCGGTACGCCCAGCATCTCGGCGGTGCCGCGCAGCGCCCGTACCGCGTTCGCGGTGTGGACGACGGGCAGGTGCATGCCCGTGGCGTCGGCGAGCGCGGTGATGGTGCCGGACGGGTCGACCAGGGCCTCGTGGTGGACGGCCGCCACGGAGCCGGAGGCGCCCAGCGACACGACGACGTCGCCGTGCATCACGCCGAGCCCGAACGCCGCCGCCATCGTCGCGCCCGTACCCGCCGAGATCACCAGCCCCTCCGGCGTCGTCCCGGCGGACTCGGCGGGCCCGATGACCTCCGGCAGCATCGCCTGGTGCCCGAGGGCGAGCTCCACCAGGTCGGGCCGGTACGCGCCGGTCGCCGCGGACCAGTAGCCGGTGCCGGAGGCGCCGCCGCGATCGGTGGTGCGCCGGGCGGGCCGCCCCAGGAGCTGCCACACCAGCCAGTCGTGGGCCTGCATGAGCAGGGTGGTGCGCAGGGCGGCCTCCGGCTCGTGCTTGGCGAGCCAGCGCAGCTTCGCCACCGGCTGGGCGGCCTGCGGGACGCAGCCCACGGCCTGCGCCCACGCCTGGCGCCCGCCGAGCGCGTCGACGAGGTCGGCCGCGGCGACCTGGGCGCGGGGGTGGTTGCCGACGAGCGCGGGCCGCACGGTGGCGCCCTGCGCGTCGAGCGGCACGAGCGCGTGCTCCTGCGCGCACACGCCGATGGCCTGCACGCCTTCGAGCAGCCCGCCGCCGGCGGCCTCGCCGAGGGAGAGCAGCCAGGCCTGCGGGTCGACGTCGGCGGGCCGCCCGCCGTCGGGGCCCTCCAGCGGATGCGGGGCGTACCCCTGCCTGAGTACGGCCCCCGTGTCGGTGTCACAGACCACGATGCGTGTGAAATCGGGCGAACTGTCCAACCCCGCGACTATCCCCATGCCAAGATTCTGCCGCACCCGGGGCGGTGCCTCGCACGGGCGTCCGGGCAGGGGGCGGCCCTGCGGGCCGGGCGCGCGTCCGCCCCGGACGGAAGGTCCCGCCCGGGGTGGTGTGCGCCACGGCGGCAGCGGCGGCAGTGGCGGCTTCGGCAGCGGCGGCTTCGGCAGCGGCGGCTTCGGCAGCGGCGGCTTCGGCAGCGGCGGCCGGGGGCCGGCCGCAGCTAGGTGTTGCTGGTGCCCCAGTCGTCCGCGGCGTCCCCCTGCCCGCGCTCGCGCAGCGACCGCACGCGCTCGGCCACGGAGTCGGGCACGCGGTCGCCCACCTTCTCCGAGACCGTGTGGAGCGCCTTCCCGGCCACGTCACGGCCCTGCTGGGTGGCGGACTCGACGGTGTTGCGCACGGCGGGGTTCTGGGAGACCTCGCGGAAGGACTTCTTCATCTGCTCGTAGCGCTCGCGCCCGGCGCGCGTACCGAGCACGTACCCCAGAGCGAGTCCTGCCACGAATGTCAGCCGGTAGCGCATGACGGCCACCCTTCCCTTGCCTCGACTGTCCCGACGTCGGTCGCGGGGGATACCGATTGGCGGAGCACCCCCCTGCTTGCGCTAATGTATGTGTCGCAGCGAGCGCACGCCGCCCGGGAATCCCCAGGTAGGTGACATTGTTGCAGTGGCTCTGTCACCAAGAGTCATTCCCCTGTAGCTCAATTGGCAGAGCAGCCGGCTGTTAACCGGCAGGTTACTGGTTCGAGTCCAGTCGGGGGAGCTCGGTCTCCTGTAGCTCAATTGGCAGAGCAGCCGGCTGTTAACCGGCAGGTTACTGGTTCGAGTCCAGTCGGGAGAGCTGTACGACGAGGACCCCTGAGGCACCACCACGGCGCCCGGGGGTCCTCGCGCGTGCCGGAGCCGCCCCCGCGACTCCTCGCTCAACCCGCCCTCGCCCGAACTCGTTTCGCCCCTGGTGGAACCAGGCGGGCCGCGGCGGGGTCCTCATGGTCGTGCGATGCCGACCAGCCGGAGCAGGAGATCGTATGAGCGGCTATGCTGCGGCAGACGGCGCGCACAAATGTGCGCGACGCGCCGTTAGGGGCGGTAGCTCAGCCGGTTAGAGCAGCGGACTCATAATCCGTCGGCCGTGGGTTCGAGTCCCACCCGCCCCACCAAGCGGCACAGGTGCAGAAACGTTGTGACCTGCCCCGAGCCGCACCCGGCCCCTCGCACGGCGAGGGGCTTTCCCTTGCGCAAACACCATGACCGCCCAACCCCCACGCCGAACCTCGGACGGGGGAACGTCACCCCGTCATACGAAGGGGGCGCTGCGCGGGTCGCTGCGCTGGTCCGGGCGGAAGCGAGACGGTGAGGCTCGTCACGCCGGGACTGCGGCTCGGCGGGAGGCCTTCCGGGACCGCCGAGCGACGCGACCCAAGCCTTCCTCTCGTCGCGGACACCGCCCGGGCAACGCTCACGCCCACCACCCGGCCACCGCGCCGGAGCCGCCGCCCCATGCTCTTCTCTGTAGGGGCTGTGCTGCTCCGGGCTGCCACGAGACGTGACCTTGACGCTGCGGGGCCGCGCACGCGCGCGGGGCCCACGCGGCACGGCCACTAACCGTGTACTACCCGGCGGGACCACCCCCGCACGCGCGTGTACGCGCGGACCAACAGAGTCCCGACCGACCCCCCGGCAGGAGCAGGCAGAACCCGGGCGGCGACATCCGTGAAGCCATGGCGCTTCAGCAGATCCGTCCAGGTCTCGGGGGCGTACTGCCACCGCAGCACCGTCAGTTCGCGTTCGCGGCCCTCCAGCCACTTGCCGCGCATGGGCTGTGGCCCATATGTCTCGCCGGTCGGTTCGGCGTGGGCGAAGGCCAGTACGCCGCCCGGTGCGAGGCGGCGGGCGATGAGGGGCAGGAGGCGGTCGGGGTCGGTGAACCAGACGGCTCCCCAGTCGCTGTAGACCGCGTCGAACACCGTCGGCGTACAGGACAAGTACTCCACGGCGTCGGCATGCACGAACTCCAGCCCGGGAACGTCCCGCCACCAGGCGCGGGCGCGCGCGACCTGGGCGGGGGACAGGTCCACGCCGGTCACCTGCACGCCCCGCCGGGCGAGGTGCACGCGGGGCATGTGGGGCTCCTCGGGGGACGGTGGGGGGCGATGGGGTGGGCCACCGTACCGATCCGTCCGCCCTCGCGCGGCCGGGATGGCGCAACAAGTGGCGCATGGAGTACGG
Source organism: Streptomyces longispororuber (assembly GCF_014656095.1). Lineage (GTDB taxonomy): Bacteria > Actinomycetota > Actinomycetes > Streptomycetales > Streptomycetaceae > Streptomyces > Streptomyces longispororuber. The sequence goes on from NZ_BNBT01000102.1 coordinate 11,443, forward strand.
GGATGGGCCTGGAAGCACGCCGTGCGCTTCCGGGGCCGTACGCCACCCCGACAGCCGCCTCCCCTTGACGTGCAGGCTCTCCAGCCAACTTCCCCTGTAGTCAGACGACTTGGGGTACGCCACCCACCCGCTCAAAGCTACGCTGGACCTTCGCTACAAGGCCTGCAAGAGCGGCGGAAGTGCAGAGAAGAACTGGGGTGGAGGAGACCACTGCATGGCAGAGGAGCCGGCACGTGCAGGTGCCGCGTGGCCCCTGGGTACGGGGTTGGCCTTCGGTCCTCCAGCCGTCTCGAACGAGCTGTTCGGGGCCGCCCTGCTGGCCGCCTTGGAGCAGCGCTTTCCCGAAGGGCTCGTACCACCACGGGAGCCGCGGGCCATCACCCACCCCAATGGGTTCGTCAAGTTGCCGCTCGCGTGGACCAGTGACGGGGCCACCAGGCTGTTTCTCCACGTGTGGCGTGCGGACAGCGCGGACGCCGATGTGCATGACCATCGGTGGTCATTTTCCTCGCTCGTGTTACGCGGCGAGTTGTTCCACACCTTGACCGAGGTGACTGCCGTCTGCGATAGCTCCGGTGTCTCCGGAAGCAGGAGTGTGGAGGGGGACGGGAAGAGGGTGGGGAAGGGGCTTCCGCTGGTGCGTTATCGGCTCGTCGGCGGCAAGCACTGTTTCGACGCGACCTACGGGGAGAGGGCCGTCGTCGACCGGAGGCGGACCCACGTCCTCTCCGCCGACCAGCATTACGGCATGGACGCGTTCACCTTCCATCGGGCGCACGCCCTGGCCGGTGCCATGACCCTGGTGGCCAGAGGGCTCCCGCAACGGCCCTACTCACGGGTGCTGATCGACCCCGGGTCCCCACCGCCCGTGGTGCGGCCGTGCCACCGGCTCGACCACGACGAGAGGCGGCACCACCTGCGTGAGGCACTGGAGGTGTTGCGGTGAGTGGCCCGCTCCCGGGTCGCCCGAGCCCTTTCGGCCCCGGTCCCGACGAGCCGGAGGCGCTGTTCCGGCGGGAGGCGGTCCTGGTCGTGGCTGTGCGCATCGACCGGACGCCGGACGGCGCGTACACCCCTGGGCCGCTCGAACGCCGCTGGCGCGCGGGGCGTCCGAACGAGGTCGTGTCGCGTGCCGACCGCCGCGCCTCGTACACCAACCCCCAGCTCGTCTCCCTGCTGTGGGCTCCTGATGTGCGGTGGCACCGGGAGTGCGGGCCGGACGTGGTGTCTCCTGCCGGATTCCGGCTCAGTGCTGTCGAGCTGGTCAGGCTGGGCGGCTTCATGAACGCCGCGCTCATGGAGATGGAGACGCCCGCGGCAGCGAACGGCGTGGCGCTGCTGCACGGGACGCTCCCCGCGGTCCCACCGGCCGACCTGCCCAAGGCGCTGCGGTTCTGCGCCAACATCGACGCTCACCATCGCCAGGGTGAGCAGCGGCGTTGGGTGTCCCGGCAATTGCCGCACGGCTGCCGTGTCGCCGATACGCAGCGGAAGATGGTCCACGGTGTGCTCGTCACCCCGCGGAACGAACTGCCGCGGCTACATGACGACTCGGGGCTCGACACGGCCGAGCAATGGCTCTGGAAGATGCTCCACGCGACGGAATACGTGCCGCCGACCGAAGCCGCCGAAGAGATGGGAAGGCTGCGGCTTCCGCTGCCGTCCGCCATGTGTGGGGTGGCGGGCTCCCTAGGACTGGTCATCGTGGGAACCGCCGCAGACCCCAATACGGAGCAAGCGCCGGACTACCAGTTCTACGACGGCAGCAGTTTTCACCTGGCGACCTTGTACAGCGAGGCGTTGGCACTGGTCTGCCTCCAACAGCTCGTCCTCGACGCGTACGGGCGGGAAGTGGCCCGCATGGGGCAGAGTGAGCCGCTGCACCACAAGGTGGGGCAGTTGGAGCGGGACCTGCTCGTCTTCCGGCGCAGCTATTGGGCGGCGGACTTCGGACGTCAGGACGCGTGCGCGACGATCGTCCGGAACTTCCAACGCGGCTGCGGCATGCCCGAAGCGCTCCAGAGCCTGGCCGGTGACTTGGGTGAGCTGGCCCGGCAGGTCCAGGCGGCCGAGACCGAGACGACCAACGCCATCCTGGGCGTCCTCGCCGCGATCGGTCTTCCGCTGGCGACCGGGCTGGCGATCTGGCAGGGACTGCCGGAGGCGGACGTGGCGTCCCTGTACCGGACACTGGGCGTCACCTGCCTCACCACGGTGCTGCTCATGAGCGCCTTCCCCGGCCTGCGTCGCCTGTTCGTCTCCCTCTTCCACCGCCGCGGGAGGAGGCGGTGAGGGACGAGGCGGTGAGGGCCGCGTTCGTCTGGCCTGCGCGCGCCGCGCCAGGGTTCCCGGCAGGCTGCCCGGACGCGGGGGACGTCCTCGGCCGGATCGCCGAGAGCGCCGAGGAGGCCGGGGACGAGGTTGCCCTGGCCGTCGTGACCAGCGCGCTGCGAGCCACCGTGGAGGACAGCCGGGACCACGAGGCCGGGCTGCGCAAGGTGCGGAACAGCCTCGCCCTGGTGGCGGACGGTACGGACAGCGGCCGGTGGACCGCCTCGTACTACGGCAAGGACCTGGTGCTCACGTCCACCGACGTGGCGGAGCCGCCCCCGATGCGGTTCGGTACCGGCGTGCGGCACGGGTGGGCCTGGGACCGGGTGCGGCTCGACGGGGGCGTCGCGCAGCGGCGTGCGGCGTTGCTGTCCGCCTGTTACGAGGTCTCGATGGCCGCCCGGCTGAGACGTGACCGGCCGGACGTCCCGGAGGCCCGGAGCGGAGCCGTGCTCGACAGGGTTCCGCGCCTGCTGAGCCCGGCGCGGGCGGCTTCGCTGCTGGCCGGTGTGCTGGTACGGCCGTTGGGCGGAGCCGATGACGCGGCCGGTTCCGCCCCTGGTGAGGACCCGCGCCTGCCCGGTGTGCCGTCGGCCGACGGGTGGGCCGCGACCGTCGCGGGGGGTGCGGCCACGGACCACTACGCCGTCACGGACGTGCACGACATCGAGTGGGGTACCGCGCGGCGCGCGGACGGCGAGCGGCTCACCGAGGGCAACGCCCGGCAGCTCCTGCCCCTCGCCGAGGCATGGTCGGCCGGAAGCATCGGCACCACCTCGGTTCTGGAGGAGGCGTACCGCATCCGCCTCGCGCGCGAGAGCGAGCTGGTGGAGCACCTGCGCACGCTGAGTGACGCCGTACGGCCGGTCGGCCGGTTGCACGCCACTCTGGGCGACGGGCTCAGCGGGCTGGTCCCGGACCCGGCGACGCTGCGGAAGGCAGTGGGGGCGGCCAACCGGCGTACCGAGGGACGCATGCACAGCGGCGCCGGTGCGGCCCGCCTGACCTCCATGGACGTTGCTCGGGCGCGTGAGCGAGCCCACTTCAGCCTGCACGTGACCAAGACGCTGAAGGGAACCGGGGTGCCGCAGGCCGCGACACACGTGTTCGGGGAGCCACTGGGCGCCGAGGAGGCAGCGTACGCGCTGGACTTCCTCGCCGGTCTCGCCCGCGCCGGAGCGGGACAGGCCGGTCATCACCATGTGCTGCACGCCCGGCGGTGGCGTGACTGGTGGCTGGAGCACCTGCCGCCTGCGGCGCACCGCGCCTTCGCACGCCTTTGACCAGCATGATCACAGAGGTGTGTCGTGGGCGGTGGCACCAAGGGCCGCAGGGGGGCGGATGCGTCAGCTCAGCCGGGGGCGCGGGAACGACAGGGTTCGCCGGAACGACCGGGGTTGTTCGGACCGGGGTTGTTCCAGCGCCACTCGTCGGGGCTCCACACCGCGTCCCTCGGGTCGGCCTCTTCCCCCGGCGCGTGTTCACCCGCTGTGTCTTCCGGACGCCGCAGTACGGGCTCCCAGAAGCGTGACAGCCGCTGCGCCGCCTCGGGCAGGCGTCCGAACGGAAGCCCTTCCACGAAGACGGCCGTGTCCCAGAAGTCGAGCCACTCGGCGGGCGGCTCCGGCAGGCGGAGGGGGTGGGTGCGGCCGTGGTCCGCCATCTCCGTCGCCAGGTCCGCGCACAGGGACCCCAGCCGCAGGGTGGGAAAGGCGGGGTGGGCCGCGGCGGTGAGCATGTCGCTGAGGTCCCGCCAGTGGGTGTTGACGCGGCCACCGCCGCGTCGCCTGCTGTAGCGCAGGAGCTTCTGCGCCAGGAACCGGTATGCGGTGACCGACGGCACGGTGACGGCGCCCGTCGGTCCGGGGAAGTCGAGCAGCGTGGTGCCCTTCCCCTCCCGTGTTTCCCCCTCCCCTACGAGGAGCAGGCCGAGGAGCACGGGGGGCAGCTCCTCCGGCCCTCTGATCTCCAAGAGCGCTCGGTACACCGTGGGCGCCGAGCCGGAGCTGAACACGATGGGCTCATGACGGGCCACGCGCAGCGACTCCCCGCGCGGCCCCGGCGGCAGCTCTCCCGACGCGAGGAGACGCCGTGCCGCTCCGGCCGGTACGACGAGGTCGAGGTCGTTGGGCAGCCGCGCCGCAGGACCGAGCCACGCGGACAGTGCCGCGGAGCCCTTGAGGTACCAGGTGCCGGGGGTGAGTGCCGCGCGGAAACTGTGCAAGGCGATCGCGAGGGCCAGCAGATGGTGGCGGTCCGCGAGCGGCCGGGAGCCCCAGTCGGCACGGCGGTCCTCGCCGGACGCACCGGGTGCGTCTGTCCGCTGTTGTCGTGGCGCCACGTCACAAGAGCGTATTCACGTCCGGCAAGTCCCGGGCGAGCTCGGCACCTTGGGCCAGTCGGCCGCGCATACGCGGTGTGGGCGGCCACGTGTGCCGACGGCCGCCCGACACCGCGACCCTGAAGGCGAGTTCGCGTAGCGGACCGACCTCGGACTCCTCGGCCACCGCCAGCAAGGCGTCGGGTACGGCAGGCACGAGTCCGGGGTGGCGCGCCGCCAGGGGCAGCAGGCGCGCGGCGGCGAACGCGTCGGGCTCCGCGGTCAGCAGCAGGTCTTCCGCGGCTGCCCGCGCGGCCGGCGAGTGGGCCGCCCGGTCGAGATAGTGGACGGCGCGCGGGAGCAGACCGGGGTGGTCCCGAACGGCACCGACCAGGGTGCGGCTGACCGTGTCATCCGGTGGTGTGCGGGGCAGCGCGTACCGCAGCGCTTGGACGTCGCCGTCGGACAGACCGGACCGCCACACGTCCTGGGCGCGGCCCCGGATGACGCGCGCGGACCTGGTGAGCACCGAGGCAGCCCCCGTGACGGTGCTCTTCTCCGCCGAGAGGCGCAGCCCGAGGCGCCGCAGGACGGCCGCCGCGGCAGCACGTATGTCGTCGGCCTCGGCATGGTCGCGTACGAAGACATGGAGGTCGTCGCCCCAGCGGGTCCACCGGCCCGGCGCGAGGGAGGCCACCGCGTCGTCCAGGGGGGCGAGGACCGCCGTGGCGAGCCGATTGGCCCAGCGGTGCCCCGGCAGCAGCGCACGACCGGCGGCGCTGTACAGGGCGGTGAGTGCTTCGGCCAACCGCTCGGTCATCCACGGCGTCCGGCACAAGACGTCCAGGGGCAGGGACCGACCGAACCGGTGGACGTCGAGGACGAGCACCAAGGGCAGGCCACCCCGGGCGGCCAGCGCTCGCAGGTGGTGCTGCCGTTCCTGATAGGCGGGCCGGTACCGCCAGTCCAGCGAGCGATAGCTGAACACTTCGGGACGCGGCACATGAGCGCTCAGTGCTTGCTCGGTGAGGCGCAGCATGCGTGCCCGAGCGGCACAGGAGACGACGGGTACGACTTCCAGCCTGCGGGCGAGCGGAACCCGTAAGTGGCCCACGTGGAGCGGGTCTTCGAGCGGGCGGCCCGTGCACAGGAGGCGGCGTACGTCCACGGCACCGAGCGCGTCCGGCACGTAGTCCGTGAGCAAGTCCCCGTCGAAAGCGGCGGACAGGGCCTGGGCCGGGGGTGCGTCCTCCGTCATGGCGGCAGAATGGCACAACCTGTAGGAGAGGCACGCGGCTGTTCCGCACGGCCGCGTCCACGTCGGCATGGGGGTGCGGTGACCGGAGAGGACGACGGCCGGCGTGACGGAGCCTTGGAGCGGCAGGTCTGGTCGCTGCTCGGCAAGACCGCGGAGTACGCGGGCGGGACCGAGAACCTGCTCCTGTCCCACATGCTCGACACGGCGGCGGTCGCGGAGCGCGTCTGGGACGGCTTCCTCGCCCGCGCCACCCGCGACATGCTGGACCGCACGGCCGGAGGCACCGGCAAGGGGCGCGGCCTGCTCATGTGGCTCGCCGCCCTGCACGACCTGGGCAAGGCGACCCCCGCGTGGCAGGGCAAGTACCCCTCGGCGGCGAAGCGGGTGCGGGAAGCCGGGCTCACCTGGCACGAGCCGACCGTCAAGCGCTACCCGTGGGCGCACGAGCGTGCCGGCGGCTTCCTCCTGCGGCGCTTCCTGACCGAGGAGGGGTGGCCGGCGGAGCAGGTGGAGTGGGTCTGGCCACTGGTCGCCGGACACCACGGCTTCTTCCCGCTGGCCAGTTCGCTCGGGCCACATCGCGCGTCGCTCCGCCAGGCCGAGGGACGTGAGCAGTGGCCCCTGGTCCAGCGTGAACTGCTGCGGCGGGTCAGCCTGTTGCTGGGTCTTGACCCGGTGGCCCGGCTGGTGCCGGTCGAGGTCCCCACGCGCGCCCTGCAACTGCACCTCGCCGGGCTCGTCGCGATGGCCGACCAGATGGCCAGCAGCCCAGGCCTCGTCGGTGTCGACGACCCCGCGCGCGTGAGCCTCGACGGAGCACGGAAGCGTGCCGCCGGGATCTGGACGGCCCTGGGCCTGCGCCGCGGCTGGGAAGGGCTCGCGGTACCTGACGTCGAGGTGCTCGAGCGGCGGTACGGAGAGCCGCTCCGGCCGGTACAGCGGCTGGTCGCCGAGACGGCCCGCACGATGGCCGCGGCCGGGATGCTGATCGTCGAGGCACCCATGGGTGAGGGGAAGACCCGCGCGGGCCTGCTGGCCGCGGAGATCCTGGCGGCCCGCTTCGGCTTCGACGGCGTGTTCGTCGGCATGCCGCGCTGGTCGACGGCCGACCCCATGTTCCGCGAGGTCCGGGACTGGGTCGAGGCCACGGAGGCGGGCCTGGGCGCCCATGTCGCCCTGCTGCACCTGTGGCAGAACTTCGCCCCCGAGTGGACGACGCTGTACCACGCGACCGAGGAAGAGCGCGCGGCGGCGATCGGCGACTGCGGTGAAGAAGAGCCCGCCACGCAGAAGGAGTTCAGCGGCGGACAGAGCCCTTCCGGCTTCTACTTCGGCTCCGGGCGCGGACTGCTGTGCCCCTTCGTGGTCAGCTCGGCCGACGAGTTGCTGTACGCCGCCGCGCGCAGCAACTGGGCGTCGATGCGGATGGCCGGACTGCTCGGCAAGGTGGTGGTCCTGGACGAGGTGCACGCGACAGACGTGCACGGCTTGCCGTTCCTCCTGGAGGCACTGCGCTGGCTCGGGCAGGCCCGTGTGCCCGTGGTGCTCCTGTCGGCGACGCTGGCGTCCGGACAGCGCCGCCAGGTCGCGGACGCCTACCTGGCGGGGGCGACCGGGCGGACGGAGTACGAGAGTGAGCCGATGCCCGAGCCGCGGGGCTGCGCCCGTGTCACGGCGGTGTGCGTGCCTCCCGCCGCGGGGGCGGCCCCGGTCACATCGGTGCAGACCTGCGCGAGCTTCCGCCCCGACCGGGCGTACACCGTCGAGGTGCTTCCCGAGGACGTGTCCCCTCCCGGTGCGGAGGCCGCCGACGCGGCAGTCGTCGGCCGGCTCGCGGCGGAGCTGGCGGACGGCGGGTGCGCGCTGGTGGTACGGGAGACGACGGCACGTGCCCAGGCCCTGTACCGGTCGTTGCGGGAGCAGTTCGGGCCCGACGGTGTCGTGCTGCTGCACGAGCGGATGACCGCGCGGGACCGCGCCCTGCGTACGGACTTCTGCTCGCGCGCCCTGTCCCCGCGTGACGGCGGTGGCAGGCCGCACCGGCTGGTGGTGGTCGCCACGCGGGTCGCGGAGGAGTCCTTCGACGTGGACGTCGACCTGCTGGTCACGGACCCGGCCCCGACCGACCTGCTGCTGCAGAGGGTCGGCAGGCTGCACCGTGACCCTGGTCGGGTGCGCCCGGCACGGCTGCGTACGCCGCGCGTGCTGGTCACGGGTATGGCCACGGACGACACCCCGCCGAGCGGGACGGGCGCCACATCGGCCCCGCCCCGGTTCCAGCACGACTGCGAGCGACGGCACGGCCGTCGTCCGCTGCTGGTCGCCGCCCATCTGGTCCTGTCGGCCGCCGAGGAGCCCTGGGTGCTGCCCGCCCGCATCCCGGACCTCGTGGCGAGGGCGTACGACGACTCGCCGGACCTCCCCGAGGCGTGGAGTGAGTCGGCGGAGGCCGCGCTACGGGAGTGGCGTGACGTACGGGACCACCGTGCCGACCAGGCACGCCGTCTCCTGCTGTCCCGGCGCGGCACCGGCGAGGGCGGCACGTTGGCGGGTCTGCACTATGTGGCGGCCCCGGTCCTCAGGGGTGGCCGAGGATTGTCGGCGCTGGTGCGCGGTGAGCAGCCGGCGGCGGAGGCCGTGGTGGTGGTCCAGGAGGGCGGTGCCTACCGCATGCTCTCGGGTACGCCGTTGGGCGATGACGGTGCCGTGCCCGTCGAGCTCGTCGACGAGCTCCTCACCCATACGATCCCGCTTCCCGCGGAGTACGCGCCCATGGAGCCGGTCGCACTGCGGCCGCTGCCCGCGTGGCGCAAGAAGCGGGAGAAGGGGAAGAAGGAGACGGAAGAGGAGAGGAAGGTCGAGCACGGCAGGCTCAGAGACCGTGACGCACTGGTCCTGGACGCTCGGCACCGCGTCGTCCTGGCGGGTCGCCGTCTGCGGTACGACGCCGAACTGGGCCTGGTCGACGAGGGCGCGGCGGACGAACCGCACGGCCGGTGAAATCGCTCATTCGCCCCCGGTGTGCGATTCCGTTGTGGAAAGCTGGCGCGCACCGCAGTTCGGATGACGGCGACCGTGTCGAGGGGGATGCGCGGTGTTCAATCTGCTGGACGAGCCGTGGCTGCCCGTGCGCGGGCGCCCGGACGCCGAGCAGGCCGGGAACCACCTGTTCACCCGCCCGACCGCGATCGGTGTCCGTGAGCTGTTGCTCGATGCCGACCGCTACGCCGAGATCCTGGTCGACCTGCCGACACAACGACCGGCTGTGTACCGACAGTTACTCCTGCCCCTGGTCGTGGACGCCCTCGGCTGCCCCGAGGACGCGTCCGCGTGGGGGCGGATGTTCACCGCCGGACGCTTCAGCGAAGCGCAGCGGGATCTCCTGAGCGGCTATCTCGACGACTACCACCACCTCTTCGACCTCTTCTCCTCCGACGACCCCTTCGCGCAGGTCGCCGGGCTCACCACCTCCGGCGACGCCACCAAGAGCGCCGCCGTGCTCGTCGCCACCGCGGCCCTGGGGAACAACGTGCCGCTGTTCTCCTCCCGTACCGAGGGCGATCCTCTGGAGCTGACCCCGGCCCAGGCGGCACGCTGGCTGCTGCACGTCCACTGCTGGGACACCGGCGCCATCAAGACGGGGGCGAGCAACGACCCTGCCGCGAAGGCGGGGAAGACCACGGGCAACCCCGTCGGGCCCCTCGGCCGGCTCGGCGTCGTCATGCCGCTGGGCACGACGGTGTACGAGACGCTCCTGCTCAACATCCCGTACGGCAGGGAACCCCTCAAGAACGACCTTCCTCAGTGGCGGCGTCGCGCCGAGGACGGAGACGTGACCGGGACGCCCGCCTGGACCACCCGGTCCGCCCAGGGCCTGCTCGATGTGTGGACGTGGCAGGCCCGCCGCGTACGCCTCGTACCCGAGCACACCCCCACGGGGGAATTACGCGTCTCCCGGGCCGTCGTGGCCGCCGGGGACCGGCTGCTGCTCGACATGGACCACGAGCCCCATACGGCCTGGCACGTCGACAGCGCCCCCGCCCGGGCCCGGCGGTCCGCGCCGCGCGGAGACCGGAAAGCCGACCGCAAGGAGCGGGACTCCCACTTCCGCCCCGTACGGCACAGGACCGGGCGGGCGGCCTGGCGCGGCCTCGACGCCCTGCTGGCCGCCGGCAAGTCCACCACGGAAGTGCACGCCAAGAAGGAAGGCGAAGGCTTCCACACCAGCATCCTGCTGAGCCAGCTCGTCGAAGTCGCCGACTGTCTGCCCGAGGGCTACGGCGCCCAGGTGGAGCTGACCGGGATCCGCTACGGGACCAAGCTCGGCAACATCGAGGACGTCTACCACGACGAGATCCCCCTGCCGATCGCCGCCCTCCGGCCCGACAGCGACGTCCGCGGCGCCCTCCTCGGCGTCGTCGAGCAGGCCGAGGAGCTCGCCAGGGCCGTCAACGCCCTCGCGGCGGAACTACGGCGTGCGGCCGGGGCCCCACCGCCGCCCACCGGGACCTGGCAGTACCCGGGCGAGACACTGCTGCACGCCCTCGACCCCCTGGTACGGCGGCTCCTGGTCGGGCTGCGCGCGGTCGGGGAGGACGACTTCGACCGCACGGAGGAGGGCCTGCTCGCATGGGAGGAGCGGGCCCACCGGGAAGCGTGGCGGATCGCCGACGACCTGCTCTCGACCAGCACCACGCCGTCCGCCTTCACCGGGCGCGAGGTCAAGGGCAGGGACGGCCAGACCCGGATCGCGCGCGAGAGCACCGCCGAGGCGTTCTTCCGGGGCAGCCTCCGCAAGATCCTGTTCCGCCGCACCGCCCGCCTTCAGGCGCGGCCGACCCCGACCGACGCCTCGCTGACCACGGAGCCGTGACCACCGTGACCAACCCTCCGCCGCCCGAGCCGGAGAACACCGTCCCGGAGAAGACCGCCCCGGAGAACTCCGGACGGAGCCGGGTGCCCTATTGGCGCCGTTACCTCCGGGCCGACGGCACCTGGGTCCCGTCGATGGCGGACGCCGGTCCCCCCGGCGAGGAACTGGCGGACCTGCGGTCGGGGCTCGGTCAGCCGGTCGGTTCCGTCATGGCGCTGTGGCCGTACTACGCCACGGAGACGGACGGCGCGCTCACCCCCGAACTCGAGGCCGAGCACGGCGCGGTGACGCTCTACGGCCTTCACCAGCAGGGGCAGAGACGCCCCATGCACCGCAGGCACGTCGGTCTCGGCCAGGCGCTGCGCAGGCTGCGGGACAGCGAGAAGTTCCTCGAGAAGGCCCTCGACCGCAGGGTGGAGGCCGCGGCGACCACCACGTCCGTCCCGGCCCTGCTCTACCGGCTCCGCGGCCTGGTCACCCAACTGCGTGGGCAGTCCGTACCGCTGGACTACGACCTCCTCATGCGTGACCTGCTCATGTGGATGGAGCCGGAGCCGCGGAAGTGGGTGCGCAGCCGGTGGGGCCTCGGCTACTACGCGCGCGGGGGCCAAGGCGGCACCGGGAGCCGCGACGCCGCGGCGGCAGCCAGGGTCTCCCAGGACGCCTCCGACGTTCCGCCCGGCAACTGAATAGCACATCACCACCGACCGTCCGACCCGACCGGAGCCTCCGTGACGTTCCTCCCACCCCGTCTGTACGTCGACGTACACCTCCTGCAGACCGTGCCTCCGGCCAACCTCAACCGCGATGACCAGGGGAACCCCAAGGAGGCCTACTACGGCGGCACGCGCCGTTCCCGGGTCTCGTCGCAGGCGTGGAAGCGCGCGACCCGCATGTACTTCACCCAGCATCTGCCCGCGCACGATGCCGCGACCCGCACGCGCCGCGTCTCGAGTGCTCTGACCGGCAGGATCGTGGACCGCACCGGCCTGGACGAGAAGAACGCGGGCAGGCTCGCGGACGCGTTGCTGGCCCCCTTGAAGATCAGTGCGGGGCGCAAGCAGGGCGACACCGCGTACCTGCTCTTCTACGGGCGCCGCCAGCTCGACAACGTCGTGGGGCTCGTGAGCGAGCGGGCCGCCGAGCTCGCCGCGCTCGACGACAAGGAGCTGCTGGCCGAGGTCGAACAGCTCGCGGTGTCCGAGCAGTTCAGCTCCGGCCATCCACTGGATGTGGCCCTCTTCGGCCGGATGGTGGCCGACATCGCCGCGCTGCGGGTCGACGCCGCGGTCCAGGTCGCCCACGCCCTGTCCACCCACGCCGTGTCCCTGGAGTTCGACTACTTCACCGCGGTCGACGACCTCGCCGAGGAGGAGCGGGAAACCGGAGCCGGGATGATCGGCACCATCGGCTTCAACTCCGCGACGCTCTACCGGTACGCCACCGTGGGCCTGCACCAGCTCCGCGAGAACCTCGGCGACGACGCCGCCGCCGTTGAGGGGGTCCGGAAGTTCATCACCGCCTTCGCCCGCTCCGTGCCGAACGGGTACCGCAACTCCTTCGCGCACCAGACCCTGCCCAGCCTGGTGTCGGTCGTCGTACGGTCCGACCAGCCGGTCAACCTCGTCACCGCCTACGAGGAACCCGTCGCCCCGGCCGCCGGAATCGCAGCGGCGTCCGCCCGGCGGCTCGCGGCCGAGCACCGCACGGCCGTGGACGGGTGGGGCGACCCCCCTGCCTTCACCGCGGTCTGCCACGGCTTCCACGACGGGACGGCGCACCGACTGGAAGAGGCGTTCGGCCCCGCGGTGACCTTCCCGGAGCTGCTCGACGGCCTGGACGGGCACCTGTCCGCCGCGATCGCCGAGGCCGCGCGGTGACCGCGGCCGTGCTGCCGGCCGAGCCGGAGCGCACCGACCACGACGACCGGGCCGTCCTGCTCCTCCGGCTGGCCGCGCCCCTCCAGTCCTGGGGCGCCCAAGGCGCCTTCAACGTCCGCGACACCAGACCCGAACCCACCAAGTCCGGTGTGACCGGGCTCCTCGCGGCGGCCCTGGGCCTTCGTCGGGAGGCGCCCTTGGACGAACTGCTCGCCCTCCGGATGGGCGTGCGCGCCGATGTCCCGGGAACCCTGCTGCGGGACTACCACGTCGTCAGCGACTTCCGCGGCAAGCCGCTGCCGCAAGCCGGCGTCTCGGCCAAGGGGGCACAGAAGCCCACCGCGCCCGCCAAGTACACCCATGTCACCTCGCGCTACTACCTTCAGGACGCGTTGTTCGTCGTGGCGCTGGAGGGTGCCTCCGAGCTGCTGCACCGGCTCGTCGCGGCGGTGCGGGCACCGCACTTCCCCCTCGCCCTCGGCCGCCGGTCGTGCCCGCCCACACAGCCCCTCGTCCTCGGCGTCGAGGAAGGGGGCCTGGAGAGCGTGCTGCGCGGACTGCCCTGGCAGGCGTCGCAGCGGGCGAAGACCAGCTACGCCTACAAGCTGGGCCGCCGACGCGGTCTCGACGGGCCCTTCCGCCCCGCGACAGTGCCGTGCTCGGTGACGCTGGAGCACGCCGGGGGCGACGACGTGCTGCAGGACGTGCCCCTCTCCTTCGGCCCGCACGACCGCGCGTTCCTGGGACGCCGGGTGCACCACGAATGGCTCCGCGTTCCCACCGGCTTCCCGGACCCCGACGCCGCCACGGAGATCGATGCGGACGACGACATGCACGACCCCTTCGAACTGCTGGGCCGGTGAGCGGATGCCGTACCTGTCCCGCATCCGCATCAATCCGCTGCGCGCGGAGAGCCGCCGCTACCTGGAGAGCCCGCGCGCCGTGCACGGAGCCGTCATGGGAGGCCTTCCGGACGCGGCGGACGACGAGCGGCCCCTGTGGCGGATGGACTCCGACGACCCGCACCGCCCCCACCTGGTCGTCCTCACCCGTTCCCGGCCGGACTGGTCCCACGTCGTGGAGCACGCGGGCTGGCCGGGCGCGGACGGCGACCACGTACTGGTACGCGACTACGCGCCCCTGCTGGCCCTCATCGAGCCCGGCCGCGCCTTCGCCTTCCGCCTCACGGCCAACCCCGTGCAGAACGCCCCGACGCCCACGTCCCCCACCGCCGCGCAGCGCAAGCGCATCGCCGAGGAACAGGACCCCACCCGCCGGCGCGGCTTCCGCATGGCCCACCGCACGGCCGCGGAACAACTCCGCTGGTTCCTCGAGCGGACCGAACGCTGGGGCTTCGCTGTCCCGGCCTCCCGCACGGACCCGCCGGCGTCCGGCCTGGGGACCAGCCACGCCGCCGTCCCCGATGCCTCGGGCGGCACCCGCACACGTACGTCACCCGACCCGACCGACCCGGTGCCCCGCGAGGTACGCATCACCGGGCGCCACCGCCGCGCCTTCACGAAGAACGGCCGAGGAGCGAAGGTCATCGTCACCAGCGTCACCTTCGAAGGCCGCCTGGAGGTCACCGACGCCAAGGCACTGACCCACCACTTGCTCAGCGGCATCGGCCCGGCGAAGGCTTATGGCTGCGGGTTGTTGACCCTGGCGCCGGTCAGGAGTGGGAGCGGGGCGAACGGCTGAGGGCGACGCTTGGGCACGGGTTCGGTGAGGACGGTGGCGACGAGGCCGGAGAGGCCAGTGAGTCATCCGGACCGGGCCATGACTTCGTCGCCCTGAGATGTTCCGATACCCCCTTGCCCCCGCCTGCCCGTCCTCCCTGGTAGTGCGTGGGCCCGCCTTCTTCGTGCCCTCCGGGAACCCCACCCCCACCCCACCCGACTCCTGTCCCGCCGGGCCCCGAGCCCGGCTTCCGTCGGGCAGGAGGGGCGCGATGCGTGTGCGTAGTCGGGTGCGTGTGGGGTGGGGTGTGGCAGTGGTTGTGGGTGGGCTGCTGGTCGGTGGGTGTGGGAGTGGTGGGGACGGGTGGGATGGGGGAAGTGGGGGAGGCGGGGGAGGTGGGGGCGGGAAGGCCGTGGCTGGGTTTCCTGTGCGGGTGACGGATTGCGCGGGGCGGGAGGCCTCGGTCGCTGCGCCGCCGCGGAGGATCGTGACCAGTAACGCCGCCGCTCTGGAGCTGCTGCTGCGGCTGGGGGCGGGGGACCAGGTCGTCGGGACCGGTTTTCCGCCCGGTGAGGGGGCGTTGCCGGGGGCCCTCGGGGTGCGGGCCGGGGCCGTGAAGGTGTTGAGCCGGGGGGTGATCCCCAAGGAGAAGCTCCTGGGGTCCGGGGCCGATCTGTACATCGACAGCTTCGCCTCCATGGGCAGTATGGGGGGTGCCGGCGGCGCCCCCTCGGCCGCGGAGTTCGCCGCCGCCGGGATCAAGCACGTGTACCTGAAGTCCACCGCCTGCGCCGCCGACCGGAAGGAGCCTCTGACCGATCTCTCCGCCGTCGAGCGGGACATCACCTCCCTCGGGGCCGTCACCGGCCACCGCGACACCGCCGAGGGGATCGTCCGGGGGATGCGGAAGAAGGTCGCCGCCGTGACGAAGGCGGTCGGGGGCGTGCCCGCGCGGGAGCGGCCCTCGTACTTCTTCTTCGACTACGACGCCGGGACCAGGCAGCCCATGGCGGTGTGCGACCGGCAGGTCGCCCACGCCGTGATCACCCTCGCGGGCGGGCGGAACGTGTTCGGCGACTGCGAGGGCTCGTTCAAGCCCGTGGGGTGGGAGGACGTCGTCGCCGCGGACCCGGACTGGATCCAGCTCGCGGTACGCAACCGGGGCAGCGCCGCCGCCGACGAGAAGGCCTTCGACGAGGCCCGGGCGTGGCTGGAGCGCAACGCCGCCACGAAGGGGCTGCGGGCCGTGAAGGAGGGGCGGTTCCTGCGGATCAGGTCGGAGGCCACCACCATCGCCGGTGTCTCCAACGCCGACACCGTGGTGCGCATCGCCCGGCAACTGCATCCGGACCGCCTGCGGGGGGTTCGGCTGCCGTGACGTCGTCCCGTACGGAAGAACGCGTCCGCGGCGGGCGGCGGGTGCCCGCCTCCGGGCTCGCCCTCGTGCTCGCCGTCGCGCTGCTCGTGGCGCTCACCCTCGCCGTCTCCCGGGGCTCCACCTCCCTGCCGCCCGGCGAGGTGTGGGCCGTCGTGGCGCGCAGGCTGGCCGGGGACGCGCCCCGGCCCGGCACCGGCGACCTCGTCGTGTGGCAGCTACGGGTGCCGCGCGCCCTGCTCGCCGCCCTCGTCGGCGCCGGGCTCGGGCTCGTGGGCACCGCCGTGCAGGCCCTCGTACGCAACCCGCTGGCCGACCCGTACCTGCTCGGGGTGTCCAGCGGCGCGTCCCTGGGGGCCGTCGCGGCGATCGTGCTCGGCCTCGGCGCGGGCAGCGCGCTCGGGCTCTCGGGGGCCGCGTTCGCGGGCGCCCTGGTCACCTTCGCGCTGGTGTGGGCCGTGGCCCGGCGCGGCGGCGGGTTCGCGCCGCTGCGGCTCGTGCTCGCCGGGGTCGCCATCGGGCAGTTCCTGTCCGGCCTCACCAGCTACCTGGTCCTGCGGGCGGGGGACGAGCAGCAGACCCAGAGCGTGCTGTTCTGGCTCATGGGCAGCCTCGGCGGCGCCACCTGGGACCTGCTCGCCGTGCCCGCGGTGGCCGTCCCCGCCGCCCTGGTCCTCCTCCAGGCGCGCGCCCGCGGCCTCAACGCGCTGCTCCTTGGCGACGAGACGGCCGCCGGCCTCGGCGTCGACGTCGGGCGGCTGCGCCGGGAGCTGTTCGTCGTGACCAGCCTCCTGACCGGGGCCCTGGTGGCGGTGTCCGGCGCGATCGCCTTCGTCGCCCTGATGGTGCCGCACACCTGCCGCCTCCTCGTCGGGGACGACCACCGCCGCCTCCTTCCGCTGTCCGCGCTCGGCGGCGCGGTCCTGATGGTCGTCGTCGACCTGGTCTGCCGTACCGCCATGGACGCGCAGGAGCTGCCCGTCGGCGTCGTCACCTCGCTGCTCGGGGCGCCCACCCTGCTGTTCCTGCTCGACCGGCGGCTGGGGAGCGACCGATGAGGACGAGTGGGAGGGAGGGCCGATGAGGGTCGACATCGAAGGCCTGTCCGTCGCCTACGCCGGGCGCACCGTCGTCGCGGGCGCGCACCTCGTCGCCGCCGAGGGCGAGATCACCGGGCTCGTCGGGCCGAACGGCAGCGGCAAGTCCACGCTCCTGCGCACCGTCTACCGGCACCTGCGGCCCACCGCGGGACGGGTCCTGCTGGCCGGCACCGACCTGCGCGCGCTGTCCCCCGCCCGGTCCGCCCGGCACGTCGCCGCGCTGCCGCAGGAGCGGGGCGCCGACGTCGAGTTGACCGTACGCGAGGTCGTCGGGCTCGGCCGCATACCCCACCAGCGGGCCTTCGCCAAGGAGGGCGCCGCCGACCGGGACGCCGTCACGCGCGCCCTCGCCGAGGTCGGCATGGCCGGCGCGGCCGAGCGGCGCTTCGCCGCCCTGTCCGGCGGGGAGCGCCAACGCGTGCTGCTCGCCCGGGCGTTCGCGCAGGCGCCCGACGTGCTGGTCCTGGACGAGCCGACCAACCACCTCGACGTCCGCCACCAGGTCGAGCTCCTCGCCCTGCTGCGCGGCAAGGGGCGTACGACGCTCGTGTCCCTGCACGACCTCAACGCCGCCGCCTCGGTCTGCGACCGGCTGCACGTCCTGCACGGCGGCGCCGTCGTCGCCTCCGGGCCGCCGCGCGCGGTGCTCACGCCGGAGTTGCTCGCCGAGGTGTTCGGCGTCCGGGCGGCCGTCGTCGACCACCCGCTCACCGGTGATCCGCTGATCGCCTTCGACCACCGGGAGGCCGTGCCTCCAGTCGGCGGCCGGGGGTGAGCGGTCGGACGGGGACGAGGGGGCAGCCGTGGACGGCGCGCGCGTGCGCCGTCGGCGCCCCCGCCGCGCGCCGCCCCCGCGCACCGCGGGGGCACTGCGCGGACATCCCGTGAAGGCCCTGTGGGGTGCGGTGTTCGCGCAGTAGGTTCGGTGTCGCGTGGCGGACAGCGGGGGCGACGGCGGGGGCCGGACCACGGCTGAGGGGAGCAGGGGTGCGCCGGGGCACGACGGTCGGGGGGCGTTACCGGCTGGTGCGCGGCCCCCTGCGCGGGGGCATGGGCGAGGTGTGGATCGCCCGCGACCAGCGGCTGCCCCGCGAGGTCATCCTCAAGCGGCTGCGGCCGCAGGGCCGGGGCGCGACCCGGCCCGACCGGCAGGAGTCCGACCGCCTGGAGGCCGAGGCGCGTGCCCTCGCGCGGTTCAGCAACCCCCACGTGGTCACCTTGCACGACGTCCTCACCCTGCCCGAGGGCACCTGGGCGTGGCCGCGCCGCAGGACCGCGTCCTGGCTGGTCATGGAGTACGTGGCCGGGGGCAGCCTCGCGGACCGGCCGCCGCTCGCGCCGGAGCGGGCCGCGCGGGTCGGCGCCCAGGTCGCGGCCGCGCTCGCCGCGCTGCACGCCGAGGGCGTCGTGCACGGCGACGTGAAGCCCGGCAACGTCGTCGCCACGCCCCAGGGGCTCGCCAAGCTCGCGGACTTCGGCGGCGCCTACAGGGTGGGCGGCCGGGACACCGCCGCGCCGCCCGGCGCGCTCAGCTACACCCCCGACTACGCCGCGCCCGAAGTGGTGCGGGGCAGGCCCGAACCGGCCTCCGACGTGTTCTCGCTGGCCGCCCTGGTGCACGCCCTGGTCACCGGGCGTCCGCCGCGCCCGGTGACCGGCGGGGGCGTCGCCCCGGCCGTCGCCGAACGGCAGGCCGCGCGGGGCGAGGTCGCCCTGGGGCCGGGGCTCGGGCCGCTGCGCGCGCTGCTGCCCGCGATGCTCGACGCCGAGCCGGGGAACCGGCCCGACGCGGCCGAGGCCGGGCGGCTCCTCGCCGGGGTCGCCGGTCCGCAGGAGCCGCTGCCGCCGCCCCGGGCGAACGCCGAGGGCGACGACGAGGGCGACGGCGTCGGGCAGGACAGTGGCCCGGGCCCCGGGCGGCACGCGCTGCCGGGCAGGACACGGCAGTTCGCGATCGCGGTGGGCGTGGCCGCGGTGACGCTGGCCACCGCCGTGTGGATGCCGGGCCTGTGGCCGGACGAGGAGGACGACGACAGCGGACGGCACGGCCGCGACGGCCGCCGCCCGGTGCTCGGCGACCACCGCACCGCCGACCCCTGCGCGCTCGCCGACCCGGCCGCCCTGGACCGGTTCGGCGACGCCCGGCTCCGCCGCGGCCTCGGCGGCTTCGACCGCTGCGACGTCCTCGTCGACACCGGCGACGGCCGCCCCGTGGACGTCCGCTTCCGCCTGGCGAACGGCGGCGCCACCGGACTGCCCGCGCCCCACCGGACCGTGGGGGACGTGGCCGTGGTGAGAGGGGGTGACGGTGACGGCCCCGGCGCCCTGGACGGCCCCGAGGGCTCCGGCGACCCCGGCGGCCATGGCTCCGGCGGCCCCAGTGGCCCCGACGGCGGCTCAGGCGCCCCGGATCGCTCCGGCGGCGCGGACAACGATGCCGACCTGTGCGTACGTACGCTGCTCCCCGCCACGGACCCCGGTACGCACGTCTCCGTCGTCGCCGAGGTCATGGCCGGGCGGGACGAGGGGGACGGCAGGGGCGCCGGGGACGGCAGGGGCCGACGGGGCGACCGGGGAGGCCGGGACGACCGCCACGCTCAAGGTGACCGCGACGCCCAAGGCGGCCGCCAGGCCGAAGGTGACCACCACCCCCAAGGCGACCGCGCGCCGCGCCCGAGCCCCGGTGACGTCGGCGCCCGGCCGCTGTGCGCCCTGGCCGATGTCGCCGCCCACGCCGCCGCGCGGCGGCTCGGGGCCGGGCCGCTCGCCCGTCGCCCGGACCCGGCGCCCGGCTCCCTCGTCCGCGAGGACGCCTGCGCGCTCCTGGACGCCCGGGCCCTCGCGGCGCTCCCCGGAGCCGGTGCGCGCGACCCGGAGCCCGGGTTCGGCAACTGGAGCTGTACGTGGGGGAGTACGGCCGGCGGGCCGCGTCTGGAGGTACGGCTCGGGTGGGGTCGGGTGCCGGACGTCCGGGACGGGGCGCTCACCCGTGTCGCGGGGCGCCGTGCCGTCGTCGAGCCGGACGCGGCGGGCCCGCGCGCGTGCCGGGTCCGCGTGGTCCACCGCGTGGGCGGCGGCACCGGCGGCGGCCGGGCCGTGGAGAGCCTCGACGTCGTCGTCGCGGGCGGCGGCATCGGCGACGACGGCTCGCGGGCGCGGCTGCGGCGCCTGGCCCTGGGCTTCGCGTCGGCCGCGGCG
>NZ_BNBT01000103.1 GCF_014656095.1 Streptomyces longispororuber
GGAGCGGCCGCCGCGGCCTCCGGTGCGGCCGGTGGCCCCGGTGGCCCCGCCACGACCCGCCTGCGCCCCGTACGCCACGGCGGCCCCGGCGCCGGGCACCGCGAGTCCGCCCCGGGCGCGACCCAGGGCTGGACCCCCCGCGAGCCCGGTGGGCCCGGCGGCGGGAACGGAAGCGGTGGAAGCGGCGGTGACGGTGGCGACGGCACCCCGGCCGCCGCGCCCGACCCCAAGGGCAAGAAGGGCAAGAAGGGCAAGCGGCCCAAGCGCACGGGCTGGCGGCGGCTGATCCCCACCTGGCGCATGGTGCTCGGCGGCTTCATCCTGCTGGTCCTGCTGGTGGTGGGCGCGTTCATGACGGGCTACTTCCTCGTGGAGATCCCGCCCGCCAACAAGATGGCCACCCGCCAGTCCAACGTGTACACGTACGCGGACGGCACCGTCCTCGCCC
This sequence comes from Streptomyces longispororuber, assembly GCF_014656095.1. GTDB lineage: Bacteria > Actinomycetota > Actinomycetes > Streptomycetales > Streptomycetaceae > Streptomyces > Streptomyces longispororuber. Next base: position 449 of record NZ_BNBT01000103.1, read on the forward strand.
GCGACGGCGAGGTCAACCGCGAGAACGTGCCGCTGTCGAAGGTGCCCAAGCGCGTGCAGCACGCGGTGCTCGCCGCCGAGGACCGGGACTTCTACAGCGAGTCCGCCGTCGACCCGAAGGCGATGCTCCGCGCGGCCTGGAACACGCTCACCGGCAAGGGCAAGCAGTCCGGGTCGACGATCACGCAGCAGTACGTGAAGAACTACTACCTGGACCAGGACCAGACGGTCACCCGCAAGGCCAAGGAGTTCTTCATCGCGATCAAGCTGGACCGGGAGGTGAGCAAGGACGACATCCTCCAGGGCTATCTGAACACCAGCTACTTCGGCCGCAGCGCGTACGGCGTGCAGGCCGCCGCGCAGGCGTACTACGGCAAGAACGTCGACGACCTGACCACCGCCCAGGGCGCGTACCTCGCGACGCTGGTGAACTCCCCCAACGCGTACGACGTGGCGACGCACCCGGAGAACAAGTCCCGTGCCCTGGCCCGCTGGAACTACGTCCTCGACGGCATGGTCAAGGAGGGCTGGCTCGACAAGGCCGAGCGGGAGAAGATCACGTTCCCGATGCCGAAGCAGGCCACGGGCGCGCCGAGCCTGTCCGGTCAGCGCGGCTACGTCGTGAAGGCCATCGAGAACTACCTCTTCGAGCACAAGATCGTCGACGAGGACACGTTCAGCAAGGGCGGCTACCGCATCACCACCACGCTCCAGAAGCCCAAGCAGGACGCCTTCGTGAAGGCCGTCGAGGAGCAGGTGATGTCGAAGGTCGACAAGAAGGCACGCAAGATCGACCGGAACCTGCGCGTCGGCGGCGCCTCCGTGGACCCGGCGACCGGCGAGGTCGTCGCGATGTACGGCGGCATCGACTACACGAAGCAGTTCATGAACAACGCCACCCGGCGCGACTACCAGGTCGGCTCCACGTTCAAGCCGTTCGTGTTCACCTCGGCCGTGGAGAACGGCTCCACCACCCAGGACGGCCGGCCGATCACGCCGAACACGGTGTACGACGGCGACAACCGCCGGCCGGTCCAGGGCTGGGCCGGCGGCTCGTACGCGCCCGCGAACGAGGACGACGTCAACTACGGCGACATCAGCGTCCGCGAGGCCACCGACAAGTCCGTGAACTCGGTGTACGCGCAGATGGCCGTGGACGTGGGCTCGGACAAGGTCAAGGAGACCGCGGTCGCGCTCGGCGTCCCGGAGAAGACCCCGGACCTGACGGCGTCGCCGTCGATCGCGCTCGGCCCGTCCACGGCCTCCGTCCTGGACATGACCGAGGCGTACGCGACGCTCGCCAACCACGGCAAGCACGGCACGTACACGCTCGTCGAGAAGATCACCAAGGACGGGCAGGACATCGCGCTGCCGGAGCGCAAGACGTCGTCGGCGGTGAGCCGGGAGGCGGCCGACACCACGACGTCGATCCTGCAGAGCGTGGTGCGGTCCGGCACCGGCCGCGAGGCGCTCGCGGCGGGGCGCCCGGCGGCGGGCAAGACCGGCACGGCGGAGAACGACAAGGCGGCCTGGTTCGCGGGCTACACCCCCGACCTCGCCACGGTGGTCGCCATCATGGGCGCGGACCCGGAGACGGCCGCGCAGACGCCGCTGTACGGGGCGCTCGGCGAGACGCGCATCAACGGCGGCGGCTACCCCGCGAAGGTGTGGGCGCAGTTCACCAAGGACGCGCTTGAGGGCAAGCCCGTCAAGGAGTTCGACCTGGAGCTGGAGCCGGGCTCGCAGGAGCCGGTCGCCCCGGACCCCTCGCAGTCGGCCGGGGAGCCGGAGGACGGCGACGAGGGCGACGCGAGCGACGAGCCCAGCGACGGGCCGACCGGCGACGACGGTGACGCCACCGACGGCGGGGCCACGGACGGCGGCCCGACCGGCGGCCAGGACGACGACGGGGGCCGGTCGCAGGGCGGCCAGAGCCAGGGCCCCACGGGCGGCGGCCAGGACGACGGCGGGCGGTCGCAGGGGCAGACGCAGGGGCCGACGGGCGGCCAGGACGACGGCGCGACGGACGGTTCCACCGGGGACGGTGGGGCGAGCGAGGGCGATACCGCCGGGGACGGTGGGGGTGACGGGGGGACCGTGGGCACGGGGGCCCTGGGCGGGCTCACCACCGGGCCGGGTGGTCGGGGCCGCGGGGACTGATCCCCGTGCCCCTCGCCGCCGCCGTGGTTCTGCCGCTGCGCTTCCGCCGCTGCGGTCGTCGGTGGCTGGTCGCGCAGTTCCCCGCGCCCCTTGCGGGGCGCCTCCCTGCGGGGCGCCCCCGCCCGGCCCAGCGTGCCGGTGTCAGTGGCCGCTCGTGGCCTTGAGGCCTACCACCGCCACCAGCAGGAGGCAGACGAAGAAGATGCGGGCCGCGGTGGTGGGTTCGCCCAGGGCGGTCATGCCGACCACCGCGGCGCCCGCGGCGCCGATGCCGACCCAGACGCCGTAGGCCGTGCCGATGGGCAGGGTCTTGGCCGCGTACGACAGCAGCACCATGCTCGCGACGATGCCCGCGCCGGTGAAGACGCTCGGCCACAGGCGGGTGAACCCCTCGGTGAACTTCATGCCGATCGACCAGGCCACTTCGAGCAGACCGGCGACGACGAGCAGGATCCAGGCCATGACGGCACCTCCGAGAACGAGACATCAGGGGTGCGTCGTCTTTGCGTTGTCCCGGTACGGCGCGTCTCGTCGGGGTCCTTCCACGGTAACAAAGGGCAGGCAAAAGGGGCCGGTGACTCCCGTCACCGGCCCCTTCCGCACGACGGCCCGACGGCCCGAGGGCTCGCCCCGGAGCGACGCCTAGAGGTACAGCCCCGTGGAGTCCTCGGAGCCCTCGAAGCGGTCCGCGGCGACCGCGTGCAGGTCGCGCTCGCGCATCAGCACGTACGGCACGCCCCGGACCTCGACCTCGGCCCGGTCCTCCGGGTCGTACAGGACGCGGTCGCCCGGCTCCACGGTCCGCACGTTCTGCCCCACGGCGACCACCTCGGCCCAGGCCAGGCGGCGGCCGACGGCCGCGGTCGCCGGGATCAGAATGCCGCCGCCGGAGCGCCGCTCGCCCTCGGTGGTGTCCTGGCGCACGAGCACGCGGTCGTGCAGCATCCGGATCGGCAGCTTGTCGTCGTGGGTGCTTGCTTCAGGTGTCTTGGCGCTCACGCCCCGAACCTACCTGCCCGCACGCGCCCTGTACGCCCCCGGGTCAGTCCTTGCGGCGGCGGGTGCCGACCGCGAGGAGCCCGACCAGGCCCACCACGAGCAGCGCCACCGGCACGGCCCGCTCCAGGCGGACCTGGCCGTCGGCCGTGACGAGCTGGCCCTTCACGTCGGAGACGAAGCGGTTCGCCCCGACGTAGGCCCGGCCCAGGGTGTGGTCGACGCGGGCCGCGGCCTTGGCCTTCGCGTCTCCGACGATCGTCTTCGGGTGGACCCGCACCCCGATCTCGTCGAGGGTCTCGGCGAGCTGCTCGCGCCGGCGCTTGATGTCCGCCTCGATCTGCGCAGGGGTCCTGGCATCCGCATCCGCCACCGCGCTGCCTCCGTGGGGTGTGTTCCTGTACTCGGTCCTCCACAGTCTGTCAGTTCCGCCCGCGCCGCACCCCACGGCACCCCTATTACGCTCGTCCACGTCACCACCGCTTGATGCGTACGCGCACCGTGAGGAGCCCCAGAATGAGCGAGCGACTACAGCCCGGCGACACCGCCCCCGCCTTCACCCTGCCCGACGCGGACGGCCGGGAGGTGTCGCTCGCGGAGCACAAGGGCCGCAAGGTCATCGTGTACTTCTACCCGGCCGCCCTCACCCCGGGCTGCACCAAGCAGGCCTGCGACTTCACGGACAACCTGGACGTGCTCGCGGCGGCCGGCTACGACGTCATCGGCGTGTCCCCGGACAAGCCGGAGAAGCTCGCGAAGTTCCGCGAGAAGGAGAACCTCAAGGTCACGCTGGTCGGCGACCCCTCCAAGGAGACCCTGGAGGCGTACGGCGCGTACGGCGAGAAGAAGATGTACGGCAAGACGGTGACGGGCGTGATCCGCTCGACCGTCGTCGTGGACGAGGACGGCAAGGTGGAGCACGCCTTCTACAACGTGAAGGCGACCGGCCACGTGGCCAAGATCATCCGCGACCTCGGCATCTGACCCGGGCCCCCGCGGGCCCGGGCTACCGGGAGAGCCGCTGCCGGAACCGGGCCCGCCGAGTGTGAGAAAGCCCCCCTCCCCGGGGGGCTTTCGTTTGCGTTCGTGGAGATCGAGTAAACGTCCTGGTGGCATACCCGCTTCCGAAAGGACCCGCTCCATGGCGGCCACCAGGCACCCGGCCGACCCCGAGGCCGACCCGCTCACGCCAGGCGTCGACCCGGAAGCGGTGAAACGTCACCGCACGCTCTTCCGCACCATCAGACGGCGCCGGAACCCGCCCCTGCGGCGCACCGACATCACCGTCACCGACGACGCGGCCGTGCGCCGCGCCGTGAAGGCGGCCTCCCTGGGCAACGCCATGGAGTGGTTCGACTTCGGCATCTACAGCTATCTGGCCGTCACCCTCGGCCATGTGTTCTTCCCGTCCGGGAACGACACCGTCCAGCTCCTCTCCTCCTTCGCCACCTTCGCGGTCTCGTTCCTGGTGAGGCCGCTGGGCGGGATGGTGTTCGGGCCGATGGGCGACAGGATCGGGCGCAAGAAGGTGCTCGCCCTGACGATGATCCTGATGGCGATCGGCACCTTCGCCATCGGGCTGATCCCGAGCTACGCCACCATCGGCTTCTGGGCACCGGTCCTGCTGATCCTCTTCCGGCTGGTGCAGGGCTTCTCCACCGGCGGCGAGTACGGCGGCGCGTCCACGTTCATCGCCGAGTACGCGCCGGACAAGCGGCGCGGCTACTTCGGCAGCTTCCTGGAGTTCGGCACGCTCGCCGGGTACGTGGGCGCCGCGGGCCTGGTCACGATCCTGACCACCACGCTCGACGACGGCGCCATGGAGTCGTGGGGCTGGCGCGTGCCGTTCCTGGTCGCGGGCCCGCTCGGCCTGGTCGGGCTCTATCTGCGGCTGCGCCTGGACGAGACCCCGGCGTTCCAGAAGCTCTCCGACGAGAGCTACCACCCCGCCTCCGAGGCCGCCTCCGCCGTCGAGACCTCCGCCAAGGGGGACCTCGCCACGATCTTCCGCCAGTACTGGCCCTCGCTGATCCTGTGCGTCGCCCTGGTCGGCGCGTACAACGTCACCGACTACATGCTCCTGTCGTACATGCCGACGTACCTCTCCGACGAGCTCGGCTACGACGACACGCACGGGCTGCTGATCCTCATCGCCACGATGCTGGTCCTGATGCTGGTGATCAGCCGGGTCGGCGTGCTCTCCGACCGGTTCGGCCGCAAGCCGCTGCTGATGGCCGGCATGGTGGGCTTCCTGGTGCTGTCGGCCCCGGCGTTCCTGCTGATCCAGCAGGGCGCGCTGATCGCGGTCGCGGCGGGCATGCTGATGCTCGGCCTGTCCCTGGTGTGCCTGCTCGGCACCATGTCCGCGACGCTCCCGGCGCTCTTCCCGACGCCCGTGCGCTACGGCTCGCTGTCGGTGGGCTACAACCTCTCCGCCTCGCTGTTCGGCGGCACCGCCCCGCTGGTGATCACCGCGCTGATCAGCGTCACGGGCTCGGACATGATGCCCGCCTACTACGCGATGGCCGCCGCTGCCGTCGGCATCGTCGCCGTCGCCTGCATGAAGGAGACCGCGCAGCGGCCGCTCAGCGGCTCGCCACCGTGCGTCGCGACCGAGCAGGAGGCCGCCGACCTGGTCGAGGCGCAGGCCACGGCGCCGAAGTTCTGACGCGCCCGACGGCCGCGGGCGGCCGCGCATTACGATGGGCCCGGCACGCGGCCGTGGTGGAATTGGCAGTCACGCTGGGTTTAGGTCCCAGTGGGGTAACACCCGTGAGGGTTCGAGTCCCTCCGGCCGCACGCACGCCGAGGCCCGGAATTCCGGCCCTGCGCACGACGAGGGGCGCCCCCACCCGCGGGTGGGGGCGCCCCTCGTCGTGCGCAGGGCGGTCGGGTCGCGGCCGGGCGCGGGTCAGGCGACGAGTTCCCGCACCACCGGCACCAGCGCCCGGAACGCCTTGCCGCGGTGGCTGATCGCGTTCTTCTCCTCGGGGCTCAGCTCGGCGCACGTACGGGTGTCGCCCTCGGGCACCAGGATCGGGTCGTAGCCGAAGCCGTTCGCGCCGGCCGGGGCGTGGCGCAGGGTGCCGGTCAGCCGGCCCTCGACGACGCGCTCGGTGCCGTCGGGCAGGGCGAGCGCAGCGGCGCAGGCGAAGTGGGCGCCGCGGTGGGCGTCGGCGATGTCGCCGAGCTGGGCGAGGAGCAGCTCCAGGTTGGCCCGGTCGTCGCCGTGGCGGCCCGCCCACCGCGCGGAGAAGATGCCGGGCGCCCCGCCGAGCACGTCCACGCACAGGCCGGAGTCGTCGGCGACGGCGGGCAGGCCGGTGGCGCGGGCCAGGGCGTGCGCCTTGAGGAGCGCGTTCTCGGCGAAGGTGACGCCGGTCTCCTTGACGTCGGGCACCTCGGGGTAGGCGTCCGCGCCGACGAGTTCGTGGCCGAGCCCCGCCGCGGCGAGGATCGCGCGGAGCTCGGTGACCTTGTGGGCGTTACGGGTGGCGAGGATGAGACGGGTCATGGGACCAGTATCGGCCGTCCCGTCGCCGGGACCCGACCGCCCTCCCGACGGCCCTCCGGGGCGCCGCCCGGCTCGGTCAGTCGCCGGTGCACACCTTCGCGAGCTCCTTGGCGGCGTCGGCGGCGGGGCTGAGGTCGGGCGTCCGGTCGCCGCCGTCGGCGGCGTCGCGGATGTTGTCGACGGCCTTGTCCATGTGGTCGATGGCCTTGTCCACGTCGGTGTCCTCGGACTTGTCGCGGATCTCCTTGAGGTTGTCCTCGATGTCGTCGAGCGACTTGTCGGCCTTCGACGGCTCCAGGGCCGCGTCCTGCGCGGCCTCCCGCATCTCCTCCAGGTTGTCGTGGATCGCGTCGGCGGTCTTGACGCAGTCCACGGCCTTGTCGACGGGGTCGCAGGCGGCGAGACCGACCCCGGTTCCCACGACGAGCAGGGCGGTGACGACGGCGGTGACGGTACGGCGGCGGCGCGCGGCCATGGTGTGAATCCCCTCCCGGAAACGGACGGGCACACGGCTTGGTCCGGGCGCCCGCATCCGTAAGAACGCCCGGCCGGGCCCGGACGGTTGCTCGCCCGCTGCGCGTGGCCGGATCCGTACGGTGGCCGACTCCGGCCCCGGGAGGGGGACTTGGCGTCTCCGCCCCGCCTACAGGGTGGCTTCGAGGGCGGCGCGCTGGTGGGCGGTGAGCTCCGCGCAGCCCGCGACGGCGAGGTCGAGCAGCGCGTTCAGCTCGTCGCGCGCGAACGGCTCGGCCTCGGCGGTGCCCTGCACCTCCACGAAGCGGCCGTCGCCGGTGCACACGACGTTCATGTCGGTGTCGGCCTTGACGTCCTCCTCGTAGGCGAGGTCGAGCAGCGGCACGCCGCCGACGATGCCGACGGACACGGCGCTGACGCTGCCGGTGAGCGGCTTGCGGCCCGCCTTGATCAGCTTCTTGCCCTGCGCCCAGGCGACGGCGTCGGCGAGCGCGACGTAGGCGCCGGTGATGGCGGCGGTGCGGGTGCCGCCGTCGGCCTGGAGGACGTCGCAGTCCAGGACGATGGTGTTCTCGCCGAGCGCCTTGTAGTCGATGACGGCGCGCAGGGAGCGGCCGATGAGCCGGGAGATCTCGTGCGTACGGCCGCCGATCCGGCCGCGCACGGACTCGCGGTCGCCGCGGGTGTTGGTGGAGCGCGGCAGCATCGAGTACTCGGCGGTGACCCACCCCTCGCCGCTGCCCTTGCGCCAGCGGGGCACGCCCTCCGTGACGGAGGCCGTGCAGAAGACCTTGGTGTCGCCGAAGGACACGAGGACGGAGCCCTCGGCGTGCTTGCTCCACCCGCGCTCGATGGCGATGGGGCGGAGCTGTTCGGGGGTACGGCCGTCGAATCGAGACATGCCCACGACCCTATCGGCCCCCGGAGCCCCCCATTCCATCCCCACACAACCCCCGCAACCAGCCCTGAACAGCCACCGCGCACCGCTTTCAGCGGCGGGCATGTGCGGGGCACCCGGTCCGCTCCCCCTGCGGGCGGCCGGTCCGCTCCCCCTGTGGGCGGCTGGTCCGTTTCCCTGTGGGCGGCCGGTCCGTTGCCCCTGTGGGCGGCTGGAGGGCGGGCACCGGGCAGCCGCCCCGCGCCGTTGACACCAGGGCCCGGGGCAGGCCCCGGAACACGACCCCGCAGGCACAGAAAAAGGGGGCACCGGGGCCGCCCGGCCCCAGCGCCCCCGCGGGAGCGACCCCTCACATCATGTCTTCGATCTCCGCCGCGATCGGGTCCGCGTCCGTCCCGATGACGACCTGGATCGCGGTGCCCATCTTCACCACACCGTGCGCGCCCGCGGCCTTCAGCGCCGCCTCGTCGACCAGGTCCGCGTCGTTGACCTCGGTGCGCAGACGCGTGATGCAGCCCTCGACCTCTTCGATGTTGTCGATGCCGCCGAGCCCGGCAACGATCTTCTCAGCCTTGCTGGCCATTGCTTTCTCCCTGCTGTGAAAGGACGCGGCCACGACACCGTAGGCCCGCTTCGTCACGGTAACGCACGGTTGGCCCATCTTCGCGGGCGGTCGCGACGGTGGCCCCTCACCATGGCGATCAAGGTGTCGTCCCTGACCAGGGCTACCGCGCACCCGTCCGCAACTGGTCTACACCAGTTTCGGACCACCGCCAAACCGACCGGTTGCAGGAGGAGCGCCGATGAGTTCCGACGCCGTCGCGGCACCGCGCAAGAAGCGCTGGAACGGCCTCTTCCAGGGCCTGCAGAAGATGGGCCGCAGCCTCCAGCTCCCCATCGCGGTGCTGCCCGCCGCCGGCATCCTCAACCGGCTCGGCCAGCCGGACGTCTTCGGCGACGACGGCCTGGGCTGGACGAACGTGGCCAAGGTGTTCGCAGCCGCGGGCGGCGCCCTGCTCGACTCCTCGCTCGGGCTGCCCCTGCTGTTCTGCGTCGGCGTCGCGATCGGGATGGCCAAGAAGGCGGACGGCTCCACGGCCCTCGCCGCCGTCGCGGGCTTCCTCGTCTACTACGCGGTCCTGCGCGCCTTCCCCGACGACTGCCCGGCTGGTGCCGACTTCGCCGGGGCCGGGATGTGGAGCGGCGTCTGCCTGACCGGCGAGGGGGCGCCCACCCAGGCCGCGTACCAGAACCCCGGCGTCTTCGGCGGCATCGTCATGGGCCTGCTCACCGCCTGGCTCTGGCAGCGCTACCACCGCGTACGCCTGGTGGACTGGCTCGGCTTCTTCAACGGCCGCCGCCTGGTGCCGATCATCATGTCCTTCGTCGGCCTGGTCTTCGCGGGCCTGTGCGTCTGGGTCTGGCCGCCCGTCGGCGACGCCCTGACCAGCTTCTCCAAGTGGCTGGTGGACCTCGGCTGGCTCGGCTCGGGCATCTTCGGCGTCGCCAACCGGGCGCTGCTCACGGTGGGCCTGCACCAGTTCCTGAACACCTTCGTGTGGTTCCAGTTCGGCGACTACACCAAGGCGGACGGCACGGTCGTCCACGGCGACATCAACCGCTTCCTGGCGGGCGACCCCACGGCGGGCCAGTTCACCTCGGGGTTCTTCCCGATCATGATGTTCGCGCTGCCCGCCGCGGCCCTGGCGATCACACACGCGGCCCGCCCGGAGCGGCGCAAGGTCGTCGGCGGCATGATGCTCTCCGTCGGCCTGACCTCGTTCGTCACCGGCATCACCGAGCCGATCGAGTACTCCTTCCTCTTCATCGCCCCGGCCCTGTACGTGCTCCACGCGGTGCTCACCGGCGTCTCCATGGCGGTGACGTGGGGGCTCGGCGTGAAGGACGGCTTCAGCTTCTCGGCGGGCCTGATCGACTACGTCATCAACTGGAGCCTGGCGACCAAACCGTGGCTGATCATCCCCATCGGCCTGGTCTTCGCAGCGGTGTATTACGGCCTGTTCCGCTTCGTCATCCACAAGTTCGACCTGCCCACGCCGGGTCGCGAACCGGAGGAAGAGGCACAGGCATTGGACGCTGAACAGACCAAGGCTTAGGACCCAACCGGAACCTTCCGCGAGCGTCCCCTCAGGCCCTCGGAGCCCCGCTCCGAGGGCCTTTCGCGGCCCTTGTGACGGTATGGCCCACCCCACAGGAATGGCGGGTTCCTTATGTCGCCTTGACCGTGTTACAACAGGTCTACACCACTTAGTGGTGTAGACCACCCCGGCTGCTGTCGCACCCCCAACTGTCCCCCTGACAGCCGCCCGCACATGGAGGAAGTCATGAGTACGGCCACCGCCAAGGCGGCCCCCGCGAAGAAGCGGGGCTCCGGCCTGTTGCAGGGCCTGCAGAAGGTCGGCCGCAGCCTGCAGCTACCCATCGCCGTGCTGCCCGCGGCGGGCATCCTGCTGCGCCTCGGCCAGCCGGACGTGTTCGGCGCCGACGGCCTCGGCTGGGGCAAGGTCGCCACGGTCTTCGCCAACGCCGGTGACGCCGTCTTCGCGAACATGCCGATGCTGTTCTGCATCGGTGTCGCGATCGGCTTCGCCAAGAAGGCGGACGGCTCCACGGCGCTCGCCGCGCTCGTCGGCTTCCTGGTCTACACGAACGTCCTGAAGGCGTTCCCGGTGACCGAGGCGAAGATCACCAAGGGCGCCGACATCGCCGCCACGTACAACGACCCCAAGGTCTTCGGCGGCATCATCATGGGCCTGATCTCCGCCGTGGTGTGGCAGAAGTTCCACCGCACCAAGCTGGTGGACTGGCTCGGCTTCTTCAACGGCCGCCGCCTGGTGCCGATCATCATGGCCTTCATCGGCACCGCCCTGGGCGTCTTCTTCGGCCTGGCCTGGGGCCCGGTCGGCGACGCCATCACCAGCTTCGGCGAGTGGATGACCGACCTCGGCTCGGTCGGCGCGGGCATCTTCGGCGTGGTCAACCGCGCGCTGCTCCCGGTCGGCATGCACCAGTTCGTGAACACCGTCGCCTGGCAGGAGATCGGCTCCTTCGCGGACTCCGCCGGTGCCGTCTGGCACGGCGACATCCAGCGCTTCATGCACGGCGACCCGACCGCCGGCCAGTTCATGTCGGGCTTCTTCCCGATCATGATGTTCGCGCTGCCCGCCGTCGCGCTCGCCATCACCCACACGGCCCGCCCCGAGCGCCGCAAGGTCGTCGGCGGCATGATGCTGTCCCTCGCGCTGACCTCGTTCGTCACCGGCATCACCGAGCCGATCGAGTTCGCGTTCATGTTCATCGCCCCGGCCCTCTACGTCATCCACGCGGTCCTCACGGCCGTCGCCATGACGGTCACCTGGGCCCTCGGCGTGCACCACGGCTTCACCTTCTCGGCCGGCGCGATCGACTACGTGCTGAACTGGAAGTTCGCCGAGAAGCCCTGGATGATCATCCCGATCGGCCTGGTCTTCGCGGCCGTCTACTACGTGGTCTTCCGCTTCGCCATCGTCAAGTTCGACATCCCCACCCCGGGCCGCGAGCCCGAGGAGGAGGTCGAGGACCTGACGAAGGCGTAGCGCCCCGCGCCCGCCGCGCGCGAAGGCCCCGGAACCGCGAGGTTCCGGGGCCTTCGTCGTCGTACAGGGAGAGTCGTACCGGGCGTCGTACGGGCGCGGGAGCCGTACCGGGAGCGCCGCCGGGCTCAGAGCCGGTACGTCGCTCCGGGCGTCGCGAGGTCGGTGGGTCCGTCGAACGCGGCGCGGGCGTCCGCGAGGTTCACCTCCGCGTCCGTCCACGGCGGGATGTGCGTGAGGACGAGACGGCCCACGCCCGCGCGCCGGGCGGACTCGCCCGCCTCGCGGCCGTTGAGGTGCAGGTCGGGGATGTCCTCCTTGCCGTGCGTGAACGCGGCCTCGCACAGGAACAGGTCACTGCCCGCGGCGAGTTCGTCGAGCGCCTCGCACGGGCCCGTGTCGCCGGAGTACGTCAGGGACGCCCCGCCGTGCTCGACGCGTACGCCGTAGGCCTCCACCGGGTGGCACACCCGCTCGGTCCGCACCGAGAACGGGCCGATGTCGAAGGCGCCCGGCTTGACCGTGTGGAAGTCGAAGACCTCGCTCATCGACGACGCGGAGGGCGTGTCGGCGTACGCCGTGGTCAGGCGCTGCTCGGTGCCCTCGGGGCCGTACACCGGGATGGGCGCGCAGCGGCCGCCCTCGTGCCGGTAGTAACGGGCCACGAAGTACGCGCACATGTCGATGCAGTGGTCGGCGTGCAGATGGCTGAGGAAGATCGCGTCGAGGTCGTACAGACCGATGTGGCGCTGCAGCTCGCCGAGGGCGCCGTTGCCCATGTCGAGCAGCAACCGGAAGCCGTCGGCCTCGACGAGGTAGCTCGAACAGGCCGAGTCCGCGGACGGAAACGACCCCGAGCAGCCGACGACGGTGAGCTTCATATAGCTGGAACCTCCGCGCTGCGGTCGGGGGGACGGGGGGCGTGCGGTCCGACGAGCGTAAGGCGCGAAAGGGCGCCTCGCTCCTCCGTCGTGGGCCGTTGTGGGCGATGTCACCGGTCACGTCACTCTTCCCCCGTAGTTCCACGGGGTGGGCGTAACCTCCCGGGACGCGCGGCGGCGCGGTGCCGGTACGGGCCGCCGGGCGCGGGCCGGGCGACGGCCGCGGCCCGGGCCGCCTCAGCGGGCGGACGCGGTGTCGACGTCGATGAAGAACACCTGGTCGGTGCGGTCGGCGCAGGGCTCCTGCCGGGCCGTTGCGCCCTCGGCGGTGGACCGGCCGGTGATGCTCACGCAGACCTTCCGGTCCGGGGTGTAGAGGGTGTGGATGCGGTAGGTGTTGGGCACGGGCGCCTCGACGGCCTCGATGTACATGACGTTCGCGCCCGCGCAGTCGTTGGTGGGTTCCAGCAGGTCGGGCACCGTGCTGAAGGGGAACACCATGAGGCAGCGGACGCCCGCCTGGGTGCTGTGCCACTGGAGCTTGAAGAGACCGTCGCCCCGCGGCACCAGGTACGTGCGCGGGGAGGTGGCCTGCGCGCACGGGCGCTGCACGACGACCGGCACGTTCAAAACGCCCGCGCGCCCCTCGGTCAGGCACTGGCCCGGCGCACTGGCCGGGCGGATCTTGATCCAGCCCTCCTGCAGGCCGGGGAAGGAGCCCTGGGCGAAGTGCGCGCCCGGCTGGCCGGCGCAGGACCACTGGCGCAGCGGCGCGCCGTCGGCGACGGCGGAGTCGGCGACCTCCAGGCACAGGGCGGGACCGGCCGTCACCGGCTGGATCAGCGCGGCGTCCCCGCGGTCCTCGAAGCGGAAGCTGGCGCCGGGCTGGTTGCCGCAGTCCGCCTGGACGACGGGGGCGCCGGCGTCGGGGCGGGAGTCCGCCACCGCCAGGCACTTGCCGCTGAGGGCGCTGACGATGTGCACCGCTCCGCTCTGGACCGTGGACGCCTTCAGGTACCACACCGCCCCCTCCCGCCCGGCGCAGCGCCGCTGCCGGACGGGCTCGCCGCTCTCCTGGGTGGCGACCTCCAGGCACTTGCCGGTGTGGGTCGCGGCGATGTTGGTCCGCTGGCCCGCGCCGGCGGTCGCGCCCCGCGCCGCCGGGCCGCCGGCCGTCAGCAGGGCGCCGACCAGGGCGAGGACCAGGACGACGGCCCGCACCAGGACCATGGTGTCGGCGTACGGACAAGGCCGGCGGTACCTCAGCATGGAGCTCTCCATCCCTGGGAACCCGCCCGCGGGCACGGGCGTGGCGCCGCCCGATGCTTCCCGCCCCCGCTGACACCGGGCTGACGGGGGCCCTGGCCGCGCGCCCGGGGGTGTGCCGGGGCGGGGGCGCCGGGGCGCCGGTACCGTCGGGGTATGGACACGTCCTGGTGGCCGGCTCTCGCCGCCGTGGTGGTCCTCGCGCTGGTGGTCACCGTGGTGGACGGGTGGGGTCGCGGGGCCTCGCGGCGCGCCGCACGCCGGGCGCGGCGCGGTGGGACCGGGCCCGCGCGGGGCGGGGTGCGGGCCGGGGAGATCTGGTGGGCGCAGACGGGCGAGGCGGAGTGCCCCTTCCTCGTCCTGTCCGTACGCGGTGACGCCGTGCGCGTCGCGGCGATCACGACCCGTTTCCACGAGGAGCGCGGCGGCGTCATCCCGCTGCCGCCCGGCACGGTCGGCGACGTCCGGGGCCGCCCCCGTTACCTGGAGCCGGACGACGTACGGGACCTGCCCCTGAGCGACCTGCGCCGCCGCTCAGGGACGGCGGACCCGGTCCTGTGGGACCAGGTGCGCCACTTGGCGGAGTGAGTGGTCGGGCGGGAACCGGCAACCCGCCCGGGGCCGCCGGGCCGGGGCCGCGCGGCCGGGAGGGTGGTACGGGTGGGCGGGTGGGAAAGACCGCCGCGGCAGCGGCGGAAGACCCGACGACCACCCGCGGCCGCCAGGGCGGGACCGCAGGGCCCGACGTGCCGCACGGGTGGGCGGGCGGGAAAGGAAAGCCCGTTTCCCCCGCCCGGCCCGAGGGCTACGCCCAGAGCTGTCCCTGGACCGTCGCGATGGCCTCCTCCGTCGTCGCCGCCGTGTACAGCCCCGTCGAGAGGTACTTCCAGCCGCCGTCGGCCACGACGAACACGATGTCCGCGGCCTCCCCAGCCTTGAGAGCCTTGCGGCCCACGCCGATCGCCGCGTGCAGGGCCGCCCCGGTGGACACCCCGGCGAAGATGCCCTCCTCCCGCAGCAGCTCCCGCGTGCGCGTCACCGCGTCGGCGGAGCCGACGGAGAACCGGGAGGTGAGCACGGACTCGTCGTACAGCTCGGGCACGAACCCCTCGTCGAGGTTGCGCAGGCCGTACACCAGGTCGTCGTAGCGCGGCTCGGCGGCGACGATCCGCACGTCGGGCTTGTGCTCACGCAGGTAGCGCCCGACGCCCATGAGGGTGCCGGTGGTGCCGAGCCCGGCCACGAAGTGGGTGATCGAGGGCAGGTCGGCGAGGATCTCGGGCCCGGTGGTGGCGTAGTGGGCACCCGCGTTGTCCGGGTTGCCGTACTGGTAGAGCATCACCCAGTCGGGGTGCTCGGCCGCGAGTTCCTTGGCGACGCGCACGGCCGTGTTGGAACCCCCCGCGGCGGGCGACGAGATGATCTCCGCGCCCCACATCGTGAGCAGGTCGCGCCGCTCCTGGGAGGTGTTCTCCGGCATGACGCACACGATGCGGTAGCCCTTGAGCCGGGCCGCCATGGCGAGGGAGATCCCGGTGTTGCCGGAGGTCGGCTCCAGGATGGTGCAGCCGGGCGTCAACCGGCCGTCCTTCTCGGCCTGTTCGACCATGTGCAGCGCGGGCCGGTCCTTGATGGAGCCGGTCGGGTTGCGGTCCTCCAGCTTGGCCCAGACGCGGACCTCGGCGGACGGCGACAGGCGCGGGAGGCGGACCAGGGGCGTGTTGCCGACGGCCGCGAGCGGGGAGTCGTAGCGCATGCGTCGTCAGCTCATGCCGCCCGCGACGGCGGGCAGGATCGTGACGTTGTCGCCGTCGCTGAGCTTGGTGGACACGCCGTCCAGGAAGCGGACGTCCTCGTCGTTCAGGTACACGTTCACGAACCGGCGCAGCTCGTTGCCCTTGTCCTTGTCGACGAGGCGCTCCTGGATGCCCGCGTGCCGGGTCTCGAGGTCGGCGAAGAGCGCGGCGATGGTGTCGCCGTTGCCCTGGACGGCCTTCTCGCCGCCGGTGTAGGTGCGGAGGATGGTCGGGATGCGGACCTCGATGGCCATGGGGTGGGCTCCTGTCGGAAGGAAGGGGCGGTGGTGGTCGAACGCGGTCCGGACGGGACCGGGCGGTACGGCGGCCGGGGGCGCCCGGGACGCCCGTCGGCGGGGCGTACGGCACCCCGGGACGCGGCGGGAGGCGGGCGGCGCCGCGGTGTCGGCCGGGCGGCGGCGCCCGTCGGCGCCTCAGCGCCGACAGATGGCGCTGGCGAGACGGCACAGGTCGACGTGCAGCCGGCCGACGAGCAGGGCGCCCGGCGTCGTGTGGATGCTCACGTCGTTCGAAACCATGCGGTCATCGTAACGATTCCCGGTCCGGGTCCCGGAATGCGATCTCGCATGCCGGACGTATTCGGTTCGGTCCCCGGACACGGGCCGTCCGGCCGGGGCTCAGCGCGCGGGCGTCCGCTGCGGCGGCCCCGGCAGATAGGTGACCGTGGGGGCGCCGGTGGCGGGGTGGACGGCCACCTCGGCGGCGACGCCGTACACCTGCGCGAGGAGGTCGGCGGTCAGGACCTCCCCCGGCGGCCCGGACGCGACCACGCGGCCGCCGTCGAGGACGTAGAGGCGGTCGCAGTAGTACGCGGCCAGCGTCAGGTCGTGCAGCGCGAGCAGGTTCGCCGTGCCGAGCGCCCGGACGAGGCCGAGGACCTCCAGTTGGTAGCGGATGTCCAGGTGGTTGGTGGGCTCGTCCAGGACCAGGACGCCCGGCTGCTGGACCAGCGCGCGGGCGAGCAGCGCGCGTTGGCGCTCGCCGCCGGAGAGCTGCCCGAAGGGGCGGTCCGCGAGGCCGTCCGCGCCCACCCGGGCCAGGGCCTCGTCGACGAGGGCCCGGTCGGCGGCCGTGTCGGCCTCCCAGAAGCGCTTGTGCGGGGAGCGGCCCATGGCCACGATCTGGCGGACCGAGAGGTCGAAGCCGGTCTGCCCGTCCTGCGGCACGGTGGCGATCCGGCGGGCCCGCGCCTTGGCCCCGGCCGCGGCGAGGTCGGCCCCGTCGAGCAGGACGCGGCCCGCCGTGGGCGTGAGCGCGCCGTACACGCAGCGCAGCAGAGTCGTCTTGCCGCTGCCGTTGGGGCCGACGAGGCCGACCGTCTCACCGGCGCGCACGGTGAGTGAGACGCCGTCGACGAGGCGGCGGCCGGAGGGGGTGGTGTAGCCGAGGTCCTCGGTGCGCAGCGTCCGCACGGCCCCCGTACCGGCGGCACTCCCCGTCGCCTCCACCACCTCCGCCGCCGCCTCCATTGCCTCTTCCGTCCCCATCACCTCGTTCGCCTCCGTGACCTCTTTTCCCTCCGTCACCTCGGTGGCCTCTCTCCAGGTCCCGGTCATGCCGCCGCCTCCTCGCGTGCCCGGCCCCGGCGCAGTTGCCAGAGGAAGAAGGGGCCGCCGGTGAGGGCGGTGAGGACGCCGACGGGGACGTCCTGCGGGGCCGCCACGGTCCGGGCCGCGAGGTCGGCGGCGACCAGGAACACCGCGCCCATCAGCGCGGCCACCGGCAGCAGCGCCCGGTGTCCGGCGCCGACCAGCATGCGGGCGGCGTGCGGCACCATCAGGCCGACGAAGCCGATGGCCCCGCTGTGCGCGACGAGCACGCCGGTCACCAGCGAGGCGAGGACGAACACGCCCGCGCGGAACCGGGCCGTGTCCAGGCCGAGGACGGTCGCGCCCTCCTCGCCGACGAGCAGCAGGTCCAGCGGCCGGGCCAGCGCCACGAGCAGGGCCGTGCCCGCGGCCAGCACGGCCAGGGGCACGGCGAGCATGTCCCAGCGGGCGCTGCCGAGCCCGCCGAGCGTCCAGTACAGGACCTCCTTGAGGTGGTCGGCGCGGGCCGACACCACCAGGAGCAGGCTGGTCAGGGCGGACAGGATGTACGAGACGGCGACGCCGGCGAGGACCAGGCGGCTGGTGGTGAAGCCGCCGCCCGGCTCGCGGGCCAGGGCGTAGACGACGAGCAGGGCGAGGAACGCGCCCACGAAGGACGCCGCGGGGAGCGTCACCGTGGTGGCCAGGCCCGCGCCCACGCCCAGCACGATCACCGAGACCGCGGCGGCGGAGGCCCCGGACGAGACGCCGAGCAGGAACGGGTCGGCCAGCGGGTTGCGGACCAGCGCCTGCAGGGTGGCGCCGACGACGGCCAGGCCCGCGCCCACGGCGGCCCCGAGCAGGACCCGCGGGAGGCGGACGTCCAGGACGATGGTGCGGTACGGGGACGGGTCACGGGCCCGGCCCGTGAGGATGTCGAACACCTCGGCGGGCGGGATCTTGACGGAGCCGTAGGCCAGCGCGGCGGTGCCCGTGGCGGCGAGGGCGAGGACGAGTACGGCGATGAGGGCGCCGTAGGTCAGGCTCCCGGGGGCTCGGCCCCCGGACCCCCGTCCCGCGCGCTTCGCGCTCGTCCGCACACGCCGGACGGGCTGGTTCCCTGCCGCGGCGGGCTTCCCCGTGCGGATCACCGGATCTGCTCCGCCAGCTTCTTCACCGCTCCCGGGGCCCTCACGCCCAGCACCACGTCGGACAGCGGCAGCACCGCGAAGCGCTTGTTCCTGACGGCGGGGACGTCCTTGAGGGCGGGGTCGTCGAGGAGGCGCTTCTTCTTCTGGGCCACGGTCGTCGCGCCGTAGTCGTAGATGAGGATCACGTCGGGGCGGCGGTCGACCACGGTCTCCCAGGAGGCGTCGCCGAAGGGCTTGTCGAGGTCGGCCATGACGTTGCGGCCGCCCGCGCGCTCGATGATGTCGTTGCCGATGCCCTTGCCGCCCGCGGTGAAGGCGGTCTTGTCGCCGCTGTCGTAGACGAAGACGGACGGGGGCCTGCCGCCCTCGGTCTTCTTCGTGGCGCGGGCGAGTTCCGCCCTGGCCGAGCGCACCCACTTCTCCGCGCGGTCGCGGACGCCGAAGGTGGCGCCGGTCTCGCGGATCTCCCGGTAGAGGTCCTCCATGGTGACCGGCTTGTCGGCGCAGCTCTCGATGTTGAGCCGGGAGTCGATGCCGGACTTGGCGAGGGCGGCGCGGGAGCGGCCCTCGTTCTGGGCGAAGGAGCTCGCGTAGCCGCCGTAGACGAAGTCGGGGTCGGCGGCGAGGAGCTTCTCGTACGAGGGGTACTCCTTGGCCAGGACCGGGCGCGACTTGTAGGCCTTCTCGTACTCGGGAAGGATCTTGTCGTCGAGGTAGGCGGTGCCCGCGATGCGGTCCTTCAGACCCAGCGCCAGGAGGATCTCCGTCACGTGCTGGTTCATGGTGACGGCACGCTTCGGGGGCGCCTGGTACGTCGTCTTCACGCCGCAGTTCGTGACGGTGTACGGGAACCCGGCGGCCGAGGCCTTCCCGTCCCCCGCGCGGGAGTCGGGGTCCGGCGACGAGCAGGCCGTCAGGGGCAGCAGGGTCGCCGCGGCGACGAGCAGTACGCGGGTGCGCATGGCTGTGCGGTCCTCCTCCAGGGGATTTCCGCGTCCCCTGCGTCAAGTGGGAGGAGGCGGCAGGGCAGTTCCTGGCTCACGGCACGCGCGCGTGCCGGTCACAGTGGCGGGACCGCGCCGGAGTCGCACCGGCTTCCTGGGTCCTGCCGCCTCGAAGGTCGTGCTCAGTATGCCTGCACGACCCGCACCTCTTCCTCGGTGACCTCTCCGTCCACGATGCGGAACGAGCGGAACTGGAAGGGCCCGGCGCCGTCCGTGTCGGCGGTCGAGACGAGGACGTAGTGGGCGCCCGGCTCGTTCGCGTAGCTGATGTCGGTGCGGGAGGGGTAGGCCTCCGTGGCCGTGTGCGAGTGGTAGATGACCACCGGCTCCTCGTCGCGGTCGTCGAGGTCGCGGTAGAGCTTGAGCAGGTCGGTCGAGTCGAACTCGTAGAACGTGGGCGAGCGGGCCGCGTTCAGCATCGGGATGAACCGCTCGGGGCGGTCCGTGCCCGCCGGGCCCGCGACGACGCCGCACGCCTCGTCGGGGTGGTCCTTGCGCGCGTGCGCGACGATCTGGTCGTGCAGGGCCTGGGTGATGGTCAGCATGTCGGTCAGGATAAGCAGGCCGGACACGCGGACGGGCCGCCGCGTATCAGATGTCGATACGCGACGGCCCGCATGCTGGACCCCTGGGCCGGTCGGCCCCGCGGGGAGGTGTCAGTCCTTGCCCGGCGTGGTGTCGGCGGCCACGGCGGTGTGCTCGCGCTTGCGGAAGGCGGCGCCCTCCGGGTTGCGGCTCTTGAGGACCAGGTAGGCCACGCAGAGGATGGCGGCCCAGATCGGGGCGCAGTACAGCGAGATCCGGGCGTCCTTGTCGACGCCCATCATCACGATGACCATGGCGATGAAGGCGAGCGCGAACCAGCTCGTGTACGGGGCGCCCGGCGCGCGGAAGGTGGACTGCGGCAGGATGCCGCGGTCGGCCTTGCGGCGGTAGTTGATCTGGGAGACCAGGATCATGATCCAGGCCCACATGCCGGAGATCGTGGCGAAGGAGACGACGTAGTTGAACGCCTCGCCCGGCCACTGGTAGTTGATCCACACGCCGACGAGCATCAGCGCGGCGGAGAACGTGGTGCCGATCAGCGGCAGGCCGTTCTTGGTGAGCTTGGTGAAGAACCGCGGGCCCTGGCCGTTGAGCGCGAGGTCGCGCAGCATGCGGCCGGTGGAGTACATGCCCGAGTTGCAGGAGGAGAGCGCGGCGGTCAGGACCACGAAGTTCACGATCGCGGCGCCGATGCCGAGGCCCATCTTCTCGAAGGCCGCGACGAACGGGGAGACGCCGGGCTGGAAGTGCGTCCACGGCACGACCGACAGGATCATGATCAGGGCGCCGACGTAGAAGACGGCGATGCGCCACGGGACGGTGTTGATCGCCTTGGGCAGCGTCTTCTCGGGGTCCTTGGACTCCCCGGCGGTGACGCCGACCAGCTCCACGGCCAGGAAGGCGAACATCACGATCTGGAGGGTCATCAGCGTGTTGCCGATGCCGTTGGGGAAGAAGCCGCCGTTGTCCCACAGGTGCGACACGGACGCGCTGTCACCGGCGTCGGAGAAGCCGATGGTGAGGATGCCGGCACAGATCAGGATCATGCCGATGATGGCGGTGACCTTGACCATGGAGAACCAGAACTCCAGCTCGCCGAAGAGCTTCACGGAGATCAGGTTGGCGCCGTACAGGATGACGGTGAAGATCAGCGCGTAGCCCCATTGCGGAATGGAGTCATGCGTCCAGTACTGCATGTACTGGGCGGCCGCGGTGACCTCGGTGATGCCGGTGACGACCCAGAAGAGCCAGTACGTCCAGCCGGTCACGAACCCGAAGAAGGGGCCGACGAACTCGCGGGCGTACTCCGAGAACGAGCCGGAGACGGGGCGGTACATCAGGAGCTCGCCGAGGGCCCGCATGATGAAGAAGATCACGAGGCCGGCGATCGCGTACGCGAGGATGAGACTGGGGCCGGCCTTGTGGATGGCCTTGCCCGCGCCGAGGAAGAGGCCGGTGCCGATGGCACCGCCGATGGCGATCATCTGGATCTGCCGCGCACCCAGGCCGCGCTGGTAGCCCTCGCTGTCGCCGGACGCGCCGGAGCCCGCCGCGGCACCATTGCCGCCGTGCTCGTCGTGGTGTTCTTCGACCTGCACTGAGGTCATGGTGACGCCTTTCTCCATGCTGATCCGCGCCGCGAACTGCGGTGTCGCCGCGGACCAGGTCGTGATCCCCCGGATGGTGATGGAGTGCCGCCGGCGATCTGCCGGCCCCTGGCGTGTTCCCGGCGACATGGGTGGCGTCACCGAGTGGTCGTGAACATTTATCACGACCGTCACAGTGATCGAATGAGCCAGGCGTGGCGCACGCCACAGGAAGAAGCGGACAAAGGGTGCGCCGATTGACATAGTCGGACAGTCTGGTGACCGGATCGTTATCCGGATTTGAGCGTCCGTTGAGCGAACGCCCCCGACCTTCAACGGCAGGTCACGCGGGCGTCGGGAAACCGTCACGTTCCCCTGCCCGGATCCGTACGCCGCCCGTGGCCCGGCGGGGCCGCCGCGTCACGCCCGCGCAGCGCCGCGGCTCACGGCATCAGCGTCTCGACGAGCGTCTCCTGGAGTCCGCCCAGCCACAGGTACGCCATCACCATCGGCTTGCGCGGGTCGGAGTCCGGCAGCCGGTAGAGGATGTCGGTGTCCTCCTCGTCGGCCACGTCGAGGCGGGTGCCGATGGCGAGCCGCAGGTCGTTGAGCGCGCCGAGCCAGCACCGCGAGTCGTCGGCCGAGAGCTTGAGCACGGCGCCGCCCTCGCCCGCGACGGTCAGCGCGTCGAGGCAGCGGATCACCGCGAGCGCGTCGTCACGCTTGCGCGCCCGCAGGTCGTTCTCGGTGAAGCGGCGGAACTCCGCGGAGTACGACCGCAGTTCGGCGGCCTGCTCCGCGGAGGCGTCCTCGGTGCCCGGCCCGCCGTACGCGTCCGGCAGCAGCCGCTTGAGCACCGGGTCGGCGGGCGGCTCGCTCGGCCCCTGCGTGAAGAGCTCGGCGAACGGGTCGCCGTCGGCGCCCGCGGGTTCCTCGCCCGGGCCGATCAGCTCCAGGAGCTGGACGGCGAGGGAGCGGATGATGGAGATCTCGACCTCGTCGAGCGCGACGGCCGCGCCGCCCCCGGGGATCGGTTCGAAGTGTCCTGGCATCGGTCGCGTCGCTACTTCCGGTCCTGCTGGAGGGTGGCCCACAGTCCGTACCCGTGCATCGCCTGCACGTCGCGTTCCATCTCCTCGCGGCTGCCCGTGGAGACGACGGCCCGGCCCTTGTGGTGGACGTCGAGCATGAGCTTGGTGGCCTTTTCCTTGGAGTACCCGAAGTACGTCTGGAAGACGTACGTCACATAGCTCATGAGGTTGACCGGGTCGTTGTGCACGAGCGTGATCCACGGAACGTCCGGCTCGGGGACCGCGAAGGTCTCTTCGTCCGCGTCCGGGCGGGTGATCTCTGCAGGAGCCGCGCTACTCACTTGTCCCATGCTGCCACCCGCGGGGCCCGACCGCACAAACGGACCCCCGAAATCGTCAGAGTGACGAGATGCGGGGTAGCATCCCTGCCATGAACTCTGGGGAGCACGAGCTGGGGCTGCCGGTCGACGTGCCGTCGACCGCGCTCTTCACGGACCACTACGAGTTGACGATGCTGCAGGGCGCGCTGCGGTCCGGCACGGCGCACCGCCGCTCGGTGTTCGAGGTCTTCACGCGCCGGCTGCCCGAGGGCCGCCGCTACGGCGTGGTCGCCGGGACCGGCCGGGTCCTGGACGCCGTGGAGAACTTCCGCTTCGACGAGGGCGTGCTGGCCTTCCTGCGCGAGCGCGGCGTCGTGGACGGACCGACCCTGGAGTGGCTCGCGTCGTACCGCTTCAGCGGGGACGTGTGGGGCTACCCGGAGGGCGAGACGTACTTCCCCGGCTCGCCGGTCCTGCGCGTGGAGGGCAGCTTCGCGGAGTGCGTGCTGCTGGAGACGGTGATCCTGTCGATCCTCAACCACGACTCGGCCATCGCGGCGGCGGCCTCCCGGATGGCGTCGGCGGCCGGCGGCCGGCCGCTCATCGAGATGGGCGCCCGCCGCACGCACGAGCTGGCGGCCGTGGCCGCGTCCCGCGCGGCGTACGTCGGCGGCTTCACGACCACCTCGGACCTCGCCGCGGGCTTCCGCTACGGCATCCCGACCGTCGGCACCTCCGCGCACGCCTTCACCCTGGTGCACGACAGCGAGCGCGACGCCTTCCGCGCGCAGGTGGACTCCCTGGGCCGGGGCACCACGCTGCTCGTCGACACCTACGACGTGGGTGAGGCGGTCCGCCTCGCCGTGGAGATCGCCGGGCCCGAGCTGGGCGCCGTCCGCATCGACTCCGGCGACCTGCTGCTCGTCGCCCACCGGGTGCGCCAGCAGCTCGACGAGCTCGGCGCCACCGCCACCAAGATCGTGGTCACCTCGGACCTGGACGAGTACGCCATCGCCTCGCTGGCGGCGGCGCCCGTCGACGCCTACGGCGTGGGCACCCAGCTCGTCACCGGCTCCGGCCACCCCACCTCCGCCATGGTCTACAAGCTGGTGGCCCGCGCCCGCTCGGCCGACCCGGGCGCGCCGCTGGAGCCCGTGGCGAAGAAGTCGCTCGGCGCCAAGTCGTCCGCCGGGGGCCGCAAGTGGGCGGCGCGCCGCGTCGACGCCGAGGGGATCGCCGAGGCCGAGGTCGTCGGCACCGGTCCGGTCCCGGCCGACCTCGCCGACCGGCTGCTCCAGGTGCAGCTCATCAAGGGCGGCCAGGTGCTCGCCCGCGAGTCCCTGGACACCGTCCGGGACCGGCACGCGGCCGCGCGGGCCCGGCTGCCGCTCTCGGCGACCCAGCTCTCGCGGGGCGACGCGGTCATCCCCACCGAGTACGTCTGAGCCTTACCCCCGGGACCGGGCGGGGAGCGCGGCCGCAGCCGCGGGGCCCACGCCCCCTCCCGCATCGGTCGTGAAGTCTCTACGCTCGGTTCATCCCGCTAGACGAAGGACACCCGCCATGCGCCGCGCCCTGATTGTCGTCGACGTGCAGAACGACTTCTGCGAGGGGGGCAGCCTCGCGGTGGCGGGCGGTGCGGACGTGGCCGCCGCGATCACCGATCTGATCGGCCAGGCCCCCGCCTGCTACCGCCACGTCGTGGCCACCCGCGACCACCACATCAACCCGGGCGGCCACTTCTCCGCCGCGCCCGACTACGTGGACTCCTGGCCGCCGCACTGCGTCGCCGGGACCGAGGGCGTGGGCTTCCACCCGAACTTCGCGCCCGCGGTCGCCTCCGGGGCCGTGGACGCCGTCTTCTCCAAGGGCGAGCACTCGGCCGCGTACTCCGGCTTCGAGGGAGCCGACGAGAACGGCACGCCGCTGGCGGCGTGGCTGCGCGAGCGGCAGGTGCGGGAGGTGGACGTCGTGGGCATCGCCACGGACCACTGCGTGCGGGCGACCGCGCTCGACGCCGCGCGGGAGGGGTTCCGTACGCACGTCCTGCTCGACCTCACGGCCGGGGTCGCGGGACCGAGCGTGGAGCGGGCCCTGGCGGAGATGCGGGCGGCGGGGGTGGAGCTGACGGGCAAGCCGGTGCTGTAGCCGGCCCTCGCGGGGGCGCCCCAGACCCGCCCCTTTCCCGTAACCAAGGGGCTCCGCCCCCTGGACCCCCGAGATCGCGCTGGCGCGCTCGTCCTCAAACGCCGGACGGGCTGGAATATGCGCTGGGCCGCGCTGGAACTTTTTAGCCCGTCCGGCGTTTGAGGACGAGGCGCGGAGCGCCGATAAAGCGGGGTCCAGGGGCAGCAGCCCCTGGTTTCGGGAAGGGGCGGGACTGGGGCGCCCCCGCGAGGGTCAGGCCACCGCGCCGCGCCGCAACAGCGCCCTGATCGGATGCCACAGCTCCGCCCCGTCGCGGGCGGGGGCCGTGCGCCATATGAGGCCGTCGGGGTGGTGGAGGACCGCCGTGACCTCGTCCGGCGTCGGCGGCTCCGCGTTGCCGCGCAGGTACACCGCCCGCAGCCCGAGGTTCCTGAGCCGCGTCAGCGCCCGCGCCCGGTTCACCGCGTGCACCAGCACCCGCACCCGGCTGCCGCCCGCTCCCGGGCCGGGCCGGGGCAGGGTCAGCGCCACCACCACACTGCCGTTCGGCAGCTTGCAGAAGCCTCCTGCGGCCATGCCGTGTCACACCCCCGTGAGACGTCGCGTCAATAAGAAATCCACAGGACGCACTCAAACACGAACGGCCGCCGCCCGCTAGGGGGCGACGGCCGTCCAGTCAGACTTACCGCTCTGACCTGCGGAAACGTGAAACTACTTCACGGAGGGGCCCACCTGGACCGTGATCGAGGAGCCGTCCTTCGGCTGCTTGACGATCTTGATCTTGGTGTTGGTGTCAGTGACCTTCACGCTGCCCGTGGGGTTCTCCGGGTACCAGTAGGTGCCCTTGTGGTCGTCGAAGACCGGGACCCCGGCGCGCGACTTCAGCTTGAGCGGCACGTCCGCGTTGTGGAGCGTGAACGAGTCCGTGCGGTACTTCGAGAACGGCGCGTCGTACGGCTGGATCTTGTTCCGAAGGAGCGTGCCGTCCTTCCACTTCAGCGGCTTCGCGTGCGCGTCCACCGGCAGGATCAGGCCCTGGCCGTGGTGCTTGCTGACGTTGTTGTCCTTCTGGGAGGTGTCCCACTGCCAGATCAGCAGACCGGTCTGGTAGGGGTAGTGCTCCACCCAGTCGGGGCGGGTCGTGGAGAAGCCGAAGTTGTACGGGCCGGCCTTGAGGGTCTTGTCGTACGACACGTACTGGCGGTTCTCGGCGATGTAGTACTGCTCGTACTTCTTGGTGAAGGACTCGCCGATGCGCGAGAAGCCCTTGACCTTCCAGCCGTTGTCGCCGTTCTCGGCGCCGTCGGTGAAGAGCGCGGCGCCGTCCGCGGTCACCGTGATGCGGTCGGCGGTGAAGCCCTTGAGCGAGGTGCCGCCGTCGGTGGCGTAGCGGAAGCGGACGTCGATCT
The DNA here is from genome assembly GCF_014656095.1 of Streptomyces longispororuber. Classification (GTDB taxonomy): domain Bacteria; phylum Actinomycetota; class Actinomycetes; order Streptomycetales; family Streptomycetaceae; genus Streptomyces; species Streptomyces longispororuber. The sequence continues at coordinate 26,771 of NZ_BNBT01000103.1, forward strand.
TCTTGCCCGCGTAGGCGTCGAGCGGGTAGACGAGCTTCTGGTACTTCGCCGACGAACCGGTCAGCGCGGGCTTGTCGCCGCCGTCACGGGTGATCGGCTTGCCGTCGGCGGTGCCGTCGACGGGTGTGAAGGTGGCGCCGCCGTCCGTGGAGACCTCGGCGTAGAGGTAGTCGTAGTTGCGCTCGATGTCCCACCAGCCGTCGAGGGACAGCTCGGCCTTGGACTTGCCGGTCAGGTCGACGGACCGGGTCAGGGTGTTCCTGAGGTCGTCGTCCTGGCCGCTCCACCACTGCTTGGCGCCCTCGGTGGGCTTCACGACAGTCGTGGTGACCGCCTTCTTCGGCAGGGTGACGAGCAGCGCCTGCTTGTTGCGGGTGTTGTACTCGGACACGCCCAGCTTGTGCGTGGACTTCGTCGCGGCCTTCGCCTTGGCGTAGTTCAGCCAGCCGAGCTGGAACTTGTCCCAGGACGTCATGTCGCCGGGCAGGTCGCCGATGGCGTTCTTGGCGGTGCCGAGCCAGGAGCCGGCCGACATCAGCGACCAGAAGCCGACCGAGTTCTCCCCGGCCGCGCCCGGGCCGCTGGTGTCGTACAGGTCCGGCAGGCCGAGGTCGTGGCCGTACTCGTGGGCGAAGACGCCGAGGCCGCCGTTCTCCGGCTGCATCGTGTAGTCGCCGACCCAGATGCCGGACGTGCCGATCTGGGTGCCGCCCGCCTTGTTCTTCGCCGGGCCGGTCTTGCCCGCGTCGTCGCCGTACGCGTACCAGCGGTGCGCCCACAGGGCGTTGGGGCCCTCGGCGCCGCCGCCCGCGGACTCGTCCTCACCGGCGTGGACGATCTGGAAGTGGTCGATGTAGCCGTCGGACTCGTTGAAGTCGCCGTCGTTGTCGAAGTCGTAGCGGTCCCACTTGTCGTACTTCGCGAGGTCCGCCTTGATCTGGGCGTCCGTGCGGCCCTTGGCCTTCTGGTCCTTGACCCAGGCGGTGACGCCGTCGCGCACCGCGTCCCAGACGTTGGCGCAGTTGGAGTCGCCGCAGTAGTTGGAGCCGTAGCGGGCCTCGTTGTAGTCGACCTTGACCCAGTCGGAGACCGTGCCGTCGACCGAGTAGCGCCCGGAGGAGGTCTTCTCGTAGTACGTCTTCAGCGAGTGCTTGGTCTTGCCCTTGCTGTCCTTGCCCTGGCCGAAGTACAGGTCCTGGAAGTGCTTGCGGTTGTAGTCGGCCTGCCAGGCCGTGCTGTTGTCCTTCGCACGGTCCGGCTTGGCTATCTTGTTGTGCAGCGGGCCGGGCGTGCCGCCGTACTTCTTGACCGGCGGCTGGGGGCCCTCGGGGCCGTCCGGGTCGTACAGGGTGGTGTCGTCCACCTTGTCCCCGAACTCCACCAGGATCGTGAAGATCTTGTCGGTCTTCTCCCGGCCGAGCTCGACGTACTTCTTGTCGTCGAGCTTGACGACGTTGGATCCGTCGCGCTTCTTGACCTGGGCCTCGCCCGAGACGACCTGTTCCAGGGCCGCCTTGCGCTGCTGGGCCTGCTGCTTGCTGAAGGGCCCGTCCAGGTCGTGGTCGACGTGCGTCTTGGCGTCCGCCGGGTCGCGGCGGTCAACGGCCTGCCCGTCCTTGGCCGAGGGCGCCTTCGCGCCGTCGTCGGCGACCGCCACGCCGTACGCCGAGAACGTCGCGGTGGCCGCGGCCACCGCCACCGCGGCGGCCGCGGCCCGGAACGTCCGTCTCTTGACTCTCACTTGATGGTTTCCTCCCCCGCGCCCGCCGCGGACCGGAGGGGTGCCGGTCAAGGAGGTCCGCGCGCGGTAAGCGCGTCCTAAGTGACGACATTCGACCGGAGGGTGAGGAGAAAAGACAGACCTTGACTTGAACAGGCCAAATGCTCTATGTAGACGCGACCGTTCGGCATCCGGACGTGATCGCCATGGGACGGCGGCACGACCGGGCGGCATATTGCATCGTCAACGGGCGCGTGCGACCGTCCAGTTGATGGAATGCATGAATCTATGCGCCCCCCATGCACCGGCACCGTGGGTTAGGTCACGCTTACCGTGCGGTCGCCTCGGGCATGGAGGCGAATAGAGTCAAAAACAGGCTCAATTCGACGGTGTGCACAGACACTGGGCAAGGCTTCCAAGCCGACGCCGTAGAGCACCCTTCGATTCGTATAGGTTCCGCCCGGTTCGACACAACCCCCATACCGCCTGGACCACCCCCTACAGCCTGGATCACCCCCGCATCCGCTGTCCCGAGGACGGATCACGCCATGTCTCGCCCCATGCCTCGTCCGACCGTCGCACAGCTCTCGTATGGTTCCGCGACCGTCATCTGTTCCACCCTCGCCATGCTGCTGCTCTCGCAGGCCAGCTCACCACCGGGCATCGCGGTCATAGCGCTGGCCGCGCTCGGGCTCGGGCTGCTCGTGGCCCTGACGGTGCCGTGGCCGAAACCGGCCTCGACACCGCCGGCGAGCGCCGCCCCCGCCCCATCCGCCCACACCCGACCCGTCGTCCCCGCGCAGCGCAAGGTCGTCGCGCCCGTGCCGGTACGGGACCCCTCCCCCACTCCGGTACGGGAGCCCGCCGGCCCCTGAGGCGGCCGGCCGGACAACGGAAACCGGCGGGTCCGCGTCCTGTCGCGCGAACCCGCCGGCCGACGAGCGCCCGTGCCCGGGACGGTGCACGGGCCGCGCCCGCGTGCGCCGCGCGCTCACCCCACACCGCTCACGGTTCCCACCGCTCACCCGGGCACGCTGACCACCACGGTCTTGGCGGCCTTGTCGTGCAGACCCTGCTTGTACGGCTTGTCGAAGAAGCTCCAGCCGCCGCTGATGGCCGTCCAGATGCACGCGCAGCAGAACGCGAACGGCAGCCACAGGACCGCGGCCCGGGCGAGCGCCGCCTGGAGGGTCGGGGTGGCCCCGTCGTTGAGGTTCGCCACCCGCAGACCGAGCCACTTCTTCCCCAGCGTCTGGCCGGACCTGGAGATGAAGTAACTGTCGTAGGCGATGTACAGCACCGCGGCGAGCAGGGACTGGCCGAACGACTTGCCGTACTCGACCCGGTCCGGGTCGACGTCGTACTCACTTGTGCCGAAAAGCCACGACAACAGCCAGACGACCACGCCCACGAGGACCATGTCGATGATGCGGGCGAGGACGCGCTTGCCGCTGTCCGCGAGCGGCGGCATCCCGGCGAGGGGGTCCTGTCCGCCGTAGGGGTCGCCGCCGTAAGGGCCGCCGCCGTAGGGCGGGGGCGGCGCGCCACCGCCCGGGGGCGGGGCGGAACCGGCGCCGCCGCCGGGGGGCGGGGCGTCGTAGGGCGATCCGGCGCCGCTTCCGGGCGGGGGCGGCGGCTGCTTCCGGAACGGGTCGTTGTCGTCCGGGTCCGGGCCGGTGGGGTAGGGCGGCGGTTCGGTGCTCATGGGGTGAGTGCACCTCGAAGTCGTAGTCCCCGCATGCGACGAGCGGCTGTCCGGGTTACGCGGTCGTGTTCGGCGTTACTCTTCCCCGCCACGCCCCGGACCCACCCCTCACCTCAGGACGCGACGAAGGTCTTGGCCGCCTTGTCGTGCCAGCACTGCCGCCAGGGGCGGTCGAACAGGCACCAGAGCACCCCGACCACGCCGACCAGCAGGACCCCGGGCACGGCGTACACGAGCCAGCGCCGCAGCGCGGCCCCGAAGGACGGCGCCGCGTGCTCCTCGATGTCCCGCACCTCCACCCCGCACAGCTTCTTGCCGAGCGTACGTCCCCACTTGGCCGTGGGCAGCGCCTCGTACAGGACGCCGAAGACCAGCAGGACGCCGAGGACGATGCCCAGGTATCCGGCCGTGGTCCCGTCGAGCAGCCACACGGTGACCTTCTCGCCCGACATCTTCGCCGCGTCGATCTTGCTGTCGATGTGGTCCGCGGCCCGTGTGCCGAGCGGCAGCGCGGCCCCGGCGGTGACCGCGGCGAGCACGACGGTGTCGATGAGCCGCGCCGCGAGCCGCCTGCCGAGCGCGGCGGGCCGCGCCGCTGCCTGGGCCTGGACCACCGCCGCGAACGGGTCCGCGGCCACCGGCTTCCACGGCACCACGGGCCCGTCGGCCCCCGGCGCCGCCGCCGTGTCGGGCCGCTGGGCGAGCTGGTGCACCTGCTGGGCCCACGAGGTGGCACCGCCCCCGGCACCGGGGGTGACGACGCCGCCCGGCTGCGGGGCGGACGGGGGTGCGGGGGCGGGGGCGGGCACGCGGGGTGCCGCGGGGGCGGCGGAAGCGGAGGCGG
>NZ_BNBT01000104.1 GCF_014656095.1 Streptomyces longispororuber
CGCCACCGCAGATCCACACGCGAGAACCGGCCCGCCACCCGCGCGAACACCGACTCCAGCTCAGCCGCCCACAGGCCGGCCTCGTCCACCCCCACCACGCCTAGGACAACGAAACCGACCAGCTCAGGCAACGATCTCTGACTGGAGTACTAGGTGAACCGGCTTGTTCTGGAGGAGCGGAACAAAACCACAGCAGCCGAAGCCGCTCACTCACTACGCGAGGGAGAATGCCAGGTCAGCATCTGCTGTCAGCCCCTTTTGATCCACTGTTACAGCCGAAACCAAGGGGTGAAACATGCTCGAACTGGTACACAACGATCCGCGCAGCTGGTTATTGCACTTCTTCAAGGCGCACCAGGTGCCCAGGCAGGCGCTGGAAGGCACCGGGCACGTCTATGTGCTCGCGATCACTGGTGCTGTTACGTACGTGAAGATCGGCTCCACTGGACAACCGCGCTCCCGCCTCGAAGCGCTGCGTACTGAAGCGCACCGGCAAGGAGGCGCTGTCACGCGCGCATGGCTGTCCCCAGCACATCCCAACTACAGGGTTACCGAGGCTCACGTGCTCACCAGGTGCCGCGCGATCTCGCCGTCATCCAGTCCACGAAGCGAGTACTTCCCCGATCTCGACCTCGCTACGGCACGGCGCGAAGCCGTCAAAGCTTCCCTGGGCATCCGCGATACCCCGCGGGTGTCGACAACCACTTCGGCTGCCGGCCAGTACCAGCCGATGCCTGGTCATGTCCTACGCCGTCTCTCTCTGAGCGCATGGGATGAGTACTGGCGGGAGTTTGAGCTTTTCCGTCAAGGCAGCCGCCGTAGCCGCTTCCGCCGGCGTAACAGCGCCCCGGCGCAGCCCAGCCCCGTACCCGAGTCTCTTTCGCACGCTTTCGGCGCGCTCTTCCATCCATCCGCGCCGGTGATCCACTTGCCCGTCCGGCGCCCCGCATCATGACTCAGGTCCATGATGGATCCCCTTTCGTCTTCGGCATGCAAATGCTGCGCTCGGCCGTCCGTCAGCCCGTACGTGGTCAGAGAATGACCGTGCAGGGCGCGGCGGTCGCCGGACATCGCGTAGCGGCGGGCAGCGAGGCCGTTGCCCACCGTCTCGTCGCACAGCAGCGCCAGGATGTCGGCGGCCTCGGTGTCGGAGAGGTAGGCCGGGGCGATTTCGAGCACCAGCTCCCCGATCGCGTGGGTGCTGGCGGCGAGGTCGTCGGCGACGCGGCGCAGCGCGGCGACGGTCGGGTCCGCCGGTGGATCGGCGGGCGGCGGGGGCGGGGCGGTGCGGACGTCGCGGACGGCCTGGCGGACCACGGCGCGCACGTGGCCTCATCGAGGGCCTGGAGGCCGCTGTGGGCGAGCGTGGCGAGTCGGCGGGTGATCAGCTCCGCGACGTCCTCCGCGCGGCTGGAGACGGCAATCAGGGCGCGCTGGGACAGGCCGTAGTCGAGCGCGTCCGCGGCGGCCGGGTCGCTGTCTCGCGTGCGAGACGTCTCGGTGCCGGCGGTGACCGCGCCGTGGATCGCGGCCAGGGAGCGGGCGACGTCCAGGAGCCGGTACGCCTGCGCGCGGCTGATGCCGAACTCCGCGGCGCAGTACGACTTCCATCTGCTGTGCCCCAGGGGAAGCCAGACGCGGGCGGCGTGCGCGTCGCGGACCCGGGCGGCGAGCACCGCCACGGAGCGCCGGACGTCGTCCATCGCCTCGCGCAGCCCGGCCGTCATCTTTCGGGCGCAGGCCGCGTTCAGCGGCGGCCGCGCCGGTTCGGCGTTGTGCTCCTGGTCCCCGGTCTGCTCGCCCACGACACCATCGTCCTGCGGGTCGGCGGGCCGCACCAGGGGCGCACGAAAGCCGCGAGTCCGGGCTCACAGGCTCGCGCTCACCGTGTCTACCTGCGGAAACGGGGTGTGAGGCTTACAACCTGCCAGTCTTCGGCGGGTTCCGGGGAGGCCGTCCTTAGGCGCGGCAGTACCGGCGTGAGAGCGCCGGGGAGCAGGCCCTTGCGGCGCAGGGTTTGTTCGCGGGCGCGGCACCGAGGGTTGCAAAACTTGCGGGGCCGACCGGTGGAACTGGGGAGGGGCTGGGCGCAGGTGGCGCAGTGGCCAGCAGCGATGACTGGGGCCAGGCGCTCCAACAGCTCGCGGGCCTGCTGTTCTTCTTCCTGGCTGTACGGAATGGCGTCGGCCTGGCAGCCGGCGAGAAGCTCGGTGACGACGGTGCGCAGCTCGGTCAGGTCGCGGCGGCAGGTGCCGAGCAGGTCGAGGTACTCCTCCGCGGGCCAGCTGGCGAGGACGCCGGAGCGGGTGAGGTAGAGGCCTAGCGTGTCGATCCGGTAGCGGTCGGCGGTGTCGAGGAGCAGGTAGCCGATCAGCTGGTTCGCGGTCTGCTGGGACAGCCCTCGTGCGAAGGGGTGCTTGGTGCTCTTGAAGTCGAGCAGCAGGCCGTGGACCACGAGGTCCGCGTCGGCGGTGATGTCCACGCCGGGGAACGTGGGCCCGCCGAGGCAGTCCTGGGGCCGTGTGCGGGCGCGGAGTGCTTCCAGGGGGCCGGTGGTGGCCAGGTAGAGCTGGTGGACGACGTCGTCGACCATGTCCTGGTTGGGGAGCTGCAGGAGCCGGTCGAGGGTGAAGCCGTCAGGATCCTCGAGCGCGGTGAGGTACAGCGGGGTGCAGGTGAAGCCGTACGGGTTTCGGGCCATCACCTGGTACCAGGCTGCGGCGAGCAGCATCCGGGCCAGGTCCTCTTCTTCGTCGTGGGCGCGGTCCATCGACAACGCGCGGTTGTCGAGGCTCAGTCGGTGCGCGGTCTCGGCCAAGCGCGCGGCGAGTTCGCCTCCGATCGCGCGCATCCGCAGGCCCGCCCCCCGGCCGATGCCGCCGGTGAGGTCGATCCCGGCCTCGGTGGCCAGGTCGACGGGGGCGGTTGTGGTGAACGCCAGCCGCAGCCGCTGGTCGATGGCCGTGCCCACGGTGCCGGCCTCGGTGCCGACTCCGGGCGGTGGCAGGAGCAGGGTGTCGGTGCGGTGCTGGGCGCGGAAGGACTCGCGCAGCAGCTTGGGGCCGGCTGACAGTTCGCGATCCAGGAACCGGCGCAGCGGAGTACGGGGACTGTGCAGTCCGGAGGTGAGGCTCATCCGAAGGTCACCGCCTTGAGGAGGCACCGCCCGCAGGCGGTGGGAGTCGTCACGGCCGGACGCTACGAACTGGCTCTGACAACATGTCACCCACGCGAGGTAGCCGCCTGTCACCCATACGGAACCGTTCCCCCGACGGGGCGACGCAAGGGGGGCCGTGCCGGTCAGGCGGCCGCGCGCTTCGGCGAGGCACCTCACAGCCTCACAACCTCACAGCTTCACCTCGCTGACCTAGGGAAACGGGGTATGAGGCTCACAGACCTCACAGACTTGCGCTGACGTGACACCAGGTGCGTGACACCGCCGCAGGCCCGCGCCGAGGGCTGGCTACGTCGCCTGGGCGTCGCCGCCGGCAGGCAGCTCCTGCTCGATCTTCCGCGCTGTTCTCATCAGTTCGAGGGCCTCGCGGCGCAGGTCGCTGGCGCGCTCGCGCAGCTGTTTCACGCGCCGGCGCTGCTGCTCCGGGCTGAACGCGTTGACGTACTGCCCCCGCGGCCCGGTCAGCAGCCCTTCGGACATCAGCTGGCGTACGGCGACCGCGGCCTCCTTGCCGCCGATGTCGAACACCCGGGTGATCTCGTCGCGGTTCATGAACCGTTCGCCGGGCTCGTAGCTGCGGTGGAGCGCGGTGCGCATCAGCCGGGAAGCGCGCTCGGTTGGAGTCGTCGTGCCGACGCTGTAGAGCCGGTAGCCCTCGTGCGGGGTCACCATCCCTTCGGTGGCGAGCTGCTCCAGTGCGGAGCGGACCACGGCCGTCGGCAGGCGGAGGTCCGCCGCGATCTCGGCCAGCGCGGGCAGATGGGTGCCCGGCTCGGTGCACGAAAGCCGCACCCAGCGGCGCACCGCCTGGACGTCGTCGTCGCCCGCCACCACGTTGTCCGCCGTCGTCATGCCCACGCCCCCTGTTCTCCGGTGATCCGATGCCGGGGACCAGCGTGGTGGGCGGCGCGGCACGGGCGCCATGACCTTGCCGGGGTTTGCCAGGACCGGGCCTGCGCGCGGTGGATATGGGTGGATACGCGTTGCCGCCCAAGTGGCTACTGAAAGACTCCGAATTCAGTAGTCGAGGTCCAGGTAATCGATATCGCTGATTTCCACGCCCGACAGTCCCATAGCGCGGGCGCCGCCGTCCTGGAAATAGACCTCCTTGAATCCCTCGGCGATGATTCCGCGCATCTGCTGGTCGCTGGCACCGGCGTCGCGGGCGTTGAAGAGGCGCTGTGCGTACTGCGGGGGGAGGTGCACGGTGAGGCGGCGGAAGCGGCCGTCGTCGGTCGTGCCGACAGGTGCGGTGTAGCCGAAGCGGGCCCTGGTCTCCACGGTGATCCCGGTGCTGGTGGCGGCCTTCTTCTGCCGGCGCTTGCGCACCCGCGGCTGCCACCGCTGCCGCACGGCGTCGTCGATCTTCGCGGCGACGTCGGTGCGGGGGTGTTTGCGGGCGCCGCGCCGGTAGCGGTTCACGGAGTCGGCGGTGACGCCGATCTCCGCCGCGACGGCCTTCGCGCTGCCGAACTGCCTGATCAGGAAGCCGATCTGGCCCTTGAGGGTCTTGGGCGGCTGCTTGGTGAACGCCTCCCGGTCGGCACGCTCGATCGCATCCTCGATCTCCCCCACGGCTTACTCTCCTTCGTCCAGGACGGCGTCGCCGCCCTTGATGTGTCTGGCGGGGCTGAGGCCCTTCTCCATCAGGTCGATCGCCCAGAGCATCTCCTGGACGCCCTCCAGCTTGGCCAGACCCGGCGTGGGCCCGAGGCGGAAGGCACCAGGGATGGGCTTGCCGGACTCCGCGTATGGGAGGAAGTCCAGCGGGCTCGGGCTGGGCGCGGGGTAGACGACGCAGTCGGAGAGCACCGCCAGCGGGAACAGGCCGGTGAACTCCGCCATCTTCAGCATCTTGCGGTGCATGTTGACCCGGGCCTTGGAGATGACCGCGGCGCGGATGTCCGGGCGCCAGGTCGGCCGTTCCAGGGCCGGCCACCGCTCCCCCGCCTTGTAGTGCTTGCCCTGCGGGCGCTCGCGCAGCTTGCCGACACCGCCCTTCACCGTGGCCTTGATGGCCGCCAGGACGGCCGCCATCGCCGGGTCGACCTGCTTGTGCCGCTCCATCGCCGCCAGGAACTCCGCGTCCGACAGGTCCTTGGTGACGCCGAGGTCGGCGAGGGTGTCCACGTAGGCGTTCTTGAGCCGGTCGTGCCACGGGTCCAGGTACGCGCCGGTCTCCCGCCGCAGGTACGCCTCGATCGGCTCCACGTTGTAGCCGAGCTCCTGGGCATAGGCGACGGTGTGCGTCTGATACCAGGCCGGGCCCGTCGGACGGGAGCCGTCCGGCGTGAACGGGCTCGGCAGGCGCGCGTCCAGCTCCACGTGGGAGAGGTCCACCAGCCATGCGCCGGGCACCTTCGGGTAGAACTGCGGCCGTACGAAGTGCTCGGGCTCGGACAGGCCGACCGTGAGCCTCGCCGCGGCGGCGAGGAAGGCCGTGTTGAGGTCGAGGCCCACGGCGTAGGGGAGCAGGCACTCGTCGTCGGTGAGCAGGTCCACCGGCCGGACCCACTGGTACGCCTCCTCGTTCAGGAACCCGCCGGTCCAGCCGGAGTTCACCACGACCGGGTGCTCCACGGTCGCCTCCGGCGGCGCCGGGTCCATCGGCTCCGTCCCCAAGCTGCCCGGGTTGTGGCCGGACACCCAGTTCCCGGTCTGGTCGTCGCGCTTCGGCTTCGTCGGCGGGCGCAGCGCCGTCATCAGCTCCAGGCCCGAGACGGCCGTCGAGCCGCGCGGGGTGATGACCCGCCGGGCGTAGACGCCGAGGACGCGGGCGATGTCGGCCGACTCCATCTCGGCGACGCCGGGCCATGACCGCTCGTCGAGGGCGTCCCACGACAGGATCGCCAGCTGCACGCACTGCCGGTCACGGCCCTGGGCCTTGCGGTAGATGCGTGCCCACGGGCCGAAACCGCGCTGGGTGAGCTGCCACTTGGCCTTGGCGACTTGCTTGACGACCGGGTGGTCGTCCGGCAGGCGCAGGGAGCGGCGCTGCTCGTGGCCCTCCAGGCGCTCGGGCAGCCCGAGCTTCACCGCAGCCGCGGCCGTGAGCACAATCAGCGGGTCGGAGTCCTTGCCGTACCGGTGGAGCTTCGGGGCACCGAGGCCGGACTCGCGCAGCGTCCACTCCACCAGCTCCACCACGGTGGTCGCCGGGCAGTCCAGCACGATGCCGTCGACGCCGTACGCGGAGCCGTCGCCGTCGAGGACGGCGAGCGGACCGTGGGGGAAGCACGGGTCGACAGCGGGCGCGGCGGCCTTCTTCACCGCCGGACGCCGGGACGACGCCGCCGGGCGGGCGGCCGGACGGGCGGGACGCTCGGGCGCGGCCGGGGCGGCAGGAGCCTGAACCGGCGCGGCGCTCTTCTGCTCCTTTGAGGCGGCCGGGCCGTTGAACGCCTCGGGCACTTCCGGCTGCGGGGCAACGGCCGGGACCGGGGCGGGCACGGCGGGGGCGCCGTGGGCGGGGTACTTCGCCGCCCACCCCTTCAGCAGCCGCTGGTAGGCCTCCAGGCGCGGCGACTTCGGCTCGGAGCGGCCGTTCTCGTAGTTCTTCACCGTCTGCGTCGACGTCTTCAACGCGACCGCGAGACGGGCCTGGGTGATGCCGGCGGCCTCACGCAGCCGGGCGCGCTCCGCCGGCGGCGGGAGCTGCGGCTCCTCCTCCAGCAACGCGTCGATGTTCGCGAACAGCTCTTCCTCGGACGCCATGTCGGTCTCCTTCCGCACCCCACCGTAGCAGCCTTTATCCTCAAATTTTACCCATTCCTTTAACCCATTCAAAACTTTTGGTGTGCCGAGCCCGGACCGCCGCGCTGGGTGATCGTGTCTTCTGTCCGGTGGGCTACGGCGGCGGGTTAGCTTCCGGCGACCGCTGTCGATGTCGCTCCGGGAAAGGTCCATCTATGAGAACGCGATGCGCGCCCGTGCGCCCCTGACTGCAACGCTGCGCTGAGCTTGTTTTTATGGTTTATGAGCTTTGAGTTGATTACGTTCGGCGATGCTTTTGGGGCGTCTGGTTGAGTTGCCCACGTCGTATCGGGTGGCGGGGCGCCGGCTCTTCGAGCCAAGTGGGCGTCCTGGGCCGGGAGTTGATGGTTTGGGCGCACGGGCCGGACTGTGCAGGTGGGGGCGGAGGTTCCTGAACCCGCGGCGGACGCGGGCCGGGGTGAGCCGGGTGGGCTCGGCCGGTTTCTCCCAGGGGCGGCGGAGATCGGCGGCGGCCTCGCGGGTGAGGCGGAGCTGGGTGTGCGCCGCGATCACGAGCCATGTCCACCGGTCCGCAGCCTCGGGGCTGCGGAGCCTGGGGCGGGTCCAGCCGAGCGTCTGCTTTACAAAACGAAAAGTATGTTCAAGATCGAAGCGCCTCAAGAATGCTTGCCACCGCAGGTCGACGTCTGGGCTGGTTATGCCGGTGTTGGAGGACCACAGCCAGAGGGGCGGTGGGTCCTGGCCGCCGGGCAGGTGGTCGACCTGGAGGCGGATGAGGGTGCCCTCGATGACGGGGAGTTCGCCGTCGTGGTCGATCCAGGCGCTGCGGGTGGTGAGCCGGGGGTGGATGCGGTCCCAGGCCATCGCCTGGGCGGTGCCGTAGCGGTCGGTGACTTGCACTGTCGCCGCGTCCGGGGTGCCCCAGGTGCCGAGCTTGGCGAAGCGGAACTCCTTGCCGTGCTTCGGCGGTCGCCCGCCCTGGGGGTAGGACAGGGCGTACTCCTTGAGCGTGGATGTGGGCCGTCGCATGACACGGACCGAGCGCATCCGCCCGAGTACTTCGATGGGGAGGCCGTTGAGGAGCTGGGCCATGCGCGGGGCGTCGTAGCCGGCGTCGAAGACGACGAGGATGTCCAGGTCGCCGTCCTCCCACTGGCCCTGGCCAATCAGATCGGTGACCACGCGGCGAACCTGGGCGGCGGTGACTTCGGCGACGTCGTCGTCTGGGCCGAGCCGGAGCGCGTCGAGCAGCTGGCACCACGACGTGCGGCCGGTCTCCAGTGCGGCGACGAAGGAGTACGGCCACCCGGGGGTAAATTGGTCGCTGGAGCGTCCCGAGCGTCCGTAGACATGGCAGAACAGCCGGTTGGGGCTGGTCGGCGCGTCGGGCCGCAGCCACGCGGAGACATCAACGGCCAGGACCAGGCGCCCGTCAGCGGCCTTGAGCTGGGGCAGCATCGCCAACGCCTTGCGCAGCCTGTCCGCCTCGATGCGGCCCTGGTTGAGCGCGTCGTACAACGCGCCGTGCCCACGACGGTGTTCGGCCAGCAGGGTCAGATCGACCGGCGAGGTCACCGGGCCGTCCTCGCAGAGCATCGCGTCGCACAACTCGAACAGAGTGTCACCGCGCCGGGTCAGACAGGCGTAGAGGTCCTCCCGAAAGTGGGACGCGAAGTCGAATGCCTCCTCCCGGGCCTCGTGCTGCAGCAGACTCACCCCTGGCGGTCTTGGTTCCGATGGACTTGGTGGACAGCGCGCTCTGGACAGCACGCAGGATCACGCCGAGACCGCCGTCCGCGTAGACCGAACTCCCAGGTGGGTGACACCGTTCGGGGCGTCGTTCGACTCGCTTGCTGGGCTTATGCGAAGTCGGTGTATGCGAGGTGGGCTGCGCAGACCCGGCACTGGAAGAGATACGCCGTCGCCTCACCGTCCCTGTCCAGCGCGCCGAGGAAGTGCTCGACCTGGTCCGACGGCCAGCCCCAGCCGTTCGCCTCCCGCCGCAACATCTCCAGCACTTCGGGATAAGCCGCGAGTTTGGCGGACCCAACCGGGCCGAGGAAGGCGGCGCCGTCGCCGCAGTGGAAGAACCACTGGGGCTCCTGCAATGCGGTGAACCCCGGGGTGCGTTGGTCGACCGCTGCGAAGATCTCCAGGGACACGTCATCGCCCAGGCACGTTCCCGCTGTGAAGTGCGCGTCGAACCGTTCGGCGGCGCTGCCGTCCGCGATGCACCACGGGCACAGCCGGTACCCGAGCTCATCGGCGGCGTAGACCGGGCCCCTGTAGACATACCCCCGCTCCCGCCCACAGCAGATGCAGGCCATGCCAGAAGGCACGATCACGCCCGTGGCGACGGGGTCGGGGTGGTATGGGAACTCAGGGAGCAGCTCAGTCACAGCCCATAACCGTAGCAATCGGCACGAACGGTCAGCGGCTCAGGTCCCGGACCATAAAAAACAAGCTGAGTAGTTGTCTTTGAACTCTGGTCGTGGGGTGCGTACGGCTGGATGATCTGTTGCGTGGGGGGTGGCGGGGCAGCTCGGCGGTATTGCCGGGAGTGCGGTGATCCGTTGCCGGTGGCGATGGCGGCGGCCGCGGTGTTCTGTTCGGGTCGTTGCAGGTCACGGCGGTGGCGAAGGCTGCGTCGGACCAGGTTGCGGGTGGCTGCGATACAGCGTGGTGAGCAGGCGGAGTGTCCGGTGTGTGGCCGGTCGTGGACGGTGGGAGTGGAGCGGGCAAGGTCGGCGGTGTATTGCTCGGGCCGCTGCCGGGTGCGGGCCTGCCGTCAGCGGCAGGCGTCACGCGGGGGTGCTACGGAAACGCCATAGGCGAACGCCTCGCTTCTCCCCTCACCCCCTCTAATCCCGCACAGCGTTGCCCTGTCGGCTCGAGTGCTTCCAGTGCTGCCGGCGCGCGCTCTGCCTGCGCCGGGCGGGGGCGCGCGAGGGTGGACGGGACTGGGGCCGGTGCCCCCTGTTGACCGGACACGTCCTGGGTGGCCGGGCCGGCCCCCGCGAGGGCGGTGGTCGTGATGGCCGAGGTGAAGGAGCGGGTCGGGAACGTCACCCGGCAGCGTTACGAGGAGCTCGTCGCGCAGGCGAGGGAGCTGATCACTCAGGTCGCCCGCGCGCAGTTCTCCTTGGGTGACATGGCTTTGGCGATCGAGCCGATGCGGCCGGTGGGCGGGTCGATGCCGAGAGGCACGGATGACCTGTCACCGTGGCGGAGTCGTTACAGATCTTCGCAGACGACATCGGCGTCGAGCGGCGCACGGCGGAGGACTGGCGCTGCACCGCCAACCGCTGGCCCAAGGCGAAGCGCAGGGCGGAGGTGTCGTTCACCGTTCACCGCATCCTGGCCACGGTCCGGCCCAGGGCCCGGGCTCTTCGGAAGGCTCTGGGTAGCCGTGGTTCGGGTTGACGCCACGGTCTGCGTAGAGGCGTCCTCCACCGTCTCGGCGACACGCCTGGCCAGGTCCTCCCACGGACGTGGAGCGACGACCGGCACATCGGCCGCCCGCGCCTGTGCGGCGAGCCACCGGCCGTACAGCACGCTGACACGTGCGCGATGGCGCTGCGGTCCGGCCTCCGGCTCCCGGCGCAGATAGTTGGCCGTCACCTGCCCCTCGTCGTCCTCGTGGAGGAAGACGGACCGGACCAGACCTTCGGGCGTCGTCGGTCTGGGCAGGACGTAGTCCCCTTCCAGGATCACCGGGGTGTCGGTGCCCACATGATTGGCCACCACCGCCTCGAGCGCTGGCGCCAGCACCTGGGCGATCGCGATCTGCCGCTCGACCACCGACTCGGGCGTCTGGCGGGCGGCCTCCGGGTGAGTGCGCCAGAAGTGGACCTCCGGCAGGTGCTCAGGCAATGTCACCGCGAGCAAGGCCTCCACGATGTCGTCGACCTCCACGACGGGTACGCCGTACCGTCGTGCCAATGCCCGCCCCACACCGGTCTTCCCCATCCCCGACGCGCCCCCGACGACGAGCACCCGCCAGCCGGGAAGACTCCTCAACTCATCCGTACCGTCCACGCGGGCAGAATACGGTAGCCGCCTTCTTTCACCCGAGCCACAGCAGCCGCAGCGGTTCCCGTTCGGGAACAGTCGTGGTGACCGCTCCCCGAACACTTGAACAGAGTTCCCATTTCGATCTAGCGGCTCTTGACCTGCTGATACGAGGTACAGAAACAGGCACTGACCTTGCTCTTTGTCTACCAAGATCTTAACGGGCTTGCCGATGGCCTTGAGGGTTTCGGGGCGCTTGACGGTCTTGCCGACGTCGTAGCGGGGTGCCCGGTGCTTGTTCTTGGCGCCGGGTGGCCGTCCGGGACCGGCGCCCCGGGGTTTGGGAACATGGGCCGGGCAGGCGAGGTGGGCGCGGATGTTCCTGAACCCCGGCGGACCCGGGCCGGGGGGAGCCGGTCGGAGGTGGTGGGTTTCTCCCAGGGCCGGCGGAGGTCTGCGGCCAGCGGCCGGGCGAGCCGGAGCTGGGTGTGGGCGACGATGAGGATCCAGGTCCAGCGGTCCGCCGCTTTGGGTGTTCGGAGTTCCGGGGTGGTCCAGCCGAGGGTTTGCTTCGCGAAGCGGAATGTGTGCTCCAGGTCGAAGCGGCGGAGGAATGCCTGCCAGGAGCGGTCCACGTCGTCCGGGGTGGCACCGGTCTTGGAGGACCATAACCACACCGGCGGAGCGTCCCGGTCCTTCGACAGATGCTCGACCTTCAGTCGGGTCAACGTCCCTTCGACCGAAGGCAGTTCGCCGTCGTGGTCGAGCCAGGAGGAGCGGTGCGTGAGCCGGGGGTGGACCCGGTCCCATGCCTGGCTTTCGGCTTTGCCGTACTTGGTGGTGTCGGTGACCGTGGTGATCGCGGGCTCGGGCCAGGTCTCCGGCTTGGTAAAGCGGAATTCCGGGCCGTGCTTGGGCGGTCGGCCGCCCTTCGGGTCGTAGACACGAGGCGGCTTCGGCAGTCGCATGACGCGGTCGGAGCGGACCCGGCCGACCAGCTCGACCGGCAGATCGCGCAGGACCCAGGCCAGGCGTGTGACGTCGTAGCCGGCATCGCTGTCGATCACGATATGCGGGTCCCCAGTCTGCCACTGGCCGACGGCGATGAGCCGTTCACCGCCCCCCGGAGCTGGGCGGCGGTGACCGCGGTCGCGTCGTCCACCGGGCCGAGCCGGACCGTGTCCAGGATCGCGGTCCAGGACGTGGTCCCCGGCTCCAGCACGGCCACGAAGGAGTAGGGCCAGCCCGGGATGAACTGCGACGCCGTCTTCGCCCGGCCATGGACGTGGCAGAACAGCCGCTCGGCCGAGCACGGCGCGTCCGAGCGAAGCCACGGCGACACATCGACGGCCAGGACCAGGCGCCCGCCGTCGAACCGTGGCAGCGACAGCCCTGCCAGCACCGTCCGCAGCCGATCCACGTCGATCCGGCCTTGGTTCAGGCCGCCGTACATCGCTCCGTGCCCACGACGATGCTCGGGCAACAACGTCAAGTCCACCGGAGACTTCACCGCCCCGTCCGCACACAGCACCGCGTCCACCAGCTCGAACAATGCGTCGCGCCGAGCGGTCAGACACTCGTAGAACTCGCCCCGGAAGCGTGACGCTTCCGCGAACGCTTTTCTCCGGACAGCATCAGGCAGCAGACTCACCCTCACGGCCTTCGTCGTGGTCACGTGCACCTTGGTCGGAGCACAGGATCAGACGAAGGCCGCTCCCGCGTCCGGCGGACCCCCAGGTGAGCGTCCCAGTTCGAGACACCGTTCGAGGCCGGAAGATAAAGAACAAGCTGAGACCATCGGGCCTATGGGCAAGCACTCCCGCCCCGGACCGCCGAACCAGCCGTCCCGCGCGCTGACGCCGACGATCCGTTCGCGGCGTACAACAAGCGGCGCCGCCCGCCGTTGGAGGTCCATCACCGCCACCGCCCGCTCCACGGCGGTGGCGGACACCTACGGCCGGACGAGCCGCGGGCTCTGGAGGAGTGGAATGGATTTTCGTATGAGCCTGCGGGGACCGCCGCGAACCTCGCGGAGGCCCAGCGGTGGGTTGATGAACGGACGGCCGGCATGAAGGGTGGCTCGGGTGAGGAACATTGAGCGGTAGTGCCGACTGCGCGCTTCCAGGGTCCGCTCCCGAAGCTGCCGCCGCATGACGTGGTGTGGGCGGCCACGGTCGCCTTGTCGGTGGCGTCGGCCTCGCCGGGCTCCGCCGTCGGACCGTCCAGCCACCATGCAGGCCTCGGTAGCGGTTCGGCGGCGGGCGTTTACCCGGCAGATGTCTGTCGGTTGTGGTCCCTGAGCGATGTTTCGATCTGGCGGGCCCAGGTGGTGAACAGGTCGACTTGTTCGGGGGTCAGGTCGCGTACGGAGATCTGTTCCAGGGTGTGCCACATGTCGGTGATGGGCTGTTGCAGGGCGCGGCCGGCGTCGGTGAGGTGGACGACCATGACGCGTCGGTCGTGGGGGGCGGGTTGTCGGGTGAGCAGGCCTGCGTCTTGCATGCGGCGCAGGGATTTGGAGACGGTGGAGTGGTCGAGGCCGGCGTGTTCCAGCAGTTCGGCCTGGGTCTGGCCGTCGCGGTCGAAGAGCTGCATCAGCAGGAGTTCTTGGCCTGGGTGCAGGTTCATGGCGCGCAGCATGGTGGCGGCGTGGGCGCGGTGGGCGCGGGCGAGTTGGAAGATGGCGTAGCTGAGGGGTCCCTTGCCTGCCGCGTTCGGCGTGTGGGGTGGGGTGGGACCGGGCATTGCTGCTCCTTGGTGGTGTGTGTGGGGGGTCAGTGGACGGTGAGGACGATCTTGCCGCGGTTGTGGCCGGTGTCGCTGGTCTGCTGGGCCTGGGCGGCGTGTGCCAGCGGGTAGGTGGCGCTGAGTGTGGTCACCAGCGTGCCGTCGGCTGCCTGCTGGGCCAGTTCGGCCAGGCGGGCGGCGGAGCGGCGTTGGGGTCCTTCGGCGAAGACGATGCCGAGTTCGCGGGCGCGGAAGTCGGCGGTGGTGACGATGCGGTCGGTGCCGCCGCGCAGGGTGATGGAGTCCTCCAGGGCGCCCTTGCCGGCGGCGTCGAAGACCGCGTCCACTCCTTCTGGGGCGAGCGCGCGGACCCGTTCGACGAGGTTGTCTCCGTAGATCAGTGCGGTGGCGCCGAGCGAGGTGAGGTAGTCCTGGTTGGCTGCTGCGGCGGTGCCGATGACGCGGGCGCCGCGGGCGACGGCGAGTTGCACGGCGATGGTGCCCAGGGCGCCTGAGGCGCCGTGGATCAGCAGGGTTTCTCCTGCGCTGATGTCGAGCAGGTCCAGTACGCGTTCGGCGCCGTCGCTCGCCACGGGCAGTGCGGCGGCGTGCTTCCAGTCCAGGTTGGGCGGTTTGGGGGCGAGGACCGTGGCGGAGGCCAGGGCGTACTGGGCGTAGGAGCCGGTGTCGGACCAGCCCAGCACCTCGTCGCCTACTTTCAGGTGGGTGACGTCTTGGCCGAGTGCGTCGATTACTCCGGCGATTTCCCCGCCGGGCACGGCGGGCAGGGTGGTGGGGAATATGGCCTGCATGGCGCCGGAGCGGATCTTGCCGTCGACCGGGTTCACGCCGACGGCGTGGATGCGTACGCGGACTTGGCCGGGGCCGGGCTGGGGGGTGGGGATCTCCGCCTCGTGCAGGACTTCGGTGCCGCCGAAGGTGTCGAAAACGATGGCCTTCATGAGGGGTGTCTCCTTGGGTGGGGTGTGTTGCGCCGCCCACTTGTGTGGCCAGCCACATAAAAGTAGCACCGATTATGTGGCTGGCCAAGTATTTGTGTGGCGGTGGCCCTTGCGGGCGCGTCGGGGCCCGGCCGACTTGGAGGAGGCACCTCCAGCTCCGGCAGGCCCCGACCGGCGGGCGGCGCGAACGCCCAGAGCAGCCCGGCATCGTGCCGCCGGCACCGCAGCCGACGGAGCCCGGCCCTCCCCCGGCGCCGCGGAGCTCCTTCGAGCGGGGCAGTGCGGCCCTGGCGCAGCGCCAAGAGCCTCGGGGTCTCCGCCGCACCGGCCCGCCGACAAGCCCGGCGCCGTCGCCGCGCAGGCTTTCTCAACCAAGCGGACGGATCGTCGCCTTCACGCGGCGAATGGCGTACATCGCCTTGACGTGTTCCAGGGTCACCGTGTCGCCGTCGGCGATGGCCCGGTCGCGGGCCTCCTTGAGGGTGAGGCGGAATTTCTCCAGCAGGTTCTCCGTCGCGCCGGAGGTGTAGGACTCGTGGATCTCGGGTGCCTCGCACAGGCCGTACCGGGGTCCGGACAGGCGCAGCAGCAGGCGCAGGGTGGGTTCGGTGACCCATAGGGGGCCTGGTTCGTCGCGCTGTCCGAGGGGGTTAGGACGGGCGGGTGCGCCGGGCGGGGGGCACAGGGCGCTCCGTGCGCGGAGGCGCGCCGAGTGCGGGGCGCAGCGGGTGGGGGGTGGTGCGGTCGCGGTGGGGGGCGGGGATGAGGAGGGAGTCGATCGGGTCGAGGTCGCTCACGGCTTGTGCGCCTTCCGCTTGGCGCGTCGGCGCTCTGCCAGGGCGGGGGTCACGGTCTCCTTGACCCGCTGTTCTCCCCAGCCGGTCAGTTGTGCCGCGCGTCCGATCCGCCCGTGCGGCGGGCGGCCTGTCACCGGGTCCCGTGCGAGGAAGGCGCGCAGTGCTGCGGCGACGCGCTGCTCCGCGGTCTGCAAGGCCTGGACCGCTTCGAGAAGTTCGCGTTCGTCGTTCCCTGGTGGCATGCGGTGATCGTAGTTGGTTCCGTGATCGGCGGCAAAGCTGTGATGGTCGTGGAAGTGCGGACGGGTACGGACCATTGCTTTTCTCTTGGGGATGACGCTGGTGACCTTTGTTTCGGAGGCGTCAGGGCGCGGGAGCGCCTTCGGTTGTGTGCCTACTTGCGGACTGCGTGCGGTGAGGAGAGGCGGCCTGTGCCGCGCGCTCCTGGCCCGCGGGAGGACGGGATCGCTGCATGACGAAGGGCGGCAGCGCGGTCTCGGGATGGCGCAGTTGCTCGGTGACGGGGGTGCGGATGATGACGTCTTCAGTCCAGGTGACCGTTCGGCCCTGACCGCCGCACGCCACATGCTCGGTGGTGCCATGGCCGTCGCAGGCCGGGCAGGTGATCTTGCCGGTGCCCAGGCGGTGGGAGCAGGAGGTGCGTGCGGCCTCGCCCGAGGCAGGCCGTGCAGGTCTTTGCCGCCGCGCCGCACTGGGCGCAGTTGGCCGCTGCGCCCTGGAAGCCGGCGAGGGCGGCAGCGGGACGGTCCCCCTGCACCGTGCTGCCGCAGACGCGGCACAGGGTTGCCTCCCGGCATGCGGTGCAGGGCGCATCCGGGGCGGCGTGGCCCCTGCGTGAGGCGGTCGTTGAGCGCGGTACTGCCCTTGGCAGCAGATGCCGCCGGACCCCTCTCGTTCACCTGCGCCCGGCAGTGGCATGCACCCAGCAGTGGCATGTGGCCGGGCCGCCCGGTGGCGGGCGGCCCGGCCGTGTGCGGGTCATGTCGTGCAGCCGTGCTTGTTCAGTAGTTCAGGATCGAGCTCACGCGGTCGTTCCAGCCGCTGCGCATCGCGGACTCGTAGTGGTTGGCGTTGGTGTTGCCCGGATACCAGTAACCGCGTCCGCCGTTGTGTTCCGCCAGGTGCGCCTTGCAGCTTCCGGTGCGGTACGAGGATGTCTGGTCGTTGAAGTTGTACCGGTCAAGGTTCTGGTAGGCGCCGCCCTTGTCGAAGAACTTCAGGTCGCGGCCGCGACCGCCGTTGTGCTCGTACAGGTGCAGCGGCCTGGTGCAGGTGGCCGCTGCCTGTGCCGGTGACATCCGTGCTGCCAGCTTCGCCGCGTGAGCGTCGCGCTCAGCGGTCGTACGGAAGCACGAGACGCCGTCCATGGCTCGCCATACCGCGCAGGCCTTGGCGGCTCCCCAGTTCTGGGACAGATCGATCTTCTTGCCTTCGAACACGGCGAGGTTCTTGGTCTGGGCGGCCGACGGCGCCGCCTGGGCGGTGGCGTGCAGGCCGCTGACGAGCCCCAGGGTCAGTCCGGTGGCCGCGAGGACCGTGACGATCTTCTTGCGTTCCAGCACGTTCTTCCCTCTCTTCGGTTCTATGGCTTTGATCTTGGTTCGTCCGGATTCTTCGAACCGGGGAAAAGTAGAGCGGCCGCGGGGTTGTCCAGCAGTCCGTTTCCGTACGCGGGACAAAAAACACGTCAAGCCCGATGCCGTCCCCGCAGGTCGCCGGGGTGGGCCGGGAAGCGCACCCGGGACGAGGAGGCGGGGGGGAGGGCTCGCGCCAGGAGCCGGTTGCGGGGTGGGCGGCGGTTGTGCGCCACGCTTCCGGTGGCTGGGCGGCCGATGTGCCGGGCCGCTGCCGGCATCGCGTTCCAGAACGGCCCGGAAAAAAAGAGGGGCGGTCGCGGTCGCTGGTCGACGGCTGTGACCGGTGCGGCAGCGTCGTGGCGGACCAAGGGCTCGTCCTGCCGTGCGGCTACCACCCGGCGGTGTTTCCGTGCAGGGCACCGCAAGGGGGCAGGCCTGCGGTTTTGTTGTCCTGATCTTGCGGGGCCCCGGATGGAACGGTTTGGCCCGGTGGGGTCTCTGACTGTCTGTACTGCTGTATCCCCTGGTGAGGAGTTGTTCTGCATGGTGCGTCGTGTTCGTGTGCTGCTGCTGACCGCCTTGGCGCTGGCCATGGCGTCGGTGGTGTCGTCCGCCCCGGCCTTCGCCGTCATCGGCGGGTCGAAGAGCACCTATGGTCCCTGGGCGGTGCGCATGCTGGTGGACGGCGAGCCGGCGTGTACGGGCACGGCGGTGTCCCGGCAGTGGATCCTGACCGCCTCGCACTGCTTCTACCAGCAGGCGAAGCCGGTCGCCGACAAGCGGATCTCCTTCCGGGTGGGCCATCTCGACATGCGCAAGGGCACCACCGTGCGGCCCATACGGGGCAAGCGGGCGGAGAGTGCGCGCGCCGACATGATGCTGGTGAAGGTCGCGCCGATGAACGTGCCCACGGCGCGCCTGTCCACGGTCGGGGTGCGGCGCGGCCAGCTCGTGCGGCAGTACGGCTGGGGGGCCACGTGCACCACGGACGAGAGCACCTGCCAGTCCAACGTGCAGGTCGTGCGGACCACCGACCCGGTGTGCTCGGGCCACCTCGTGCCGGGCGGCACGGACTTCTGCATGAAGAAGGTCTCGGGGATCCCGGCCGGGGGCGACTCCGGGGGTCCGGTGATGACCGTCGGCCCGCGCGGCACCGAAACCCTCATCGGCGTCTTCAACGGCTCCGACCGGGAGCAGAGCGCCGAGGCCGGGGAGGTCTCCCAGCAGCTTTCCTGGATCCGCTCCGTCATCCGGCGGTAGCGGCGGCCTGCCCCGACCCGTCGCCCCGCCCCGCCCCGCCGCGTCGTGCCGTGCTGCGGCGGGGCGGCGGTAGCGGGGCCGGTGGCGCCTCGCCTGGTGGCGGGGCGGATCGCGCGTATGGTCGGACGTATGAGTGACGGGTGTGGCGCAGGGCGGAGGGTGCGCCTGTGCCCGCCCGTCGTGTGCTGTCCGGCGCCTTCGGCTTTCCCGCTCCTCCCGCGGTCTTCGCGGTCGCCGCTCCTCCTGCGGTCTTCCCGGTTGCCGCCCCTCCCGCGGTCTTCGCGGTTCCCGCACCCCCCGCGGTCTTCGTGGTTCCCGCCCCTCCCGCGGTCTTCGCGGTTCCCGCGCCCCCTTGGCTTGTCGCGGGTCTTGTTCCTCTCGTCCGGTGCCGCCGCGGTGCAGATGGCGCGGATGGGGTGGTGTGGTGTCCTCCGGCCGGGATGAGCGGGGGGCGGATGGCGCGGTGGTGGATGCGGTGCTCGCGGACGCGGTGCGCCGCACCGGGGCCTCGGCGGGCGGGGTGTACCTGCTGGAGCCGGACGCGCAGGCGCTGGGGCTCGCGGTGCTGTGCGGGGTGCCGGTGGACGTGGCCTGGCCCTGGCGGCGGCTGCCGCTGAGCGCGCGGGTCCCGGTGGGGGACGCGGTGCGCGAGGACCGCCTGGTGTGGGTGGGCTCCCAGGACGACATGGCGCGCCTGTATCCGCGGGCGGCCGCGACGCTGCCCTACCGGTTCGCGCTGGCCGCGGCCCCGCTGCAGGGCGGCGGCCGGTGCTTTGGGGCGCTGCTGCTGCTGTGGCCCGCCAGCCATCCGCCGCAGGCCACCCGCCGCGAGCGCGGCCACATCGCGGCCGCGGCCCGGCGCATCGCGCGAGCCCTGGAGGAGAGCCCGGCGGCGCCCGTGGTGCCCGAGGAGCCGCGGCTGATCCCGCTGAGCACGACGGGCACCGCAGGCGCGGCAGGCGCGGCAGGCGCGGCAGGCCGTCCGCACGGGCAGGGCGCGCCGCAGGCGGCGGTGGACTACCTCGAGCGGCTGCCGGAGGGGGCGGTGGGCCTGGACCTGCAGGGCCGCATCACCTTCCTGGCCGGCGGCGCCGAGGAGCTGCTGGGCCTGGACGCGGACCGGCTGGTGGGCACCCGGCCCTGGCAGTCCCTGCCGTGGCTGGACGACGCGGTCGTCGAGGACCACTACCGCACCGCCGTCATCAGCCGCGACCCGGTCGCCTTCACCGCGCTGCGCCCGCCGGGGCTGTGGCTGCGCCTGCAGCTCTACCCCGACGCCAGCGGCATCAGTGTGCGCATCGCCCGCGCCGCGCCGCCCCCGGGTGAGCAGTCCGCGCCCGGCCAGGGGGCACGGCCGGTGGCGGCCTCCCCGGGCGCGTCGTCGGCCGGGCGGCTGTACCAACTGGTGCACCTGGCGGCCGCGCTGACCGAGACCGTCGCCGTGCGCGACGTGGTGGAGCTCATCGCCGACCAGGTGCTGCCCGCCTTCGGCGCGGACGGCCTGGTGCTCTCGGCCGCCGACGCGGGCCGGCTGACGATCACCGGGCAGCACGGGTACGACCGCCGCACGCTCGAGCGCCTGGACGGGCTGCCCCTGGACACCGGTCTCACCCCGGCCGGGACGGTGCTGGCCACCGGCATCCCCTCGTTCTTCGCCACCCGCCAGGAGCTGGCCCGCCACCATCCGGCGGCGCCGCAGATGAGCGACAAGCAGGCCTGGGCGTTTTTGCCGCTGGTCATCTCGGGCCGCCCGGTGGGCTGCTGCATCCTGTCCTACGACCAGCCGCACGCCTTCAGCGCCGACGAGCGGGCCGTGCTGACCTCGCTGGCCGGGCTGATCGCCCAGGCCCTGGACCGGGCCCGCCTGTACGACGCCACCCGCGACCTGGCCCGCGGCCTGCAGCAGGCGCTGCTGCCGCGCGGCCTGCCGGCGGTGGCGGGCCTGGAGACCGCCGCCCGCTACCTGCCCGCCAGCCGCGGCCTGGACATCGGCGGCGACTTCTACGACCTCATCCGTATCGACTCCGGCAGCGCCGCGGCCGTCATCGGCGACGTCCAGGGCCACAACGTGCCGGCCGCCGCGCTCATGGGCCAGGTGCGCACCGCCATCCACGCCGCCGCCGGCGCCCCGCCCGACCGGGTCCTGGCCCGCACCAACCAGGTCCTGGCCGACCTGGAGCCCGACCTGCTGGTCTCCTGCCTGTACGCGCACCTGGACCTGGCCGGCCGGCGGGCCGTGCTGGCCAGCGCGGGCCACCCGCCGCCGCTGCTGCACCACCCCGGCCGCCCGCCGCAGGTGCTGGAGCCGGACCCCGGGCCGCTGCTGGGCGTGGACCCGGCTGCCGCCTACCCCTGTACGGTCGTGCCGCTGCCCCCGGGCACGACCCTTGCCCTGTACACCGACGGGCTGGTGGAGAGCCCCGGCACCGACCCGGGCGCCCTGGCCGACAGCCTCGCCCGCCGCCTGCCCGCACACAGCGGGCACGGCCTGGAGGAGCTCCTGGACGCCCTGTTGCGCCACGCCCGGCCCAGCGCCCATTACACCGACGACATCGCCCTGCTCGCCCTGCGCACCCGCCCCGGCCCGGCGCCCGGATGAGAAACCTCCCCCTCCCGGGGGGGGCCGGGCCGGCGGTTCGTGCCGATGGGCGCGGCCAGGCACGGCCAGGTGCTTTCCCGTGCCTGGCCGCCTGGTGCGTTGTGGGGGACGGCGCAGGCACGGTGGTGCGCGGGCAGCCGGCGCCGGGGCGCGCGGGCCTCTCGCCGGCCCTCGCGCGCCCCGCGCCGGGACCGCGCGGGACGCCGCCTGCCCGGCTGTGAGCGGACCGGGCGGCGGGCGTCCCCGCGCGGGCGCCGTTGCACGACACCGGCAGGCCGTCCGCGCCTGCCCCTGCGGGCCCCGAGCCCGCGAGGTGGATGAACGTTCGACCAGCCGGTGGCAGGGAATCTAGGGCCGGGCCACCGGCGCGCCTATCCGGAAGGCCCCACTTACGGATACGCAATTAACCCCGGCCTCCTCCCCCATGGTCTAGTCCTGACCTGCGGTTTCCGTACTCCCGGTGCGGTCGGCGGGGGCAGCGGGCAGCGGGGCGGGCGCTGTCGGGAACGCGGCAAAGGGGCGGGCGGGGGCCAGGTCCTGGCGCCTGGCGGTGCCCAGCTTGCGCATCGCCCGGGCCACGTGCTGCTCGACCGTGCGCGGCGACAGGTGCAAGGTCGCGGCGATCTCACGGTTGGTCAGCCCGTTGCCGGCCAGCTCGGCCACCTCGCGCTCCCGCGGCGAGAGCTGGTCGCGGTAGGAGGGGCGGCCAGGCCGGCGCCGCTCGGGCCGGTGGGTACGCGACAGCGCGCGCACCCGGGCCGCGTCCCACACCGCGCCCAGGTCGCTGAACTGCCCGGCGGCGAAGGACAGTTCGGCAAGACCCTGCTCCCGGAACCCGCCGGGCCCCGCCCCTGCGCAGGCGCCCTCGCCGGGGCTGGCGTCGTGCGCGCCGCCGTCGGCGGTGCCGTACATCGTGTCCTCACGGGAGCTGCCCTCGCAGGAGGCGTCCTCGCGGGGGGTGGCGCTACCGGGGGCTTCGGACGCCGCCAGGGCGCAGCGGCCGGCGCCCTCGGCCACCAGGGCGCGCGCGTAGGGGCGGGGCAGGGCGGCGTAGGCGCGCCCGGCGCGCCGGTAGAGCGCCACCGCCACGGCCGGGTCGCCGGAGGTCTCCGCCAGGGCGGCCCTGGCCCAGGTCAGGGCCGCTTCGGCGGAGGGGGCCTGCAGGCCCTGAAGGCCGCGGGCGTAGGTGTCCACCAGGGCGCGGGCCGCGGCGGCGTCGCCGGCGCGGGCCAGGGCCTCCACCGCCCAGGGCGCCAGTTCCGCGGCCCAGACGAAGACGCCCTTGGCGGTGACGGCGGCCCAGGCGGTGCGGGCGTGCGCGGCGGCCCGGTCCAGGTCCTGGCGGGCCAGGGCCAGGCGGATGAGGGCGCCGGCCAGGGTGGCGCCCAGGGGGGCGGCGGCGTGGTCGGCGTGGGGGGCGTCCTTGCCCGAGAGCCAGGAGGCCGCCGGGCCCCAGCCGCCGCGGGCCAGGTGGAGCAGACCGAGCACGGTGCGGGCGTCGGCGGAGACGACGGGCATGTCGGCGGTCTCGCGGACGAACTCCTCGCAGCGCTCGCCCAGCCCTTCCCACTGCCCGGTGGCCCACTGCAGCAGCAGCCGGGTGCCCTGCGCCGTCCGCTCGGTGTAGGGGGCGCCGCTGCGGGCGGACAGCTCCAGGCCCTTGGCCAGCAGTTCGCGGGTGCGGTCGTAAAAGCCCAGCCACATCGAGGAGTCCGCGGCGTTGCACAGACCGCGGGCCACGTGGCGGCGGCAGCGGGCGTCGGGGCTGTCCACGGGCAGGGCCGCCAGCAGCCGCCAGCCCTCGGGGTTGCCGTAACTCAGCGCCAGGCCCGCCCGGTTGGCGGCCACCGCTGTCTGGACCACCTCGTCGCCGCTGTCGGCGCTGGCCTCCTCGGCGGCGCGCATCCAGGCCAGGTGGGTGTCAAGGGAGTTGCCCGGCCAGTAGGGCATGGCCAGCGCCGACATCGCGCGGGCGGCGAGCTCGGGGCGCCGCTCGCGCAGCTCCTGGGCGGAGCGTTCCAGCTCCGCCCAGCCCTTGGGGCCCATGCCGACCTGGTTGCACAGCAGCAGGCCCAGGTCCAGGCGGACCTGGCCGCGCACGGCGGGCGGCAGTTCGTCGTCGCGCACGATCTGGGTGAGGACCTCCACCGTCTGGTCCGAACGCAGGGCCAGGACGGCGCTGGCGGCCAGGACCGGGGCCAGGCGGGCGCGGGCGTGCCGCGGTACCAGCGGTGAGGCCAGGGTGTCCTCCAGCAGGGTGATGGCCTGCTGGTGGCGGCCTTCGGCAGCGGCCCGGCCCGCGGCGCGCTCCACCGCCCGCAGCCAGGCCCGCACCTGCCCGGCGGCGCGGTGGTGGCGGGCCAGCGCCGCCCACGGCACGGGCTGGCGGCGCCGCAGCAGCGCGGCCGCCCGGGCGTGCAGGTCCTGGCGCAGCGGTGCGGGCACCGTCTCCAGGACGGCGGGCGCCGCCAGCGGGACGGGCAGGGTGTAGCGGTGTTCGGCCTCTTCCACGACGGCGGCGCGGGCGAGCGCGGCGATCAGGGGCTCGGTGTGGCCGGGCGGGAGTCCGGCCACGGCCAGCAGGTCGGCGCCGGGGGCCGGTTCGTCCAGGACGGCGGCCGCCCACACCACGCGCCGGGCGGGTGCGGGCAGGGCGCTCGTGCGGTGCAGCATCAGCTCCGCCAGCCGTACCGGTACGCCGGCGGCGTCGACGTCGGCGGCGGTGCAGCGCCCCTGGGCGCGCTCGCGCAGCACGGCCAGCAGGTCGGCCACCACCTGGGCCACGCCGCCGGAGCGTTCGTGCAGGCGGGCCGCCGCCTGGGGGGTGCACCTGGTGCCCAGCGCCTCACCGGCCGCCCGGGCCACCTGCTCGGGCGGCCAGGGCCGCAGCGGGTGGCGCAGCACCATCAGGTCGTCGGGGTAGCGGGGCGGGGGCGTGCCGAGCGGCAGGCCGGGGTGGGGCAGGTCCTCGGGGCGGTAGGCCAGGACGAGGGCGGTGTGCGGGCGGGCGTGTTCCACCAGGTCCCGTATCCGGGCCAGGGTGTCCGGGGCGGCCGCGTGGACGTCGTCCACCAGGATCAGCGCGGGCCGGGCGGGCTCGGCGGCGGGGCTGATCACGGAGCCGGCGGGGGCGGGGGCGGGGGCGGGGGCGGGGGCGGGGGCTGTGACGAGGCCGGGGCCGGTGGGCGTGGCGGGGCCAGTGGCGGTGCCGGGACCGGTCGCGGAGCCGGTCGCGGTCGCGGGGCCGGTGGCAAGGGCGGGGCCGGTCGCGGAACCGGTGAGCGTGGCAGGGCCGGTCGCAGTGCCGGTGAGCGTGGCGGAGCCGGTCCGGGCGTCGGCGTCGGGGCCGGTGGCAAGGCCGGGACCGGTCGCGGAGCCGGAGCCGGTCGCGGGACCGATAGCGGTCGCGGGGCCGGTGGGCGTGGCGGGGCCAGTGGCGGTGTCAGTGCCCGCCTCGGGGGCGGGGGTGGCCGGGGTGGCGGCGGGAGGCGGCGGGGGGCTCTCGCAGCGCCAGGACAGGGCCGCGCCGGCGGCCTCGGGCAGC
This sequence comes from Streptomyces longispororuber, assembly GCF_014656095.1. GTDB lineage: Bacteria > Actinomycetota > Actinomycetes > Streptomycetales > Streptomycetaceae > Streptomyces > Streptomyces longispororuber. Next base: position 24,388 of record NZ_BNBT01000104.1, read on the forward strand.
TCGGCCAGGCGCCGCAGCAGCCGGCTCTTGCCGGTGCCCGCGGCACCGGCGACCCAGACCAGCACGGACCCGGTGGCCTGTCCGGCCAGGGTGCGCCGTATCCGGCCTATCCAGAATTCCTCACCCTGTGTGACCACATTGCTCCCGAGCGCTGCCCACCAGGCGTTGCGGGTTTCTTTGCGTATCCGTATTCCGCCCGGCACTGATTGTTTTCCGCCGTCGAGGCTTGACAGCGTGCAAGGCGCCAGTATGCGACGTCGCGGGCCAAGCAGCGGGAGGACCGCATGATCACCGCCCAGCACCAGCACCGGCCCCCCGCGGGCCCCGGTGCCCGGCCCGAAGCCTCCCCGGCCCCGGCGGACACCCCCGGCCCGGCCGCCGCCTCCGCCGCCGTGCCCGCTGTACGTACTGTTCCCGCTGTGACCGCCGTACCGGAAGAGGCGGTGACCACCTGGCCGGCCACCGCGGCCGCCGCCCCGGCCCTGCGCCGCTTCGCGACGGCCTCCGCGCGCGCCTGGCACCTGGAGGCCGCCGCGTGCGAGGTGCTGGCGCTCGTCGTCACGGAGCTGGTCACGAACGTCATCCTGCACAGCGGCAGCCCCCGTGTCACCCTGCGGCTGCGGCTGCTGCCCGGCCTGCTGCGCGTGGAGGTCCACGACACCGGCCGCTGGCACCGCCGCGTGACGCGCCGCCCGGCCCGGCACACCACCGGCCCCCACAGCGCTGCCCCCAACGGCACCGCCCCGGACGATGCCGTGGACGGTGTCCTGGACGGTGTCGCGTACGCCGAGTCCGGCCGCGGTCTGGCCCTGGTGCGGGCCTGCGCCTCGTACACCACCGTGCGCCCCTCCAGGAAGGGCACCACCGTCCTGGCCGAACTGGCCCTGGCCTAGCCCCGTACGGCCCCGCGGGGCCGTACGGCGGGCCGGGCGCACGGCGGGCCGGGCCACGGGGGCGGGCGGTCAGCGGTGCCGGGGGGCTCGCGCGGTGCTCACCGGGGCGTGCCCGGTGCGGCCGTGGGCAGGTAGCGCGGGGCCCGCCACGCCTTGAGGCGGGCCTCCACCGCCGCGCCCAGGGCCAGCAGCTCGGCGTCCTGGCGGGCACCGGCCATCAGCAGCACCCCCACCGGCAGCTCCCCCACCCGTCCCGCGGGCACCGACAGCGAGGGGTACCCGGCGACGGCCGCCGGGGTGGAGGAGGGGATCACGTCGTTGTCGCCCCGGGCGCAGTCGGTGGTCCAGGCCGGGGGGTTGGTCGGCGCGGCGACGGCGTCCAGGCGGTGGGCGGCCATCGTCTCGTCGATCGAGCGCCGGGAGAGGTCCTTCAGCTCGGCGCGCATCGCCCGGTAGGCCGGGTCGGTGGTGGGCGGCGCGGCCAGGGCCTGCTCGAACAGCTCCTGCCCCGCGAAACAGGCCCGCTCCTCGGGGTGGGCGCGGTTGAAGGCGATCAGCCCGGCCAGGTCGCGCGGGCCCTGGCGGGTGCGCAGGTAGGCGTTGATGTCCCGGCGGAACTCACTGAGCAGCGCGGGGAACTCCAGCTCCGCCAGGCGCCCCTGGTAGGGGGGTGTGACCTCCACGACCACGGCCCCGGCCGCGCGCAGCTTCCGCGCGGTGCGGGTCATGACCGCGTCCACCTCCGGCCCCAGCGCGGGCAGGCGCCACAGGCCGATCCGCTTGCCGCGCAGGCCGGCGGGGCGCAGCCCCTCGCCGCGCGGGGCCCTGGTGCCGCTCAGGACGGAAAGGGTGAGCGCGGTGTCCACCACGTTGCGGGCCATGGGGCCCGCCGTGTCCTGCTCGGCGGAGATCGGCACCACGCCCGCCTGGCTGACCAGGCCGAGGCTGGGCTTGTGGCCGACGACGCCGTTCATCCCGGCCGGGCACACGATCGAGCCGTCCGTCTCGGTGCCGACGGCCACCTGCGCCAGCGAGGCGGCCAGCGCCGCGGCGGAGCCGGAGGAGGACCCGCACGGGTTGCGGTCCAGGACGTAAGGGTTGCGGGTCTGCCCGCCCACGGCCGACCACCCCGACGTCGGCTTCGCGGCACGGAAGTTGGCCCACTCCGACAGGTTGGTCTTGCCCAGGATCACCGCCCCCGCCCGGCGCAGCCGGCCCACCAGCACGGCGTCGGTGGCGGGCGGCTTTCCCGCAAGCGCCAGCGAACCGGCCGTGGTGGGCATGTCCCGGGTGTCGACGTTGTCCTTGAGCAGGACGGGAATGCCGTCCAGCGGCCCCAGCACCCTGCCCGCGCGGTGCCGGGCGTCACTGGCCGCGGCCTGGCGCAGCGCCGTCGTACTGGTGCGCACCACCGCGTGGATGGTGGGATCGACGGTCTCGATCCGCCGCAGATACGCCCGGGTCAGCGCCGAGGAGGTCAGCGAGCCCTCGGCCATGCGCGCCTGTAACTGCGGGATGGTGACGGTGTCGAGGTCGATTCCCGCGGCCGGCGGCGCGCCGCCGGGCGGGGCGGAACCGGTGGCGGCGCCGTGCCCGGCGGCCCGCGCGCCGGCCTGCGGTACGGCGGTCAGAAGGGTTCCCGCGACGAGGGCGGCGGTCACTGCGGCGATGCTCCTGTGGCCCATGGGAGCCAGCGCACTACACGCGCGGCCCCGGGCGCAAGAGCGCGGAGCCTTCCGGGAGACCCGCCCGCCGGCGGCCGCTGTGCCGGCGGGCGGTGTGCCCGCGCGGGCGGCGCTACGCGGTATTCACCCCCTGCGATGCCGCCTTTGTCGTGCGGCTGCGCCACCGCGTGCAGGTGATCCGAGAAGGCCGGCCGTACGCGTAGCGCCGGTCCCCCGGTGGCCCGGGGCGGGTCAGGGGCGCCCGGCTCGCGGGGGCGGGTCAGGGACGTTCGCAGGCGGCGCGGCGCAGGGCGTCGCGGCAGGCCACGACGGTGGGGTGGTCGCTGCGGCCGCGGCGTACGACGGTGGTGATGCGGCGCACCCCCCGGGTGCGCGGCAGCGGGTACAGGGCCACGGCCGGGGGTCGGGCGCCGAAGGCGAGGCCGGGCAGGAAGGCCGCGGCGTGGTCCTGTTCGACCAGGCGCTGATGGAGCACCAGGTCGGTGGTCTCGAACCGTACGTCGGGTTCGAAACCGGCCGCGCGGCACAGGGCCGTGGCCCACTGGCGGGCGGCCGTGCCCTCGGGCTCCAGCACCCAGGGATGGCCGGCGAGCGCGCGCAGGGCCGCCGCCGGCCGGGCCGCGCGCGCCGTGCCGGCCGAGGGGGGCACGGCCAGGTGCAGGGGGTCCTCCAGCAGGTCCTGCTGTTCGAGTTCGGCCGGGCGCGGCGAGGGGTCGCCGGGGTACTCCTCGGCCACGACGAGGTCGAAGTCGCGGGCCAGAAGGGCGGGGAGGGCCTGTTCCGGTTCCCTCTGCGTGAGGTGGACGCGCAGGTGCGGATGGTGGCGGCGCAGCAGGCCCAGGGCGGTCGGCAGGAGGGCCAGGGCCGCGGTCTGGAAGGAGGCGATGCGGAAGGTGCCGGTCAGGTCGGTCAGGGAGGCGGCGATGTCCGCCTCGGCGCGCTCCAGGCGCTCCAGGACCGCCTCGGTGTGGGCGACGAGGATCTCGGCCTGCGCGGTGAGCCGGACCCGCCGCCCGACCGGTTCCAGGAGCGGGACGCCCACCTCGGCCTCCAGCAGGGAGAGCTGCTGGGAGACCGAGGAGGGCGCGTAGGACAGGGCGGTGGCGACGGCGGCGAGGGTGCCGCGGTGCTTGAGTTCGCGCAGCAGGCGCAGTCGGTGCAGGTCGAACACGGCGGGCGGCCTTTCCGCCCGCTGCGGGCCGGTGGCGAAGGGTCGGTTTTTCCGACGAGTATAGGTGGGAAGGATTCGCTGGACCGATGGTGCGGGGGCGGCGGATGCTGGTGCGGTGCCTGACAACGCCTTCCTGAACCCCGCGCCCGCCCCCGCCTCCTGCTCCTCCCCCGCGCCCGCGTCCGCGCCTTCCCCCGCGTCCTGCCCCACGCTGTCCTCCGCGACCGCGCTGTCCTCCGCGACCGCGCCATCCTCCGCGTCCGCGCCCTGCCCCGCGCCGTCTTCCGCGACCGCGCCGTCCTCCGCGACCGCGCCCTGCCCCGCGCCGTCCTCCGCGACCGCGTCTTCGCCGTCTTCCGCGACCGTGCCGTCTTCCGCGCCCTCGCCCTCGCCCGCGCCCGCGTCCGCGCCCTCCCCCGCGCCGTCTTCCGCGACCGTGCCGTCTTCCGTGCCCTCGCCCGCGTCCTCACCGGCTTCCGCGCCGTCGTGGTTCGTACGGGCCGGTGCCCGGGCCTGGCGGTGTGCGCCCGCGCCCGCTCAGGTGCGGGCCTTTCACGCCTCGCTGCCCGACTACGCGCCCACCCCCTTGAGGGAACTGCCCGCCGTGGCGGCGGAGTTGGGGGTGGGCCGGGTATTCGTCAAGGACGAGTCGCACCGTCTGGGGCTGCCCGCGTTCAAGGCCCTGGGGGCGTCCTGGGCCGTGCACCGCATCCTCGCCGAGCGGGCCGCGCGGGGCGCGGCACCCGGCGTGCTCACCCTGGTGACCGCCACCGACGGCAATCACGGCCGGGCGGTGGCCCGCATGGCGCGCCGGCTGGGCCAGCGCGCCCATGTCTTCGTACCCCAGGGGGTGCATCCGCGGGCGGTGGCCGCCATCGCCGCCGAACAGGCCCGGGTCACCCAGGTGGAGGGCACCTACGACGAGGCCGTCGCCCTGGCGGCCCGGGCGGGGGCCGGGGCGGACGCGGTCCTGGTGCAGGACACCGCCTGGCCGGGCTACGAACAGATCCCGGGGTGGATCGTCGAGGGCTACTCCACCCTGTGCGCCGAGACCGACGAACAACTGGCCGCCGCGGGGATCGCCGGCCCGGACCTGGTCTGCGTCCCGGTGGGCGTGGGCTCCCTGGCGCAGGCCGTGATCACCCACTACCGCAGCCGCCCGGCGGGAGGCGGCCCGGCGCTGCTGTCGGTGGAGCCGCGGGCCGCGGCCTGTGTCCTGCGCAGCCTGGCCCGCGGTCTTCCCCTCAGCATCGCCACCGGCCACACCGCCATGGCCGGGCTGAACTGCGGTACTCCCTCCAGCATCGCCTGGCCTCACCTCAGCGGCGGGCTTGACGCCGCGGTCGCCGTCAGCGACGCCGACAGCGCCCGCGCCGCCCGGACGCTGGCCGGCGCCGGAATCTCCTCCGGCCCGTGCGGGGCCGCCTCGCTGGCCGGGCTGCGCTCGGTGCTCACCGGCGCCGGGGCCGGGCAGCGCCGTGCCGCGCTGGGGCTCGGCCCCGCCTCGGTCGTCGTGCTGCTGAGCACCGAGGGCACCGCCGCCAACCCGCACGCCCGCCTTGGCCAGGACGGGCCGGACGCGTCCTGAGCAGCCCGGCCGCCGCCCTGGGCGTCCTCGCGCCGCCCACCTCACCCCGGGCCCGGGCCGGGGCCGGGGCAGGCACGGGCGGGCCGGGGTGTGATGTGGGCCACGGGCGCTGGACCTCAACTCCGCTTGAGGAAGCAGGCTGTTGCCCACAGCGGGGCGGCCGCGGGGACAACCCCGCACCGTGCACCGTGCGCCGGGCGCCGGGCGCCGGGCGCCGGGCCGCCCGCGACGCCGTCACGGACCGTGCGGCCCGCCGGGGCTGCCCTGCCGCGGACACCAGAGCTGAGGAGAACCGCCATGGCCACGCTGCTGCACATCGACACCTCCCTCAACGGCGAGGACTCCCACTCCCGCGCCGTGACCGCCGCCTTCCGCGCGGCGTGGCAGAGCGAGCACCCGCACGGCACGGTGGTCTACCGGGACCTGGACGCCGACCCGGTGCCCCACCTGCGGGCCGGTGCCTACTACGCCGGCTACACCGCCCCCGCCGAGCAGTCCCCGCAGGAACGGGCCGCCTTCGCCCTGCGCGCCGAGCTGATCGCGGAGGCCGAGGCCGCGGACGTGATCCTGCTCGGCGCCCCGATGTACAACTACTCGATCCCCTCGACGCTGAAGGCCTGGCTCGACCACGTCTTCACCGTGGGCCGCACCGCGATGACCGAGCACCCCTCGCTCGCGGGCAAGCCCGCCGTCGTGGTGACCAGCCGCGGCGGCTCGTACCGAGAAGGCACCCCCCAGCACGGCGACGACTACGTGCGCAGCTATCTGCGGCAGGTGCTCGGCGCCGGCCTGGGCCTGGAGGTCACCTTCATCGTCGCCGAGCTGACCCTGGCCCCGGCCGTTGCGGCGATGGCCGACCTGGTCCCGCTCTTCGAGGCCTCCCGCGAGCAGGCCCTGGCGGCCGCCGCGTCCCACGCCAGGGACCTGGTGATGCGCCTGGCCGCATGACCGCCGCCTCCCGCGCACCGCACGCGGGGGGGTGTCAGGGGGCGGGGGTGATGCCCCAGACGCCGGCCCGGGCGGCGGCCGCGGCGCGGTTGGGCACCTCGAGCTTGGCCAGGATGTGCTCGATGTGGGTGCCCACCGTGCGCGGGGTGATGTAGAGGCGTTCGGCGATCTGGCGGTTGGTGCGGCCGGCGGCCAGTTCGGCCAGGACCTGCCGTTCGCGCGGCGAGAGCGGGCCCGGCGGCCGGGCGGCCGCACCCGGCGCGGCAGCGGGCTCGCGCGCGGGTGCGG
>NZ_BNBT01000105.1 GCF_014656095.1 Streptomyces longispororuber
GCCGCCGAGGTCGCGCTGGTCCTCACCGACGACGTCCTCGCCGACGAGCGCGCCGCCGAGTGTGAGATCGCCCACGTCCTGGCCGCGCCCGACGCCCGCGCGAGCAGCCGCAAGGACGCCCGCGGGCGGGGCATCGGCGTGGTCGCCTCCCGTGCCCGGGGCCGCGCCGTGGTGAGCGTCACGGGCCTGGGCCGGCCGCCGAAGGGGCGCGCGCATCAACTGTGGGTGACGCGCGCCGGGGGCGCACCCCGGTCGCTCGGGCTGCTGGATGGCGAAACGCCCGTGGTCGCCGGGGGCCTCACCCCCCGCGCCGGCTCACTGAGCGTCACCATCGAACCGGATGGCGGCTCCACGCAGCCCACCACCAGGCCGGTCGTCCAACTCGCCCTGGAATCAGTTGGATTCGGAGAGTGACCGTCAACCTCCTTGAGAGGAAGGTGAATCCCGCCACCGGGATACACGAGTGTGAGGGTGGGGCGATAGGGTTAACCTGCCCTGGGCCGGGTGCCCTCGTACGGGTGGGGAGTGACATGGAACAGATAACAGTGCGCAGCAGGGCGAGGGTCCCTGCGATCACTTGTGGGAGCGGCGCGAGCAGTTCGCGTCTCGACCGTCATCTCTCGGTGCTGGGCGGCCCTGCCGTCCCGCAGCGCGAGGCGGCCGAGGCCACGCTGCTGATGCGCGAGCTCACCTCGCGTGACGCCGCGCACCAGCGGGGCGGCAGGCGGGCCCAGGTGGGCCGCGTCTCGCTGTTCGCACCGCTGCGCCGACTGCGTCGTACGCTGTTCGGCGGCGGTCACTGACCTCGGGCGCGGTCGCCTCCGGCACGCCCTGGGGCGTCCGCGCCTCTTTCTTCCCCCGCCGCCGCACCCGGCACGCGGCGGGCGAGCGACGACTCCCCGGTACCTGAACGGCCCGCGCCCGACGCGGGCCGTGGACGTTGCGCCACCGCGGCCGTGAGCGTCCGGCCGCCACGGCCGCGGGCGCCGGTCACAGCAGGGCGAACTGCCCCTCGGGCCCTTCCTCGTGATGGTCGAGGACGGAAGCCGGACGACGGGCCGACGCCGGTACGGGCAGCACGCCCGCCGCACGCAGCTCCCCCGCGGTCAGCAGGGGCTCGGCGTCCAGCGAGAGCGGCGGCACCTCCGCGAGCAGCGCCAGGACGGTGATCAGCTCCAGGAGCTGCGAGGTCCACGCCTGCGGCCAGGCGGCCGGCCCGATGGCCTCCAGGGTGCCCGGCTCCGCCGCGGCGGTCCGGCGCGCGAACCACAGCTCGACCACCCGCACCCCGCCGACTTGGAAGTCCCACGCCCCGGCGGGCACCGGCGCGATGACGCCGCCCGTGCCGACGTGCAGGGTCTCGTCCTCGGCGTCGTAGGTGAGGCCGGTGGGCCACGACGGCAGCGGCGCCCGGACGTACGGCCGCCGCCCGCCGGGCAGCTTCGGCCGCTCCCCGGAACCTCCCCGCAGGTGCAGCCGGAGCACCCGCCGGCCGAGCTCGAGGCCGCGCGCCCACGCCCCGGCCGTGGCCGCCAGCGGGACGACGCACCCCGAGGGCGTGGACCGCGCCGCGACGAGCACCCAGGCCAGAAAATCCTCCGGGGCGACGTCCGCCCCGTACCGCCGCGTGAGGTGGGCGAGCAGGCCCGGCGCGACGTTCGGTTCGACCGCGCCCGGGCGCCGGTAGAGCGGCCGGATCCGGCCGGGCCGCCCGGCGGGGGAGCGGCCGTCGGGCAGGACGGCGGAGGCCAGCACCGCGGGACCGGCCCCGGCGTCGGCGACGTGGCCCTGCTCGGTGAGGAAGAGCTGGCCCTCGCCGGCCACCCGCCACAGCTCGGGGCGGGCCACGTCGAGGAGGCGGTGGTCGGGTATCAGCCACTGCTCGTCGAAGGGGCCGTGCCCCACCCGGACGGGTTCCGGGCACGGTCCGTGTTCCCGCGCGAGCCGGCCCGTGCCGCCGCCGCACCCGGGGAGCTGCGCCACCGGGGTGGTCAGGGTGCGGGCCCGCGTGGGCTGGAACAGCGCCTCGCGCTCGGCGGGGCCGGCGCGCACGAAGGCGGCCCAACGGGCCTTGAGGGACGCGGCGTCGGGCCCCATCGGCCAGGCGCGGCCGGGTCTGAGCGGCGCGACGGACCACGGCATGAGATCGGCGAGCGGCGGCGCGTCGTCGTACGTCACGCCCGGCATCGTACGACGGCGCGGCGAGCGGCCGAGGAGCCGTTGCCGGGAGCCGGGGCCCCGAGGGGCGGCCCCGGCGGGGCCCGACGGGGCACGGCGGCCGGGTTCAGGTGGCGTCGAGCGTCACCGTGAAGGAGAACCGGTCGCCGCGGTACAGGATGCGGGCCACGTCCAGCGCCCGCCCCTCGGCGTCGTACGTGATGCCCGTGTAGTGCAGGATCGGACTGAGCAGCGGCACTTCGAGCAGCCGTGCCGTCTCCGGGTCGGCGAGGCGCGCCTCGACCGTGTCGGTGATGCGCGAGATGGCCACGCCCACCACGTCGCGCAGGACCTTCGTCATCGGCCAGCGCTCCAGGTCGGCGGGGTCGATGCGGGGGGCGAGGTCGGGGCGCACGTGGTTGCGGGCGTGGTTGGTCGGCTCCCCGGTCGTGGCGTCGCTGCGCAGCCGGTGGTACGTGGCCACCTCGGTGAGGTCGGGGAAGAACTCGGCGAGGTCGGCGGGGACCGGCTCGCGGCCGTGGGACAGCAGCTTGGTGTCCATGCCGGACTGCTGCGCCACGATCGCGTCGACCGAGCCGAGCAGGCGGACCGGCGAGCCGCGCCGGGCGTGCGGCTCGATGAACGTGCCGCGCCGCCGGTGCCTGCTGATCAGGCCCTCGTCCTCCAGCTCCTTGAGGGCCTGGCGCATGGTGAGCACGCTGACGCCGTAGTGCCCCGCCAACTGCTCCTCGGTGGGCAGGCGCAGCGGGGCGTCCGGGGTGCGCCCGAGTATCGAGGCGCGCAACGACTGCGACACCTGATACCAGAGCGGCAGCTTCCGGTTCAGCACGATCGAGTCCGGGGCGAACGCGGTCACAGGGAACTCCGTACTTCCGTCACGATGTGGCCGGCGGCCGGAAGTGGGGGTACTACGGCCGGAAATGACGCTCCAGACCCTGCCACACGTCGTCGTACGACCGCTGCAGGTGGTCGGCCTCCGCCGCCTGCGCGGTGGCGGTGACGGGCCAGCGGGTCTCGAACATGAACGCGAGGCCGTCGTCGATCTTCTGCGGCTTCAGCTCGGCGGCGCTGGCCTTCTCGAAGGTCTCCCGGTCGGGGCCGTGCGCGGACATCATGTTGTGCAGCGAGCCGCCGCCGGGCACGAAGCCGCCCTTCCCGGCGGCCTTGGCGTCGTACGCGCCCTCGATCAGGCCCATGTACTCGCTCATCACGTTCCGGTGGAAGTACGGCGGCCGGAAGGTGTCCTCGCCGACCAGCCAGCGGGGCGCGAACACGACGAAGTCCACGCCCGCCAGGCCCGGGGTGTCCGACGGCGAGGTGAGCACGGTGAAGATCGACGGGTCCGGGTGGTCGTAGGAGATCGAGCCGATGACGTTGAAGCGGCGCAGGTCGTAGACGTACGGCACGTGGTTGCCGTGCCAGGCGACGACGTCGAGCGGCGAGTGGTCGTACGTCGCCGACCACAGGTTGCCGCAGAACTTGTTCACGACCTCGACGGGGCCCTCGACGTCCTCGTACGCGGCCACCGGCGCCTGGAAGTCGCGGGCGTTGGCCAGGCCGTTGGCGCCGATCGGGCCGAGGTCGGGGAGCTGGAAGGCCGCGCCGTAGTTCTCGCACACGTAGCCGCGGGCGCTGTCGTCGAGCAGTTCGACGCGGAAGCGGACGCCCCGCGGGACCAGCGCGACGTGGCCGGGCTCGGCGTGCAGCAGGCCCAGCTCCGTGCGCAGCAGCAGGCCGCCGCGCTCGGGCACGATCAGCAGCTCGCCGTCGGCGTCGCTGAACACCCGCTCCATGGAGGCGTTCGCGTGGTACAGGTGCACCGCCATGCCCGTGCGCTGCGTGGCGTCGCCGTTGCCGCCGAGAGTCCACAGGCCCGCGAGCCAGTCGGTGCCGGGCGCCGGCTCCGGCAGCGGGTCCCACCGCAGCCGGTTGGGGTCGGGCACGGTCTCGGTGAACGGGGCCGTGCGCAGGGCGCCGTTGCCGGTCCGGGCGAACGGCGGGTGCGCCGCCGAGGGGCGGATGCGGTACAGCCACGAGCGCCGGTTGTGCGCGCGGGGCTCGGTGAACGCGGTGCCGCTGAGCTGCTCCGCGTACAGCCCGAGGGGGGCGCGCTGCGGCGCGTTGCGGCCCTGCGGCAGGGCGCCGGGGACCGCCTCGGAGCTGTGCTCGTTGCCGAACCCCGTCAGGTAGCCGAGCGCTTCGGCGGTCTTGCGCGCGTCGTTCCTGGAGTGCTCCCCACTCATGACAGCTCCCTCGACTCCCCGGCCCACGCCGGCACCCTCGCCAATGATTCCTATGGGACACCGTAGGATTCGGGATTTCCGAGCGCAAGGGGAAACGGTGAAATGCGAACGGCCCTTCGGGGTTCGCGGGGGGTCGGGGGCACCCGCCGGGGGTGGCGCGGGCCCCGCAGGGCCTTGCGGGGGGGGGGATGGCCCCTGGCGTCATGCATACCGGTCGGTATGCTAGGGCGTGCCGCACGCCACGTATCCGTGATCCGCGTACCCGTGGTGCGCGAGCCGCGTACCCGCGGCACCGAGAAGCCCGCTTCCTGCCCCGCTCACCGAGAACCCTGCGTCGCCCCGCGTCTCCGAGAACCCGCGCAGCCCCGTCGCACACCGCGTCCCGCGTCCCGCGCGCCGAGCGCGCGCCGCCCGCCGCCCCGGGAGGGCCCATGACCCGCACCGCCCCGCGCATCTGCCCGTTCTGCGAAGCCACCTGCGGGCTCACGCTCACCGTCGAGGGGGCGCGCGTGACCGGCGCGCGCGGCGACGCGGACGACGTCTTCAGCAAGGGCTTCCTCTGCCCCAAGGGCGCCGCCTTCGGCGCGGCCGACGCCGACCCGGACCGGCTCGCCCGACCCCTCGTCCGCCGCGGCGGACGCCTGGTGGAGGCGGGCTGGGACGAGGCGTTCGACGCCGTCGCGGCCGGGCTGCGCCCGGTCGTCGACCGGTACGGGCCCGGCGCTGTCGGCGTCGTCCTCGGCAACCCGAACGTGCACACCATGGCGGGCGCCCTGTACCCGCCCGTGCTGCTCGGCGGCCTCGGCACCCGCAGCCTGTTCACCGCGAGCACCGTCGACCAGATGCCCAAGCACGTCTCCAGCGGCCTGCTCTTCGGCGACGCGCTGGCCGTCCCCGTGCCGGACCTGGACCGCACCGACCACCTGCTGATGCTCGGCGCCAACCCCCTGGACTCCAACGGCAGCCTGTGCACCGCCCCCGACTTCCCCGGCCGGCTCAAGGCGCTGCGCGCCCGGGGCGGGACGCTCACCGTCGTCGACCCGCGCCGCACCCGCACCGCGCGCCTCGCCGACCGGCACCTGGCGATCCGGCCCGGCACGGACGCGCTGCTGCTCGCCGCGCTGGTCCAGGTCCTCTTCGCCGAAGGCCGCGTCGACCCCGGCCGCCTCGCCGGCCACGTCACCGGCGTGGCCGACGTGGGCGCGGCGCTGCGGGACGTCACCCCGGAGGCCGTGGCCGACGCCTGTGACGTGCCCGCGGCGACGATCCGGACGCTCGCCCGCGAGCTGGCCGACGCGCCCACCGCCGCCGTCTACGGCCGCGTCGGCGCCAGCACCGTCTCGCTGGGCACGCTGACCTGCTGGCTCGTCGACGTACTGAACGTCCTCACCGGCAACCTCGACCGGCCCGGCGGCGCCATGTTCCCGCTCTCCGCCACCGGCAGGGCCCCGCGCCCCGCAGGGCCCGGCCGCGGCTTCGCGCTCGGCCGCTGGCGCAGCCGGGTGGGCGGCCACCCCGAGGCCAAGGGGGAGCTGCCCCTGGCCGCGCTCGCCGAGGAGATCGACACCCCGCCCCGGGTGCCGGACAGCGGCCTGGGCGACAGCCCGATCCGCGCCCTGGTCGTCGTGGCCGCCAACCCGGTGCTCTCCGCGCCCGACGGCGACCGCCTCGACAAGGCCCTGGCCTCCCTGGACTTCATGGTGAGCGTCGACCCGTACCTGAACGAGACCTCACGCCACGCGCACGTCGTGCTCCCGCCGCCCCCGCCCGCCCAGAGCCCCCACTACGACTTCGCCTTCAACGCCCTGGCCGTGCGCAACCAGGTCCGCTACACCCGCGCCGCCGTCCCCCTCCAGGACGGCCGGATGGCCGAGACGGAGATCCTCGCCCGGCTCGTGCTCGCCGCCACCGGCGCGCACGGCGCCGACCCCGCCACGGTGGACGCCCTGGTCGTCGACAGCACCCTCGGCAAGGCCGTCGCCGACCCGGGCGCCCGCGTGCACGGCCGCGACCCCCGGGAGCTCGCCGCGCTCCTGACCGGGGAGAGCGGCCCCGAGCGGCGCCTGGACATGATGCTGCGCCTCGGCCCCTACGGCGACGGCTTCGGCGCCGACCCGGACGGGCTGACCCTCGCCCGCCTCCTGGAGCACCCGCACGGCATCGACCTCGGCCCGCTGGCGCCGCGCGTACCGGAGGTGCTCAAGACCCGCAGCGGCCGGATCGAGCTGTTCCCGGAGCCGATCGCCGCCGATCTGCCGCGCCTCGCCCGCGCGCTGGACGCGGCCCCGGCCGCCCTCGTCCTCGTCGGCCGCCGCCATCTGCGCTCCAACAACAGTTGGATGCACAACGTCCGGCCGCTCACCGGCGGCACCAACCGCTGCACCCTGCACGTCCACCCCGAGGACGCGGACCGCCTCGGCCTCGCCGACGGGGCGGCGGCGCGCGTGACGGCCGCCGGGGGCGGGCTCGCGGTGGCCGTGGAGGTGACGGACACGGTGCGCCCGGGCGTGGTGAGCCTGCCGCACGGCTGGGGCCACGACCGCCCCGGCACCCGGCTCGGCGTCGCGGGCGAGGATCCCGGGGCCAACGTCAACCAGCTCCTCGACGGCAGCCTCCTCGATCCGCTCTCCGGCACGGCGGTGCTCAACGGCTTCCCCGTGACCGTCGCGCCCCTCGCGGCGGCGCCCGCCGCGACGCCGTCCTAGCCGTACCGCGTTGACCTGGAGTTCTGCGCTTATTGCTCACGCGTCAACACCTTGTTAACGCGGGAAAGCGGGTCCTACCGTCGTCCGGACCGCCAGACCTGGTGGCAGTTCGATGGTGAACGATAGGTAGCCCCCATGCTGACAATCCTCGGATTCGTCATGATCGCCACCTTCCTGGTGCTGATCATGATGAAGAAGATGTCGCCCATCGCGGCGCTGGTGCTGATCCCCGCGTTCTTCTGCGTCCTCGTGGGCAAGGCCGCCCACCTCGGCGACTACGTCATCGAAGGCGTCGGCAACCTCGCGCCCACGGCGGCGATGCTCATGTTCGCCATCGTGTACTTCGGCGTCATGATCGACGTCGGCCTCTTCGACCCGGTCGTCCGCTCCATCCTGCGGTTCTGCAAGGCGGACCCGATGCGCGTCGTCGTCGGCACCGCCGTGCTCGCCGCGATCGTCTCGCTGGACGGCGACGGCTCCACCACCTTCATGATCACGGTGTCGGCGATGTACCCGCTGTACAAGCGCCTCAAGATGAGCCTCGTCGTGATGACGGGCGTCGCGGCCACCGCCAACGGCGTGATGAACACCCTGCCCTGGGGCGGCCCCACGGCCCGCGCGGCCACCGCGCTCAAGGTCGACGCCTCCGACATCTTCGTGCCGATGATCCCGGCGCTCGCGGTCGGCCTCGTCGCCGTGTTCGTCCTCGCGTACGTCCTCGGCCTGCGCGAGCGCAGGCGGCTCGGAGTGCTCTCGCTCGACGAGGTCCTGGAGCGCGGGACGGCCGCGGACGAGCCGGTGCTCGCCGGCGCGGGCGGCCAGGGCGCCCGCGCGGGACGGGTCAGCTTCGTCAAGGGCGGCGGTACGGCGGGCGCCGGGCGCGCGGCGGGCGCCGGGGGCGCGGAGGTCTCGTCCGGCTCCGGCGCGAAGGCCTCGCCCGGGTCCGGCGCGAAGCTCTCGTCCGGCTCCGGCGCGGAGGCGACGACCGGCTCCGACGCCGACTCCGGCTCCGGCTCCGGCTCCGGCTCGGGAGCCGACGCCGTGGACGACGACGGCTTCCAGGGCCTCGACCCCCACCGGCCCACCCTGCGCCCCAAGCTCTACTGGTTCAACGCGGGCCTCACCGTCCTGCTGCTCACCGCCATGATCATGGAGTGGCTGCCGATCCCGGTCCTGTTCCTGCTCGGCGCGGCCCTGGCGCTCACCGTCAACTTCCCGCACATGCCCGACCAGAAGGCCCGGATCGCCGCCCACTCCGAGAACGTCCTCAACGTCACCGGCATGGTCTTCGCCGCCGCCGTCTTCACCGGCGTCCTCACCGGCACCGGCATGGTCGACCACATGGCCGACTGGCTCGTGAACGCCATCCCGGACGGCATGGGGGGCCAGATGGGCCTGGTCACCGGCCTCCTTTCGATCCCCCTCACGTACTTCATGTCCAACGACGGCTTCTACTTCGGCGTCCTGCCCGTGCTCGCCGAGGCGGGCAACGCCCACGGCGTCTCCACCATCGAGATCGCCCGCGCCTCCATCGCCGGACAGGCCCTGCACATGTCGAGCCCGCTGGTGCCCGCCGTGTACGTCCTGGTGGGCATGGCGAAGGTCGAGTTCGGCGACCACACGCGGTTCACCGTGAAGTGGGCGGTCCTCACCTCGCTGGTGGTCCTGGGGGCCGGGATCCTCTTCGGCGTCATCTGATGCGGATACGTCGTCCCCGCGGAGCCGGGGGGACGGGAGTGCCGCGCCCCGGCGGGACAGGGGCGCGGCACTCCGGTGGGGCAGGGGCGCGGCACTCCGGCGGGACGGGCGCCGGGGCCGTGGGCGCGGCGGAGGCCCCGCCTTCCGACGGGCCCCCGGCGCGGCGGCCCGGGCTTCCCGCGGGCAGGGGGTGGCTGCTGCGGCTGGTGATCGCCTTCGGCTGCGCGCAGGGCGCCGTGTCCATGGCGCGGCCCGCCGTCTCGTACCGGGCCCTGTCGCTGGGCGCCGACGAACGCGCCGTCGGCGTGATCGCGGGCGTGTACGCGCTGCTTCCGCTCTTCGCCGCCGTGCCGCTCGGGCGCCGTACCGACCACGGGCGGTGCGCGCCGCTGCTGCCCCTCGGCGTCGTCCTCATCGCGGGCGGCTGCGCGCTCAGCGGCACCGCCGGGTCGCTCGGCGCGCTCGCCGCGTTCAGCGGGCTGATGGGCCTGGGCCATCTGTGCTTCGTCATCGGCGCCCAGTCCATCGTCGCCCGCCAGTCGGCACCCGCCGAACAGGACCGCGACTTCGGCCACTTCACCATCGGCGCCTCCCTCGGCCAGCTCGTCGGCCCGCTCGCGGCCGGGGCCCTGATCGGCGGCGACACCGGCGCCACCAGCGCCCTGGCCCTGGTGGTCTCGGCGGGGGTCGCGGCGGCGGCGTTCACGTCGCTGTGGCGGATCGAGCACCAGCGGTCCGCGGGCACGTCGGGCGCATCGGCCCCAGCGGGCGAGGCGGGCAGGGCGAGCAAGGCTGCCGAGGCGGGCGAGGTCGAAGCCGCTGAGGGCGGCAAGGCGGCCAAGGCGCCCATGTCCCGCATCCTGCGCGCCCGCGGCGTACCCGCGGGGATCTTCATCAGCCTGGCCGTGCTGTCCGCGACCGACGTCCTGACCGCCTACCTCCCGGTCGTCGGCGAACACCGGGGCGTCGCGCCCGCCGCCGTCGGCGTGCTGCTCAGCCTGCGCGCGGGCGCGACGATCGCCTGCCGCCTGGTGATGGACCCGCTGATCAGGCTCGTCGGGCGGCGGACCCTCGTCGTCGGCACCTGCCTGCTGGCCGGGGTGCTGTGCGCCGGGCTCGCGCTGCCGCTGCCGGTGTGGGCGCTCGGCGTGACGCTGACGCTGCTCGGGTTCTGCCTGGGCGTCGGCCAGCCCCTGTCCATGACGACGGTGGTCCGGGCGGCGCCCGCCGGGGCCCGCTCCACGGCGCTCGCCCTGCGCCTCACCGGCAACCGGCTGGGCCAGGTCGTGGCTCCGGCCGCGGCGGGCCTGGTCACCGGGGTGGCGGGGGTGGGGGCACCGTTCCTGACCCTGGGCGTGCTGCTGGTGGGGGCGGCGGGTGCGGCCGTCCGCGCGGGCTGACCGCGCGCCCACCCTGGCGGGACGTTAACTATCGGCGCTAGTTTAGGCGCCATGAAGCCCCACAACGCCATGTACATCGCGGGGCAGTGGACCCCCGCCGCCACCCCGGACACGCTCCCGGTGGTGAACCCGGCCGACGAGCAGGTCATCGCCCACGTCCCGGCGGGCACCGCCGCCGACGTGGACGCGGCGGTGCGTGCCGCCCGCGCGGCCCTGCGCGGCTGGGCGGCGACGCCGCAGGCGGACCGGGCCGCGCGGATCGCCGCCGTCCGCGACGGCCTGGCCGCCCGGAAGGACGAGATCGCCGGCACGGTCGCCGCCGAGCTGGGCGCCCCGCTGCCGTTCGCGGAGGCCGTGCACGCGGGCCTGCCGATCGCGGTGGCGGGCTCGTACGCGGAGCTTGCGGCCGCGTACCCCTTCGAGGAGAAGGTCGGCAACTCCACGGTGTACGCCGAGCCCGTGGGGGTCGTCGGCGCGATCACCCCCTGGAACTACCCCCTCCACCAGATCGTCGCCAAGGTCGCGCCCGCCCTCGCCGCGGGTTGCGCCGTCGTGCTGAAGCCCGCCGAGGACACGCCGCTCACGGCCCAGCTCTTCGCCGAGGTCGTGCACGAGGCGGGCGTGCCCGCCGGGGTGTTCAACCTCGTCACCGGCCGCGGCCCGGTCGCGGGCCAGGCGCTCGCCGAGCACGACGGCGTGGACCTGGTCTCCTTCACGGGCTCCACGGCCGTCGGCAGGAAGATCGGCGCCATCGCGGGCGCCGCCGTCAAGCGCGTCGCCCTGGAACTGGGCGGCAAGTCCGCCAACGTCATCCTGGAGAGCGCCGACCTCGCCAGGGCCGTGCACGTCGGCGTCGCCAACGTCATGGCCAACTCCGGCCAGACGTGCAGCGCCTGGACCCGCATGCTCGTCCACACGTCGCGGTACGACGAGGCGGTCGACCTCGCCGCCCGCGCCGCGGCCAAGTACGGCGACCGCATCGGCCCGGTGGTCAGCGCCCGCCAGCGGGACCGCGTGCGCGGCTACATCCTCCAGGGCATCGAGGAGGGCGCGCGCCTGGTGGCGGGCGGCCCCGAGGCCCCGGGCGAGCGCGGCTACTACGTGAGCCCCACCGTCTTCGCCGACGTCACCCCGGACATGACCATCGCCCAGGAGGAGATCTTCGGCCCGGTCCTCACCCTGCTGCGCTACGAGGACGAGGACGAGGCCGAGACCATCGCCAACGGCACCGCGTACGGCCTCGCGGGCGCGGTGTGGGCGGGCGACGACGGGGAGGCGGAGGCCTTCGCACGCCGCCTCGACACCGGCCAGGTCGACATCAACGGCGGCGCCTTCAATCCGCTCGCCCCCTTCGGCGGCTACAAGCAGTCGGGCGTCGGCCGTGAACTGGGCCGGCACGGCCTCGCGGAGTACCTCCAGACGAAGTCCCTCCAGTTCTGACCCCCGACCGAAAACCAGGCACCCCTCGCACGCCCCCGCCCACCTGTGTCCCCTTCCGCCCTCACCCAGGAGGAACAGCCATCGTGGTCCGCGCCGCCGTCCTGCCCGCCGTCGGCTCTCCGCTGGAGATCACCGAGATCGAGCTGCCCGACCCCGGCCCCGGCCAGGTGCGGGTGCGCCTGGCCGCCGCCGGGGTGTGCCACTCCGACCTGTCCCTGACGAACGGCACGATGCGGGTCCCGGTCCCGGCGGTGCTCGGGCACGAGGGCGCGGGCACCGTGACGGCCGTGGGCGAGGGCGTCTCCCGGGTCGCGCCCGGCGACGGCGTCGTCCTCAACTGGGCCCCGTCCTGCGGCCGCTGCCACGCCTGCGGCCTCGGCGAGGTCTGGCTGTGCGAGGCCGCGCTCACGGGCGCGGGCGCCGTGTACGCCCGCCGTGCCGACGGCACCGGCCTGCACCCCGGCCTGAACGTGGCCGCCTTCGCCGAGGAGACGGTGGTGGCGGCCGACTGCGTCCTGCCCGCCCCGGACGGGGTCCCGCTCACCGACGCCGCGCTCCTCGGCTGCGCCGTCCTCACGGGCTACGGCGCGGTGCACCACGCGGCGCGCGTCCGCGAGGGCGAGACGGTCGCCGTCTTCGGGGCCGGCGGCGTCGGCCTCGCCGCGCTCCAGGCGGCGCGGATCGCGGGGGCGGCGCAGGTGGTCGCGGTCGACGTGTCCCCCGACAAGGAGCACCTGGCCAGGGCGGCCGGGGCCACGGACTACGTCGTCGCGTCCGCCACCACCGCCCGGGACGTCCGGGCCCGCACCGGCGGCCACGGCGTCGACGTGGCCGTGGAGTGCGTGGGCCGCGCGGTGACCATCCGTACGGCCTGGGAGTCCACCCGCCGCGGCGGCCGTACGACGGTCGTCGGCATCGGCGGCAAGGACCAGCAGGTCACCTTCAACGCCCTGGAGATCTTCCACTGGGGCCGCACCCTCGCGGGCTGCGTGTACGGCAACACGCACCCGGAGCGGGACGTCCCCGTGCTCGCCGAGCACGTCCGGGCCGGGCGGCTCGACCTCGGCCTCCTGGTCACCGACCGGATCGGCCTGGAGGGCATCCCGGGCGCGTTCGCGAACATGGAGGCGGGCAAGGGCGGCAGGGCCCTGGTGGTGTTCTGACGCAGGCGTTCCGACGGCCCGGGGCCCCGGCCCGGCCCCGGTCAGCCGGTGTGCAGGGCGACCCGCTCGTACTGGAGGGCCAGGCCGTCGAGCAGCGCCCGCAGCCCGGTCTCGAAGGCGCGCTCGTCCACCCGCTGCTGGTGCTCCGCGAGGAGGTGGGCCTGGCCGAGGTGCGGGTAGTCGGCGGGGTCGTACGCCGTCTCGTCGTCGACGAAGCCGCCCGCGAAGGACCCGAGCGCCGAGCCCATGATGAAGTACCGCATCAGCGCGCCGATCGACGTGGCCTGCGCCGGGGGCCAGCCCGCGTCGACCATGGCGCCGAACACGGCGTCCGCGAGCCGGAGTCCGGCCGGGCGGCGGCCGGGGCCGCTTGCCAGGACGGGGACGATGTTCGGGTGCCGGGTCAGCGCCGCCCGGTAGGAGACGGCCCAGTCGTGCAGCGCCGTGCGCCAGTCCCGGCCGTCCTCGAACATCGACAGGTCGACCTGCGCGCTGACCGAGTCCGCGACCGCCTCCAGGATCTGGTCCTTGGTCGCGAAGTGGTTGTAGAGGGAGGGCCCGCTGACGCCGAGCTCGGCGGCGAGGCGGCGGGTGGAGACCGCGGCGAGCCCCTCGGCGTCCACGAGGGAGCGCGCCGCGTCCACGATGCGGTCGCGGCTGAGGAGGGGCTTGCGCGGTCGGGCCATGCGGCACATAGTAGGGCTGCCCACATAAACTAGCAGTGCTAATTAAAAACTGCTGACCACACTCCGTACGCGGGGAGGCTTCGATGAACCTGGAGCTCAGCGAGGAGCAGGACGCCGTCCGGCGCCTCGCCAAGGACTTCGTGGCGCGCGAGGTGACCCCGTACGCGGCCGCCTGGGACCGCGCCGAGAGCGTCGACAGGGCCGTCGTCCGCAAGCTCGGCGACCTCGGTTTCCTCGGCCTGACCATCGACGAGGAGTACGGCGGCAGCGGCGGCGACCACCTCGCGTACTGCCTGGTCACCGAGGAGCTCGGCCGGGGCGACTCGTCCGTGCGCGGGATCGTCTCCGTCTCGCTCGGGCTCGTGGCGAAGTCCGTCGCCGCCTGGGGCACCGAGGAGCAGAAGCGGCGCTGGCTGCCCGGGCTCACCTCCGGCGCCCTCCTGGGCTGCTTCGGGCTCACCGAACCCGGCACGGGCTCCGACGCGGCCCACCTCACCACCATGGCCGTCCTCGGCACCGACGGCACGTACACCGTCAACGGCACCAAGATGTTCATCACGAACGGCACCTGGGCCGACGTCGTGCTGCTGTTCGCGCGCACCAACGACGCCCCGGGGCACAAGGGCGTCTCCGCCTTCCTGGTGCCGGCGGACGCGCCCGGCCTGACCCGCCGCGCCGTGCACGGCAAGCTCGGCCTGCGCGGCCAGGCCACGGCCGAACTCGTCCTGGAGGACGTACGGGTGCCCGCCGACGCCCTGCTGGGACCCGAGGGCAAGGGGTTCTCGGTGGCCATGGCGGCCCTCGCCAAGGGGCGGATGTCGGTGGCCGCGGGGTGCGTGGGGATCGCCCAGGCGGCCCTCGACGCGGCGGTGGCGTACGCGACCGAGCGCGAGCAGTTCGGCAGGAGCATCGCCCATCACCAGCTCGTCCAGGAGCTGCTCAGCGACATCGCCGTCGACGTGGACGCGGCCCGGCTGCTCACCTGGCGGGTCGCCGACCTCGTCGACCGCGGCCTGCCGTTCGCCACCGAGTCGTCCAAGGCCAAGCTGTTCGCGTCGGAGGCCGCGGTGCGCGCCGCGAACCACGCCCTCCAGGTCTTCGGCGGCTACGGCTACATCGACGAGTACCCCGTCGGCAAGCTCCTGCGCGACGCCCGCGTCATGACCCTCTACGAGGGCACCAGCCAGATCCAGAAGCTCGTGATCGGCCGGGCCCTGACGGGCGTCTCGGCCTTCTGACCGGGGGCGCCGCCCCGCTCGCGCCCCCGGCCACTTGCCTAAGCGCTTGCTCACCCGCAGGGTAGGGTGTCTGTCCCGGACGGTGGAAGGAGCGCGCATGGGTGCGGCGAAGGAGACCCTCGGCGAGGAACAGCCGTGGGCCGAGGTCAGTCCCGACGCGGCGAGGCGGCTGCTGATCGCCGCGGTCGAGGCCTTCGCCGAGCGCGGCTACCACGCCACCACGACCCGCGACATCGCCGGCCGCGCGGGCATGAGCCCCGCCGCGCTCTACATCCACTACAAGACCAAGGAGGAGCTCCTCCATCGCATCAGCAGGCTCGGCCACGAGAAGGCCCTCGCCGTCCTGCGCACCGCCGCCGACGGTGGGGGCACCGCGGCCGAGCGGCTCGCGGACGCCGTGCGCTCCTTCGTCCGCTGGCACGCCGGCCACCACATGACCGCACGGGTCGTACAGTACGAACTCGACGCCCTCGGCCCCGAGCACCGTACCGAGATCGTGGCCCTGCGCCGGAAGTCCGACGCCGCGGTGCGCGAGATCATCAACGACGGCGTCCGCGCGGGCGAGTTCGACGTCCCCGACGTCCCCGGCACCACCCTGGCCGTGCTCTCCCTGTGCATCGACGTGGCCCGCTGGTTCAACACGGCGGGCCACCGCACACCGGACGAGGTGGGCGCGCTGTACGCGGACCTCGTGCTGCGGATGGTGGGGGCGGAGCCGGGTGTTGCCGGGGCCGGGGCTGGGGCTGGGGTCGCGGGGTAGGGCTCGGGGTGGTGCCGGGGCCGGTGGAGTGGTGGCGCGGCTCGGGGTGGTCCCGGGGCTCGGGGTGGTGCCGGGGGTCAGAAGTAGTAGCGGGACACCGATTCCGCGACGCAGGCGGGCTTGTCGGCGCCCTCGCGTTCCACCGTCACCGCCGTCGTGACCTGCACGCCGTCGTCCTTCGTCGGCTCCACCGCCGTCAGGACGGCGGTCGCGCGCAGCCGCGAGCCGACGGGCACGGGGGAGGGGAAGCGCACCTTGTTCGTCCCGTAGTTGAGCCCCATCCGCATGCCCTCGACGCGCATCACCTGCGGCACGAAGACCGGCAGCAGCGACAGCGTCAGATAGCCGTGCGCGATGGTCGCCCCGAAGGGCCCGGCGGCCGCCCGCTCCGGATCGACGTGGATCCACTGGTGGTCACCGGTGGCCTCCGCGAACAGGTCGATCCGCTTCTGGTCGACCTCCAGCCAGTCGCTGTACCCCAACTGCTCCCCGACCGCGGCGCGCAGGTCGTCGGCTGACGTGAAGATCCTCGGCTCTGTCATGGGGGCCTCCTGTACGGGCGGGCGGTCGGGACGGCTGTACGCGGACGTTCTGGCCGGACGCGGACGTCCTGATCGGACGCGGACGTCCTGACTGGACTAAGCGCTTGCTCAGCATGCTGGGTGCGGTGGCGGGTGTCAACGAGGGGGTGAGTAGGCTCGGAGGGGTGCCCCAGATCCCAGAGAAGATCCACGAGCTCTCCGTCGGCCAACTGGCCGCGCGCAGCGGCGCGGCCGTCTCCGCGCTGCACTTCTACGAGACCAAGGGGCTCATCAGCAGCCGCCGCACCTCGGGCAACCAGCGTCGCTACAGCCGGGACACGCTGCGCCGCGTCGCCTTCATCCGGGCGGCGCAGCGGGTCGGCATCCCCCTCGCCACGATCCGCGACGCGCTCGCGGAGCTGCCGGAGGGGCGGACGCCGACGCGGACGGACTGGGCGCGGCTCTCGGAGACCTGGCGGGCCGAACTCGACCAGCGCATCCAGCAGTTGGGGCGGTTGCGGGATCACCTCACGGACTGCATCGGGTGCGGGTGCCTGTCGCTGGAGACCTGTGTCCTCACCAACCCCGACGACGTCTTCGGCGACCGCATCGTAGGCTCCCGCCTGCTCGGGGAGCGCCGTCCTCCGCGCTGAGCCTGGCCTCGAGGCCTTGGCGGCACCCCGAGGCGCGGCCCCGCCCGCAAGGCGAAGCTCTCCTCCCACCCACCCGCGCTTCCGTTCTGCAGCCCGGGCTCTTCCTGTGGCCGCGCCCACGCGCGCCTGCGGCACGGCCCTGCCCGCCTGGCGGATCTCTTCTCCCACCCGCCCGCCCTTCTGGTCTGCAGCCCGGGCTCTTCCTGCGGCCGCACCCACGCACACCTGCCGCACGGCCTCGCCCGCCTGGCGGATCTCTTCTCCCGCCCGCCCCCACCGACACAGGGGCCGACGCACCTGCGAGCCGTCACGTGTGAGACCGATGCCGCACCTGGCCGTTGAGGCGTTACGCGGACACCGGACGTGCCTCTGCCAGGCCGGGGCTGTCATCGCGGGAGGTTCAAGCGGGCGGTGGCAGACGGCCGTTGAGCCAAGGGGCCGCCTCTTCGTCGGAAGGTAGCAGCGGGAGGCGGCAGCAGCCCGCAGCCGACCGGGCGAGAGTCGGCCCGGTGCGCTGGGGTGGTGTGCGGTGGTTCCCTCGCGCAGTGGCGGCAGGCGTGCGCCGGACTGCGATCTGCGAGACCAGGGTTGAGGTCAGCCCGATCCTGAGGCAGTACGGGCGGGAGGGTGTGAGGTCCGCCCCGGTAGCAGCGGTAACTGATCGCTGGAGCCTCCGCTAGCTGTAGCGATCACGAGCGTCGTCAATTCCGGTCAGGCTTGATCATGGCGAAGACCTCCGGTGTGGTGAAGCTGTCCAGGACTGTGCCGCACGGAGATCCTCGTGTCCGACGTTGATACCCGGCTGACCGCTCGGTAGGCGGCTGCTGATCGAGCGTGTCCGTACCGACCGCCCCGTCGCGCAGGACGCTGCCGAGACGGGCATCTCACGGCCCATGGCCCACGGCCCATAGGTGGCTGCGCCGCTAGCGAGCGCAGGGTTGGACGGGCCTGCACGACCGTTCCGGCCGACCCCACAAGCCCCCCACCGCACTGCCGCGGAAGTGGAGGCCCAGGCCTGCGGCCTACGCCAGGAGCACAAGCTCGGGCCGGTCGACACGGGCCGCAGCCTGCTTCGCCGTTTGTGGCCTCGATCTCATCGAAGGGGCCCCGACGGCAACGCCTGACCTGTCGAAAGGGTCGCGCCTGGCGGCGAGCACCACCGCACCCTGCCCGACGCACGGGCCAACGTACGGCCCTGACACCAACACCAACGAACGCACCGCCGCCCTGACGGCCCCCCTGCACACCTGCAACACCATCGCTCGCTGCCACACCGCACGTGACGACCACCCACCGATCAGCCGCGAGCCGCTGGGTGTAGTCGGGGCGGGTGTGCCGCGTAACGGCGGCACAGAACGACGGCAGGAAAGCCGCTAGGCCGGGGCGCGGCCTGCCCGCTGGGTGGTGCGGGTGGGTGGGTGGCTCCGCCGCGGTAGCGGCGGGGGGCGGGCGGCGGAGCTGCGAGCCGCTAGGTCGGGGCCGGGCGGGTTTGTTGGGTGGTGCGGGTGGGTGGGTGGGAGGTCTCGCCGCGGTAGCGGCGGGACGCGTGCAGCGGAGCTGCGAGCCGCTAGGTCGGGGCCGGGCGGGTTTGTTGGGTGGTGCGGGTGGGCGGGTGGGAGGTCTCGCCGCGGTAGCGGCGGGACGCGTGCAGCGGAGCTGTGAGCCGCTAGGTCGGGGCCGGTCCCGGCCGCTGGGGCGGTACGGGTGGGCGGGTGGGAAGCCCCGCAGCGGCGGAGCCCCCCATCCGGCGCGGCGCGGGGAGCGCGGGGCCAACAGGCGGCGCGAGGAGGCACAGCGCGCGTACTGCCGCCCACCTGACGGTAGGCAGCAAGGGGTTTCTGTCGGCCGGACCTGCCAAGGAGGTCACATGAAGGTGCTCGGTCGTGTGTGCGTGACACTCGTCGCGACGAGTCTGTTCAGTCTGTGCGGTGCCGGGATGGCGGCCGCGAGCCCGCTCGCCTCCGCGGCATCCGGCATCGGCAGCGGCATCGGCGCTGCCGCCGCCGGCATCGGCGGAGGGATCGGCTCGGCTGCCGGGGGAGTGGGCAGCGGCGTCGGTTCCGCCGCCGGTGGCGCCGGCGGGAGTCTGCCGTCCCTCGGCCTCTGAGGGCCACTCTCGTGCGGGCCGCCGCCGAGGACCTGTCGGACACGCCTGGTCGCGCGTCGGCGACGGCCCGCGCCTGCCCGCTCCGGGGCCAACAGCCCCGGCGGTTCTCCTCCGCGGCGCGGCCGCCGCCCGCTGACGCACCGCCCGACGCCTCCGCCAGGTGGAAGGCGGCAGGGCGGGGCGCGTCGCCGGGCGGCAGCCGGAGCCCGCGCACGGTGACCGGGGCACGGGCTCCCTCACCCGCCGCCCGGCCCGGCCGGGCACCGCGCCTGCTCACCAGGTGCTTCCGCGCCCCCGAGGAGCCATATGCGCACGCTGCCCGCCGCGTCGGCCCGCCTGCCCGCCCTCACCGGCCTGCGGTTCGTCGCCGCGCTGTGCGTGTTCGTGTGCCACGCCGCGCTCGTGACCACGCCGGACGGCGGCTCGGCGCCCATGGTCCTCTTCCTCCTGGGACCGGCCGGGGTCTCGCTCTTCTTCGTACTCAGCGGTTTCGTCCTGGCGTACTCGGCGCGCAGCACGGACACGGCCAAGGCCTTCTGGCGGCGCCGGATCGTGAAGATCTACCCCAGCCACCTGGTCGTGTGGGCGGGCTGCGTGCTGCTCTTCCGGGCGGCGGGCATGCCGCGGATCAGCAACGGCCTGCCCTACGTCACCCCGGGCCTGCCCGGGGACCTGACCAACGCCCTGCTGCTCAACACCCTCGTCCCGGTGCCGGAGTACCACACCGGCGGCAACGACGTGACCTGGTCCCTCACCTGCGAACTGCTCTTCTACCTGCTGTTTCCGCTGCTGTACCCACGCGTCGCGAGGGTGCGCCCGCAGCGTTTGCCCGCCGTCGCGGCGGGTGCCGTGGCCGTGGCCTGGACCATCCCCCTGATCGCCCTGGGCCTGGGCGGGCGGCCCCTGCCGTACGGCTTCCTGGACGGCCCCGTCACCGACGTCCAACTGGGCCTCGCCTACACCTTTCCGCCGTCCCGGCTGCCGGAGTTCGTCCTGGGCATGGTCCTCGCCCGGATGCACAGGCACGGCTACGCGGCCCGCGTCGGTCTCCTGCCGTCCGTGGCGCTGGCGGCCGCGTGCCTGCTGACCGGCATCGCGGTACTGCCCCGACCCTTCCTCTTCGCCGCGGCCCCCCTGGCCCCCGTGGCCCTGATCGTCTGGGCCGTGGCCACCTCGGAGGCCCGGGGCACCCTGCCGTGGCTGCGCACCCCGGCGGCCGTGTTCCTGGGCGAGGCGTCGTACGCCTTCTACCTCGTGCACAGACCCGCCCTGGCGGCCGTCGGGCACTACGGCGACCGGGGCGCGGCGGTCACCGTCTGCGGCGGTCTCCTGCTGGCCCTGGCCGCCTCCTGGCTGCTGTACGCCCTGGTCGAGAAGCCCTGCTGCGCGCGCTTCGCGGGCGGCAAGTCCCGGGCCCGCGCCCGCCCGGACACGGACAGCGGCGGAATGCCGGTGCCCTGAACTGCTCCCTGCGCGGCGTGTGCCGTCGACCGACGAACCGGGGACGGCGCTACGACCACCTCCCCCTCCACCTCCACACGGCACGGCGAGGTGCGCGGCTGCCCGGGCCGGCACCACCACCCAGGTGCGGCACTTGGCCGGGGCGGTACGACTTCACCGGCACGCTGCCGCACGCACCGGACACAGGACCAGACAATGCCTTCAGCACACGCGGGTCACACCGCACACACCAACCACACCACGCACACCAACCACACCGCACACCCCCACCACACCGCAGGAACACCCCCCGGCGCATGGCCGCTGGCCGGGCACGCCGCCGCCCTCGCCCGAGCCCCCCTCGACGTCCTCGCCTCCCTGCCGGAGTACGGGGACCTGGTCGAGCTCCGGATCATGGGGAGGCGGCTGTACTTCCCCTGCCACCCCGACCTGGTGTGGCAGGTCCTCACCGACGACCGCACCTTCGACCGGACCGGCCCCGTGTGGACGACGACCCGCCGCCTGCTGGGGAACGGCCTGGCGCTGCGCTGCCGTCAGGACCACCGCGGCTCCCGGCGGGCCGTCCAGCCGAGCTTCCACCCCACCCTGCTCCGGCACCAGGCCACGCTCGTGCAGGAGGAGATCGCCGCCACCACGGCAGGGTGGCGGGACCACCAGCACGTCGACCTGTACTCCGCGCTGGTCGGCACGGCCGTACGGACCATCACGCGCGCCCTGTTCTCCTCCCGCGTCCCGCGCGAGGCGGTCGAGGACCTCCAGCGCCATGCCCTGGCGGCCATCGACACCAGGCTGTGGCGGCTCGCGGCCCCAGGACCCCTGCACGGCCTGGGGTTGTCACGGTTGCGCCGCTTCACCGACAAGATCAGTGACCTGCGCCGTACGGGCGACGCCACAGCGGACGACGGCATCGTCGCGCGACTGGAGCAGGCCATGCCCGCCGCGTCCGACAGGGACATCGCCGAGGAAGTGGTGTCGCTGTACCTGGGGGCCACCGACACCTCGGCCCTCGCCGTCTGCTGGGCACTCCACCTCCTCACCCGGCACCCCGCCGAGGCCCACCGCCTGCACCGCGAACTCGACGGGACGCTGCGAGGGCGCGGCGCCCGGTACGGAGACCTGCCCGGCCTCCCCCGCACCGGACAGGTCATCGCGGAGGCCCTGCGCCTGTACCCGCCGGCGTGGTTCGTGCTCCGCTGCACCACGCGACCGGTCGAGCTGGCCGGGAAACACCTGCCCACCGGCAGCACCGTCGTGGTCTGCCCCGCGGCCGTCCACCGCAACCCGGCACTGTACGAGGACCCGGCCGCGTTCGTCCCCGACCGCTGGCTCCCCGACCGCGCGGCCCCGCGGCGCGGCGCGTACGTGCCCTTCGGGGCGGGAGCGCGCAAATGCGTCGCGGAGCACTTCGGCACGGCCCAGGCCGTCCTGACCCTGGCCACCCTCGTACACCTGTGGGACCCCCGGGCCACCGCCCGCACCGACGGCCGCCCCGCGCACTTCGCCGCCATGCTCAAACCCCGCCGCTTCGTCCTGGAGGTCCACGCCCGGCCCCGCGAGCACCGTTCAGGCGTAGCGCACGGGCAGGTGACGGAGCCCGCGGAGCCACGACGGTCGTGAGTGCCAGACGAGGCCGGCCGGGTCGGTGTCCAGGGCGATGCGGGGGCAGCGTTCGAAGACGGACCTGAGGGCGATGGACGTCTCCGCGCGGGCGAGGGGGCCCCCGAGGCAGTGGTGCACACCATGGCTGAGCCCGAGGTGCCCCCGGGCGTCGCGCCGGATGTCGAACCGGTCCGGTTCGGGGAAGCGCCGGGGGTCGCGGGACGCCGCGGCGAGGACGACGACCACCGGCTGCCCGGCGGGGACGGTGGTGCCCGCGACGTCCACGGGCTCCGTCGTGTAGCGCAGGGGCGCGTGCATCACCGGGCCGTCGTACCGCATGAGTTCCTCGACCGCGCCGTCGAGCAGGTCCCAGTCGGCGCGCAGCGCGTCGAGCTGATCGGGGTGGCGCAGCAGGGCCAGGACACCGTTGCCGATGAGATGGAGGGTGGTCTCGTGCCCGGCGAAGAACAGGAGGAAGGCCATGCTGAGCAGTTCCTCCGCCGAGAGCCGGTCGCCCTCGTCGGCCGTCGTGCAGGCCAGGGCGCTGAGCACGTCGTCGCCCGAGCCCTCCCGGCGCTTGGCGGCGACGAGCCCGGTGAGGTACTCCGCTGTGGCCCCGGCCGCGGCCGCCCGCGCTTCCGCGTCGGCCGGACAGGCGCACTCCGCCGCCCAGCCGTGGAAGGTCTCGCGGTCGGCGTCCGGAATGCCGAGCAGCTCGCAGATGACCGTCGTCGCCAGGGGCAGGGCGAGACTCGCGATGAGGTCGGTCCGGCCGAGCGGCAGGGCCTTGTCCAGCAGGTCGTCGGTGATGGCCTGGATGCGCGGCCGCAGCGCTCGGACGCGGCGGGCGGTGAAGTCCGTGGCGACGAGCTTGCGCAGACGGGTGTGCTCGGGCGGGTCCATCTGGTGCATGGCCTGGAGGAAGACGCCGACCCCGTCGCCCCCGGGTGCACCGTGGGACGGGTCGCTGCTCAGACGCGGATCGGCCAGGGCGGCGCGGGCCTCCTCGTACCCCACGACCGCCCAGACCTCACCGTAGTCGGCGATGGTGACCCGGTGTACCGGGCCCTGTTCCCGCAGGAGCCGGTAGGCCGCGTACGGATTGCCGGCGAAGTCGGTCGCCGGTGTCAGTGATTCGATGCTCGGTGCGGGCATGAGCGCCAATTCCCTCTTTCGTGGACGTGTATCCGGCGGCGCGGTCGCTGGGACGACAAAACCAGGGATCACAGTAGGGGCGATCCCGGCTGCTGAGCGGTGTGGCGCGTCAGGCGCGGCCGCCGATTCCGGATATCCGCCCGGAACGGGAACGACGGCGGATGACGAGCGTGCGGGAATTGGGCATCCAGCGCAATCGCCCGGCACCCGATCCGGTGAGCCCCGCGCGAGTCCCGCAGCGCGTCCGGCAGGCGATCTGAACACTGCATGCACAGTCCGAACACTGCGCGGTCCGAACAGTCCGAACACTGCGCGGTCCGAACAGCCCGAACACTGCGCGGTCCGAACAGTCCGAACACTGCGC
The DNA here is from genome assembly GCF_014656095.1 of Streptomyces longispororuber. Taxonomy (GTDB): domain Bacteria; phylum Actinomycetota; class Actinomycetes; order Streptomycetales; family Streptomycetaceae; genus Streptomyces; species Streptomyces longispororuber. Next base: position 23,372 of record NZ_BNBT01000105.1, read on the forward strand.
GGTCCGAACAGCCCGAACACTGCGCGGTCCGAACAGCCCGAACACTGCGCGGTCCGAACAGCCCGAACGCTGCACGATCCGAACAGCCCGGACACTGCGCGGTCCGAACGCCGCATCCACAGACATAACACCGTCCCGCCGCGATCCCGTCCTATGGATACCGGTGTCCCCGAGGAGGAAAATGCCACCGCCGTCGGCCGCCTGCCAGCGGCTGCCCTCTCTCGCCGGGCTGAGATGGTTCGCATCGCTGGCCGTGTTCGTCTGCCACGTCGCGGTGTACGACGCTGTTGTCCGCGGCGGCATGCCGAGCACGCAGCTCTTTCTCGTGGGTACGACCAGCGTCTCGTTCTTCTTCGTTCTCAGCGGATTCGTCCTGACGTACGCGCGACGGAATACGGATACGGCCCGGTTGTTCTGGCGCCGTCGCCTCGCCCGGGTCTACCCGAACCACCTGGTTGTCTGGTCGATCGTCATGCTGCTCTTCTGGGGCCTCGGTGTCCCGCGGGCCGACATGGAGCCGGGGTCGAGCGTGTCGGCATTCGGTGACATGGCCAACGCCTTACTGGTGAACACCCTCGTCCCGGTGCGCGAATTCGCCGCCGCCGGTAACTCGGTCGCCTGGTCGCTCACCTGTGACCTTCTCTTCTATCTGTTGTTTCCCGTGCTCTTTCCACTGGTCGCGCGCATTCCCGGACAATGGCTCGTTGCCGCGGCTTTCGGTACGGTGGCCGTCGTGTGGCTGGTGCCGCTGTTGATCACGCTGAACATGGGCTCCGGGCCTCCGGGGAGCCGTTTCGCGGCGGTCGGTATGTCCGAGCTGCAGTTCGCCCTCCTGTACATGTTCCCGTTCAGCCGGCTGCCGGAATTCGTGCTGGGCATGATCCTCGCGAGAATGCACACGGCCGGGGCGGTCCCTGGTGTCCACGTCGTGTCCGCGCTCTGCCTGCTGGGCGCGACCCTGTTCGTCGGGCCCGTGCTGTTGCCCATGCTCTTCATGCTCACGGCCGCGACGGTGGTCCCGGTCGCCCTGCTGATCCTCGCCGCGGCGGCAACGGACGCACGCGGCGCGACGTCGTGGCTCCGGACACCGACGATGGTGTACCTCGGGGACCTTTCGTACGGCTTCTACCTGATCCACCTTCCGGTGATCCTCGGCGTCCTGCACTACTCCGGCGGCACCTGGGAGCCGGCGTGGACCGCCTCGGTCTCCCTCGCCATGGCGTTCCCCGCCGCGGTACTGCTGTACGCCCTCGTCGAACGCCCTTGCATGCGCCGGTTCTCCGCCAGGAGGACGAAGGCGGCCACCGGCGCCCCACTTGCGGTGGGGGAAGAGGCCTGAGCGGCCGGGACGCGGTCCGAGCCGGCCGCCGCGACCGCGCCCTTCCCTGGCTGCGGCCGGGCACGGACACGAATGGCCTTTCCCGCGGTGCCCGTGGCCCCGATCTGCTGTGGGGTGGTCGCGCGAGAGTTGCTCGGGCGTACCAGGTACGTGCTCACCGGTGCGCGGCCGGTGCGCGGCCGGTACTCGGCCATCTGCCACAGCTCCCGCTCACGTGAGAGTTCGAGCCGTGGCCCCTGTGACATCGCGGAAGGGGGCGGCGCCACACGAGGTGAAGGAGTAGGCGAGATGACGTCAGTAACGGTCGAGCAACCGGCCCGTGACGCCCGACAAGTGCTGCTGGACGCGGGAAGGGTGACGGGGCCGGCCATGCGGGCGGCCATCGATCTGCTGCCGGAGCGGGTGCGCTGTCTGGCGGAACTGCACTTCGACTGGTCCGGCACCGACGAGCCCGTCGGCCGGAAAGGCGCAGGCAAGGCGATGCGGCCGGCCCTGGTGCTGCTGGCCTGCGACGTCGTCGGAGGCGCCCGCCCGGCGGCGGTGCCCGCCGCGGTGGCGGTGGAGTTGGTCCACAACGGATCCCTGCTGCACGACGACATCATCGATCGCGACCGGCTGCGGCGGGGGCGGCCCGCCCTGTGGGCGACGCAGGGGCGTCCCGCGGGGATCCTGGCCGGTGACGCGCTGTTCTTCCTGGCGGTCCAGGTCCTCAACACGTCCGCCGCCCCGCTGGACACCGCGGGCATGCGCTGCCTGATCACCTGGGTCCAGCAACTGCTCGAAGGGGAGTGGGCCGACACCCCGCTCGAACAGCAGTCCGCTGTGTCGGTCGCCGAGTGCTCGGCGGTCGCCGCGGCCAAGACGGCCTCCCTCACCGCGGCCGCGTGCGAGCTGGGAGCCCTGGCCGGCGGCGCCGACGCCGAGCGTACGGCCCACCTGCGGGCCTTCGGCACCCACCTGGGGCTGGCCTACCAGATGGCCGACGACCTGCTGGGCATCTGGGGCGACCCGCGGCGCACCGGGAAGCCGGTGGGCTCCGACCTGACCTGGCGCAAGAAGTCCCTGCCCGTCGCCGCCGCGCTGGCCTCCGGGACCACGGCGGGGGAGACGCTCGCCCGCCTCTACTGCGACGGCACCGAGCCCCTGACCGCCGACGAGGTCCGGCGGGCCACCGAACTCGTCGAGGAGGCGAACGGCTGTACCTGGACCGTCCGGGAGGCCGAGCGCCACATCGGCCTGGCCCTGGACCACCTGGCCGCGGCCGGCCCGGATCCGGTGCCCGCCGCCGAGCTGGCCGCACTGGCCCGTCTGATCACCCATCGCGACCACTGACCGACCCCGGCCTCCCGAGCACTGGAGCAACCGTGACCGACCTGCCCGCCTTCCACTGCCCCTTCCCCGTCGCGGTGCGCCCGGACGCGCTGGAGTTCGACGACCGCCCCAACCGCTGGATCGACGGCTGTCCTGTCCCCACCGACCCCACCGCCCGCGCCCGCATCCGCTCCACCCACTCCGGGGCGTTCGTGGCCTGCGCGAGCCCCGACGGCGTACCCGAGCGGCTGGAATGGGGCGGGCGCTGGTTCCTGATCGGCTTCACCGTCGACGACTGGATCGAGTCGCTCACCACCGTCGAGGAGGCCGTCGCGGTGGGCTGCGCGCTCCAGCGGGTGCTGGAGACGGGTGCGGACCCCGCACCGGCCGACGGCCTGCCGTTCGCCAGGCACTTCGCGGAGATGGCGCGGGACTGCCGGTCCTTCGCCACCGACACGCAGTACAGCCGGTTCACCGCCGCCTACCGCGCGTACCACCAGGGAATCCCGCTGGAGGCGGCGTACCGGATCGCGGGCCGGACGGTTCCGCTCGCCGAGCACGTGAGTCTGCGCAACTGGCTGTGCGGGGCCCCGATCGTCTGCGTGGCCCTGGAGATCTACAACGACATGGAGATCCCCGGGCACGAGCACGACCACCCCGCCACGAGCGCGCTGCGCGAGGCCGCCGGACTGCTCCTGGGCTGGGCCAACGACATCTGCTCGCTGGGCAAGGACATCGAGGACGGCGGCGGTGCCAACAACCTCGTCGCCGCTCTGATGGACCACCACGGCCTGGACGTCGCCCCGGCGACCGCGGAGGCCGTCGCCGTCTGGAACCACACCATGGGCATCGTCCTGCGCCTGCGTGAGCGCGTGGCGGCCGGCGCGGGCCCGGCACTCGAACGGTTCCTGCGGGACCTCGACAACACCCTCGCGAACACCATCCACTGGCACGCCAACAACCCCCGCTACGGCGACCTGCCCCCGATGGCCGTCGCCGCCGAACCGCCTGCGGGCCCCGGCCCCCGCCACGCCGCTCCCCTCGAAGCCTGGTGGACGCGTCTGACCTCGGTCCTCGACGCGGCACCCGCGCCGGCAGCGCAGAGAGCCGTATGAACCGCCTCCACAGCCACAGGAGCCCGACCTCGTGAGTGTGTCGACAACGCCTTTCACCACCGCCACCGCCCCCGGCGCGCTGCCCCTGCTCGGTCATGCCCGGCAGCTCGCGTACCGGCCCATGGAGTTCATGCGCTCCCTGCACACGTACGGTGACCTCGTCGAGATCAGGATCGGCCGCACGCCCTACTACGTGCCGTGCCACCCCGAACTGCTGCACCACGTGTCGACCAACGACCGTGTCTACGACAAGGGCGGCCCCATCTATGACCACGTCCGGCAGTTCGTCAGCGGTGTCGGTACCTGCCCGCACGCCGAACACCGCACACAGCGCCGCCTGATCCAGCCCGCCTTCCGCCCCGACCGGCTCGCGCACTACGCCGGAACCATGCAGGAGGAGATCGCCGGGCTGACCGGGGCGTGGCACGAGGGACAGGTCCTGGACCCGTTCCCCGCCTTCCACGCCCTCAGCCACCGGATCACCGCCCGCACGGTCGTCGCCGCGCGTGCCGACCGGGCGGCGGCCCACGCGATCAGCCGCTCGTCCGTCGTCCTGTTCGACGAACTGTCCCGGCAGATCCTCACGCCGTCCTTCCTGCGGCGCCTCCCGACCCCCGGCAACCGCCGCTACCGGCACGCCGTCCGTACGCTCCGGCAGGCGGGGCAGCACATCATCGCCGACTACCGCAGGGCCCCGGCACAGGACGCGGACCTGCTGGAACTGCTGCTCCGCGCGCAGGCGGACGCCGGCGGAAGCGGCGGGGCGGCCACCGAGGACATCCACGCCGAGATGGTCGGCATGCTCCTGGGCGGAACCAACTCCGCCCCCATCCTCACCTGGGCCATGGTCTGCCTGGACCAGTACCCGCGGGTCCGCGAGCGTCTGCACGCCGAGGTCGACACCGTCCTGGCCGGCCGGCCCGCCCACTACGACGACCTGCCCGCCCTTCCGTACACGCACCGGTTCCTGAACGAGACCATGCGCCTGCATCCCGCGGGGTGGATGACCACGCGGACCGTGACCTGCCCGGCCGAGCTCGCCGGGCGCCACCTCCCCGCCGGCACCGCCCTGATCGTCAGCCCCCCGGCGGTGCAGCACCGCCCCGACGTCTTCCCCGCGCCCGACCGCTTCGACCCGGACCGCTGGGACCGGCAGCACGCTCCCGCACCGCCTCGCGGCTCGTTCCTGCCCTTCGGGGCCGGACCGCGCCAGTGCATCGGCGACACCTTCGCCATGGTCGAGATGGTGCTGACGGTCGCCACCATCGCCGCGCGCTGGGAACTCACCGTCGTACCCGGCAGCGACATCAGCCACCCCCCGTTCCAACTGGCGCACCTGCCGCGCCGCATCGGCCTGCGCATCACTGCCCGCCCCCGACCGTGACCGGAGGCGCCGAAGGCCGCGGCCCGGCGCCTACCAGGCCAACGCCGCGCTCACCAGCGCGGCGTTGGACGCCCCCGGCTCCCCGTCCGGCAGGACCAGCGTGTCCTCGAACCCCACCCGCCGCCCCAGCCCCAGTCGCCCCGCCAGGGCCAGCACCGGCCAGGTACCGCCCTCCTCGCCGTGCAGCAGGACCGGCCGCCCGTGCGCGGGGCCGATCCGGTCGAGCAGGGCCCGGGCGGAGCCCGCCGCGGTCGCCGGGTCGTGGTCGGTGACCTCCGCGAGCACCCGCAGGACCCGCGGCCCGAGCGGTGACGCCGCGAACCGCTCGGGCCCGTCCGTACCGGACCACAGGCCCGCCTCCACGCCGACCCCCCGGTCGAGCAGGGCCCGCGCCACGTCCTCCGCGCCCGGCTCGTGCCAGTTCACCGAGGCGTGGTCGGGCAGCACCGTCCACTCCCGCACCCGCGCGGCCCGCGCCTCCGGGTCGGGCTCGGCCCACGCCCCGGTGGTCACCCCGACGGGCACGGGGACGGCGGCGCGGATCGCCACCAGGGCGGCCGCGACCGCGCCCGGCGCGACGGAGTCCTTTCCGCACGGGCTTTTGGGGTGTACATGTACGTCACGCGCTCCGGCGGCGACGGCCCCGGCCGCCGACTCCGCGAGCGCGGCGGGCGACAGCGGCACGGCCGCGCCGTCGCCCGCGGTACGCGCACCGTTCAGACACACCTGCAGGAGCGTGGCGTCATGTCGAAGCATGGCGCCATGACACCACACCACGGGGAGGGCTGATGAGCGTCGCCGTCTGCTCGTTGAAATGGGAATCGGCACGGTCGGGCCCGCAGCGGATCACGTACGACAGCGACGGGTACCACCTGGTGCGGTTCCCGTACGAGGCGCAGGAGGAGGCCTACGACCCCTGGCACATGCACGACCCGGCGCACGGGGGCACCAAGCCGTCGACGTTCCCCGACGCGCGCTCGGGGCTGATCTGGCCGAGCCACGACGGGTGGGCCACGCTGACGGCGCTGGTCTTCTGGCACCCCGACGGCAGGCCCTCGGAGTACCGTGCCCGCTTCGTGCGCGACCCGCTGAACCTGTCGACGGGCTACGACTCCACCGCCACCACCGACACCGTGCCCACCCGCGGCGGCCAGTACCGCGCGTACATGTGGCAGATGTTCGTGCACCCGGGGACACCGGTGGGCCTGAAGATATCCGCGCGCGCACCCGGCGACGTGAAGCTCGCCGCGCCGCTGATGCTGGCCGAGTTCAAGGTGGCCATCCAGACGGACGTCCTCAGGCCCTGAGCTCCCCGGGCCCCTCAGACGGCGACGAGCGACCGCGACCGCCGGGACCGCGAGCGCCGCACCGCCTCCGACGTGAGCACCGGCGCGGGCACCACGATGCCGCAGCCGGTGCAGACGGGACCCGACGACGGTTCGTGCGCCAGGCCGTAGCGCCATTCGAGGTCCGTGTCGCCGCACACGGGGCAGGCGGCGCCCGGCTCTCGCTCCAGTGCGGTAATGAGCCGGCGGAGGACCTCGGCGAGCGGCGCGGACGGGTGCACGTCGGGGTCGTCGCACCAGGCGATCCCGTGCCCGCCCCACGTGCACCGGTGCCAGTCGTCCACGCTGCCCGGCCGGCGCAGGCCGTCGTGCTTCTCCTTGCGCCGGCGGCGCGCGAAGTCCTCCTCGTAGGCGAGCCACACGTCGCGGGCCGCCTCCAGCTCGTCGAGCGCGGCCACCAGCCGCGCCGGATCGGGCGACCGGTCCTCGGGGCCGAACCCCGCCCGGGAGCACAGGTGGTCCCAGGTCGCCCGGTGGCCGTAGGGGGCGAATCTCTCCAGGCACTTGCGCAGTGAGTACCGGCGCAGCGCCAAGTCGCACTGCGGATCACGTACCTGTCTCGCGAGACTCCGGAATCCGGCCATCGCCCTGCACCTCCGTCAGACGTTCTCGGACGTCGCCAGTGACCCAGCGGACATCGAGTAGACGTATCGACAAGCGATTTGGTGCCATCCGATTTCCGATGGCTTCTCATCAGCGCGTTCCCCGCGGGTCCCCGTCAATGCGTGACCGATGTGGAGGTGCCGTGGCGGCGGCCCCGCTGCCACCCCGCGCGGGCCGGAGCCGCGCCGCCTCCCACCGGCCGCCCGCCGCGTGGCCGCCGCCCCCTGCCGGCGGGTGGCGATGGTGAAAAGGCGGGCCCCGTGCGTCTTCAAGGTTCGGCAACCCGGCAGTAACCTCCGCCGCGACACGGCCCGACGGCCCCCCGGAGGAGCATCCATGCGACGACGCAGCGCACGGCTCAGAACCCTCACCACAGCGGCGGCCCTGGCCCTCGGCGCCTCCCTGCTGCTCTCGCCCGGCCCCGGCGGGGCCGCCCCCGCGCGGCAGGCCCGCCTGCCGACCGCCCCC
>NZ_BNBT01000106.1 GCF_014656095.1 Streptomyces longispororuber
GCCGTGCTGCCGCGCTGCCTGGTCACTCCGCCGCCGTGCTGCCGCGCTGCCCGGGCACCCCGCCACCGCGCTGCCCGGCGACCCCGCCGCTGCGCCGCCGCGTGACCCGGCCCGCCCGTCACCGCGCTTCGGGCCTCTGGCCTTGGGTTTCGGGTCTCGCTCTCGGGTCTCGGGTCTCGGTCCTCGGGCTTCGGGTCTCGGCGACGGGGGGCCTGTGCTCGGCGTCCGGCGCTCGCCGCTCCGCTCGCCGTCCGGCGCCGGTACTCGACACCCGGCGCGCGCCTGCGAAGGGCGGGCCCGGCCGCACCGCGTCCGGGCCCCGGCCCGCCGGTGTCAGCCGCGGGCGAGTGCCCGCTTCACCCGCTTCGCCCCCGCCGAGTCCCCCAGCGTCTTCCACAGCTTCGCCGAGCTCGCCGACACGTAGACGCCGGGCGCGCCCTGGCCGCCGCAGCCCTCGCCGTACGAGACGACGCCGATCTGGATGGGCGCCCCGCGGCCGGGCACGGTGCGGAAGATGGGGCCGCCGCTGTCGCCCTGGCAGGAGTCCCTGTTCTCCACGCCGGCGCAGAAGTTGACCTTGGCGTCGTACTCGCCGTAGCTCGTCCGGCACTCGTCGTGGGACAGGATCGGCACGCGCACCTGGCGCAGCCGGTCGGGGAAGTGCTGCAGGTCGGTGTCCGTGTTGCCCCAGCCCGCCACCGTGGCCTTCTGGCCCGGGCGCAGCAGGGCGTCGGTGCCCTGGGTGGGGAGTTTGACCGGGCTGATGCCCCGTACCGGCCTGCTCAGTCGGATGAACGCCACGTCGTACGCGTCCTGCCTCTTGAGGTAGCGCGGGTGGACGAGGATGCCGCCGCGGGCGACCCCGCGTATCTGGCCCTGCCCGGTGCGGGAGAGGACCGTGCGGCCGACGGCCGTCTGGACGTGCTTCGGCTTCAGCGGCATGCGGGCGTCGTTGACCAGGCAGTGCGCCGCCGTCATGACGGTGTCCGGCGCGACGAGGCTGCCGCCGCAGAACTGGCGGTCCTTGACGCTGCCGGGGCCCTTCTTCAGGACGGCCACCATGAACGGGTACGCGTCGTTGGGCACCTCGGTGCCGCCGATGACGGCGTGGGCCGCGGGCGCGCCGGTGGCGACCACCGCCAGGGCGGCGGCCCCGGCCAGGCCCGCGACCGCCGCCCGCCTGCCGGGGCGGGTGCGACCGGTGCGGCGGGAGAGGGGGGCGGCGGGAAGGAGGCGGAGAGAGGGGAGTCTCATGGGGGGTGGCTTCTCTTTCGTGGAACTCTCGCTGGGCTGCTGGTCCTTGCGTGGGCGTCCGGGCCCGCCCCAGCGGATGCGGGTGCCCGTCACCGGGCTGTGAGATGACGTAACGGATGCGCGGGTTCCGCCCGGTGCCCGGCGTGGTCGCCGTCAACTGGGCGTACAAGCGCGGCACTTCCGGCGAAGAGGGCGCAAAGAGGGCGCAAAGAGGCCAGCGGTTCGGCGGGGCGCTTCCTGGAGTTCCGCCCCGCATCTGTGTGGGTTCTGCGAAGGAGCCGCGCCCATACCGCGTATCGGGCGCCGGGGCGACGCCCCATGGGACGCGCATAAGCCCTCAAAGCGCCCGCATCACCACGTGTCCCTCGCGGGAACCGCCGCCCCGTCCGGCTGCGTCCCCTGGGAGGCCGACGGTTCGCGGGCGGACCACCCGTTGGCGTGAACTCACCGTTCCGCGCGGGCGACTTTGGTTCGCATGTGCACATTCGAAGTGTGTGCGACGCCCGGCGCCAAGGCCTGGAACCGCGCACCTCGTTCTGTGCGTGAAGAAGGGCGGGGCGCCTGAGGTTCGCGATCCATAACGCACCTTGAGGGGCTTATGTGCTGCTGATACGGTGCGATGGCTTGACACCGCGCCTGGGGTTGACGGGCCGAGGGGGCCCCGGCCGAGGCCGGGAGGCGACGCCTCAACGGTGTCTCACATGACGGTTTTTTCTTGTTTTTCTTGGGTGTACGGGGAGCGGTTGCGTGAAGATCCAAGAGCGTACGGGGGCGGGCGGAAACCGTTCCGGCACGGCGGTTCCGCCCGTGGCCGGTGAGCGACTTCCCACGGCTCCTCGCGAGCGCAAACCGGCGCTGGCCGCGCTGGCGGTCCTGCTGATCCTCGTGGGCGCGCTGGGCGCCACGGTGCTCGTGCTGCGGGCCGGCGACCGCATCGAGGTCGTGAAGGTCAAGGACGGCGCCTCGATCGCCGCGGGGGAGAGCATCACCCGGAGCAAGGTCGAGCCGGTGATGGTCGCCTCCGACACCGCCGTGAAGTACGTGAAGTGGAAGCAGCTCGCGGCGCTGCAGGAGCTCAAGGCGAAGAGCGCCATCCCCGGCGGCGCCGTCGTCGTCGGCCAGATGTTCGCGGCCAAGACCGGTCTGCCCGCCGGGAAGGCCTCCGTCGGCCTGTCCCTGAAGGAGGGCCAGTACCCGGCGGGGCTGAAGCAGGGCGACACCGTGGCCGCGTACCGCGTCTCCGCCAACGGCTCGGGATCGAACCGGGACAAGGACTCCGGCGGCGCGGGCGGCAGCACGCCCCTCGTCGCCGACGCCCGGGTCGACTCCATCGTGACCAAGGACGACTCCACCATCAGCACGGGCAACCGGAGCGTCACCCTGCTCGTCGACTCCGACGACGCCGCGGCCCTCACGAGCGCCGCGTCGGCCGGTGAAGTGGCGGTCGTCCTGGTGCCCGGCTCCGGCGACTAGAGGGCGAGGACACCAGCCATGGCCCTCATCGCCCTCGCCGCCGACAAGGGATCGCCCGGCGTCACCACCGCCGCCGTCGCGCTCGCCGCGGTCTGGCCGCGGCGCGTGCTCGTCGCGGAGACCGACCCCGCGGGCGGCGACCTGGTCTACCGCGGCGCCGCCGCGCACGGCGGCCCGCTCAACCCGAACACCGGCATGCTGTCGATCGCCGCCACCGCCCGCCGCGGCCTCGTACCGGACCAGCTCTGGGACCACGCCCAGCCGCTGTCCGGCGGCCTCGACGTGCTCGTCGGGCTCGGGATCGCCGAGCAGGCCGCCGGGCTCGCCGGGATCTGGCCGACGCTCGGCCGGGCCTTCGCGCGGCTCGCCGACTCCCCGCACGCGCCCGCCGACGTCATCGCCGACTGCGGCCGGATCGCCGGGGACAGCGCGGTGGTCGAGATGTTCCCGCAGGCCGCCCTGGTGCTCCTGGTGGCGCGCACCGAGCCCGAGTCCCTCGCGCGCGTCCGCGACCGCGCCGCCGCCCTGACGGCGAAGCTGGGCGCCGGGCCGCGCGGCGCCGTGCTCGGGACCCCGCTCATCGGCGTCGTGCTCGTCGCCGACCCCGCCCACTCCGCCAAGCTCGCCCAGCAGGTCGACGAGATGCTCATGGCCGCGCGGACCGGTGCCCGCGTCGTGGGCACCCTGGCCGACGACCCCGCGGGCGCCGCACAGCTCGCCGGGCGCAGGCGCGGCCGGCTCGACAAGTCCCTGCTGATCCGCTCCGCCCGCAAGGTGGCCGCCGATCTGTACCAGCAGTACGGCGCCGCCTGGTCCGGCCCGGCCGCCGGAGCCGCGGGCCACGCCGGGAGCGCGGGGGCCGGGCGATGAGCGCCGTCGACCACCAGTTGGTCAAGCGGTTCCGGCAGGACGCAGGCGACCGCATCGCCGAACAGCGCCGCCTGGACCAGATATCCGGCGTCACGCCGATGACGAGCGAGGACGAGCGCCAGTACGCCCGCGCCGTCATCGCCCAGATCCTGGAGGAGTACGCCCGCCAGGAGATCAACGCCGGGCGCACCCCGCTGGACGCGGAGACCGAGGAGCAGTACGCGGCCGCCGTGCACGCCGCGCTCTTCGGCGTCGGCCGGCTCCAGCCGCTGCTCGACGACCCCGAGGTCGAGAACATCGACATCAACGGCTGCGACCAGGTCTTCGTCGGGTACGCCGACGGCCGCGAGGTCCGGGGCGAGCCGGTCGCCGAGACCGACGAGGAGCTGATCGAGCTCATCCAGGTGCTCGGCGCCTACTCGGGCCTCTCCTCGCGCCCCTTCGACTCCGCCAACCCGCAGCTCGACCTGCGGCTGCCGGACGGGTCCCGGCTCTCGGCCGTCATGGACGTGGCCCGGCGCCCGGCGCTGTCCATCCGCCGCGCCCGCATGGGCAAGGTGTTCCTGACCGACCTCGTCGGCAACGGCACCCTGACGCCCGAGGTCGCACACTTCCTCGCCTGCGCGGTCCGCGCCCGCAAGAACATCATGATCGCGGGCGCCACCAACGCCGGGAAGACGACGCTGCTGCGCGCCCTCGCCAACGAGATCCCGCCGCACGAGCGCCTCATCACCGTCGAGCGCGCCCTGGAGCTCGGCCTCGACACCTTCCCCGACCTGCACCCGAACGTCGTGGCGTTCGAGGAGCGGCTGCCCAACTCCGAGGGCCAGGGCGCCATCGGCATGGCCGAGCTGGTGCGGCGCTCGCTGCGCATGAACCCCTCGCGCGTCATCGTCGGCGAGGTCCTCGGCGACGAGATCGTCACCATGCTCAACGCCATGTCGCAGGGCAACGACGGCTCGCTGTCCACGATCCACGCCAACAGCTCCAGCGAGGTCTTCAACAGGATCTCCACGTACGCGCTCCAGGCCGCCGAACGGCTGCCGATCGAGGCGAGCCAGATGCTCGTCGCGGGCGCGGTGAACTTCGTCGTCTTCATCCAGCGGCGCAACGACTACCAGTCCGGCGGCAGGCTCCAGCGCGTGGTGACCTCCGTCCGCGAGGTCAACGGCGTCGACGGCCGCGTCCTGTCCAGCGAGGTCTTCGCGCAGACCCCGGACGGACGCGTCGTCCCGCACGCCCCGGTCGCGTGCCTGGACGACCTGGTCGCCCACGGCTACCGGCCCGCCGGACAGTGGGGGTGAGCACATGAACGCGCTCGGATCCATGGGCGGCTCCATGGGCGGTCTGTTCTCGCTGACCGTGCTCTACGCGCTGGGCTGCGGCGTGGCCGTCGGCGGCGGGCTCGCCCTGTTCGCCGTCGCGCTGCGCGGCCTGCCCGCCAAGCCGGAGCACGAGAAGCGGGCGGCCGGCGAGCGGATGAGCGAACTGGTCCGGTTCGTCGGGCGGCGCGGCTCGCTCGCCATCGGCGTCGGCCTCGTCGTCCTGCTCCTGACACGATGGGCGGTGGCGGGCATCGCCTCCGGCGTCCTCGTCTTCTTCTGGGACAAGCTGTTCGGCGGGGCCGCGGAGGAGCGGGCGCAGATGAAGCGGGTCGAGGCGCTGGCCGCCTGGACCGAGTCGCTGCGCGACACCATCGCGGGCGCGGTCGGCCTGGAACAGGCCATTCCGGCCTCCGCGCGGGCCGCCGCGCCGGTGCTCAGGCCGCACCTGGACGCGCTGGTGGACCGGTTGCGGGCGCGGACGCCGCTGCCCGACGCCCTCCAGACGCTCGCCGACGAGATCGACGACGCCTCCGCCGACATCATCGTCGCGGCACTGATCCTCAACGCCCGGCTGCGCGGCCCGGGGCTCCGCCAGGTCCTCGGCGCGCTCGCCAAGTCGGCGCGCGAGGAGGTCGACATGCGCCAGCGCGTGATGGCGCAGCGTGCCTCCACGCGCCGCTCCGTCCAGATCGTCGTGGCCGTCTCGGTCGCCTTCGTGCTCGGCCTGTCCATCTTCAACCGCGAGTTCGTGTCGCCGTACGGGACCCCCGTCGGCCAGCTCGTCCTCGCCTGCGTCTGCGGCCTGTTCGCACTCGGCTTCTGGTGGCTGCGCAAGCTGTCGACGGTCGAGACGCCGGACCGTTTCCTCGTACGGGACGAGCCGGGGGTGCGGTTCGTACGGCCGCGGGGCGCGGGCACCGGTCCGGGCGGGGGCGCGGGGGCAGGCACCGGGCCGGGCGCGGGCGCAGGCGCGGGCGTGGGCACCGGCGTGGCCGGGGGCGCAAGCACCGGCGCGGGCGCCGGCACGAACGCCGGTGAGGGCGCCGGGCGCCCGGGGCAGCCGCTGCCGCCGCCGCACACGAACCCGTCCACCGAGGGGGTACGCCGATGAGCCTGACCCTGCCGATCCTCATCGGCGCCACGCTCGGCCTCGGCATCTACGCCCTGGTTCGCGCGGTGGTGCCGACCAGGCGCAGCGCCGTCGCCACCGTCGCCCGGATCGACGCGATGCGGGCGCGTGGCGCGGCGTACGAGTCCGCGCACCGGGCACCGGACACCACCGGCTCGGGACGCTTCGGCGCGCTCCGCGCGCGGGTGGGCGCCCGCGTCGCCGCGTTCTACGTCCAGCAGGGCTGGGAGCAGCGATCGCTGCGGGCCGACCTGGCGGTGCTCGACCGCGGCTGGGAGAAGTTCCTCGCGACGAAGGTGCTGCTCGGGGTGGCGGGCGTGTTCTTCGGCCCATTCCTGTTCGCCGTCGTCTGGACGATGGGCTTCGGCCGCAACCCGGTGATCCCGGTCTGGCTCGCCCTGATGTTCGGCGTGCTCTTCTTCTTCCTGCCGGACCTGGAGGTGCGGCGGGACGCGCAGGAGAAGCGGCGCGACCTGCGCCGGGTCATCGGCGCCTACCTGGACCTGGTCTCCATGAGCCTCGCGGGCGGCCGCGGCCTGCCCGAGGCGCTCATGGCGGCGGCGGAGGTCTCCGACGGCTGGGCGACGCAGCGCATCAGGAACGCCCTGGCGGACGCCCGCATCACCGGTGTCAGCCAGTGGCAGGCGCTCGGCTCCCTGGGCGAGGAACTGGGCGTCGAGGAGTTGAAGGACCTCTCCGCGTCCCTGGCGCTCGTCGCGGACGACGGCGCCAAGGTGCGCGAGTCGCTCGCCTCGCGCGCCGAGACGATGCGGCACCGCGAACTCGCCGAGATCGAGGGCAGCGCGGGCGAGAAGTCCCAGTCGATGCTCGTGGCCCAGCTCCTGCTGTGCGCGGGGTTCCTGGTCTTCCTCATCTTCCCGGCGGCGATGCGCGTGTTCCAGGTCTGACCGCCGCGCGCCGTCCGCCGTCCGCCGGGGCGTGCGCCGTCCGTGCGCACCACGCCCGTGTCCCGCCCGCCCCATCGTCCGCTTCAACCGTTCCCTACGACCTCACGGGCCCCATGGGTCCCCCCACCATCCTGCTTTTCGAGAGGACAACGCACCATGAACCGACGGAACGTCAGCACCGGTATCCCGGCGATCGACTTTCTCGTGACCTTCCTGCGGGGGCGGGTCCAGCGCGCCCGCTCCGGCGAGCTCGACCGCGGCGCGTCCGCGGTCGAGTGGGTGATCATCTCGGCGGTCGTCGTGGCGATCGTCGGCGTGGTCGCCGCGATCATCAACAGCGCCCTCAAGGGCGGCGCCGACAAGGTCGGCGACTGCATCGAGGGCGCCGACGCGGGCAAGACCTGCTGAGCGTCGGGCCACTGACGATCATGCGGAGCGACGGGGGTCGGAGAGGCGGGGGCCGGAGCGGCGAGGTCCTGGCCGCCGGGGGTCGGGCCGCCGAGGGTCGGGCCGCCGGGGGCCGGAGCGGCGGGGTTTTGGCCGCCGAGGGTCGGGCCGCCGGGGGCCGGAGCGGGGGGCGGGTCGACGCGGGCCGGGGCGCCGGGGGCCGGGCGGGGAGCCGGGGCGACGCGGGTCGGGGGGCGGCCGCGGCAGGCCGTGACCGGATGCCCGGGTTCGTGCGCCGGCGCGTGGAGGCCGTCTCCGCCCGCGGCGAGTCCGGCATGACCGCGATCGAGTTCGTGCTGCTCACCCCGGTGCTGTTCTTCATGATCTTCGCGACGGTGCAGTTCGCGCTGTACTTCTTCGCCGACCACGTGGCCCAGGCCGCGGCCCAGGCCGGCGCGCGCAAGGCCCGCGCCACGGCCGACGAGAACCCCGGCGGCTGGCGCGGCGAGGCGGGCGACGTGGTGGACGCGTACATCCGCCAGCTCGGCCCCGAGCTGGTGCTCGGCCCGGACGTGAAGACGATCCAGCCCGAGCGGCACACCGTCGGCGTGGAGATCACGGCCAAGGTGCCGTCGGTCTTCCCCGGCCTGGACCTGACGGTGCACGCGCGGTCGGCGGGGCCGGTGGAGCGGTTCGTGGAGGAGGGCGGATGAGACACGGTGCGGCGTGGCGCCGCCGGTTCGGGCGGGGCGGGGCGGGGGCCGGCCCGGCGGCGGACCAGGGCCTTTCGACCGTCGAGGTCGTCATCCTCGCGCCCGTGATGATCCTGTTCATCCTGGTCCTCGTGGCCTTCGGGCAGCTCGTGGACGGCCGCGGCGCGATCGACGGCGCGGCCCGGGACGCGGCCCGCGCGGGTTCCATCCAGAAGGACCAGGGCACGGCGATGATCGAGGCCCGCAAGGCGGCGCGGGCGAACCTGGAGGACGTCTGCTCGGGCCCCGTGGAGGTCCGGCAGACGAGCCCGGGCTTCGCCCCCGACACCCTCTACACCGTCGAGGTGAGCTGCCGGGTCCGGGGCCTGGCGATGCTGGGCCTGGACGTCCCGACGACCCTGAAGGCCAGCTTCAGCTCGCCGCTCGACCCGTACCGGAGGTCGGCGTGAGAGGAGTCCGGCAGACGGTACGCGGCTTCGTCGCGGCCCGCCGCGCGCGCCTGGACGACCGGGGCTCGGGCGCGGGCGCGGTCATCGTCTTCGCGCTCGTGTTCCTGACGCTCGCCGCCTTCGTGATCGACGGCGGCCTGTCCATCTCCAAGCGCGAACGCGCGGCGGACATCGCGGAGCAGGCCGCCCGCTACGCCGCCCAGGACCTCGACACGGAGGGCCTGTACGAGGGCCAGGAGGCGCCCATCAAGTACGAGAACTGCGGTGCCCGGGTGCGGAAGTTCGCCCGCGAGATGGGGTTGAGCGGCCCCGACGTCGCGGCCACGCACTGCGTGTCGGCCAACGCCCAGCGGGTCGAGGTGGAGGTGCGGATGACGTACAGCCCCGTCTTCACCGGGATGGTCTTCGGCGGCGACGTGACGGTCCGCGGGCGCGCGGTGGCGGAGAACCAGGTGGGGTGAGAGGGCGTGTACGAGAGGGGAGGGGCGTTGACCGAGGGGGACGGGGTGAAGGTGTGCCGGGGACGGACGAGGCGGTGGGAGCGCCGAGTTGTCCACAGGCGGGCACTTGTCCACAGCCTCGGGCCGGGCTCCGGCCGCCTCCGTAACATCGCATGAGATCACCTGTTCACGGCCGGTGCCGGTGCCGGTGCCGGTGCCGGTGCCGGTGCCGGTGCCGGTGCCCGTGCCGGAGCGGTACTTGTGCCCGGGCCCGCAGGCGCCTCCTGCCGAGCGAGGCCTGACTGCCCGCACCACCACTCGGCCCCGCATGAACTCCGCCGACAGCCCCCGTACCCCACCGACACGACCCACCACACACAACCCACCACACACAACCCACCACACACAACCCATCACACACGACCCATCACACACCACCTCACCCGACTCACGACCAGGACCAGGACACCCGCCATGGCGCGACGCAACACCCGCTCCCCGAACGGCTCGTCGGGCACCCCGGCGGTGCCGCGGAACCGGACGCCGCAGCCGTTGCCGACGCGGCGGCGCTCGGCCGGGGACTTCGTCAAGGCGTTCCTCGCCTTCGTGGCCCTCGCCGCGCTGCTCGTCGGCGTGCCCGGGGCGCTCGCGTACTTCGTCGGCTGGCCGCTGCCCGACGGGGCGCCGTCCCTGGACTGGCTCCAGGAGGAGATCACGGTCAGCACGTTCGTCAACGTGCTGACGGTGGTGGTGTGGCTGGCCTGGGCCCAGTTCACCGCCTGTGTGCTCGTCGAGGTGAAGGCCGCGCTGTCCGGGGTCGGCATGCCGGGCCGGGTGCCCGGGGCCGGGCCGAGCCAGGTGCTCGCGCGCCAGCTCGTCGCCGCGCTGCTGCTCGTCGGCGCCACGGCCGCGAGCTTCGCGCCGGCGCTGCAGTTCGGGCAGGCCGGTGAGGGGAGCCAGAAGCCCGCCGCCGCGGCGGCCGAGCGCACGCCGGGGCTGTTCGGGCAGGAGCAGCAGGGCGCGGCGGCCGCGGCGAACGCCGTCGCGGACCAGGCGGCGCGGGCGGCCGAGAGCGCGGGCACCGGCAAGGAGGGCGGCACGAAGTTCTACCGCATCCAGCCGCCCGAGGGCCGCCACCACGACTCCCTGTGGGAGATAGCGGAGCGGCACCTGGGCGACGGCCGCCGGTACAAGGAGATCTACCAGCTCAACAAGGACCGCGAGCAGCCCGACGGCTCACGGCTGTCCGAGGCCAGCCTGATCCGGCCCGGCTGGATCATGGAGATGCCCGCCGACGCCCACGGCGGCGAGCTCGTCGAGATGCCCGACGAGGCGCCCGAGGTGTCCAAGGAGGTCCGCGAGCAGATCTCCGACTACGCGAGGACCGGGGACCAGCGCGAGGGCGGCGGCGCCCAGGAGAGCGGCGACCGGCAGGGCGGCCGCGGTCCCGTCGACCAGGACACGGCGCACATCACGCTCCCCGAGCAACGCCCGGGCGGCGGCGAGCGGGGTGGCGCAGGCCGCGGGGACGAGAAGAGCGGCGCGCCCGCGCACGAGACGGACGAGACGGACGGAACGGGCGCCGGGACGGGTAACGGAACAGGTGACCGGACGGGTCACGGGACAGATAACGGGACAGGTCACGGGACGGAGGACTCGGCAGACGCGGACTCGGACGCGGACTCGGACGCGGACTCGGACTCGGACGCGGACTCGTACGCGGACTCGGACTCGGAATCTGACTCCTCCTTCGGCCTGCCCGAGGCGCTCATCGGGGCGCCGCTGCTCGCGGCCGGGCTGCTGGGCGCGCTCGGCAGGCGCCGACGGCAGGCGCTGTGGCAGTCGGCCATGGGCGCGGTGGGCGGGCGCCGCGGCATGGAGCCGCCGACGCCGAGCGGCAGCGCCGCCGACGCGCGGGACGCGCTGCTCGTGGGCGCCGACCCGGAGGGCGTGCGGCTGCTCGACCGTTCGCTGCGCGGCCTCGCCGCCGCGCTCACCGAGGAGTCCCGCCCGCTGCCGACGGTGTACGCGGCCTGGCTGACCAACGGCGACCTGCACCTCCAGCTCGCGCAGGCCGAGGGCCGGCCGCCGGCGCCCTGGCGGGTCGGGCAGGACGAGACGTTCTGGGTGCTCGCGCGCGCCCACGCCGAGCGGTACGGCGACGTGGACGCCGCAGCGCCCTACCCGGGCCTGGTCTGCCTCGGCACGATGGACGACTCGCGGCTGCTGCTCAACCTGGAGGCGGTGCCGGGCATCGTCTCGCTGAGCGGCGCCCCGGCCGACCGGGCCGCCGTGTTCGCCTCCGTCGCCGCCGAACTGGCCACCAACGGCTGGTCGGACCGCATGACGATCACGCTCGTCGGCTTCGGCCGCGACCTCACGCCCCTCGCGCCGAACCGGCTGCGGCACCTCGACGACGTCGAGGCGCTCATCGAGACCATGGAGGCCGAGACGCGGCAGCGGCGAGGGGCGCTCGGCGCCGCGGGACACGACTCGGTCCTCACCGGCCGCATAGGTCCCGCCCGGCACACCCGCTGGGCGCCGCACCTGGTGCTGCTGGCGGCCCAGCCCGACGCGGCCGAGGCCGTCAAGCTGGCCGAGCTGGCCGCGGACGCCGGGCGGCTCGGCATCGGCTACCTCGTCGGCACCGACTCCGGCAGGCTGCCGGGCGCGGCCTGGGAGATGGAGGTCACCGCCGAGGGCAAGCTGCTGGCCCCGCTGCTCGGCCTGGAACTGACGGCGCAGGCGCTTCCGGACGCGCTCCAGCAGGCGGTGGTCGAGCTGTTCGGTGCCGTGGACCCGGAGGGCGGCGGTGGCGGCGACGGCGGCCCGTCCGCGCCCCCGTTCCTCGTCGACGTCACCGAACAGGGCCGGCCCGCGGTGTACGCCCGCCTGGTCGGGTCGTACGAGATCATTGGCCTGGAGACGCCCGACGCCGGGCGCAGTGCGCTCATGCACGAGGCGCTCGCGCTGCTGCTGCTCCACCGCGAGGGGGTGCACCCGCGCGTGCTGTCCTCCGCGCTGTGGCCGCGCGGCGTCACCGAGGACGTACGGGACGCGCTCGTCGACCGCGTCCGGGAGTGGCTCGGCAGCGACCCGGACGGCACACCGCGGCTGGGCACGGACGAGACCGGGCGGCTCAAGCTCGCCAGGTCCGTCGTCTCCGACCTGGACGTGCTGCGCTCGCTGTACCACGAGGCGACGCAGGGGCGCGGCGCGGAGAACCGCGCGGTGCGCGGGCGCATGCTCACGGACGCCCTGGTCCTGGTCCGCGGCCCGCTCCTGGCGGACCGCCCCGAGGGCCGCTACGGCTGGCTGACGCACGAGATAGTCGACGCCCAACTGCCGCTCCTGGTCGCGGACATCGGGCTCGCGCTCAGTGAGTTCCACCTGGAGAAGGGGCGGGCGGAGCAGGCCGTGGAGGCGCTGACCGCGGCGCGCGCGTCGGCTCCCGACGACGAGCGCCTGTGGAACGAACTCCTGCGAGCCACGCACGCGACGCAGGACCCCGCCCGACTCCGTGCCCTGGCAGCGGACCTGCTCACCCACAGCGGCACCCGAGGCCTCCCCCCACGCACAGAGGCCCTCCTGGACGAACTACTCCCCACCTGGCGCACCACCCTCCCCACCGCAAGCTAGACCCTGCCGACCGAACCGACGAACCCAGGGAGTCACGGCCGGACCCCCACGGCCGGAGGAGAAACCGGCAGGCAACGACGGGAAACCGCTCCACGCCGGGGCGGGTCGGTCAACGGTCGTGGAGTCGGAATTCCACGGCCGGAGGGGAATCCGGCAGGCAACGGCGGGAAAGCGCTCCGCGCCGGGGCAGGCCGGGCGAAGCCAGGGAGTCACGGGTGGGCGGGTGGGAGAAAATCCGCCAACGGCCGTGGAGTCGAAATCCCACAACCGGAGGGGAATCCGGCAGGCAACGGCGGGAAAGCGCTCCGCGCCGGGGCAGGCCGGGCGAAGCCAGGGAGTCACGGGTGGGCGGGTGGGAAAACCCCCGCCGCGGTAGCGGCGGGCCCCCAACCGCCCGGCGCAGCCACACGCACGCATCGGAGACACAACCTTGCCCCACACATTGCTCACCGCCCTGGCCGCCCTGTGGGGCGCGACAGCGGGCACCCTGCTGCCCCGCGCCGTGTACCGGCTCTCCGTCCCGCCCGGCGAGCCCTGGCGCACCCACTGCCCGAGCGGCGACCACGAGCTGACCGGCTGGCTGGGCACCGACGGCACCGGCGGCACCGGCGGCACCAACGGCACCGGCGGCGGCACCTGCGACTGCGCAGGGGAGGACGGAGCGGCCCGGGCCCCCCGGGCCACCACCCTCGCCCTGCTCACGGCCCTGATCACCACCGCTCTCGCCGCGGCCACCGGCCCGCGGCCCGAGCTCGCGGTGTGGCTGCTGCTCGCGCCGCCCGCGCTGGTGCTGGCCTATGTGGACCGCGCGGTCATGCGGCTCCCGGACGTCCTGACGCTGCCGCTCGCGGCGGCGGCCCTCGCGCTGCTCGGCGCGGCGGCCGCGCTGCCCGGGCACGGCGGCTCCTGGACGACCGCGGCCCTGGGCTCGCTCACGCTGAGCGGCGGCTACTTCGTCCTGTTCCTGATCAACCCGAACGGCATGGCCTTCGGCGACGTCAAGCTGGCCCTCGCGCTGGGCGCGGCGCTCGGCTGGTACGGCTGGGGCCCGCTGCTGCTCGGCACGTTCGCCGGCTTCGTGTGCGCGGCGCTGTACGGCGGCTGGCTCGTGGTCGTGCGCGGGGCGGGGCGCAGGACGGCGATAGCGTTCGGCCCGTTCCTGCTGGCGGGGGCGCTGGCCGGAGTGCTCCTGGGCGCGTACGCGGCCTGACCGGCGCCCCGGCCCCGCCCCGAGCCACCCGCGGGCCGCCCCGCCCGCTCCCACCGGCGGAGCCTCCGGAGGCCTGGCGTACGCTGAAGAAGATCTGTCAACCCTTACGAACCTTACGAAAGGGACGCCCCGGTGACCGAGAAGGCCGACCTCCAGTCCGTGCTCGACCGTGCCGCCGCGGGTGGGCGGATCACCCCCGAAGAAGCCCTCGACCTGTACCGCGACGCCCCGCTGCACGCGCTCGGCGCGGCCGCGGACGCCGTGCGCCGCCGCCGCTACGCGGGCACCGAGCACATCGCGACGTACA
This sequence comes from Streptomyces longispororuber, assembly GCF_014656095.1. Classification (GTDB taxonomy): domain Bacteria; phylum Actinomycetota; class Actinomycetes; order Streptomycetales; family Streptomycetaceae; genus Streptomyces; species Streptomyces longispororuber. Next base: position 14,105 of record NZ_BNBT01000106.1, read on the forward strand.
TCATCGAGCGGAACATCAACTACACGAACGTCTGCGTGACGGCGTGCAAGTTCTGCGCCTTCTACGCCGCCCCGAAGGACACGAAGAAGGGCTGGACCCGGGACCTCGACGACATCCTGCGCCGCTGCGCGGAGACCGTGGAGCTGGGCGGCACCCAGATCATGTTCCAGGGCGGGCACCACCCGGACTTCGGCGTGGAGTACTACGAGAAGCACTTCGCGGCCATCAAGAAGGAGTTCCCGCAGCTCGTCATCCACAGCCTGGGGGCGAGCGAGGTCGAGCACATGGCCCGCATCTCCAAGGTCTCCGTCGAGGAGGCCATCCAGCGGATCAACGCCGCGGGTCTCGACTCCTTCGCGGGCGCCGGCGCCGAGCTGCTGCCGGAGCGCCCCCGCAAGGCCATCGCCCCGCTGAAGGAGTCCGGCGAGCGCTGGCTGGAGATCATGGAGACCGCCCACAACCTGGGCGTGGAGTCCACCTCCACCATGCTCATGGGCACGGGCGAGACGAACGCCGAGCGCATCGAGCACCTGCGGATGATCCGCGACGTCCAGGACCGGACGGGCGGCTTCCGGGCCTTCATCCCGTACACGTACCAGCCCGAGAACAACCACCTCAAGGGCCGCACCCAGGCCTCGATCTTCGAGTACGTCCGCATGATCGCCATCGCGCGGATCTTCCTGGACAACGTCGCGCACATCCAGGGCTCCTGGCTGACCACCGGCAAGGAGGCCGGCCAGCTCACGCTGCACTACGGCGCGGACGACCTCGGCTCGGTGATGCTGGAGGAGAACGTGGTCTCCTCCGCGGGCGCCAAGCACCGCTCCAACCTGCGCGAGATGATCGACATGATCCGCACGGCCGACCGCGTGCCCGCGCAGCGCGCCACGACGTACGAGCACCTCGTGGTGCACGACGACCCGGCGAACGACCCGGTCGACGAGCGGGTCGCCTCGCACATCTCCTCCACCGCGATCGAGGGCGGCACGGCCCACCCGGAGCTGAAGCTCCTCGCCGCCAACTGAGGCGAGGCGAGAGCCCGTTGCTGACCCTGCACCACGTAAGCGAGGTCCGGCCCGGCCCCGCCGGGGCGGACGCCGTCGTCGTCGACGGCGCCCGGATCGCGGCGGTCGGCCGGTACGAGGACCTGTCCGCGGCGTACGGCGGACGCGCCCGGGTCCGGCACTGGGACGGGGTCCTGACCCCCGGCCGGTACGAGCCCGACGCGGTCGCCCTCCTGGAGGCCGCGTACTGGCCCGACCCGCGCGAGGCCGACGAACTGGGCACGGAGCCCCTGACCGGCACCGCGCTGGCCGCCCTGGACATGACCGACACCCGCTGGGGCGCCAGCGCCCGCCGCGGCCTGCAACGCCTCCTGGCCACCGGCACCACGGCGTTGGCGGGCCCCTTCACCCACCCCGCGGTCCGCACGGCGGTCACCCGTTCAGGCATCACGGTCACCACCACCGCCCCACCCCCGGGCGACCTCACACCCCCCACCCCGGCGAACTTCGCGATCCACGCAACAGACCGATCCTGCCTGGCCACAGCAGTAAACGGCCGCCTCCTCCACCGCACCCGCTAACCATCTACACCGCCCCGCAGGACCGCCCCGTCAGGGGCGCGGGGAACTGCGCGGCCAACCACAACCAACCCGCACCCGCCACACAACGGCACCCGGCAGACGCCACCGCACCGGCCCGCCGCAGGCGAAGAGCCCGCCGCAGGCGAAGAGGCCCCGCCCAAGGGAGCAGCCCAGCCTGACACAATAGGCCGGGTGACCCGCGCATCCCTGGACAAGCAGCCGCACGAAGTCGCCTCGATGTTCGACGACGTAGCGGAACGGTACGACCTCACGAACGACGTGATCTCGCTCGGACAGGCCCGGCAGTGGCGCAAGGCGGTCGCCGCCGCGGTCGACGCGCGCCCCGCGCAGAAGGTCCTGGACCTCGCCGCGGGCACCGCCACCTCCTCACAGCCCTTCGCGCGGGCGGGCTCGTACGTCGTGCCGTGCGACTTCTCCCTCGGCATGCTCCGGGTCGGCAAGCAGCGGCACCCGTGGATGCCGTTCACGGCCGGGGACGCCACGAAGCTGCCCTTCAAGGACGACACCTTCGACGCCGTCACCATCTCCTTCGGCCTGCGCAACGTCCAGGACACCGACGCCGCGCTCCGCGAGATGCTGCGCGTGACGAGGCCCGGCGGCCGCGTGGTGATCTGCGAGTTCTCCGAGCCGACGTGGGAGCCGTTCCGGAAGGTCTACGTCGAGTACCTGATGCGGGCCCTGCCCCCGGTCGCCCGCACGGTGTGCTCGAACCCGGACGCGTACGTGTACCTCGCCGAGTCCATCCGCTCCTGGCCCAACCAGCCCGAGCTGGCCGCGCGCCTCACCGGCGCGGGCTGGACCAAGGTGGCGTACCGGAACCTGACGGGCGGTGTGGTGGCGCTGCACCGGGGTTTCAAGCGGAACTGAACGACCGTTTCGGGCAAGGCGGTTGACGGGAACCGCGCGCCAGGGAAGATGTGTCAGTTGATATGTCCCGGCCACGTGGTGTGACCGGGGCGCAACGGTCGGCGCTCACCGACCCGTCCCCTGACGATCTTCCCCAAGACGGAGCGATCCGATGTCGTCGTACTGCCCGCACTGCGGGGCACCATCCCCGGACGAGGCCCGCTTCTGCATGAAGTGCGGAAGGGAACGCCTTCCGGAGCCGACGGAGGAAGCTCCGACAGGCACCCCCGAGAACCCACCGGCCACCGCGCCCAAGGACGCTCCTCCGGCCGCACCCGAGAACGCTCCGGCCCTACGCAAGGACTCCCCGGCCGCGCCCGAGGACACCCCACCGGCACCCAAGGACGCTCCGGCCCCACCCAAGGACGCTCCGGCCCCCGCGGACACCTCCACCGCGCCCGAGAAGCCCTCCGGCACGCCCAAGGCCGCCCCTGCCGCACCCGCCACCCCCGCCGCACCCGAGCAAGCCCCCGAGAGCCCCTCCGCGGCCGCGAGCCACCCCGCGACCCTGGTCGCCCCGCCCTCCCCCGCGGCCCCTTCCGCCCCTCCCGCCCCGGTCGCCCCGCCGGCCCTGGCGGCCATGCCCACCCAGGCAGCCGTGCCCGCCCCGGCCGCCCCGGCGGACGCGGGCGCCCCAGCGGCCGTCGGCCCTCCGCCCCCGCCCCCGCCCGTCCACGCCCCGCCCCCGGCGGGCCCCTCGCCTCTCGGCGCCTTCTTCGGGCGGACGCTGCGCGGGGACTGGGCCGGGTCCGTGTGGGCGGCGCTGGGGCCGATAGCGGTGCTGCTGCTGACGGCCGTGGCGTGCGCCGTACCCACGTACGGGCAGGAGGAGGGCGAGGACTTCGTCGGGTTCACCGACCGCCTGCGCCTCGCCCTCGCCTTCGTGCTCCAGGCCGTCGGCGGGCAGGTGGAACTGTCGCGCAGCGAGGAACGCGGCGGCTTCGGCGACTCGTCCTCGGGCTCCGTGGTCGACGGCACCTTCTCCGTCGACCTGGTGCCGCTCACGGTGACGGCCCTGTTCATCGGGGCGCTCGTCCTCGGGGCCCGCGCGCTCAGGAACGGCATGCGGCTGCGCGGGCAGAGCGGCCCGGGGACCACGGCGGGACTCGAGGCGGCCGTCCGCGTCGCGGTCCTCACCGCCCTCGGCGTCCTCGTCCTCGCCCTCTTCGGGCAGCCCGACATCCAGGACATGGAGGTTTCGTCGGGACCGGTCCTGGCGACCCTCGGCGCCCTCGGGCTCGCCCTCGCGGTCTCCGCCGCCGTCCTGCACCGCGACGGCTCGGCGCCGTGGCTGGCCGCGCGCCCCGGCGCGCAGGCCTTCGCGCGCGCGGCCGGTGCGACCCTGCGCGCCTTGGCCGTCGTGCTCGTCCTCGCCTCGGTCACCGCGTACCTCGGTGTCACGCAGATCGACGCCTTCAGCGGCGAGTCCGACACCCCGGCCTCGGACCTCGGCGACGCGGTCTCGCCGTACCTCGTGCTGCTCCTCGTACTGCCGAACCTCGGCATCAGCGCGCTCGGCCTCGGCTGGGGCGCGCCGCTGGAGTCGGAGGTGAACGGCGGGTCGCGCTCCGGCGACGACTACGAGCGCGAGGCCCTCGGCCTGTCGAAACTCGCGGACCTGGTGAACTCGTGGGCCATGGTGGGCGCGTTGGCGCTCGGCCTGGCGTGCGCGCTCACCATCGCCCTGGTGGCCGTGCGCCGCTGCCCGCGCCGCGGGGAGCAGATCCTGGCCGCGGGCCTCTTCTTCGGCCTCGTCCTGCTGCTCGCAGCGGTGGGCGGCTTCAGCGTCGAGACCTCGGCGAAGGAGCGCGGGTTCGGCGGCGACAGCGCGAGCGGCTCGGTGGACGCGGGCGTGAGCATGCCCGACCTGCTGCTGTTCGGCCTGCTGTGGGTGGCGGGGGCGGTGCTCGTGGTGGCGCTGTTCACGGCGCGCGGCGTCCCGCCGGTTCCTCCGGGCCCGCCGCTGCCGCCACCGCCACAAGGCTTCCCCGCGGGCACGGCGGGCACGGCGGGCACGGCGGGCACGGCGGGCACGGCAGGCACGCCCGGCGCACCCGGCACGCCCCCCGCGTACGCCGTCCCCACCCAGGAGGTCCTGGTGACACGGCCCGCCCCGGCACGGCCCGCCCCGATGCGGCCCCGCGGCCGCGTCGGCGTCTGGGTGGCCACGCTGTCCGCCGCCCTGCTCGTGGGCGGCGGCGCCACGGCCGGTGTCCTCGTCTGGCAGGACGGCGACGAGGACTCCTCCGACAGCAGCGGCAGGAACGACGGCCCCGCCGTCACCCGCACCGACGACCCGCAGGACCCGCAGGACCCGGCCCAGGACCAGTCGTCCGGCGCCACCGGAGCCACCGAGCCCACGTCCCCGGCCGACCCGTACGCCTCACACGGCCCGGGCACCTCCGACGACGCGAACGGCACGAACGGCACGAGCGGTGCCAACGGTTCGAACGGGGGGCCGGACGGCACGGACGGCTCAGACGGCACGGACGGCGAGGAGACCGTAGGGAGCGACGACGACAGCGTGCCCGCGGGATCGGAGCGCGTCACCGACCCGAAGGGCTTCTCGTTCGCGGCGCCCGAGGGCTGGCGCCGGGAAGTCGGCGACAACCCCACGCAGTCCACCTTCGCGGGACCGACCGGGCCCGAGAACTTCCAGGTCGGCGTCATCCCGAACGCCGACTACACCTCGTACGAGAACCTCACGAAGATGGAGCGGTTCGCCGAGAAGGACCCCGACAAGTCCGCCTACCGGCGCATCCGCCTGGAGCGGAACACCTTCCAGGGGCGCGCGGGCGCGGTGTGGGAGTACACGTACACCGACAAGGCGGACCGTACGATCCACGCCGTCAACCAGAGTTACGTCGCCGAGGACGGCACCGAGTACGCGATCCAGCTCTCCTGGCGCGAGGACGTCTGGCCCGCCGGACACGGCGCGCGCACGCACCGGACGGCCCTGGAGACCTGGCGGGTCACGGACTGACGGCCCGCTCCGGCCGGCCGCCGACGTCGGCCTCCGGCTGCCCCGGCTGAACCGGCTGCCCCGGCTCGTCCAGCTCGCGGCGGAGGCCGCCGTCCGACGGCTCGGGCAGCCGGGGCTCCCGCACTCCCGCGCCGCCCCCGCCCTCGCCCGGCCCGGCGTCGAACCACACGGTCACGGCGGCGTCGCGCGGGACCTCCGTGCCCGGCGCGGGGTACTGGCGCACGACGTAGTCGACGACCAGCTCGTGGAACCGTGGCCGGTCGCCCGCCACCAGCCGTACGCCGCTCCCGGCAGCCGTCGAGCGGGCGTCCGCAGCCATCAGTCCCACGAGGCGCGGCACGCGCACCTCCGGCGGCGGTCCGGCCCAGTCCGGTGTCATCGGCACGCTCACAGGCGTCACCCCCCAGCGGTAGGGGAAGGGTAGCCCCGCCGGGGCGGACTACAACCCCATGCGGTAGCAGTGGGCGCGCTGTCCCGTGCGCGGCGCGACGTACGACTCCGCGCGCGCCATGCCCAGGCGCTCGGCCACGGCCGAGGACCGAGCGTTGCGCACGTCGACCATCGCGACCACCGCGCCCACGCCGGCCGCGCGCAGCCGCTCCAGGGTCTGCCGGGCGGCCGCGGTCGCGTAGCCGCGTCCCCACGCCGGGCGCGTGAGCCGCCAGCCGATCTCGATCTCACCCGTGGGACCCCACGGCCGCTCCCACGGCTGGGCGCCGGCGAAACCGACGGGCGCGCCCTCGGGGTCCAGCAACGTCCACAGGCAGAAGCCCCGTTCCGCGTCGTGGCGGCGCTGGCGCGCGGTCAGCTCCTCGTACACCGACGGCTCGGCCGGGGCGCCGCCGACGTACTCCATGACCTCGGGGTCGGCGAAGAGCCGGTGCCAGACGAAGGCGTCCTCGTCGGTCGGCACGCGCAGGCGGACGGCGGGGGCGGTGCGGATGCGGTGGGGCGCGGTGCCCACCTCGCTCACGTCGCTCACAAGTGGCCCTTCGGGTGGTTGATCGGTACCGCCTCATAGACTGCCCCTATCCCGTGCCCGTCGGCACACTGATTTCGAGCCTTGGGGAGAACCCGCCGTGACCGAGCCGCTCTCCGACACCTCCGCCACCACCGCCGACGTCATCGTCGTCGGCGCCGGTCCGGCCGGATCGACGACGGCGTACTACCTGGCGAAGGCCGGCCTCGACGTGCTCCTGCTGGAGAAGACGGCGTTCCCGCGGGAGAAGGTCTGCGGCGACGGTCTGACGCCGCGCGCCACCAAGCAGTTGGTGGCCATGGGCATCGACATCTCCGAGGAGGCCGGCTGGCTGCGGAACAAGGGCCTCCGGATCATCGGCGGCGGCGTACGGCTCCAGCTCGACTGGCCGGATCTCGCCTCTTTCCCCGACTACGGCCTCGTCCGCAAGCGGGACGACTTCGACGAGCAGCTCGCCCGCCAGGCCCAGAAGGCGGGCGCGCGGCTGTACGAGCGGTGCAACGTGGGCGCGCCGGTCGTCGACGACCGCACCGGCCGCATCACGGGCGTCGAGGCCCGGCTCGGCGAGGAGAAGACGCCGGTCACCTTCCACGCGCCCCTGGTGGTCGCCGCGGACGGCAACTCCTCGCGCCTGTCCCTCGCCATGGGCCTGCACCGCCGTGAGGACCGCCCGATGGGCGTCGCCGTGCGGACGTACTTCACCTCGCCGCGCCACGACGACGACTACCTGGAGTCCTGGCTGGAGCTGTGGGACCGCCGCGGCGCCCAGGACCGGCTGCTCCCCGGCTACGGCTGGATCTTCGGCATGGGCGACGGCACGTCCAACGTCGGCCTCGGCGTCCTGAACACCTCGGCCTCCTTCAAGGAGCTCGACTGGCGCGAGATCCTCAAGGCCTGGTGCGCCTCCATGCCCGAGGACTGGGGCTACACCCCGGAGAACATGACAGGACCGATCCGCGGCGCCGCCCTGCCGATGGCCTTCAACCGCCAGCCGCACTACACGCGCGGCCTGCTGCTCGTCGGCGACGCGGGCGGCCTGGTCAACCCGTTCAACGGCGAGGGCATCGCCTACGCCATGGAGTCCGGGCAGATCGCCGCGGACGTCATCGTCCAGGCGGTGGCCCGCGCCACGCCCGCTCAGCGCGAACTGGCCCTGCGCAACTACCCGAAGGTCCTCAAGGACACCTACGGCGGCTACTACACGCTCGGCCGCGCCTTCGTGAAGCTCATCGGCAACCCGAAGGTCATGCAGATCGCCACCCAGCGCGGCCTGACGCACCCCCTGCTGATGAAGTTCACCCTGAAGATGCTCGCCAACCTGACGGATCCGACGGGCGGCGACGCGATGGACCGCATCATCAACGGCCTCAGCAAGGTGGCCCCGAAGGCCTGACCGGGCCCCCGGGCCCCCGGGCCACCGGGCCCGGGCCCCGGTCCCTGGACCCACGGCCCCTGGGCCTACGCCGAAGGGCCGGAACCCCACCCGGGGTTCCGGCCCTTCGGCGTACGTACGAAAGGACCGTCAGAGGACGCGCACCGCGCCCGAGGCGGGGTAGCCCGACAGGTCCTGGATCACGACGCCCTTGCTGGGGTTCGCGGCGTCCAGGTACTGGCCGCCGCCGATGTACACACCGACGTGGTACGCGGAGCCCGCGCCGCCCCAGTACAGGATGTCGCCCACCTGGAGGTTGGACAGCGAGACCGGGGTGCCCGCGGTCGACTGGGCCTGCGAGGTGCGCGGCAGGTTGATGTTGGCCTGCTTGAACGCGGCCTGGACGAGACCCGAGCAGTCCCACGAGTTCGGGCCCGTGCCGCCCATGACGTACGCGTCGCCGACCTGGGCGCGCAGGAAGCTGATGACGGCGCTGACGCTGCCGCTCGACGGCGTCGAGACGCTGTTGTCGGACGCCGAGGAGCCCGACGAGGACGAGCCGCCGGTGGTGTTGCCCGACGGGGCGGAGGAGGTGCTGAGCTGCGTGCGCTCGGTGGTGCGCGCGGCGCGCTCCTTCGCGGCGGCCTTGCGCTTGGCCTCGGCCTCGGCCTTGGCCTTCGCCTCGGCCTCCGCCTTCTTCTCCGCGGCCTTCTGGTCCTTGGCGGCCTGCTTGGCGGCCTTGACGGCGGCGGCCTCCTGCTGGGCGCGCGCCTCGTAGCTGTCGGCCGTCTGCTGCGTGGCGTCCGCCGACTGGGCGATCTGGGCGGACAGATCGGCCGTGAGCGTCGGCAGCTCGATCGTCTCGGTCACCGGCTCGGCGGCATTCGCCGTACCAGCGGCGCCGGCCACTGCCAGGGTGCTGAGGACGCCACCGGCAACTCCGGCGCGCAGAGCCATCTTCGACGCACTGCGACGGGGCTTCCGGTGGCTGGGTATGTGAGCGGTGTGGGACATGAGGACAACCGCTATCAAGGAGTAGGGGTTCCCTTCAAGAAACGTGTGCTGCGCCACAGTTGCCGCGCACGCGGCTGAATCCCGGGCGTGTCGCTCCTTATTGACGCCGTAACGGGCATTGCGGACAGTGGTGATCACGCCTGTGATCATGGGTTTTCCGAGTTACGTCCGAATTGCCCGCGGACTAGCACGCGTTGGGGCAGTTGGCCAAGCCCGGTTGTTCGGCCAAGGGTTCGGGTGTGGTACAGGTCACTTCCGGGTACCCGGGGTGGTCGCCTCGAGACCTGGACGAGACCCTTCCGAGATCTACCGCGCCGCCCGGCCGTGCGGCCGTGCCGCTCCGGTCGTGACCGGGCTGCCGCCCCCTGTCCCTCATGCACGCACGCGCTCCACCCGCCACCCCGCGCACGCGCGCACGCGCGCGGCCCCGCGCTCGCACGCGGTTCCTACGGACGGCTCCCGCGGCGGGGTCGTACGGGAGGCCCCCGCGGAAGGCTCGGGCCGAGGGCTCGGGCGGAGGGCTCGGGCGGAGGGCTCGTGCGGTGAACTCGTGAACGCGTGCACACGGCCGACCCCGCCCGCACCCCTCGGCGCGCCCGGGAGGAACCGTCCACTCCCGTCCGCCCCTGTCGCCCAGATGTGAACGCGCCCCTTTATCAAGTGATCACGTCCGGCGCCAATTTGCCTGTAGCGGCCATCTCTTGATAATGCAACCCCGTCCCGACCAGCGCCGACGCGCCAAGATGTCACCTCTGGTGATCACTCAGGTGCTTCGCGTACGAGAAGCGCCGCTCATCCGACTTCATGATCCTTCGTCAGGTGGTGGAGATCACAAAGGCGTTGTCGTACCCCGTGTCGCAGATCACAGACCGGCAGGCATAAGATGCGGGGCAGTTGGGCTTGTGACCTGCTTCACATGTAAGCGATCTTCGGGGTGCTCCGGGGGCCGGGGATCGCGTGCGAGCGGGGCGGTGAGCGGGTCCGACGCAACCGCCAGCAGTCAGTGCCGACTGAGAGGAGCGAGGAGCGGTGAACGCGTATGCGCCCATCCTCGTACTGGGAGCCCTCGGGGCAGGCTTTGCGATTTTCTCCGTGGTCATGGCCACGCTTGTCGGCCCCAAGCGGTACAACCGCGCGAAGCTCGAGGCCTACGAGTGCGGTATCGAGCCGACCCCCACGCCGGCCGGCGGCGGGCGCTTCCCCATCAAGTACTACCTGACGGCGATGCTCTTCATCGTCTTCGACATCGAGATCGTCTTCCTCTATCCCTGGGCCGTCACCTTCGACGCCCTGGGGATTTTCGGGCTCGTGGAGATGCTGCTCTTCGTGCTCACCGTCTTCGTCGCCTACGCGTACGTGTGGCGGCGCGGCGGCCTGGAATGGGACTGACCCCCGGAAGGGGACAGAGGAGCCACTGAAACATGGGACTCGAAGAGAAACTGCCGAGTGGATTCCTGCTGACCACCGTCGAGCAGGCCGCCGGCTGGGTGCGCAAGGCGTCCATCTTTCCCGCCACGTTCGGCCTCGCCTGCTGCGCCATCGAGATGATGACGACCGGCGCCGGGCGGTACGACCTGGCGCGCTTCGGGATGGAGGTCTTCCGCGGGTCGCCGCGGCAGGCGGATCTGATGATCGTGGCCGGGCGGGTGAGCCAGAAGATGGCGCCGGTCCTGCGACAGGTGTACGACCAGATGCCCAACCCCAAGTGGGTCATCTCCATGGGTGTTTGCGCGTCTTCAGGCGGAATGTTCAACAATTACGCGATTGTCCAGGGCGTCGACCACGTCGTCCCGGTCGACATCTATCTGCCGGGCTGTCCGCCCCGGCCCGAAATGCTGATGGACGCGATCCTCAAGCTGCACCAGAAGATCCAGAACACCAAGCTCGGCGTGAACGCGGAAGAAGCGGCCCGCGAGGCGGAGGAGGCGGCCCTCAAGGCCCTCCCCCTCATCGAGATGAAGGGGCTGCTGCGGTGACCGACGCGAACGGCGACGCCACGAACGGCGTCAACCCCGAGAAGGACCTCGCCGCCTCCAACCTCCCCGGCCAGCGCGGCGACGGCGGCGAGGAGATCCGCGTCCAGCGCGGCATGTTCGGCGCGGACAACGGCGGCGACACCTCCGGCTACGGCGGCCTGATCCGCTCCATCCGGCTCCCCGGCCCGGCCACCCGCCCCTACGGCGGCTGGTTCGACGAAGTTGCCGACGAGCTGGAGGGCGCCCTGGAGGAACAGGGCCTGCTGCCCGAGAACGCCATTGAGAAGACGGTCGTCGACCGCGGCGAGCTCACCTTCCACATCGCGCGCGAGCACCTCGTCCGGGTGGCCCAGACGCTGCGGGACGACCCCGCGCTGCGCTTCGAGCTCTGCACCGGCGTGTCCGGCGTGCACTACCCCGGCGACAAGGGCCGCGAGCTGCACGCCGTCTACCACCTGCGCTCGCTCACCCACGGCCGGCTCGTCCGCCTGGAGGTCAGCGCCCCGGACGCCGACCCGCACGTGCCGTCCCTCGTCGCCGTCTACCCGACGAACGACTGGCACGAGCGCGAGACGTACGACTTCTTCGGCCTGGTCTTCGACGGCCACCCGGCCCTGACGCGGATCATGATGCCGGACGACTGGCAGGGCTTCCCGCAGCGCAAGGACTACCCCCTCGGCGGCATCCCCGTCGAGTACAAGGGCGCCCAGATCCCGGCTCCGGACCAGCGGAGGTCGTACAGCTAATGAGCACTCCCTTCACTTCCGGCACCTCTGGCACCTCTGGCACCTCCGCCTCGGCGTCCGCGCGCGAGACCACCGAAGGCACCGTCTACACCGTCACCGGCGGCGACTGGGACGAGGTCGCCAAGTCCGCGGTCGAGGCCGACGACGAGCGCATCGTCGTGAACATGGGCCCCCAGCACCCCTCCACGCACGGCGTGCTCCGGCTCATCCTGGAGATCGAGGGCGAGACGGTCTCCGAGGCCCGCTGCGGCATCGGCTATCTGCACACGGGCATCGAGAAGAACCTGGAGTACCGCACCTGGACCCAGGGCACCACGTTCGTCACCCGCATGGACTACCTGACGCCGTTCTTCAACGAGACGGCGTACTGCCTGGCCGTGGAGAAGCTGCTCGGCATCGAGGACCAGATCCCCGACCGCGCCACGATCCTGCGCGTGCTCCTGATGGAGCTGAACCGGATGTCCTCGCACCTGGTGTGCATCGCCACCGGCGGCATGGAGCTGGGCGCCACCACGATCATGATCTACGGCTTCCGTGATCGTGAACTCATTCTCGACATCTACGAACTCATCACCGGCCTGCGCATGAACCACGCGTACGTCCGGCCGGGCGGACTCGCCCAGGACCTGCCGCCCGGCGCGGTGGACCAGATCCGCGAGTTCGTGAAGAAGATGAAGAAGAACCTCCCGGAGTACGACAAGCTCGCCACCGGGAACCCCATCTTCAAGGCCCGCATGCAGGACGTCGGCTACCTCGACCTGACCGGCTGCATGGCCCTCGGCGCCACCGGCCCCGTCCTGCGCTCCGCGGGGCTGCCGCACGACCTGCGCAAGACCGACCCCTACTGCGGCTACGAGACGTACGAGTTCGACGTCCCCACCGCCGACACGTGCGACTCCTACGGGCGGTTCCTGATCCGCCTGGAGGAGATGCGCCAGTCGCTGCGCATCATCGAGCAGTGCCTGGACCGGCTGCGGCCCGGCCCGGTCATGGTCGCCGACAAGAAGATCGCCTGGCCCGCCCAGCTCGCGCTCGGCCCGGACGGCCTCGGCAACTCCCTCGACCACATCAAGAAGATCATGGGCACCTCCATGGAGGCCCTGATCCACCACTTCAAGCTGGTGACGGAGGGCTTCCGGGTGCCGCCCGGGCAGGCCTACGCCGCCGTGGAGTCCCCCAAGGGCGAACTCGGCGTGCACGCCGTCTCCGACGGCGGCACCCGCCCCTACCGGGTCCACTTCCGCGACCCGTCCTTCACCAACCTGCAGGCCATGGCGGCGATGTGCGAGGGCGGCCAGGTCGCCGACGTCATCGTCGCCGTCGCGTCCATCGACCCCGTGATGGGAGGCGTCGACCGGTGACCACCACCGAATCCGAGGGCGTCAGCCTGGGCATGCCCCAACTGCCCCCTCCGGACTACCCGGCCGACGTCCGAGCCCGCTTGGAGGCGGACGCGCGCGACGTCATCTCCCGCTACCCCGACTCCCGCTCGGCGCTCCTGCCCCTGCTGCACCTCGTGCAGTCGGAGGAGGGGTACGTGACCCGCACCGGGATGCGGTTCTGCGCGGAGCAGCTCGGCCTCACCACCGCCGAGGTCACGGCCGTCGCCACCTTCTACACCATGTACCGCCGCAAGCCCTCGGGTGACTACCAGGTCGGCGTCTGCACCAACACCCTGTGCGCGGTCATGGGCGGCGACGCCATCTTCGAGGCCCTCCAGGAGCACCTCGGCGTCGGCAACGGCGGTACCACCGAGGACGGCAAGGTGACGCTGGAGCACATCGAGTGCAACGCCGCCTGCGACTACGCGCCCGTGGTGATGGTCAACTGGGAGTTCTTCGACAACCAGACCCCGGCCAGTGCCAAGCGCCTCGTCGACGACCTGCGCGCGGGCGCCCGGGTCGAGCCCACCCGTGGCGCCCCCCTGTGCACCTTCAAGGAGACGGCCCGCATCCTCGCGGGCTTCCCCGACGAGCGCCCCGGAGCCGTCGAGGCCACCGGCGGCGCGGGCCCGGCCTCGCTCATCGGACTGCGCCTGGCCAAGGGCGAGACGCCCCCCGCGCGCGTGGTCCACCCGCGCGCCGGCGGCCCCGAGGGCGCCCAGCCGCACGAGCCGTCACCCGGCGAGCACCTGAGCTCGCACGACGCGCCGCAGAAGACCTCGGCGTCCGACCCCGCGAACCCCGCGGGCCCGGTCGGCGAGGCCCGCGAGGAGGGGGAGTGATGACCTTGGCAGCCGAGATCGACGAGACCAGCCCGGAGAAGCTGCTCGCACCGGTCCTCTCCGCCTTCTGGGACGAGGAGAAGTCCTGGACGCTGGACGTCTACCGCAGGCACGACGGCTACGAGGGACTCCGCAAGGCCCTCGCGATGGCGCCGGACGACCTCATCGCCTACGTGAAGGACTCCGGCCTGCGCGGCCGCGGCGGCGCGGGCTTCCCCACCGGGATGAAGTGGCAGTTCATCCCGCAGGGCGACGGCAAGCCGCACTATCTAGTTGTCAACGCCGACGAGTCGGAGCCCGGGACCTGCAAGGACATCCCGCTCCTCTTCGCGAACCCGCATTCCCTCATCGAGGGCATCGTGATCGCCTGCTACGCGATCCGTTCGTCGCATGCCTTCATCTACGTGCGCGGCGAGGTCGTCCCCGTGCTGCGGCGGCTGCACGAGGCCGTGCGCGAGGCCTACGCGGCGGGCTACCTCGGCGAGAACATCCTGGGCAGCGGACTCGACCTCGAACTCACCGTGCACGCGGGCGCGGGCGCGTACATCTGCGGTGAGGAGACCGCACTGCTGGACTCCCTCGAAGGCCGCCGCGGCCAGCCGCGGCTCCGTCCCCCTTTCCCCGCGGTGGCGGGGCTCTACGCGTGCCCCACTGTTGTCAACAACGTCGAATCCATCGCGTCGGTTCCCGCGATCCTGAACCGGGGCAAGGACTGGTTCAAGTCGATGGGCAGCGAGAAGTCCCCGGGCTTCACGCTGTACTCGCTCAGCGGCCACGTCGCCTCGCCCGGTCAGTACGAGGCGCCGCTCGGCATCACGCTGCGCCAACTGCTCGACATGAGCGGCGGGATGCGCCCCGGCCACCGGCTCAAGTTCTGGACGCCGGGCGGGTCCTCGACGCCGATGTTCACCGACGAGCACCTGGACGTCCCGCTGGACTACGAGGGCGTCGGCGCCGCGGGGTCCATGCTCGGCACCAAGGCGCTCCAGTGCTTCGACGAGACCACCTGCGTGGTGCGGGCCGTCACCCGCTGGACCGAGTTCTACGCCCACGAGTCCTGCGGCAAGTGCACGCCCTGCCGTGAAGGCACGTACTGGCTGGTGCAGTTGCTCCGGGACATCGAGGCCGGCAAGGGCGTCATGGCCGACCTCGACAAGCTGAACGACATCGCCGACAACATCAACGGCAAGTCCTTCTGCGCCCTCGGCGACGGCGCCGCCTCGCCGATCTTCTCCTCCCTGAAGTACTTCCGCGAGGAGTACGAGCAGCACATCACCGGCAGGGGCTGCCCCTTCGACCCCGCCAGGTCGACGCTCTGGAGCGACAGGACCGGGCGGCTCCACGACACCGACGACAGCACGGAGGTGAACGCATGACAGTGACCACCAGCGCTCCCTCCGGGGGCGGCGAGGCGGCGGTACCGCCGGAAGACCTGGTCACGCTGACCATCGACGGCATCGAGATCAGCGTCCCCAAGGGCACCCTGGTCATCCGCGCCGCCGAACTCCTCGGCATCGAGATCCCGCGCTTCTGCGACCACCCGCTGCTCGACCCCGCCGGCGCCTGCCGCCAGTGCATCGTCGAGGTCGAGGGCCAGCGCAAGCCGATGGCGTCCTGCACCATCACCTGCACCGACGGCATGGTCGTCAAGAGCCACCTCACCTCGCCGGTCGCGGAGAAGGCGCAGAAGGGGGTGATGGAGCTCCTGCTCATCAACCACCCCCTGGACTGCCCGGTCTGCGACAAGGGCGGCGAGTGCCCGCTGCAGAACCAGGCCATGTCCCACGGCAACGCCGAGTCCCGCTTCGAGGGCACCAAGCGCACCTACGAGAAGCCGGTGCCCGTCTCCACCCAGGTGCTGCTCGACCGCGAGCGGTGCGTGCTGTGCGCCCGCTGCACCCGCTTCTCGAACCAGATCGCGGGCGACCCGATGATCGAGCTCCTCGAACGCGGCGCGCTCCAGCAGGTCGGCACCGGCGAGGGCGACCCCTTCGAGTCGTACTTCTCCGGCAACACCATCCAGATCTGCCCCGTCGGGGCGCTCACGTCGCACGCCTACCGCTTCCGGTCGCGCCCCTTCGACCTGGTGTCGTCGCCCTCGGTGTGCGAGCACTGCGCGGGCGGCTGCGCGACCCGCACCGACCACCGGCGCGGCAAGGTCATGCGCCGCCTCGCCCAGGACGACCCCGAGGTCAACGAGGAGTGGATCTGCGACAAGGGGCGCTTCGCGTTCCGGTACGCGCAGAAGGCGGACCGCCTGACCACACCGCTCGTACGGAACGCCGCCACGGGCGCGCTGGAACCGGCAAGCTGGCCCGAGGCGTTGGAGGCCGCCGCCAAGGGCCTCGCCGCCGCGCGCGGGCGCGCCGGTGTCCTCACCGGCGGGCGCCTCACCCTGGAGGACGCGTACGCGTACAGCAAGTACGCGCGCGTGGTGCTCGGCACCAACGACATCGACTTCCGCGCGCGGACGCACTCCACCGAGGAGGCCGACTTCCTCGCCGCCCGGGTCGCCGGGCGGGGCCGGGACCTCGACGGGACCGGCGTCACGTACACCGCCCTGGAGAAGGCGCCCGCCGTCCTGCTCGTCGGCATCGAGGCCGAGGAGGAGGCGCCCGGCGTCTTCCTGCGGCTGCGCAAGGCCTGGCGCAAGCACGGACAGCGCACCTTCGCCGTCGCCACGCACGCCACGCGCGGCCTGGAGAAGGCCGGCGGGACGCTGCTCGCCGCGGCGCCCGGCACGGAGACCGAGTGGCTGGACGCGCTCGCCGCCGGTGTCGGCCTGGAGGCCGACGGCGCGGGGGCCGCCGAGGCGCTGCGCGCCCCGGGCGCGGTCATCGTCGTCGGCGAGCGGCTCGCGGCCGTGCCCGGCGGGCTCACGGCCGCCGTCCGGGCCGCCACGGCGACCGGCGCCGCGCTGGTGTGGATCCCGCGCCGCGCGGGCGAACGCGGGGCCGTGGAGGCCGGCGCCCT
>NZ_BNBT01000107.1 GCF_014656095.1 Streptomyces longispororuber
GGGCGCCGGGGTGGGCGATGCGGGGGCCGCGGAGGCGGGCGGCGGCGTGCTGGCCGCGGGGGGCGCGAACCCGGGCGCCTGCCCCGGTGCCTGCGCCTGCGCCTGCGGGGCGGCGGCTGCGGGTTCCTCCTCGGCGACCTCCCCGCCGAAGTTCCGCAGCAGCGCGTCGAGGCCGCCGTCGAAGCCCTGTCCGACCGCGGCGAACCGCCACACGTCCTTCAGGTAGAAGTCACCGAGCATCAGCGCCCGCTCGGTGGAGAACTCCGCGCCGTTGAACGCGTAGCGCGCGACCTCCTCACCGCCCGCGACGATACGGATGTAGCCCGACGTGATCTGGGACATCTGCCCGTCACCGTCGATCGTCGCGGTGAACGACAGCTTCTGGATCTGCTGCGGGATCCGGTCGAGGGTGACGCGGAAGGACTCGTTGTCACCGGCCTGCGCACCCAGGAGCTGGAGCGAGCCCTCCGGGGACTTCGGCTGGTTGTAGAAGATGAAGTAACGGTCATCCGAAAGGCGCTCGTCCGCGTCCAGACCGAAGCAACTGATGTCGAAGCTCAGCCCGGGGGCAGCGATGTGCACGCCGACGTACAGATCGGTCCCCGCGGTGAGGTCACTGATCTTGGCCTTGTGGCCGCGTTGGAATTCCCTGGCCATACGTAACGACCGTCCCCCGTCCCGAGTGTGAACACGTCGCGCCAGGCTAACCGCTCAGTCCGACAGCGGACGACGTCGGTACAGACCCGGTACACAACCGGCGAGGGAGCCCCCGCGCGCGGGCGGCGCCGGGAGCCGCCTCACTCCTCCCTGGCGGCGGGCAGGTGCGGCAGCCGGTCCGCGGCCACCACCCCTTCGAGGTAGCCCCGGGCCCGCTCGGTACGCGGGTACGCCTCCAGGAGCTGCCAGAAACGCGGCCCGTGCCCCGGCACCAGCAGGTGCGCGAGCTCGTGGACGAGGACGTAGTCGACCACGTACTCGGGCATGCCCTGCAGCCGGTGCGACAGGCGGATGCTGCCCTCCGCCGGCGTGCACGAGCCCCACCGGGTGTTCTGATTGGTCACCCAGCGCACGGACGTGGGACGCGCCCGCCCCTCGAAGAACTGCTCCGAGAGCCGCCGCGCCCGCTCGGCGAGCTGACTGTCCCCGAGGACCCGTTTGCTCTCCTGCGCGGCCAGCTTGTCCAGCATGACGCTCACCCACCGCCGCTCCTCCGCCTCGGACATGCGGGCGGGGATGAGGACGACGGTGCGGTCCCCCTCGCGGTACGCCGAGACCGTTCTGCGCCGGCGGGCGCTCCGCCGCACCTCGACCGCGCTCGCCGCCGCCCCGGACGACGGCGGGCTGGTCGCGCTGCGCTGTGGACTTCCGGCGCGGTGCAGTGGGTCGACGGGCACGCCTCGACGTTACCGGTTCGGCAACGGGGAAGTCCCGCCTCCGGGACGGTTCAGTGCCGATCCACCCGCTGTGCCCTCGATCAGCTCGATTAGTACGACAAACCCTCGCCACCTGTGGACAACCGCACGCACCCCGCACCCGTTTCCCGGCATGCTGGCCATCGAGCGGACGTCGACTCGGCCCCGCTCACCGCACCCGCGGAACGCTTGGCGGGCGCGGCTGTGCTCGGCGGCTCGCGGGCGGGGCTGTGCTCCGCGCCCGACGGGCGGGGACGAACGGCGCGGCCTGCGAGCGGGGCGTGAGGCACACGAGGTGCGGCGCAGGCGCAAGGCCCACGGCAGACGGCACACGGCACACGGCACACGGCACACGGCAGACGGAGACGGGCAGACGGGCAGACGGGCAGACGGGCAGACGGCACACGGCACACGGCACACAACAGGTACGACACGGGGGAACACATGCATCCGATCCTCAAGCCGGCGCTGCGGCGCGGCTGGCGCGATCTGAACACCGTCCAATGCGGAGTGACGCCCGCGCACGCCCGCCTGCTGGGCCCGGTCGACACCGCGACGGGCAGCTTCCTCAGCCTCCTCGACGGCACGCGGGGACTGCCGCTGCTGCGTGAGGAGGGCAAGAGAATGGGCCTGCCCGACGGGCACGTGGACGCGCTGCTCCGGCGCCTGGCCCACGCGGGCCTGCTCGACGACGCCACCGGCGGCGGCCCGGCCGCGGACGCCCTGCGTGCCCGCGCTGACACGATGGACCGACTGCGCCCGGACCTCGCCGCCCTGTCCGCCGTCACACCCCACCCCGACGACGGCATCCGCAAACTGGCCGCACGCCGGGCCACCCGCGTGCGCGTACAGGGCACCGGCCGGGTCGGCGCGCTGGTGGCCTCGGTCCTGTCCGGGGCCGGGGTCGGGCAGGTGGACGTCATGGACGGTGGCTGCGTCGAGCCCTGGGACGTCGCTCCCGGCGGGCTGCCCGCCGACTCCGTCGGGCAGCGCAGGGACGCCGCGGCGCGACGGGCCGTGCGCCAAGCCGCCCCCGGCCGCCCGCCACGGCACCCCGAGGCCCGCACCACCGGCGAGCGGCCCCTGTCTCTGGTCCTGATCACTCCTCGTGACGGCCTCGACGCCTACGCCCCGGCACCGTCCACCGCCGAGCCCCTGGTCGCGGCCGGTACGCCGCACCTGTACGCGGGTGTGATCGAGGGCACGGGCGTGGTCGGGCCCCTGGTGCTGCCGGGGGTGAGCGCCTGCGCGGGCTGCCTCGCCCTGGAGGCGACGGACCGTGACGCCGCCTGGCCCCGGATGCTGGCACAGTGGCACTCCGGCCACAGGCGCCAGGTCCCTGCCTGTGACCTGGCCCTGGCCACCGCGGTGGCCGGGCTCGCCGCGGCGCACGCCCTGGCCTTCCTGGACGGCGCGGAGCCCGCGGCGGCCGGGGTGCGCTGGCTGGCGGCGACGCCCCGGTTCGCCTGGCGCGCGCAGCGCCTCACGGCCCACAGCGACTGTTCTTGCGGGGCCGGCGAGCAAGTAAAAGGGGAGCACACCTCAGTGGATCGCGAGCCGCACGAGACAATGACCGGTGTAACCGCCTGAGAGGGCGCGGCTGTCTGGGACTTGGAGGGGCGCATGTCTGATCTTCCCCGGAAGGCGGTCACCCGAACCGCCAAACTGGCCGCGCTGCCGCTCGGCTTCGCGGGCCGCGCGACCTGGGGGCTCGGCAAGCGGATCGGCGGGAAGTCGGCCGAGATCGTCGGACGCGAGCTGCAACAGCGCACGGCGGAGCAACTGTTCAAGGTGCTCGGCGAGCTGAAGGGCGGTGCGATGAAGTTCGGGCAGGCACTGTCCGTCTTCGAGTCGGCACTGCCGGAGGAGGTCGCGGGGCCCTATCGGGCCGCGCTGACGAAACTACAGGAAGCGGCCCCACCGATGCCGACCCGCACGGTGCACGCCGTGCTGGCGGAGCGGCTCGGTGAGGACTGGAGGGAGCGGTTCCGTGCCTTCGACGACAAACCCGCGGCAGCGGCCTCGATCGGCCAGGTGCACCGGGCGGTATGGGAGGACGGCCGGGACGTCGCAGTCAAAGTCCAGTACCCCGGAGCGGGCGAGGCCCTGCTCTCCGACCTGAACCAACTGGGCCGCTTCGCCCGGGTCCTCGGGCCGCTCATCCCCGGAATGGACATCAAGCCCCTCATCGCCGAGCTGCGCGACCGGGTCTCCGAGGAGCTGGACTACGACCTCGAGGCGCAAGCACAGCGCATCCACGCCGAGGAGTTCGCCGACGACCCGGACGTGGTGGTGCCCGACGTGATCCACCAGAGCGAGCAGGTCCTGGTGACGGAGTGGATCGACGGGGTGCCGCTGGCGGAGGTGATCGCCGACGGCTCGCAGGAGGAGCGGGACCGGGCGGGCCAGCTCCTGGCCCGCTTCCTGTTCTCCGGCCCGGCCCGCACGGGCCTGCTGCACGCCGACCCCCACCCGGGAAACTTCCGGCTGCTCCCGGGCGAGAAGGGCGAGTGGCGCCTCGGCGTCCTGGATTTCGGCACGGTGGACCGGCTGCCCGGCGGGCTGCCCCCGACGATCGGCCGCTCCCTGCGGATGACGGTCGAGGGCAGGGCGGACGCGGTGTACGAGATGCTGTGCGAGGAGGGTTTCGTCAAGGATTCGGTCGACCTGGAGCCGGAGGCCGTCCTCGACTATTTGCTGCCGATCATCGAGCCGGCGCTGGCGGACGAGTTCACCTTCACCCGCGGCTGGATGCGCAGCCAGGCGGCGCGGATCGCTGATCCCCGCTCCCCCGCCTACCAGCTCGGCAAGCGTCTCAACCTGCCGCCCTCATACCTGCTGATACACCGCGTGACGCTGAGCACCATCGGCGTGCTGTGCCAGTTGGGCGCCACGGTACGGATGCGGGACGAGCTGGAGGAGTGGCTGCCCGGCTTCCTCGCGGACGAGCCGGAACTGGGCGAAGCGGCGGCTGAGGCATGACCTGATGTGAGCGCGACGGGGGGCGGGGTGGGAGGGGGAGGGGGAGGGGGAGGGGGAGGGGGAGGGGGGGAGCCCCCCAAGGGGATAGGCGCTCCGCAAGGCCGCTACCACCAAGTCGAGTCCAGCCGCCCCTCGATGGCCCGCAGGTTCTCCCGCGAGCAGTTGTCGCAGAAGTAGTGGCGGGTGCCGTTCTCCACGGAGCAGGTCCAGGTGGGCGGGCGGCCGTCGGCGACCGTGCCGCAGCGGGAGCACACGAGGTCCTCGGTGTCCGCACGGTGAGAAGACTGCTGGTCCACTGGGCGACCATATCGCCGTCGCCGGGTGTCCGTTGGCAGAACGCACCGCGGGGGCCGGTCCGTTCGGACCGGCCCCCGCGGGCTGTGGGGCGAAGCTCTTGGGAGCTTCATGTGTGCCTGAGTGGCGCTGGCGTGGCCTACTGCATGACCGCCATGGCGAGCGCGCGGCGGGCGCGCAGCGAGGCGCGTTCGGCGCGGCGCTGCATCCTGCGGGCGGCGATCAGGCGAGCGGCCGGGCGTTGCTGCTCGGCCTCACGCAGTCGCTCGTGCATATGCGCACGGGCCAGGGCTTCTGGGATGAGTTGCATTTCTCGGGTCCTGTTCTGGCGCGAGCCGGGCGCGCCGGTGGTGGTGAAGTCTGGGGTCGCGGAGCCGGTGGGCTCGCTGGCTGGTGCCTTCATCGGGGCCTGCTTCTTGGGGTCGTGCGTGAGGGGGCGGTCGATCGTTCCAGCGGTGTTCATGCCACTACCGGGTTCTTCCGCGGGCGGCCACGCGGGCGCTTGCGGGCTACGACGACGCCCTGGACGAACAGCTCACCGCCCCAGACACCCCAGGGCTCGCGCCGCTCCTTGGCGCCGGCGAGGCAGGCCTCCATCAGCGGGCAGGTGCGGCAGAGCGACTTGGCGTACTCGACGTCGGCCGGGGACTCCGCGAAGAAGACTTCCGGGTCGTAGGCGCGGCAGGGGACGGGTACGCCGAGGTTCTCGATGGCGTCGTCGAGCGCGGTGAGCGCGGTGAGGGGGGTCAAGGTCGGGTCCTCCGTGGGTGCGGGCGGCGGGAGCGTGTCTGAAGGCGGTACGGACGGGGCGTGCGCTTCGAGTTGCACGGTGTGTTCTTCCTCGTCTGGTCGTTCCGGCCTGGTCGGCCGGCTGGCGGCTGGTACCGGGTCTTGCTGTGGCCCCTTCGCTCCGTCTTCCCGGTGTGTGGGGAAAACAGAAGGGCCGCGGATCCCGGGTGGGGTTCCGCGGCCCTGAAGGCGCCGGTCTGATCGAGGTCAGACTGGATCACTCCAGGGTTCGAGCCCACGGAAGGCCCACATCGTGTGGTGCTGCGTCGTCTGCTTCCGGAATCCGGCACCGGCTGCCGCGAGGGCATAGGCCTGCGCCTGTGCCGTCACTACTGCTTCCGGTGCCTTGGTCGGTCGCTCATTGCCCTCACGGATCTCCAGACCCAGGAGAGGCAGGGAGGCAGCCGGACGCACGGCGGCGCTGCCGACGGACAGACCGGTGCCCTGGTGCGAGAAGCCGAGCAGGCAGGAAGCGACGACCGAGCGATCGGTCATTTTGGCGGTGCTGACGAAGCTGTCGTTGATGCTGATCACTGGAATCGCCTCCTCTCGGCGTCTAGGGGAGCGGCCGAAGCCGGTCCTGCGGACTGACAAGTACAGCACGGAACCGGGGCTCCGGAGAAGCCCGCCGTTTCCGTGCTAAGAACCTATGGGGATTGCTGGCGCATGCGCAAACTATTTTTTCGACGAGTTCCGCTCAGTTCGACCCGTCGCCGTCGGCAACCTCCTGACCTGCGCAGATGGCGAGGACGTCGGCGCCGTAGGTGCGTACCTTGCGCAGGCCGACGCCGGGGATGCGGGCGAGGTCGCTCTCCTCCTCGGGCACGGCCTCGGCGATCGCGATCAGGGTCTTGTCCGTGAAGACGCAGAACGGGGGCTGTCCGATGCGCCGTGCACGTCCCGCGCGCCACTCCCACAGGCGCTCGTAGAGCCTCTCGTCCATGTCGGACGGGCAGTCCTCGCAGCGCATCAGCTTCATCTCGCCGGCTTCGGTGAGGGTGCGGCCGCAGACGCGGCAGCGGGCCGGTGTGCGGCTGCGGCGGCGGCGCTCGCGGGGGCTGCCGGGGTCGCTGCCGCCGGTGCCGCGTTCGATGCCGCCGGTGCCGCCGGTCGCCCGTGTCCCGGCGGTCGTGCCGGACCCCGGGCGCAGGCCGTCCAGGAACCGGGTGGCCCTGCGGTTGGGGCGGCCGCCGGGTGAGCGGGAGACCGCCCAGGACAGGGAGAGGTGGACGCGGGCGCGGGTCACGCCGACGTAGAGGAGCCGTCGCTCTTCCTCGATCTGCTCGTCGGTCCTGGCGTACGCGATCGGCATCATGCCCTCGGCGAGGCCGACCAGGAAGACGGCGTCCCACTCCAGGCCCTTGGCGGCGTGCAGGGAGGCCAGGGTGACGCCTTCGACGGTGGGGGCGTGCTGGGCGGCGGCGCGCTCGTCCAGTTCGGCCACCAGGTCGGCGAGGGTGGCGGTGGGCCGGGCGCGGGCGAAGTCCTCGGCGAGGCGCACGAGGGCGGCCAGGGATTCCCAGCGGTCCCGTACGGCGCCGGAGCCGGCGGGGGGCTCGGACGTCCAGCCCTTGGTGGACAGGACGGCCCGGACCTGGGAGGGCAGGTCGACCACGTCGTCCAGGAGGGCGTCGTTGGCGCCGAAGCGGGCGGCGCCGCGCAGGGCCGCGCCGGCTTCGCGTACCTCCGCGCGTTCGAAGAAGCGCTCGGCGCCGCGGAGCTGGTAGGGGATGCCGGCGTCGGCGAGGGCCTGTTCGTAGATCTCGGACTGCGCGTTCGTGCGGAAGAGGACGGCGATCTCGCTGGCGGGGGTGCCGTCGTCGAGGAGGGCGCGGATGCGGCGGGCGGCGCCTTCGGCTTCGGCGGGTTCGTCGGCGTACTCGGTGTAGACGGGTTCGGTGCCGGGGTCGCGCTGGGAGACGAGTTGCAGGCGGTGGTCGGCAGCGCGGCCGCTGGCCTGGGCGAGCAGGCCGTTGGCGAGGTGGACGACCTGGGGGGTGGAGCGGTAGTCCCGGACGAGTTTGACGACGGTGGCGCCCGGGTGGCGGGTGCGGAAGTCGAGGAGGTGGTCGGGCGTGGCTCCGGTGAAGGAGTAGATGGTCTGGCTGGCGTCGCCGACGACGCAGAGGTTGTCGCGCTCGCCGAGCCACAGTTCCAGGAGGCGCTGCTGGAGGGGGCTGACGTCCTGGTACTCGTCGACGACGAAGTGCTGGTACTGGGAGCGGACCTGTTCGGCGATGTCGTGGCGGTCCTGGAGGATGCCGACGGTGAGGAGCAGGACGTCCTCGAAGTCGATGACGGAGCGGTTCCGCTTGAGTTCTTCGTAGGCGGCGTAGAGCTGGGAGATCTCGGCGGGGTCGCGGGGGGCCTCGCGGCCGCGGCGGGCGGCGGCCGCGGCGTAGTCGGCGGGGACGGTCTGGGTAACCTTGCACCATTCGATCTCGCTGGTCACGTCCCGCAGTTCGTTGCGGTCGAGGCGGATGCGGCAGGCGGCGGCCGCGTCGGCGACGAGTTGGACCTTCCGCTCGATGATGCGGGGCAGGGGGCCGCCGACGGCCTTGGGCCAGAAGTAGTGGAGCTGGCGCAGGGCGGCGGAGTGGAAGGTGCGGGCCTGGACGCCGTGGGCGCCGAGCTGGCGCAGGCGGCCGCGCATCTCGCCCGCGGCGCGGTTGGTGAAGGTGACGGCGAGCACGGTGGCGGGCTGGAGGATGCCCGCGTGCACTCCGTACGCGATGCGGTGGGTGATGGCGCGGGTCTTGCCCGTGCCCGCGCCGGCGAGCACGCAGACCGGCCCGTGCAGGGTGGTCGCGACCTCGCGCTGCTCGGGGTCGAGCCCGTCGAGCACCGCGTCGGCCCCGCTCGGCGGCGCCGAGTATGCGGAACCGCCGGGGTCCCGCGGGAAGAGGGTGGAGTGCGTTGCTGCTGTCACCCCGCCATGCTGCCAGGTCTCGTGGGACGCGTGAGCGGGTTGTCCACAGGGAGGCGCCAGTAGTCGTACTAATGAGTCGAAGGTCATGCCCGCGTCCAACCAGGCACATGACAACCGACGCGGCCGCACGCTGCCCGCCCCTCCCCCGCGCCCCTCTCGCGCGCCCCGGCCTCGCCCCCCCCCGGCTTCGCCCCCGGCCTCGCCCTCCGAAGGAGGCGGCCCCGCCCCGGGGGGTCCGCCCACCGGTGGAGGCGCGGGTACGGGAATGACGATCGCGTCGCGTACGTTCGACCTGGTGCGAGACGCACCCGAAGTGCGACAACGCATCCCGAGCCGTGAAGGAGCGCGAGAGACATGCCGGGCACCGTGACGATGTACAGCACCACGTGGTGCGGCTACTGCCGCAGGCTGAAGGGCCAGATGGACCGCGAGGGCATCGCGTACACCGAGGTCAACATCGAGCAGGACCCGGAGTCCGCCGCGTTCGTCGAGAAGGCGAACGGTGGCAACCAGACGGTTCCCACCGTTCTCTTCCCGGACGGTTCGACGCTGACGAACCCCTCGCTGGCGCAGGTCAAGCAGAAGCTCGGCGCCTAGGCGCCGGGCGGGGTCAGGCTGCCGTGCCCGGGCGCGGCAGGGCCTCGCCGTACCAGAGTTCGATCAGGCGGGCCGCGATCGAGATGCCGTAGGGAGGCAGGACCTCCCCGGACTCGAACGCGGCCCGCAGGTCGTCCCGGGAGAACCAGCGGGCCTCGTGGATCTCCTCGCCGTCGACGTTGATCTCCGACGAGGTGGCCTGCGCCATGAAGCCGAGCATGAGGCTGGAGGGGAAGGGCCAGGGCTGGCTGGTGACGTACTCCACGTCGCCGACGGTGACGCCTGCCTCTTCCCAGACCTCGCGGCGTACGGACTGCTCGATGGACTCGCCGGGCTCCACGAACCCCGCGAGCGTGGAGAAGCGGCCCTCGGGCCAGTGCACCTGGCGGCCGAGGAGCGCGCGGTCCTTCTCGTCGGTCACGAGCATGATCACGGCGGGGTCGGTGCGCGGGTAGTGCTCGGCGCCGCAGGCCTGGCAGCGGCGGATGTGGCCGGCCGCGGCGATGACCGTGCGCTCGCCGCAGCGCGAGCAGAAGCGGTGCATGCGCTGCCAGTTCTCCAGGGCCACGGCGTGCACCATGAGGCCGGCGTCGCGCGGGGACAGGAGCAGGCCCGCCTCGCGCAGTCCGGCGGCGCGCGCGGAGGCGTCCATGCGGCCGGGCAGCGTGTCCTTCTGGAGCGCGAAGTAGCTCACACCGTCCTCGTCGGTGCCCAGGAAGTAGCGGTGGGCTTCGGTGAGGGGCGCTTCGAAGGTCGGGGTCATGACCAGTTCGGTGCGGCCGTCGGGGGTCTCGTCGATGAGGACCTGGCCGCCGGAGACCACGAAGACCCGGGTCGAGGGGTGGCTCCAGGCGGCGGCGAGCCAGGCCTCGTCGAGCCGGTGGTGGGCCGCGCGGTCGATGCCGCTCGGCGCGGTGAGCGAGACGGGCCGGTCTGCGGCGCGGTCGGTCCAGGTGGTCACTGGTGCTTCCAACTCCCCCGGTGCTGTGGATGGTTCGGCGAGCGGGTGTCCGCGGTGTGCTCAGTGTGCATCGGGCCAGTGCTCCGCGAGGTCGCCCCACAGGTAGGCGGTGGCCTCGACGCCCTTGAGGAGCAGGTCCAGCTCGACCTTCTCGTTGGGCGCGTGCCAGCCGTCGGAGGGGATGGAGATGCCGAGGAACAGCACGGGCGCGTCGAGGACGTCCTGGAGGTCGGCGGCGGGGCCGGAGCCTCCTTCGCGCGTGTAGCGGATCTCCTGCTCGAAGGCGCGGCCCATGGCGCGGGCCACGGAGCGCAGGGCGGGGTGGTCCAGCGGGGTCAGGCAGGGGCGGGTCGCGGCGCCGAAGGTGATCGTGTGCCGGATGCCGTCGGGGAGCTGGTCGGCCACCCACGCGCGGACGGCCTTCTCGACGTGGTCGGGGTCCTGCCCGGCGACGAGGCGGAAGGAGAGCTTCAGCATGGCGCTGGACGGGATGATCGTCTTGCCGCCGGGGCCCTGGTAGCCGCCTCCGATGCCGTTGACCTCGGCGGTCGGCCGGGCCCAGATGCGCTCCAGGGTGGTGTGGCCGGCCTCTCCGTGGGTGGCGTACGACGTGGCGGTGCGCAGCCACTCGGTCTCGTCGAAGGGCAGCTCCGCGAAGAGCGCGCGTTCGCGGTCGGTGAGCTCGACGATGCCGTCGTAGAAGCCGGGGACGGCCACGCGCGCGTGGTCGTCGTGCAGCGCGGCGACGAGCCGGGCGGCGGCGGTGGCGGGGTTGGGCACGGCGCCGCCGAAGGAGCCGGAGTGGATGTCCTGGTCGGGGCCGTACAGCTCGATCTCGCAGTCGGCGAGGCCGCGCATGCCGGTGCAGACCGTCGGGGTGTCCTTGGACCACATGCCGGTGTCGGAGACGACGACCGCGTCGGCGGCCAGGCGGTCGCGGTGCCGCTCGATCAGGTCGCGGAAGTGCGGGGAGCCGGACTCCTCCTCGCCTTCGACGAGGAGCTTCAGGTGCACGGCGGGGGTGGTGCGGCCGGTCAGGGCGAGGTGGGCGCGCACGCCGAGTGTGTGGAAGAACACCTGGCCCTTGTCGTCGGCGGCCCCGCGCGCGTAGAGGCGGCCTTCTCGGACGACCGGCTCGAAGGGGTCGGTGTCCCAGCCGTCCGCGCGGGCGGCGGGCTGGACGTCGTGGTGGCCGTAGACGAGGACGGTGGGCGCGTGCGGGTCGTCGGACGGCCACACGGCGAAGACGGCCGGGGCGCCGGGCGTCGGCCACACCTCGACGGTCGGGAAGCCGGTCTCCTCGAGCCGCGCGGCGAGCCACTCGGCGCTGCGGCGCACGTCGTGGGCGTGCTCGGGCTGCGCCGACACGGAGGGGATGCGCAGCCACGCGGCGAGGTCGTCGAGGAAGGCGGCGCGGTGCTCGTCGATGTACGCGCGCACGGTGCTGACGGCGCTGTCAGCGGGGTCGGCGGTCTTGCTCATGGTCACGAGCCTATCGGCCCGTGGGAGCGTTCCGGTCCGGCGGCCGGTCGGTCCGGACGCCGCCTCCGCCGGGGCGGCCGGGCGGGGCCACCCCGGGGTCGTGGCGACCGCCGTGGACGGCGTGGGTTCACCCGGAGCCGCCGCCGGGCCCGTGGCCGTGACCGCCTCGGCCGCCCCGGCGATCCTGCCGCCCGGCCGGCCCAGCCCACGGCCGCCCACGGCGTCCTCACCCGCACTGGCTGTCCTGCGCTTACTGGCCGTACCGGCCGTCCTGGGCGTCCTCGCCGTCCCGGGGGTCCTCGCCGAGCAGGATCCGCTCCAGCTCCGCGCGGCCGGGCAGGCTGTCCGGGCGGACGGTGTCGCCAGTACGGACGTACAGGAAGGCCGCTGTCACCGACTCCAGGGGGACGCCATGCTGCTCGGCCCAGGCCAGGCGGTACACGGCGAGCTGGAGCGGGTCGGCGTCCTGGGTGCGGCTGGTCTTCCAGTCGACGATCTCGTACGTGATGTCGTCGCCGTCGCCGTTCTTGTAGACGGCGTCCATGCGTCCCCGGATGACGCGGCCCGCGAGGGAGAGCTGGAAGGGCGCCTCCACGCGGTAGGGCGTGCGGTGGGCGTACGGGGTGCGCTCGAAGGCTTCCTTGAGCGCCTCCAGGTCGCGCTCGTCGGCGATCTCGGCCTCGCCCGGGCCGCCGCCGGGCAGCTCGTCCGGGCCGAGCATGGGCAGGCGCAGCTCTTCGAAGCGGGCCTCCACCCAGGCGTGGAAGCGGGTGCCCCGGCGTGCGGCGGGCTGGGGCGGCCGGGGCATGGGCCGGGCGAGCTCCTGCGCGAGGCCGTCCGGGTCGGCGGCCAGGCGCAGGAGCTGGGAGGCGGTGAGGGTGGCGGGCAGCGGCACCTCGCGGACGCCTTCGCGGGCGCGCAGCAGTTCGCTGGTGAGGGCGTCCAGGTCGCGGTCCCAGGAGGCGAGGACGCGGGACTCCTCCGGCGTGAGAGCCTGCCCGGGGGTACGGGCCTGATCAGGGGCGTGCGGTACGCGCGCGTGCGGGACGGCTGCCCCGGGGACGGGGTGGTCGGTCTCCTGGTGCACCGGGTGGGCAGCGGCCTCCGGGGCCGGAGGACCGGCTGCCTCGGCCACCTCGTGCTCCGGGTGCGCGGAGTACGGCGAGTGCACTGGATGCCCCGGATGCCCTGGATGCACCGGGTGCGGCAACGCGGGTCGCTCGGTGTCCCAGGAGTCCCACACGTCCCAGTCGGCCGGGTCTCCGTCGGCGTCCCCGTCCGCGTGCGGGAGGGCCTGGCCCTCGTCGTCGTACGCGTGCTCGCCCTCACCCTCGTGGACATCCTCGTACGCGTACTCGTACGCGTAGTCGTCGTCCCCGGGGAACCCGTCGTCCTCGGGCGGCGGTGGCCACTCCGGGTCCGCCGCCGGGTGGGACTCCTGGTGGTCGCGGGCCCCTCCGGGCAGGAGGAGGCGGTCCAGGTGGGCCTGGACGGTGTCGGCGGCGGCGCGGCGGCGGGCCAGGGACGCGGGGTCGAGCGGCAGCGGCCAGGCGTGGTCGGTCGCCGCCTCGCGCAGGGCGGGGTTCTCGTCGCCGTCCTCCGGGGCCTCGGCCCAGGCTTCGATCTCGCCGTGGCCGGTGGCGCAGTGGTCGTACAGGGCGGTGAGGAAGTCAGAGGGGCCGCGTGGCTTCTTCTGGGCGGGGCCCCACCAGTGGCCGGAGCCGATCAGGAGGCTGCGGGGGCGGGTGAAGGTCACGTAGCCGAGGCGGAGCTCCTCGGTGTGCTGGTGGTCCTTCATGTCCGTGTGGAAGGCCTTCATGCCCTTGGCGTCCCAGGCGGTGATGTCGGGCAGGGTCTCGGTGTCGCCGCGCAGGGCGTGCGGGACGACCTTGGCCTGGGCGGTCCACTTCTCGCGGCCCTGGGCGCTGGGGAAGGTGCCGTTGACCAGGCCGGGCACGGCGACGACGTCCCACTCCAGGCCCTTGGACTTGTGGGCGGTGAGCACCTTGACGGTGTTCTCGCCGCCGGGCAGGGCGTTGTCGAGGCCCTTCTCGTACTGCGCGGCCGTGCGCAGGAAGCCGAGGAAGGCGAGCAGGGAGGCGGAGGGGTCGTTGGCGGCGAAGGACGCGGCGACGTCGAGGAAGTTCGACAGGGTCTCGCGGCGGCGGGCGGCGAGGGCGTGCGGGGACGCGGACAGTTCGACTTCCAGGCCGGTGACGGCGAGGACGCGGTGCAGGACGTCCATGAGCGGGTCGGCGAGGGAGCGGCGCAGGTCGCGCAGTTCGGCGGCGAGGCGGGCGAACCGGACGCGGGCCTCGGAGGAGAAGGGCAGGCCGTCGTCGTCGGAGGCGTCGATCGGCGACTCCAGGAACGTGTCGAGCGCGTCCGCGAGGGATATCACCTCGGACGGGTCGACGCCTTCGACGGCCGCGGCCAGGCGCCGGTCGGGGTCCTCGGTGGCGGCGTCGGAGGGGTGACCGTGGCGGACCAGGAGGCGGGCGCGGCGGCCCAGGAGGGCGAGGTCGCGGGGGCCGATGCGCCAGCGGGGGCCGGTGAGGAGGCGTACCAGGGCGGCGTTGGCTCCGGGGTCCTGGAGGACCTCGCAGACGGCGACGAGGTCGGCGACCTCGGGGAGGTGCAGCAGGCCCGACAGGCCGACGACCTCGACGGGGACGTCGCGGGCGACGAGGGCGCCCTGGATGTCGGCGAAGTCGGTCGCGGTGCGGCACAGGACGGCGATCTCGCCGGGGGGTGTGCCGGTGCGGACGAGGTGGGCGAGGGAGTCGGCGATCCAGGCGATCTCCTCGCCGTGGGTGCGCAGGAGGGCGCAGCGGACGGTGCCGTCGCGCTCGGCGCCGGGGGCGGGCCGCAGGGCCTCCACGCCCGCGTGGAGGGCGCGCAGGGGCGCGGCGAGGCCGTTGGCGAGGTCGAGGAGGCGGCCGCCGCTGCGGCGGTTCTCGCTGAGCGCCTGGCGGGTGGCGGGGCGGCCGTCGGCGTGGGCGAAGTGGTGCGGGAAGTCGTCGAGGTTGGCGACGGAGGCGCCGCGCCAGCCGTAGATGGCCTGGCAGGGGTCGCCGACGGCGGTGACGGGGTGGCCGGTGCCGCCGCCGAACAGGCCCGCCAGGAGGACGCGCTGGGCGACGGAGGTGTCCTGGTACTCGTCGAGGAGGACGACGCGGAACTCGTCGCGGAGGATCGCGCCGACGTCGGCGCGGGTGCGGGCGAGGGTCGCGGAGTGGGCGATCTGGTCGCCGAAGTCGAGCAGGTCGCGGGCGCGCTTGGCCTCGCGGTACCGCTCGACGAGGCCGGTGAGCTCGATGCGGGCGGCGGCCGTCTCGGGAACCTTGCGCAGGTCGGCGTTGGTGAGCTTGGCGCCCGCCAGGGTGCGCAGGAGCTCCGTGTCGTACACGCGGAGCGCGGCGGGGTCCACGAGGTGCTCGGCCAGCTCGCTGTCGAGGGCGAGGAGGTCGCTGACGAGGTCGGGGACGGAGCGGGTCAGCGCCGGGTACGGGCCGGGGGCCTCGCGCAGGACGCGGGCGGCGAGCTGGAAGCGGGTGGCGTCGGCGAGGAGCCGGGAGGTGGGCTCCAGGCCGATGCGCAGGCCGTGGTCGGTGAGCAGGCGGCCGGCGAAGGCGTGGTACGTGGAGATGACCGGCTCGCCCGGGGTGGCGTCGGGGTCGGCGGCGTCGGGGTCGGTCACGCCCGCCTTGACCAGGGCCTGGCGCACGCGGTCGGCGAGCTCGCCCGCCGCCTTGTTGGTGAAGGTCAGGCCGAGGACCTGCTCGGGGGCGACCTGGCCGGTGCCGACCAGCCACACCACGCGCGCGGCCATCACCGTCGTCTTGCCCGATCCGGCCCCGGCCACGATGACCTGCGGGGCGGGCGGCGCCGTGATGCAGGCCGTCTGCTCCGGGGTGAACGGGATGCCGAGGAGCTCCTTGAGCTCGTCGGGGTCGGTGATGCGGGAGGACACGTCAGAGAGGCTAGCGGCGGCCACTGACAATCGGGACGGATCCGGTCGTCAGGGGCCGCCGACCACCGTCGTGGGGGGGGTGGCCCGGCGGGAGGCGCGGCTCTCCGGGGGGGCGCTCTCCGGAAGGGCCGATCAGCGGAAGAGCCCGAGCGGCAGGAGCGGCCCATCCGCGCAGAAGCCGGCCGGCAGCGGGAGCCGCCCCGGAGCGCCCGGGCAGCCCAGGTGCGGCCCAAGCAGCCTCTAGGCAGCCCGAAGCGTGTCCAGAGCCCTTGGGCAGCCCGAAGCGTGGTCCTGAGCCCGCAGGCGGCCCGGGGCGTGACCTAGGAGGCGCGCGCCCCGGGGGGCGAGAAGGGAACCCCGGGGTGACTCAGCGGCCCGCCAGCTCCTTCTCGTCGACGACCTCACCGGAAGGCGGCGCCTTGACGTCGATGGGCTTGTCGAAGTCCCGGAAGGTCGCCGTGCCCTTGGAGTCACCGTCGTTGGTGACCTTCAGGAAGTACGGCTTGCCCTCCAGGGCGACGTAGAAGGTGGTGGTCTCGTCGCCCTTCTTCTTGACCAGGACGGCGGTCTTCTGGCCGTCGACCTCGGCGTCGTCCCCGCGCTCCAGGCCCTTGAGCTTCTTGCCCTCGAACATCTTGCGGCCGCCCAGGTCGCAGGCGCTCTTCCCCTTGGCGGGCGACTTCACCCAGCGTCCCTTGACGCGGTCGGCGACGCCGGGGCCGGTGGCCTTCCAGAACGCCTCGTCGCCCTTGATGTAGGAGGTCTCGCCGATGGTGAGGAGCTCGGAGTGGCCGGTCTTGGGCGATTCGATCGTGGCCTTGCAGTCGCCGCTCTCCAGGACGGAGAACTCACCGGTGATCTCCTGGCCGTCCTGAGTGGTCCGGCTCAGCATCGTGAAGGAGCCGGCGCCCCGGGAGGCCGTCGACGCCTTCTTGGCGATCTTGTCGGCGCTCATGCCCTCGAAGGGGTCCTTGTCGCCGCTGTCACTGCTGCAGCCCGTGACGCCGATGACGGCGACGGCGCAGACGGCTGCCGCTGCCAGGAGCTTACGGTTGGCTGCCATGTGGGGTTCTCCTCAGGACGGTGCACGTACGGGTGGTGCGGGACGCACCGGGCGCCGCGGACACGGCGCGGCTTGACGGAGACCTTAGATGGCCCCTGCGGCCGCCGCGGGCGCGGGTGGCGGTACGTGACTTCGGCCACGCACCCGGGGGTGACGGTGGGGTACGGCGTCACTCCACGACGTGGCGGCCTTCGGGGAGGGCGCTGCAGGAGGCGCGGAAGGCGCAGTGGTTGCAGTGCTGGCCCGTGGTGGGCGTGAAGCGCTCGTCCAGGACCTTGCCCGCGGCCGTGGCCAGCAGGCCACCGATCCAGTCGCCGCCATCGCCGCCACCGCCGCCACCACGACCGTTGCCGTCGGTGTCGCCCTCGGCGTCCGGGCCGTTCCCGGCGTCCGTGCCGCGGCCCAGGGGCGGCTGTGTCTGCACCTTGGGCAGGGTGTCGCCGCCGTCCTTCTTGGCGGCGCCCTGGCGCAGGTGCACCAGTTCCGCGCCGCCCGACTCGGGGCGGGCGCCGTCGAAGAGGGCATCGGCCGCGCCCTCGCGCACGGCGAGCTGGTAGACGGCGAGCTGCGGGTGGCGGGCGACCTCGGCGGCGCTGGGGGCCTGTTTGCCGGTCTTGAAGTCGACCACGTAGGCGCGGCCGTCGGCGTCCCGTTCGACGCGGTCCATGGAGCCGCGTACGCGCACCTCGTAGGGGCCCGCTTCGAGGGTGACGTCGAAGTCGTGCTCCCCGGCGAGGGGGGTGCGGCCCGCGTGGGCGCCGCTGACGTGCCACTGGAGGAAGCGTTCGAGCGCCACGCGCGCGTGCTCCTTCTCCTGCTCCGACTTCCAGGGGGCGTCGAAGGCGAGGGCGTCCCACACCGATTCCAGGCGCTCCATGAGGACGTCGAGGTCGGCGGGCGTACGCCCGGAGGCGACCTCGTCGGCCAGGACGTGCACCACGTTGCCGAAGCCCTGGGCGGCGGTGGCGGGCGCGTCCGCCTTCACCTCGCGGCCCAGGAACCACTGCAGGGCGCAGGTGTTGGCGAGCTGGTCCAGGGCGCTGCCGGAGAGCACGACCGGCTTGTCGCGGTCCCTGACGGGCACCGTGCTCGCCGTCGGCTCGAACATGCCCCACCACCGGGAGGGGTGCGCGGACGGTACGAGGGGCCGCCCGTCGGTGTCGCTGAGCGCGGCGAGGCGGGCCAGGCGCTGGGCCGCGGCCTCGCGCAGGGCGTCCGAGGCGCGCGGGTCGACGGTCGTGGCGCGCAGCTCCGCGACGAGCGCGGCGACGGACAGCGGGCGGCGCGGGCGGCCCGTCACGTCCTTCGGCTCGACGCCGAGTTCGGTGAGGAAGCGGGACGGCTGGTCGCCGTCGTCGGCGGGCGCCTTGACGGCGGTGACGACGAGGCGTTCCCGCGCGCGCGTGGCGGCCACGTAGAACAGCCGGCGCTCCTCGGAGAGCAGGGCTCCCGGGGTGAGGGGTTCGGCGATGCCGTCGCGTCCGATGCGGTCGGCCTCCAGGAGGGAGCCGCGGCGGCGCAGGTCGGGCCAGAGGCCCTCCTGGACGCCCGCGACCACGACGAGCCGCCACTGGAGGCCCTTGGAGCGGTGGGCCGTCATGAGGCGTACGGCGTCGGGGCGCACGAGGCGGCGCGTGAGCGTGTCGGCGGCGATGTCCTGGGCCTCGATCTCCTCCAGGAAGTTCAGGGCGCCACGGCCGCCGGTGCGTTCCTCCGCGCGCGCGGCGGTGGCGAACAGGGCGCACACCGCGTCCAGGTCGCGGTCGGCGTTGCGGCCCGCCGCGCCGCCGCGCCGAGCGTCGCGCTCCAGGCGCCGGGGCCAGGGGGTGCCGTCCCACAGCTCCCACAGCGCCTGTTCCGCCGTGCCGCCGCTCGCGAGGCGGGCCCGCGCCCGGGCCAGGAGCTCGCCCAGCCGCTGGGCGCCCTTCGCGTACGAGGGGTCGTGCGCGACCAGCCGCTCCGGCTCGGCCAGCGCGCGGGCGAGCAGGACGTCGGAGGGCGGGGGCAGGGGGTTGCCCGCGGCGCGCTCCTCCTCGCGCAGGGCGCGGCCGAGGCGGCGGAGGTCGGCGGCGTCCATCCCGGCGAGCGGGGAGGTGAGCAGGGTGAGGGCGGTCTCGGTGTCGAGCCAGGAGCCGACCGCGCCCGCCCCCGCGCCCTCTTCCGTGCCCGTGCCCGCATCCGCGCCCTCCGAAGACGCGGCTTCGGAATCGCTGTCCTCCAGAAGCGGTGATGCGGGAGCGGCTCCCTCCGAGGGCACCGGTTCCGCTGTGTCCGTCTCCCCCAGCTCCGCCGTGGCGACAGCGCGCAGGGCCGTCAGGAGGGCCGTCACCGCCGGCTCGTGGCGCAGGGGGATGTCGTCGCCGTCTATGTCCAGGGGGACGCCGGCGGCGGTGAGGGCGCGGCGGAAGGCCGGGATGGTGCGGGTGCCGGCGCGGACGAGGACGGCCATCTCGCTCCAGGGGACGCCGTCCTCCAGGTGGGCGCGGCGCAGGACGTCCGCGATGTTGTCGATCTCCGTACCCGCCGTGGGGAACGTCAGGACGTCGACGCGTCCGCCGTCCCTGACGGCGGCGAGGTCCCGGTGGGCGCGCACCTTCTCGGCGGGGAGGCGGGTGAGCGACATGCGCCGGGTGAGGAGGCGGGTGGCGGCCAGGAGGCGGGCGCCGGAGCGGCGGGACGTCGTGAGGACCTCGACCGGCGCGGGGGTGCCGTCCGCGCGCGGGAAGTCGGACGGGAACCTGAGGATGCCGTTCACGTCGGCGCCGCGGAAGGCGTAGATGGACTGGTCGGGGTCGCCGAAGGCGACGAGGTCGCGCCCGCCGCCCGCGAGGGCGCCCAGGAGGCGCACCTGGGAGGGGTCGGTGTCCTGGTACTCATCCACGTACACGGCGTCGTACTGCGCGGCCAGGGCCCGTGCCACCTCGGGGCGGTGGGCGAGGAGCACCGCGCGGTGCACCAGCTCGGCGTAGTCGAGCACGCCCTGGAGGTCGAGGACGTCGAGGTACTCGGCGAGGAACGCGGCCGCCGCGCGCCAGTCCGGGCGGCCGGTGCGGCGCGCGAAGGCGTCCAGGGCGGCCGGGTCGAGGCCCAGCTCGCGGCTGCGGGCGAGGACGGCGCGCACCTCGTCGGCGAAGCCGCGGGTGGTGAGGCAGGCGCGGAGCTCGTCCGGCCAGCGGACGCGGGCGAGGCCCTCCCGGCCGAGGTCGAGCTGGCCGGCGAGCAGCTCCCGTACGGCGACGTCCTGCTCGGGTCCGGAGAGCAGCCGCAGCGGCTCGACGAACAGGTCGGCGTCCTGGTGGGCGCGGACCAGGGCGTAGCAGAAGGAGTGGAAGGTGGTGGCCTGCGGGGCGTCGGCGGCGCCGAGGCGGTGGGCCATCCTGTCGCGCAGTTCCACGGCCGCCTTGCGGCTGAACGTGAGCACCAGGACGCGCTCGGGGTCGGTGCCCTTGGCGACGCGCGCGGCGACCGACTCGACCAGGGTGGTGGTCTTGCCGGTGCCCGGACCTGCGAGGACGAGCAGCGGGCCGCCGTCGTGGTCAACCACGGCGCGCTGTCGTGCGTCCAGCTCAGGGGGGTCCGCAGGCACCGGCGGGGTACGCACCAGCCGGTAGGCACCCGAGGCCCCCTGTCGTACCTGCTGGTACGACAGGTGCCTGGCGTGCCGTGCGTGCCGGGCGGATGAAGTGGAGCTCACGTGGGTCGCCGGTCCTGGTGGGTGTGCTGATCGAGGAGTGGCTGCGGGACAGCTACGAGATGAGGGTGCATGCGTGCTGTCGACGCTACGCCAGCGGGTGCGTGGGGCGTGGGGCTTCCCCCGTACGGGCCACCGGCCCACCGTCGGGCGCCCGCGTGCCGGAAGCTGTCAGATGTGAGCCTCCGGAGTCCGCGGCCGCCCGCCGAGGTCGCCCGTCGCGCGGTCGGGGCCGTCGGCCCGGCCTGCGGGAACGGCCTCCCGGCCGTCGCGACCGCCCGCGCGGCCGCCGGCAGCGACCGCCCCGCCGCCGGAAGCGACCACCTCGCTGTCAGGAGCGACCGCCTCGCCGCGAGGGGCGGCCTCGCCACCCTGGGAGCCGACCGGCCCACCCTGAGAGCCGACCGGCCCGCCCTGGGAGCCGACCGGCCCGCCGTCCCAGCGTGCCCGCCGCATGTCGAGCCGCGGCACGTGCCCCTCGGTGGTCCGGCCCGCCTCCCTGAGGGGGGTGCCCTCGGCGCGGTACGCCTCCAGGGCGCGCAGTTCGTGGCCGGGGAGCAGGACGCCGTCGGCGCGGACCACGCGCCACCACGGGACGCCGCCGCCGTAGAGGGACATGACCCGGCCGACCTGCCGGGGGCCGCCTTCCTCCAGCCACTCGGCGACGTCTCCGTAGGTCATGACCCGGCCCGGAGGGATCGCCTCCGCCAGGTCCAGGACGCGCTCCGCGTACTCCGGCAGCTCCGGTACCGCTCGGCTCTCCTCGCTCATCCGATCCATCTTGCCGCATGGCACCGACACCGTGACCGGGTGACGACGAAGCGTCCGAGACGGCGTACAAAACCGTCCGAAGTGGCACATCGTGTCTCTTTCACGCCCCCGTATTGCCCCCTGATGCCCCTCGTTGTCGGCGGGGCATGCCACCATCGTGCGGGCGGTGACAGGTGATACGAGATCAAGAAGAGGCGACGGAGCAGCAGAGCGTGCATTCCGACAAGACGGCTGGCACCTCTGCGGGCACGTCACGCCGCGACTCGGGTGAGTCGGCCCTGAGACCCCACGGAGAGCTGCCGCCCCGGCCCGACGCGGCCGAGGGACAGCCCCCCTCCACGGACGCCCCCGGCCAGGACGCGGCCCCGGCGGCGGACCCCGCTCCGGCGGCGGGCCCCGCCCCGGCTTCGGACCCCGGCCAGGACCCGGCCCCCGCCCCGGCGCCCGGCAAGGACCCGGCCCCGGAACCCCCGCTGGCCGATCCCCCCGTCGTCGCCCCCGACCACGCCGTCGACCACGCCGCCCACGCAGGCTGCGGCGACGAGGACGCCTACAACGAGCGCGTGGAGGGCGACGAGCCCCTGCTCCCCGCGCGCGTGCACCGCCCCTCCGACCTCATGCGGCTGCTCGTCGGCATCCTGGCGATCGCCGTGGTGCTCGCGATCTCCGCGTTCGCGCACGGCACGACGTCGGGCCTGGAGCAGGACATCAACGCGGGCACCGGCGAGCCGCCGGACCTGCTCATGAAGCTGGCGGGCCTGACCGCGAGCATCGGCGTGCTGCTCGTGCCGGTGGCGTTCGCCATAGAGCGCCTGATCAAACGGGACGGGCTGCGGATCGCCGACGGCGTGCTCGCGGCCGTCCTCGCGCACGGCGTGACGCTGGCCACCGACCTGTGGGTGGCCAGGGGCGCCCCCGAGTCCATCCAGGACGCCCTCACCCAGCCGTCGCCCGGCGACGTGCACGCGCTGACCGACCCGGTGCACGGCTACCTCGCACCGGTCATCGCGTACATGACGGCCGTGGGCATGGCGCGCCGGCCGCGGTGGCGCGTCGTGCTGCTCGTGGTGCTGCTGCTCGAGGCGTTCACGATGCTGGTGTCGGGCAACACGACGCCGTTCTCGATCATCCTGACGGTCCTGATCGGCTGGAGCGTGGCGTACGGCACGCTGTACGCGGTCGGTTCGCCGAACGTGCAGCCCACCGGCCAGACGCTGCTCGCCGGTCTGCGGCACGTCGGGTTCCGCCCGGTGAGCGCCGCCCGCGAGGACGCCGGCGACAGCGCGGACCAGGCGGCCGACCGTGGCCGCCGGTACTTCGTCACCCTGGAGGACGGCCCGCCCCTCGACGTCACGGTCATCGACCGCGAGCAGCAGGCGCAGGGCTTCTTCTACCGGGTCTGGCGCCGGCTGACGCTGCGCGGCATCACCACCCGGCGCAGCCTCCAGTCGCTGCGCCAGGCGCTGGAGCAGGAGGCCCTGCTCGCGTACGCGGCGATCGCGGCGGGCGCCAACGCGCCGAAGCTGATCGCCACCTCGGAGCTCGGCCCGGACGCGGTGATCCTCGTCTACGAGCACACGGGCGGGCGGTCCCTGGACTCGCTGCCGGACGAAGCCCTCACCGACGAACTGCTGCGGGAGACCTGGCGGCAGGTGCGGGCGCTGCAGTCGCGGCGCATCGCGCACCGCAGGCTCGCCGGGGACGCCGTCCTGGTGGATCGTTCCGGCAGGGTGATCCTCACGGATCTGCGCGGGGGCGAGATCGCGGCCGGCGACCTGGTCCTGCGGATGGACATCGCCCAGTTGCTGACCGCCGTCGGCCTGCGGGTGGGCGCGGAGCGCGCGGTCGCCGCGGCGGTCGACGTGCTCGGGCCCGACGCCGTGGCCGACTGTCTGCCGCTGCTCCAGCCGATCGCGCTGACCCGCTCCACGCGCGCGACGCTGCGCAAGCGGGCCCGTGAGCGCGCCCAGCGGGAGCGGGAGGCGGTCCTGGAGGCGTCCCGGAGGGCGAAGGCGGCGCGCGGCGAGGACGAGCCGACCGCGACGGCTACGACGGCTACGACGGCCGCGACGGCCGCGGACGCGGCGGAGCACGAGGCTAACGGGACCCGCGAGACCCAAAAGGCCCACAAGGCCCGCGAGACCCAAAAGGCCCACGGGACCCGCGAGACCCAGATGGCCCACGAGGCCCACAAGGCCCGCGAGACCCACAAGACCCCTGACACCCCTGACACCCCTGAGACCCACGAGACCCCCGAAGCCGCGGACGCGGCCGGGCCCCGGTCCGGGGACGTGGCGGCGCGCAAGGCCGCGCGTGCGGAGAAGCAGGCCGAGAAGCAGGCCATGGACGTGGCCATGGAGCAGGCCCGTGAGGAGGACCTGCTCACGCAGATCCGCCACCAGGTGCTGCTGATCCGGCCGACGGCCCCGGTGGAGCCGGCCCAGTTGGAACGGATCAGGCCGCGCACGCTGATCAGCTTCATCGCCGGCGCCCTCGGCGCGTACTTCCTGCTCTCGCAGCTCACCCACGTCGACTTCGGCACGATCATCGACGAGGCCGAGTGGGGCTGGGTGGTCGCGGCGGTGGCGTTCTCCGCGCTGAGCTACTTCGCCGCGGCGATGAGCCTGCTGGGCTTCGTGCCCGAGCGGGTGCCGTTCCTGCGGACGGTGTCGGCGCAGGTCGCGGGGTCGTTCGTGAAGATCGTGGCGCCCGCCGCGGTCGGTGGCGTCGCGCTGAACACCCGGTTCCTGCAGCGGTCCGGGGTGCGCTCGGGGCTCGCGGTGGCGAGCGTCGGCGCCTCGCAGCTCTTCGGCCTCGGCTCGCACGTACTGCTGCTGCTGGTCTTCGGCTACCTCACGGGCACCGAGAAGACGCCGTCGCTGACGCCGTCGCGCACGGTCATCGCGGGCCTGTTGTCGGTGGCGGTGCTCGTGCTCGTCGTCACCGCCATCCCGTTCCTGCGCAAGATCGTCGTGGCGCGCGTGCGGTCGCTGTTCGCGGGGGTCGTGCCGCGCATGCTGGACGTGCTCCAGCGCCCGCAGAAGCTGCTCACCGGCATCGGCGGCATGCTGCTCCTGACGTTCTTCTTCGTGCTGTGCCTGGACGCGTCCGTACGGGCGTTCGCCAGCGAGGAGATGGGCACGCTGAGCCTGGCCAGCGTCGCGGTGGTGTTCCTCGCGGGCAACGCCCTCGGCTCGGCCGCGCCCACGCCGGGCGGCATCGGCGCCGTCGAGGCGACCCTGACGGTCGGCCTGATCGCGGTGGGCGTACCGAAGGACGTGGCGGCGCCCGCGGTGCTGCTGTACCGGCTGCTGACCCTGTGGCTGCCGGTGCTCCCGGGGTGGCTGTTCTTCAACCACCTGACGCGCAAGGGGCTCCTGTAGGGCCCCTCCCGGGCCCGCGGCCGGGTCACCCGCACGGCTCGCGCCCCGAGCGGCCCCCGGCGCTCCCCCGCAGGATGGAGCCATGCCCAAGCTCCCGCCGCGCGCCAGGGCCCTGGCCGCCACCGCCGTCCTGCTGTCCGCCGCGCTCGCGGCCTGCGGTGACGGGGACGGCGGCAGCGGCGGAGGATCGGGCCGGGCGTCGGCCGACCAGCACCTGCGCTGGAAGGACTGCCCGGCGCCGTCGGCGGCCGAGGGTGGCGGCGGGGCCCCGTCGCCGCTGCCCGGCGGGGCGGCGTGGCAGTGCGCCACCATGAAGGCCCCGCTCGACTGGGACGAGCCCGAGGGCGACACGATCGACATCGCCCTCATCCGCGCGCGGGCCGGCGGGTCGAAGGAGCGGCGCATCGGCTCCCTGGTGTTCAACTTCGGCGGCCCCGGCGGTTCGGGCGTCACCTCGCTGCCCGCGTTCGGCGGGGACTACGCGAAGCTGCGCACCCGCTACGACCTGGTCAGCTTCGACCCGCGTGGCGTCGGCCGCAGCGCCGGGGTGCGGTGCCTGGGCGACCGGCGGCTCGACGCGTACTTCCAGCAGGACGCGACGCCCGACGACGCGGCGGAGCGCGAGACGTTCGTCGGCAACGTCAAGAGCTTCAACGAGGCGTGCGGGAAGAACTCCGGCACGGTGCTCCCCCACGTGCGCACCACCGACGTCGCGCGCGACATGGACCTGATGCGGCGGGTGCTCGGCGACGACAAGCTGCACTACTTCGGCATCTCGTACGGCACCGAACTCGGCGGCGTTTACGCGCACCTGTTCCCCGAGCACGTGGGCCGTGCCGTCTTCGACGCGGTCGTCGACCCCACCGAGACCCCCGAACAGGGCTCCCTGGGCCAGGCCAAGGGCTTCCAGCTCGCCCTGGACAACTTCGCGGAGCACTGCGTCTCCCAGGCGGCCCCGGACGAGGACTGCCCCCTCGGCGACACCGCGGACGACGTCAAGGGCCGGATCGCCAAGCTCCTGAAGGACCTCGACGCCAAGCCGCTGCCCGGGTTGCCGCCGCGCGAGCTGACCCAGACCGCGGCCACCAACGGCATCGTGCAGGCGCTGTACTCCCAGGACTTCTGGCCCTACCTCACCGAGGGCCTCCAGGAGGCCTACGACGGCGACGGCAGGATCCTGATGCTCCTGTCCGACTCGATGAACGGGCGCGACGAGAACGGCTCGTACAGCAACCTGTCGGCCGCGAACGTGGCCATCAACTGCGCCGACGACAAGCCCCGGTACACGACCGCGGACGTGGAGAAGCGGCTGCCGCGGTTCCGGGC
This sequence comes from Streptomyces longispororuber, assembly GCF_014656095.1. Classification (GTDB taxonomy): domain Bacteria; phylum Actinomycetota; class Actinomycetes; order Streptomycetales; family Streptomycetaceae; genus Streptomyces; species Streptomyces longispororuber. The sequence continues at coordinate 25,654 of NZ_BNBT01000107.1, forward strand.
CGCGTCGCCGCTGTTCGGCGACTACCTGGCGTGGGGCCTGCTCGGCTGCTCCGGCTGGCCGGTGCCGGGCGCGGCCGACCACCCGGACGTCCGCGCGGCCGGCGCGGCCCCCGTCCTGGTCATCGGCAACACCGGCGACCCGGCCACGCCGTACGAGGGCGCCCGCAAGATGGCCGCGTCCCTCGGCGAGGGCGTGGGTGTGGAGCTGACGTACAAGGGGCAGGGGCACGGGGCGTACGACAGCGGGAACGCCTGCGTGCGCGAGGCCGTGGACGGCTATCTGCTCGACGGGACGGTGCCGCGGGCGGGGACCGTCTGCGGGTAGGGCCGGGCGGGGCTGTCAGAGGGGCCGCCTAGTATGGCCGGACGTTCTTTCGAGGGGGGAAGCGTATGCCGCGTTTCGTACGGCCGGCGGCGCTGGCCACGGCGGTGGCCCTGGTGGCCGCGCTGGCCGCGGGCTGCAGCGGATCGTCCGACGACAAGGGCGGCACGGCGGACGGCAAGCCCCCGGCGGCGCGGGGCGCCGACCCGGAGCCGAGGCCGGACCCGTCGTCCACGCTGCCCGCGTCCGTCGTCGCGCAGAAGCTCGACTGGGGCCGCTGCGAGGGCACCGGCGGCAAGGGCGCGCCGGGCGCGGAGTGGCGGTGCGCCACCCTCAAGGTCCCGCTGGACTACGACGAGCCGGACGGCGAGACGATCGGCCTCGCCCTGATCCGGGCCGCGTCGACCGCGAAGAAGCCGGGCGACCGCATCGGGTCGCTGCTGTTCAACTTCGGCGGCCCGGGCGGCTCGGGCGTCTCCATGCTCCCGTCCTTCGCGCACTCCTACGACGACCTGCGTGAGCGGTACGACCTGGTGAGCTTCGACCCGCGGGGCGTGGCCGCCAGCGAGGGGGTGCGCTGCCGCAGCGACAAGGCGACCCAGGCCGCCGAGAAGACCGACCCCACACCGGACACCCCGGCCGAGGAGAAGGCGTACTTCGCCGACGCCAAGGCCTTCGGCGCGGGCTGCGCGCGGGCCGCGAGGAAACTGCTGCCGCACGTGTCGACGGTGGACGCGGCCCGCGACATGGACGTGCTGCGCCAGGTCCTCGGCGACGACAAGCTGCACTACCTGGGCATCTCGTACGGCACCGAACTGGGCGGCACGTACGCCCACTTGTTCCCCAAGAAGGTGGGCCGCCTGACCCTGGACGCGGTCGTGGACCCGTCGGCGGGCGCGGTGGGGCACGCGAAGAACCAGGCGCGGGGCTTCCAGCGGGCCCTGGAGAACTACCTGAAGTCCTCCGGCGAGGACCCGCAGGCGGGCACGCGGAAGATCGTGGACCTGCTGCGCCGCGTCGACGCGAAGCCGCTGCGGACGTCCACGGACGGCCGCGTGCTGACCGAGGCGCTGGCGACGACGGGCATCACGGTCGCGCTGTACAGCAAGCAGACCTGGCCGATGCTGACGAACGCCCTGGAGGAGGCCGAGAAGGGCGACGGCTCGGCGCTCCTGGAGCTGGCCGACGCGTACAACGAGCGGGACGCGTCGGGGAAGTACAGCACCCAGAGCCACTCGCAGCGCGTGATCTCCTGCCGCGACGACAAGGAGCGGCCGACGGCGGCCGAGGCCAAGGCGCGGCTGGCCGAGTTCCGGCGGATATCGCCGGTGTTCGGCGGGTTCATGGCCTGGGACACGGCGGGCTGGTGCCACGACTGGCCGGTGGCCGGGCTCCACACCTCCCCCGAGGTGAGCGCCCCCGGTGCCGCGCCGGTGCTCGTCATCGGCAACACCGGCGACCCGGCCACGCCCTACGAGGGCGCGCGCAGGATGGCCGACGAGCTGGGCGAGGGCGTCGGCGTCCACCTGACGTGGAAGGGCGAGGGCCACGGCGCGTACGGCAACGGCAGCGACTGCGTGGACGACGCGGTCAACGCCTACCTGCTGAAGGGCGAGGTGCCCCGGGACGGCACGGTCTGCTCGTCCTGAGCCCCGCCCCTCCCCGGACACGGCGGAGCCCCGCCCACCGAGGTGGACGGGGCTCCGAGGCAGACGCCACGGGCCGGACGCCTCCGGCCGAGTACTGCGTGCGGGCGCGGGCTCAGTAGACCGGCTTCTCCGGCTCGATCTGGTTGACCCAGCCGATCACGCCGCCGCCCACGTGCACGGCGTCGGCGAAGCCCGCGGACTTCAGGACGGCGAGGACTTCCGCACTGCGGACACCCGTCTTGCAGTGCAAGACGATCCGCTTGTCCTGGGGCAGGGTCTCCAGGGCGGAGCCCATGAGGAACTCGTTCTTCGGGATCAGCTTCGCGCCCGGGATGGAGACGATCTCGTACTCGTTCGGCTCGCGGACGTCGATGATCTCGATCTTCTCGTCGGCGTCGATCCACTCCTTGAGCTGCTTGGGAGTGATCGTCGAACCGGCCGCCGCCTCCTGGGCCTCCTCGGAGACGACGCCGCAGAAGGCCTCGTAGTCGATGAGTTCGGTGACGGTGGGGTTCTCGCCGCAGACCGCGCAGTCCGGGTCCTTGCGGACCTTGACCTGGCGGTACTGCATCTCCAGGGCGTCGTAGATCATCAGGCGGCCGACGAGCGGCTCGCCGATGCCCGCGAGGAGCTTGATGGCCTCGTTGACCTGGATGGAGCCGATGGACGCGCACAGCACGCCGAGCACGCCGCCCTCGGCGCAGGACGGGACCATGCCGGGGGGCGGGGGCTCCGGGTACAGGCAGCGGTAGCACGGCCCGTGCTCGGACCAGAACACCGAGGCCTGGCCGTCGAAGCGGTAGATGGAGCCCCAGACGTACGGCTTGTTCAGCAGCACGCAGGCGTCGTTGACCAGGTAGCGGGTCGCGAAGTTGTCCGTGCCGTCGACGATCAGGTCGTACTGGGCGAAGATGTCCATCACGTTGTCGGCCTCGAGCCGCTCCTCGTGCAGGACCACGTTCACGTACGGGTTGATGCCGAGCACGCTGTCGCGGGCCGACTCGGCCTTGGAGCGGCCGATGTCGGACTGGCTGTGGATGATCTGGCGCTGCAGGTTCGACTCGTCGACCTCGTCGAACTCCACGATGCCGAGGGTGCCGACGCCCGCCGCCGCGAGGTACATCAGCGCCGGTGACCCGAGGCCGCCGGCGCCCACACAGAGCACCTTGGCGTTCTTCAGCCGCTTCTGCCCGTCCATCCCGACGTCCGGGATGATCAGGTGGCGGGAGTACCTGCGGACCTCGTCGACGGTGAGCTCGGATGCTGGCTCGACCAGGGGTGGCAGCGACACGGGGACTCCGTTGGTCGGATATGCGGAACGGTGGTTCTCTCCGTAACACTGCCACGGCCTTCTTCATTCCGAGACACCTGGTCCGATGCGCGAGACGATCTCGTCCCAGTACCCGGGCAGGGTCTCCCAGGGGTCCGGGCCCGCGCGGTCGGTGAAGTAGATCGTCGACGCGCCCTGCCAGCGGGCGACGCGCAGCGCCTCGTCGAGGTGGCCGCGCGGCACCCCGTGGACGAGGTGGCAGAAGCGGTCGGGCGGGTAGGCGGCGGTCCACTCGGCGACCTGGGACCAGCGGTAGTCGCTCCACGGGCCGCTGAAGGTGACCAACTGGTCGGCGGACTCGGCGTATCCGGGGTGGGGGTGGCCGCCGTGGCCGAACACCACGTGGCCACCGTCCAGGAGCGCGCGCAGGGTGGCGACGGTGCGGCGGACCTCCGGCAGGGCCGTGCGCTCGGTCGGGCAGCGGGCGAGGTAGAAGCCGTCGACCAGGTACCAGTCCAGATAGCGGTGGGCGTCGGAGACCTGCTCGCCGAAGCCGCGGGCGCCGTACGCCACGTCGAGGTGGCCGAGGACCCGGACGCCCGCGTTCCGCAGGCGTCCGGCCGCTTCGAGGCAGTGCGGGTCGGGCCGGTCGCCGGGGCCGTCGCCGACGGCGAGGACGACCCAGTGCAACGGGGCTCCGGGGCGGGCCAGTTCGGCCCACTCGGCGGTCGCGAGCAGCGGGTGGGCGATGCCGGGGACGCCGAAGCCGACGCGCAGGTCGGTACTGGCCGCGCCGCGGGCCGTGCTGGTCAGATGCGGCATGCGGCCTCCATCCAGATGTCGGCGAGGGACTCTTCGAGGTTGATGCGGGGCCGCCAGCCGAGCCGGTCGCGTGCGGTGCGCACGTCGGCCTGCTGCCAGCTCCCGCAGCCGTCCGGGTAGGGGTACGCCGTCGGTCCGGTGTGCTCGGTGTCCCCGCGCTGGTGGATCACGGGCCGGCCGGGGGGCTGGTCGAGTTCGTGCAGGGCGCCGCCGTAGCCCGCGACGCGGGCCAGTACGGCGGCGGCGTCGCGCAGCCGCACCGCGCGGCCGGAGCCGATGTTGACGACGCCCTGGGCGGCGGAGAGCGAGGCGGCGTGCACGGCCCGCGCGATGTCGCGTACGTCGATGAAGTCGCGCTGCACGCCGAGGCCGCCGAGCTTCAGCTCGCCGTCGCCGGACTGCATGGCGCGCCGCATGGCCTCGGCGAGGCGGCCGAGCGGCGACCCCGCGGGGGTGCCGGGGCCCGCGGGCGAGAACACCCGCAGGACCACGGCGTCCAGGCCGGAGCCGAGGACGAGCTCGGTGGCGGCCAGCTTGCTGACGCCGTACGGTCCGCCGGGCCGGGGCACGGCGTCCTCGGCGGTGGACGAGCCGGGCTGGCTCGGGCCGTACTCGGCGCCGCAGCCGAGCTGGACCAGGCGGGCGCCGCAGCCGCTGCGGCGCAGGGCCTCGCAGATGGTGGCGACGGCGACCGTGTTGTGCCGGGTCAGCTCGCGGGCGCCGCCGCGGGTGGCGCCGGCGCAGTTGATGACGACGCCCGGGTGCACGGCGTCCAGGAAGCGCGTGAGCGCCCCGGGGCTGCCGCTGGCGAGGTCGAACCGTACGTCGGAGTCGTCGCCGCGGCCGAGGGCGGTGAGCTGCACCGCGGGGTCGGCGAGCAGCCGGTCGGCGACGAACCGGCCGAGGTATCCGTTGGCTCCGATCAGCAGCACCCTCATCGGGCGCCTCCGGGGACGGACGCTCGGATGCTGGGCCTTGTCATCTGTCGTTCTCCTTCAGAGTGGTGCCGACTGTCGCGGGTGACGGGCGGGCCGGCGCGGACCGCCGCGACCG
>NZ_BNBT01000108.1 GCF_014656095.1 Streptomyces longispororuber
CTCGACGACGTCCTCGCCAAAGCCCTCGACCTCCTCGCCCCCGGCGGCCGCATCATCGTCGGCGACGTCCGCAACGCGGGCACCCTGGACCTGTTCAACACCGGGGTCCACTTCGCCCAGCACCCCGACGCCGCCCCGGCGGAGGCGCGCGCGGCCATCGCCCGTGCGACGCTGACGGAACCCGAACTCGTCGTCGACGCGGAGTGGTTCACGCAGTTCGGCGAGAAGCACGGCGCGGGCGTGGTGGACATCCGCCTCAAGCCGGGCCACGCCCACAACGAACTCACCCGCCACCGCTACGAGGTCGTCGTGCACAAGGACGCGGCCGGTGCGGTGGACGTGGCCGAGGCACCGGCGGTGGTCTGGGGCCGGGAGACGGACACGCTGGCCGGTCTCGCCGACCTGTGTGCCGCGCAGGGCGGTCCCGTACGCGTCAGGGACATCCCCAACGCCCGTCTCACCGGCGAACTGGACCTGGCCGTGACGGCCGGGGTGGTCGCGGCCCCCGCCGCCACCGGTGCGGCGGTGGACCCGCAGGAGCTGCACGAGTGGGCGGCCGAGCGCGGCTGGGGCGTCCTGACGACCTGGTCCGGCACGTCGGCGGAGAGCTTCGAGGCGGTCGTCCTCACGGACGGCCCGGCGGCGCGGCGGCTGTTCTCCGGCGTCTTCCTGCCCTCCGGCCGCGCCGGCCGGACGCTCGCCAACTCCCCTGCGGCGGCCAAGCAGATCGGCGCGCTCGTCGGCTCGCTGCGCGACTACCTGCAGGAGCGGCTGCCCGTGCACCTGGTGCCCGCCGCCGTCGTGGCGATCGCCTCGGTGCCGCTGGCCGCCAACGGCAAGCTGGACCGCCAGGCGCTGCCCGCCCCCGACTTCACCGGAGCGGTCACCGGACGGGCGGCACGCACCGCGCGGGAGGAGCTGCTGTGCGACCTGTTCGCCGAAGTCCTCGGCGTCCAGCGGGTCGGCGTCGACGACAACTTCTTCGACCTCGGCGGCCACTCGCTGCTCGCCACCAAGCTCATCAGCCGCATCCGCGCCGAGCTGGGTGCCGAGGTCGAGCTGCGGACGCTGTTCGACCACCCGACCGTGGCCGGTGTCGCCCTGCACCTGGACGGGGACGCCGGTGTCCGGACGGCCCTGGCACCCGTCGCCCAGCGGCCCGAGCGGCTGCCGCTGTCGTTCGCCCAGCAGCGGCTGTGGTTCCTCCACAAGGTCGAGGGCCCGTCGGCGACGTACAACATGCCGTTCGTCCTGCGGCTGAGCGGTGAGCTGGACGTGGCGGCGCTGGAGACGGCCCTCAACGACGTCATCGCCCGGCACGAGTCACTGCGTACCGTCTACCCGGAGATCGGCGGCAAGCCGTACCAGGACATCCTGGAGCCGGGGCGCGCCCGCGTCGGCCTGACCGTGGAGTCGGTGCCGGACGAGGAGGCGCTGCGGGCGGCCGTCGGCGCCACGGCCCGCCACACCTTCGACCTGGCACGCGAAGTGCCGGTGGCGGCCTGGCTGTTCACCACAGGGCCGACCGAGTCCACGCTGGCGATGGTGATCCACCACATCGCCGCCGACGGCTGGTCCGCCGCGCCGCTGGCCCAGGACCTGGCCACCGCCTACACCGCCCGCACCCAGGGCGAGGCGCCCGCATGGACACCGCTGCCGGTGCAGTACGCGGACTACACGCTGTGGCAGCGCGAGCTGCTCGGCGACCGCAGCGACCCGGACAGCCTGTACAACAAGCAGTGCGCGTACTGGGCGAAGCAGTTGGCCGGGCTGCCCGAGCAGGTGACCATCCCCGGCGACCGGGCGCGGCCCGCGGTCATCGAGTACAAGGGCGACCTCCTGCAGCGCACCCTGGGGGCGGACGTCCACCAGGGCGTGAGCGAGCTGGCCCGGGCCTCGGGGGCGACGCCGTTCATGGTGCTGCAGGCCACCATGGCCGCGCTGCTGACGCGCCTCGGGGCGGGCACGGACATCGCCATCGGCAGCGGTGTCGCGGGCCGCACCGACGACAGCCTGAAGGACCTCGTCGGGCTGTTCGTCAACACCTGGGTGATGCGCGCCGACACCTCGGGCAACCCGACGTTCGCCGAGCTGCTCGCGCAGGTCCGCAAGTCGAGCCTGGCCGCCTACGCCCACCAGGACATCCCCTTCGAGTCCCTGGTGGAGACGCTGAACCCCAAGCGCTCCGCGTCCGTCCACCCGCTGTTCCAGATCGCCCTGGTGCTGCAGAACAACGAGGAGGCGGACTTCGAGCTGCCCGGCCTGCGGGTGCGCGAGGAGGGCGTCGGCACCGGGACGTCCCGCTACGACCTGCTGCTGAGCCTGAGCGAGACGTTCACCGACCGCACCACGCCCGCGGGCATCCACGTCGCGGCGGAGTACTCCACCGAGCTGTTCGACGCCACCACGATCGAGACGCTGATCGACCGCTGGGAGCGGCTGCTGATCGCCGCCTTCACCACACCCGCCCAGCGCATCGGCCACGCCGACCTGCTCACCCCCGAGGAGCTGCGCGAGCTGCTCCTCGCCGAGCAGCGGCAGACCGGGCAGAGCCTGGCGCCCGCCACGTTCCCCGACCTGTTCCGGGCCTGCCTGGAGCGGGCACCGCGGGCCCTGGCGGTGGAGTCGGCCGACGACGCCTGGACGTACGAGGAGCTGAACGCGCGGGCCAACCGCGTCGCGCACTGGCTCATCGCCCGCGGCATCGGACCCGAGCAGTCGGTCGGTGTGTCCCTGCCCCGCAGCGCCGACCAGGTGGCGGTGGCGCTCGGCATCCTCAAAGCGGGCGCGGCGTACCTGCCGATCGCGCTCGACTACCCGGCCGACCGCATCGCCTACATGGTCGACGACTCCCGCCCCGCGGTGGTCTTCACCACCCGGTCCGCCGCCGGCGAGCTGCCCGCCGGCCTGCCCGCCGACCTCGTCGCCATCGACGCCGAGGACGTCAGGCGGGCCTGGCAGGACATGCCGGAGAGCGACCCGGTCACCGACCTGGTCCCGGACCACCCGGCGTACGTCATCTACACCTCGGGCTCGTCCGGGCGCCCCAAGGGCGTGTGCGTCACGCACACCGGTCTGGCCGCCCTGAGCGTCAAGACCGGCGAGCACCTGGCCATCGACGCGGACTCCCGCGTCCTGCAGCAGGCGTCGCCGAGCTTCGACGCGGCCTTCTGGGAGCTGGTGATGGCCCTGACCACGGGCGCGGCCCTCATCGTGCCCGAGCGGCAGCGCCTGGCGGGGGAGGACCTCGCGCACACCCTGGCCACCCGCGCCGTCACCCACGTCATGGTGCCGCCCAGCGTCGCCGCCACCATGCCCGCCGACGCCGCGGGGACCCTCACCGGGCTGCGGGTGCTGACCGTGGGCGGCGAGGCGTGCCCGCCCGGCCTGGTCGCCCAGTGGGCACCGGGGCGCAGGGTCGTCAACGCCTACGGCCCCACCGAGACGACGGTGTGCGCCACCATCAGCACACCTCTCACCCCCGAGCGGGCCCCCATCGGCACGGCCGTCACCGACAACCGCCTGTACGTGCTCGACGAGCGGCTGGTCCCGGTCCCGCCGGGTTCCCCCGGCGAGCTGTACGTGGCGGGGCCGAGCCTGGCCCGCGGCTATGTGCACCGCCCCGGCCAGACCGCGGGCGCCTTCGTGGCCGACCCCTACGGCCCGGCGGGCGCGCGCATGTACCGCACCGGCGACGTGGTGCGGCGCGGCAACGACGGGCAGTTGGAGTACCTCGGCCGCGGTGACGACCAGGTCAAGGTCCGGGGCTTCCGCATCGAACCCGGCGAGATCGAGGCGGCCCTGGCCGAGCACCACGGTGTGGCCCACGCGGTCGTCCTGACCCGCACGCTGCGCGGCAGCACCCAGCTCGTCGGCTACGTGGTACCCACCGGCGACCGCAACGCGGACGCGGGCGACGACTTCGACCTGACCACGGGGGTGACCCCGGACGAACTGCGCAAGTTCGCCACCGGGCGGCTGCCGGAGTTCATGGTGCCCTCGGTGTTCGTCCTCATCAACGAGCTGCCGCTGACCGCCAACGGCAAGCTGGACAAGGCCGCGCTGCCCGAGCCCGAGGTCACCGAGGGCGCGTACCGGGCCCCGCGCACGGCCGAGGAGCAAGTCATCGCCGCGGCCTTCGCCGAGGTGCTCGGCGTCGAACAGGTCGGCGTCGACGACGACTTCTTCGCCGTCGGCGGCGACTCCATCCGCTCCATCCAGGTGGTCTCCCGCGCCAAGGCCCGCGGCGTCGAGGTCACCCCGCGGCAGATCTTCCAGCACCGCACCGTCGCCGAGCTCGCCGCGGCCCTGCACACCGGCGGCCGGGCCACCGCCGCCCTGGCGGAGCTGGAGGGCGGCGGCGTGGGCACCCTGCCCCTGCTGCCGATCGCCCGCTACATCACCGAACTGGGCGGCGGCTTCGACCGGTTCGCGATGTCGGTGGTCCTCGAACTGCCCGCGGGCATCGACCACCAGAGCCTGGTGGCGACGCTGTCCGCGGTCCTCGACCACCACGACGTCCTGCGCTCGCGCCTGGTGCCCGGGACGCGGCCGGAGCTGGAGATCTCCGCTCCCGGCACGGTCGACGCGGCGTCACTGGTCCACCGCGTCCCCTGCGACGGAGCCTGGGACGAGAACGGCTGGCAGGAGAAGGCGGCGTACGAACTCGACGCCGCCACCGGCCAGTTGGACCCGGAGGCCGGGTGCATGGCCCGCTTCGTCTGGTTCGACGCGGGCCCGGGGACGGCCGGGCGCCTGATCATCGTCCTGCACCACCTGGTGGTCGACGGCGTGTCCTGGCGCATCCTCCTGCCCGACCTGGCCCAGGCCTGGGCCCACGTCCGCGAGGGCCGCGCCCCCGAGCTCGCCCCGGTCGCCACCTCGGTACGCCAGTGGGCGCACGCCCTGGTCGACGAGGCCGGACGCCCGGAGCGGGTCGCCGAGCTGGAGCTGTGGCGCTCGGTGGTCGAAGGACCGGACCCGGTGATCGGCTCGCGGCCTCTCGACCCGGCCGTCGACCTGCGCTCCACCGTGGAGACGGTGCGTCTCGAACTGACGGAGGCGACCACCGAGACACTGCTCACGACGCTGCCCGCCGCGTTCCACGGCGGCGTCAACGACGGGCTGCTGACCGGTCTCGCCCTGGCGATGGCCACGTGGCGCGAGCGGCGCGGCGTGGACGAGTCGTCGCTGCTGCTGCGCCTGGAGGGCCACGGCCGCGAGGAGGCCGCGGCGCCCGGTGCGGATCTGTCGCGCACGGTCGGCTGGTTCACCAGCATGTTCCCCGTACGCCTGGACGTGGAGGGCTTCGCCCTGGAGGAGGCGTTCGCGGGCGGCCGGTCCGCGGGCGGCGTCATCAAGGCGGTCAAGGAGCAGCTCAACGCCGTCCCCGACAAGGGCATCGGCTACGGCCTCCTGCGCCACCTCAACCCCGAGACCGCCGAGGTCCTCAAAGCCCACGGCACCGGGCAGGTCACCTTCAACTACCTGGGCCGGTTCACGGCCGACACCGAGCCGCGGACGTCGGGCGCGGCCGGCTGGACCATGGCGGCGGACGCGGAGGACCTCGTCGCGGACCTGGACGCGGACATGCCCGCCCTGGCCACCCTGGAGATCAACTGCTACGCCCTCGACGGCGAGCGGGGCCCGCGGCTCAGCGCCGACATCGGCTTCCCCGCCGGGCTGCTCACCCGGGAGGAGGCGCAGGAGTTCGCGGACCTGTGGCGCACGGCCCTGGAGGGCCTGGCCCGGCACGCGGACGCGCCCCGCGCGGGCGGCCTGACACCGTCCGACGTGCCACTGGTCAAGGTGAGCCAGCGCGACCTGGAGGCGTGGGAGGAGGCCCACCCCGGCCTCGCGGACGTGTGGCCGCTGACGCCCGCGCAGTCCGGCATCCTGTTCCACAGCGCGATGGCGGAGTCGTCGTTCGACGCCTACCGGATCCAGCTCGTCCTCCATCTGTCCGGGGACGTGGTCCCCGAGCGCATGCGGGTCGCGGGCCAGGCCCTCCTCGGCCGGTACCCCAACATGGGCGCCGCCTTCGTGACCGGCGCGAGCGGTGAGCAGGTGCAGCTCGTCCTCGACCACGTCGAGCTGCCCTGGCGCGCCGTGGACCTGCGCGACCTGAGCCGGGCCGAGCGGGACGAGGAACTGGAGCGGATCCTCGCCGCCGACCACGCCGAGCACTTCGACCCGGCCGTGCCGCCGATGCTCCGCATGACCCTGGTCCAGATGGACGCGGACCACTCGGAGCTGGTCCTCACCGTCAACCACGCCCTGTACGACGGCTGGTCGCTCGCACACCTGATGCGCGACCTGATCCTCCTGTACGAGGCCGAAGGCGACACCTCGGGGCTGCCGCGCGTACGCCCCTACCGGGACTTCCTGGAGTGGCTCGGGCGCCAGGACCACGAGGCGTCGGCCCGGGCCTGGGCCGAGGAGCTGGCGGGCGTCACGGAGCCCACGCTGCTGGCGCGCACCACCGGCCCGGAGCAGGGCGGCGGCCTCGGGCAACTGGAGCTCCCCCTCGACGCGGAGACCTCGCGCGCCCTCTCGCGCCGGGCACGCGAGCTGGGCATCACCCTCAACACCCTGCTGCAGGGCGCCTGGGGCGTCCTGGTCGGCCAGTTGACCGGACGGCAGGACGTGGTGTTCGGCACGACCGTCACCGGCCGCCCGCCGCAACTGGCGGGGGTCGACGACATGGTCGGCCTGTTCATCAGCAGCCTCCCGGTGCGGGTGCGCCACTCCGCACGTGAGAGCCTGGCGCAGGTGCTCACCCGGCTGCAGGAGCACCAGACCACGCTCATGGACCACCATCACCACAGCCTCAGCGAGATCCACGAGATGGTCGGCCTGGGCACGCTGTACGACTCGATGGTGCTCCTGGAGTCCTTCCCGATCGACCGCGAGGGGCTCACCCGGGCGCACACGTCGGCCGGTGTCGCCGTCACCGGCATCCGCATGCTCAGCGGCACCCACTACCCGTTGATGCTGGCCGGCACCGCCGATCCGCACCTGCGGCTCGGCCTGCAGTACCAGGACAACATGTTCACCGCCGAGGAGATCGAACGGATCGCCGCCCGGCTCGGCCGCGTACTCGAACAGCTCGCGGCCGACCCGCACACGCCGATCACCGGCCTCGACATCCTCGACGCGGCCGAACGCGACCTGGTCCTGCGGCAGTTCAACGACACGGCGGGCGAGCTGCCCGAGCGGACCATCACCCAGCTCGTCGAGGAACAGGCCGCCCGGCGGCCCCGGGCGACCGCGGTGGTCCACGACGACCGGTCGCTGACCTACGGCGAGCTGAACGAGCGGGCCAACCGGCTCGCCCGCCACCTCGCGGGACGAGGCATCGGCCCCGACGACACGGTCGCCGTGGTACTGCCCCGCACCCCCGAACTGGTCGTGGCGCTGCTCGCCGTGATCAAGGCCGGGGCCGCCTACGTGCCCATCGACCCGGGCTACCCGAGCGGCCGCCTGGCGCACATCCTCTCCACCGCCGCACCGCGTCTGATCGTCACCGACGCCACCGCGGCCGGGGTGCTCCCCGAGCAGGACGCCGAGCTGCTGCACCTGGACCGGACGGACGTGTCGGGCCACGCGGGCACCGACCTGGACGACGCCGACCGGACCCGGCCGCTGCGCCCGGACCACCTCGTCTACCAGGTGTACACCTCGGGCTCGACGGGCCTGCCCAAGGGCGTGGGCATCAGCCACCGCAACCTGGTCAACGCCCTGGCGAGCGTGGCCGAGGACATGGGCCTGCCGCACGGCTGGCGCATGCTGGCGAGCACCTCGATCGGCTTCGACGTCGCGGCGTTCGAGCTGTTCGTCACGCTGACCACCGGCGGCAGCGTCGAACTCGTCCGGGACGTCCTCGCCCTGGCCGAGCGCGACACCTGGGACGTGGACGTCATCAGCTCGGTGCCGTCCGCCTTCACGGAACTGGTCGACCAGCTCGGGGACCGCGTACGCCCCAAGGCGCTGGTGTTCGCCGGTGAGGCCCTGACCACCGACCTGGTCGGCCGGGTCCGTGCCGCCTGGCCCGAGGCCCGCGTCGTCAACGGCTACGGGCCCAGCGAGACCTTCTACGCCACCACGTACGTGCTGCCCGCGGACGGCCCCGGCACCACCGGCGTCCCGATCGGCCGCCCGCTGCGCAACCTGCGGGCGTACGTCCTGGGCCCGGGCCTGAACCCGGTCGCCCACGGTGCCGTCGGAGAGCTGTACATGGCGGGCGCCGGCGTGGGCCGCGGCTACCACAACCGCCCGGCCCAGACCGCCGAGCGCTACCTGGCCGACCCGTTCGGCCCCGCGGGGGAGCGGATGTACCGCACCGGCGACCTGGCCCGCTGGAGCGAGGACGGACACCTGGAGTACCTCGGCCGCGCCGACTCCCAGGTCAAGATCCGCGGCTACCGGATCGAGCCGGGCGAGGTCGAGGCCGCCGTGACCGCGCACCCCGAGGTCGCCCAGGCCGCGGTCGTCGCGCGCGACACCGCGGGCGGCAAACAGCTCGTCGCCTACGTCGTCCCGGCGGACAGCGGCGAACCGGCCACCGCCGAACCGGCCACCGCCGAGCTGCGCGCCTTCGTGTCCGAGCGGCTGCCGGAGTACATGGTGCCCGCCGCGTTCGTCACCCTGGAGCGGCTCCCGCTGTCACCGAACGGCAAGCTCGACCACAAGGCGCTCCCCGCGCCGGACGTCACCGCCGCGGCGGCCTACCGGGCGCCGCGCACCCCGCAGGAGGAAGTGCTCGCGGGCCTGTTCGCCGACGTCCTCGGCATCGACAAGGTCGGCGTCGACGACAACTTCTTCGACCTGGGCGGCCACTCGCTGCGCGCCACCCGGCTGGTCGGCCGCATCCGCACGGTCCTCATGGTCGACGTGCCGATGCGGGTCGTGTTCCAGTCACCCACCGTCGCCGGTCTCGCCGCGCACCTCAACGGCGGCGGTGAGGCCACCGGCCACACCGATCCGTTCGGCGTCGTGCTGCCGCTCAAGACGGGCGGCGACAAGGCGCCGGTCTGGTTCATCCACCCCGGCATCGGCCTGTGCTGGTCGTACCTGGGCATGGCCACGCAGCTCGGCGACCGCCCGGTGTACGGCATCCAGGCCCGCGGCTACGACGGCTCGCCGATCCCGGAGAGCTTCGAGGCGATGGTCGAGGACTACGTGGAGCAGATCCTCGCCGTCCAGCCGGAGGGCCCGTACCACTTCGTCGGCCACTCCATGGGCGGCACCCTGTCCCACGCCGTCGCCGCCGAACTCCAACAGCGCGGCCACGACGTGCCGTTGCTGGCGATCCTGGACGCCGCACCCAGCACCACGTTCGCCCGGCAGAACGTGGTCCTCGACCCGTCGCAGGCACGGGAGTTCCTCCAGGGATACCTCCCGGGCGGTCACGACGACGCCGACCGCCGGGCCCTCATCACGAACGGCACGTCCCTCATGGTCGAACACGTCCGCCTGGTGCGCGCGTACACCCAGCCCGTCTACCAAGGTGACGCGGTGTTCTTCAACGCCACCCTCAGCCCGGAGGCGTCGGCCGACCACTGGGAGCCGTACGTGCGGGGCAGCGTGCGCACGTACGACATCGAAGCCACCCACTTCGGCATGGTGTCGCCGAAGCACACCGACGAGATCTGCAAGGTCCTCAACCGCTGTCTCGACGCCCAGAGGCCACGGTGAGCATGAACCCGGTGGACCACGCGAGCGGCGCTCCGCCGCTGACCCGCGTGGCTCCGCCGGGGCCGGCCGGTGCACGCACCGGCCGGCCGGGGCCCGCCACCCCGTGGCCCGGCCCCTGCGACCCGAGGAACTCCCCAGGGAGCTCCAGGAAGCCTCGAGGAAGAGGGACAACGTGTCGGAACAGATCTCCAGACTGACGAACGCGACCGTGAGCAACCCCGCGGAGTACGGGCCACTGCGCGAGCGCGGTCCCGTCCTTCGCACCGTCATCGACGGTGTGGAGCTCCCGGTCTGGTTCATCTCTGATTACGAGGAGTGCAAGGAGGCACTCAACGACCCGCGCTTCATCCGTGACGCGACCAAGCTGCCCGGAAGGGAAGGACCCGGCCTCGCGGAGCAGATGCTCGGAGGGGCCGGTCTGCCCGAGGAGTACTTCGCGTACTTCGGCAACCTCAGCCTCTCCGACGGCGAGGAGCACACCCGGCTGCGCAACGCGGTCGCCCGCGCCTTCACCGCCCGCCGCGTCAACGCGCTGCGTCCGAGCCTGGAGAGGACGGCCTCGGACCTCTACGCCGCCCTGTCGGCGAAGAAGGAGGCCGACCTGGTCGCGGAGCTCGGCTACCCGTTCGCCACGGCCGCCATCTGCGAGCTCATGGACATCGAGGAAGCCGACCGGCCGCAGCTCCAGAGCTGGGTCCTGGAGATGCTCTCGTACGACCCCGAGCTGTTCGTCCCGGCCGTCCGCGGCATCGTGGAGTACTACAAGGACCTGATCGCGCGCCGCCGCGCCGAACCCACCGACGACCTGGTCTCCGAACTGCTCAAGCCGGGCGGCATCCACCACGACCTGCTGGCCGAGGACGCGATCATCTCGATCTTCATGCTCCTGACCAGCACGGGCATCGCGCCGCCCGCGCACTTCCTCGGCCAGGCGCTCCTCACCCTGCTCAACCACCCCGAGGAACTCGCCGAGCTGCGCCGCCGGCCGGAGCTGCTGGCCAAGCGCGCGGTCCCGGAACTGCTCCGCTACACCACCTCCGCACCGACCGGAGGCCCGCTGCACGCGGCCGAGGACTTCGAGTTCCACGGCTGCCCCGTCAAGCAGGGGGACGCCGTCGTCCCCTCACTGATCGGGAGCAACCACGACCCGAAGCGGTTCACCGAGCCACAGAGGCTCGACCTCGCCCGCGACCTGGGCCCCGGCGTCGGCCACCTGGCCTTCGGCAGCGGCCCGCACTACTGCACCGGCGCGTCCCTCGCCCAGTTGGAGACGGAGGTGGTCATCGACACGTTCCTGCTCAAGAACCGGACGGTGGAGCTCGCGGTCGAGCCCGACCAGCTCCCGTACGTCGACATCCCGGGCAAGGGCGCCGCACTCGGCAGCCTGCCGGTGCGCTTCTGACACCACCGACGACCGACACCCTGACAACTGACCCCTTCGACAACTGACCCCTTCGACAACCGACACCACCGACGGCACGAACGTCGTACAGAAGGCGAGGCCGTCCGGACTCCGCACAGGGGTCCGGGCGGCCTCGCCGCCGTTCCGGCGCCGTGGGCGGCCACCAGCGACGCGCGGGGAACACGACGAAGCTCCCCGCCGCACGGGCCCCCTGTCGAGGTCACCCGTGCCACGAGGAGCTTCGTGCGCCGGTCCGTGCCCTGTTACGCGGCCGCGAGCAGGTCGAGCAGCTCGGGCGTGACGAACTCGTCCGACGGGCAGGCGCCCGACATCGCCGAGAAGTAGCGATCGGTGAGTTCGGCGCTGCCCGCGATCACCCGGAGCAACGCGAGCTGGTGCTTGCCGGCCGACAGCCCGGCGGTGGTGAGGGTGTGGCGGTAGTCGGCGGTGAGCATCGCGTCGCGCTGCGCGTGGAACGCGCTCAGCGCGTCGTCGAGCCGCCGCGGGTCGTGCAGCCCGTCGCCCACGCGCTCGACGAGCAACTGCACCTGGCGGAAGGCGTCCGTGATGCCCCGCGCCGTGATGGAGTCCTTGTGGTGTCCGGCGTCCCCCACGAGCACCCAACCGGGGCCGCTCGCCCTGCGGAAGAAGTTCCGCTGGTCACCCGTGCCGTGCAGGCGCTCCAGCCTGCGGCCGCCTGCCATCTGCTCGCGCAGCTCCGGGGCGATGGCCCCGACGGCACCGAGCAGCTCCCCGAGCGCGTCCGCCCGCACCTCCTTGAACCGGTGCTGGGGGAAGTACGCGCCGACCAGCGTCGCGCCGTCGTGCGTCGGGATGGTCCCCACCCAGCTCCCCGGCGCCTCGTACAGCCGGAACCGCCGTGGCAGGTCCGACCAGTACGTGTAGTAGGCGCACGTCAGCTTCGGGTCCTCGACCTCGATCTGCGCGCCGGCCTTGGCGGCCACCGTGGAGCGCATGCCGTCCGCGCCGACGACCAGGGTGGCGCGCACCGTGTACTCGGTGCCGCCCGTGCGCACCCGGACCCCGGTCACCCGGTCGCCGTCGAACGTCAGGTCGAGCACGGTGGAGTCCTCGCGGAACTCGGCGCCCGCGGCGACCGCGGCCCGCGCCAGGACCGCGTCGAGGAGGTGCCGCCGGGGCGCGAACGCGGTCCGCACCCCGTCGACGGCCCAGGAGCAGCCCTCCAGGTGGATGTCCGCCACGCTGTAGCTGGCCCGGGCGATGGGCGGGCACCCGGTGGCGACCACGTCGGGGAGCACGTTCCACCGCTGGAGCAGGGCGACCCCGGGCTGGTGGATGAGCAGGGTGGAGAGCGTGTCCCGGGGGAAGCGCGCGCGTTCGAGCAGCAGCACCCGGTAGCCGGCCCGCGCGAGCAGCATGGCGGTGGGGGAGCCGGCGACGCGGGCGCCCACCACGACGACGTCGTACGTGTCGTTCATCGAGGACCTCCAGCGGTACGGGGACGGCGGCGGCGCTCGTGTCCGGCGGCGTCGTACGGAACCGTGTACGGGGCGCGGAGCCGTGACGGACGGCGGGGACCCGGCCCGGGGCTCACGACCGGTCCCCCCTGTCCATCCGGCGCAGCGCGGGCTTGGTGGACTTGGCGGACTTCTTGACCACGTGGGCCAGGTCGACGATGGTGGCGGACTCGAAGATGGACCGGATCGCGACGGTGACGCCGAGTTCCTTGCGGATGCGGCTGCTGAGCCGGGTCGCCATCAGCGACGTGCCGCCCAGGGCGAAGAAGCCGTCGTCGATGCCGATGTCGTCGACCTCGAGGACCTCCGCGAACAGCGCGCACAGCACTTCCTCCTGCCGGTCGCGCGGCTCGCGGTGGACGCGCTCCGCCCGTTCCGCCGAGGCCAGACCGGACACGTCGACCCTGCCGTTCGGCAGCCGGGGCAGGTACGTCAGCGGCACCACCGCGTCCGGGACCATGCAGCGCGGCAGCCGGGCGGCGGCGAAGGCGGCCAGGTCCCCGGTGTCCAGATCCGCACCCACCACGTACGCGCTCAGGTGCGGCCCACCGTCCTCGGCCCCCGCCACGACGGCGACGTCGGCCACCTCCGGGTGCTCGGCCAGCACTGCTTCGACCGCGGGCGGACTGATCCGTACGCCGCGGACGGTCACCTGGCCGTCGGCGCGGCCCACGAACTCCAGGCCGCCGTCGTGCCCGAGGCGCACCAGATCACCGGTGCGGACCATGCGCGACGCGCCCGGGCCGAAGGGATCCGGGACGAACCACGCCGCGGTGGTCCCGGGCCGGCCGTGGTAGCCGAGCCCGAGCGCCGGACCGGCCACGTAGAGCTCGCCGACGGCGCCCGGCGGAGCGGGCTGGAGCGTGTTGTCGAGCACGTGGAACCGCGTGCCCGGCGACGGCGGGCCCACGGGCTCCTGCTCGCCGGAGCGGGACGGGGAGGCGCTCGCGCGGCCCCACTCGGGCGCGGCGCAGGCGGTCGTGCCCTTCGCCGGGTCACCCGGCACACCGGCGGCGGCGCGCTCATCGGCGGCGGCGTGCCCGTCGGCGGTGGCGTGCCCGTCGGCGGCGGCGAACTCGACGCCGCCCCCGGCACACACCGCGCCGAGCACGTCGACCAGCCACGACCCGAAGTCGCCGGTGCCGTCCGCCGTACGGTCCACGAGCAGTGCGGCCTCCGTCGCGGCGTGCGCGACGCGCGCGGCGAGGGCCTCGTGGCTGACCGCGACGGTCCTGCGGCCGTCCGCGTGCCCCCACGACGGCAGCAGCGCGGCGATGTCCGCCGGGCGTACCGGCGCCCGGTCCGTTCCCGTACCCGGCGCGGGCAGGCCGGTGACCACGAGGTCCGCGTCGTCGTCAGGGGCCACCGGACAGCAGCCCGCACGCTGCGCCGCGACCAGTGCCACCACGGCGTCCGGCGGGGACGGCAGGCGCACGGCCACCGTGGTCCCCGGCGCGACACCGCGCTCGGCCCACGCCCGTGCCACCTCCGTGGCCCTGCGGTCGAGGTCCTGGTAGGTGAGCGCGTCCCCGTCGCACCGCACCGCCACGGCGTCCGGTGTCCGCCGCGCCCGCGCGGCGAGCAGCGCGGGGACCGTCCGCCCGGCGGGCGCCGCTCCCTCGGCGGCCGGGGCGGTCCGCTCCGCCGCCAGGAGGGCGTCCACCGCGCCGACGCGCAGGTCCGGGTCGTTGGCGAGCTGGCGCAGGATCCGGGCGAACCTGGCCGCGACAGCGGTCGCCTCCGCCCGGCCGAAGACGTCCCGCCGGTACTGCACGCAGGGCCGCAGCGGGCTGTCGGGCTCGGCGAACACCATGAGGGCCAAGGGGTAGTGGCTCACGGTGAAGGAGCGGATCCCCACCACCTGCAGCCCGGCCCCGTGGCCCGCGCCGGCGATGCCGGTCCGGTCGAGCGGGAAGGACTGGAAGCCGACCACCGTGTCGAACAGCGCCGTCACGCCGGACGCCTGGTGCAGCTCGCTCAGCCCGTGGTGGTGGTGGTCGAGCAGCGCCGCCTGCCTGCGCTGCAGGTCGACGACCAGGTCGCCGAGCGCCCGGAAGGGGGCGCAGTCCAGGCGGACCGGCACCGTGTTGAGCAGCATGCCCACGATCGCGTCCACGCCGGGCACCGCGGGCGGCCGGCCGGAGACGACGGCCCCGAACAGGACGTCACGCCGCCCGGTCAGCCTCGACAACAGGACTGCCCACGCCGTCTGGACGAGGGTGTTCACCGTGACCCCGAGCCGCGCGGCGCACGCGGCGACCGCCTCGGACTCCGCCGCGGAGAGCGCAGCGTCCACCTGCCCGATGCCCGCGCCGTCGTCGTCGGTCCGGCGCCCGCCGGCGACCAGGGTCGGCCCGTCGACGCCGTCGAGTTCACGCGCCCACACGGCCGCCGACTCCGCCGGGTTCTGCTCGGCACGCCACTGGAGGAAGTCCCGCTGGCTGCGTACCCGCGGCAGCTCCGCCGAGCGGGACCCGTAGTGCAGCAGCAACTCCCGTACGATCAGCGGGATCGACCAGCCGTCGACGACCGCGTGGTGCGCGGTCAGCACGAGGTCCGCCACGTCGGGCGCGCTGCGGACGAGCGTCATGCGCAGCATCGGGGGGACCACCGGGTCGAAGTGTTCCCGCAGGTCGTCGGCGAGCAGCCGCTCGAACGCGGTGGTGCGCGCGGCCTCGTCCAGGTCGCCGAGGTCGACCACGCGCCACGGCAGCTCGGCGTCGGCGAGGACGAGCTGGGCCGTCTCCCCGCGCTCGTCGGGGGCGAAGACCGACCGCAGGCCCGCGTGCCGTGACAGCAGCCGCTGCCCGGCCGCGCGCATCCGCTCCGCGTCGAGCGGCCCCAGCAGCCGGAGCACGTACTGCACCTGGTAGGCGTCGAAGCCCGAGTCGACGGTCATGCTGTGGAACAGCAGGCCCGACTGCAGCGGCGTGAGCGGCCAGACGTCTTCGAGGTCCGGGTGCCGCTCGGCCCAGACGTCCAGGTCGGCCTGGGTGACCGACGCCAGCGGTACGTCGGAGGGCGTCAGCCCGTGCACCCCGGGGACGGCCGCGCGGCGGGCCAGCCCCGCCAGCGCGGTGCACCACAGGCCCGCCAGTTCCTCGACCTCGTGGCGGGCCAGCACACCCGAGGGCGCGGCGAACACCGCGCGCAGTTGCGGCCCCTGGTCGGTGTCGACGAGGCTCGCGTTGATGTCCAGCTCCGCCGGCGCGGGCATCCTCGGGTCCTGACCGCTGTCCAGGTGCGCGAGTTGAGGCACCTCGACGCGGCTCCAGGAGCCGGTGCCGGCCGGGGCGAAGCGGCCCAGGTAGTTGAAGCCCACCTGCGCCATCGGGTACGCGTCGAGCACGGCCGCGGTGTCGTCGTTGAGGTGGCGAAGCAGCCCGTACCCGATGCCCCGGTCGGGGACCGCCCGCAGGCGCTGCTTGGCCAGCATGACGGCGCGGCCCGCGGCCGGGCCGCCGGCGAGCGCGTCGGTGACGTCGACGCCGTCGAGGTCGAGCCGGACCGGGTACACGGTGGTGAACCACCCCACCGTCCGCGACAGATCGGCCCCCGGGGCCGCGCTCTCCTCCCGGCCGTGCCCCTCCATCCGGATCAGCACGGACGACTCGGCGTCGCCCTTGGCGCGCCGCCGCGCGGTCAGCGCCAGGGCCAGCGCGGCGAGCAGACCGTCAAGGACCTCCCCGCGGAACACCGACGGCACCGTGGTCAGCAGCGCCTCGGTGACCGGGACCGGCACGGTCACCGGGACCTCGGCCACGGTGCCGACCACGTCGACCGACGGGTCGAGGCGGCGCCCGCCGACCAGGGGGTCGGGACCGGCCAGGATCGACCGCCACAGCGGCAGTTCGGCCAGCCGCCGCGGGGAGCGCGCCTCCTCGGCCAGCGCGTGGGCCCAGGTGCGCATCGAGGTCCGCACCTCCGGCAGCCGCGGCTTCCGCCCGCCGCGGACGGCGGCCCACGCGTCGGCGAGATCGGACTGCAGGATGCGCCAGGACACGCCGTCGACGACGAGGTGGTGCAGCACCACGAGCAGTGCGCCCGGCCTGCCGTCGAACCAGACGAAGCGGGCGAGCGCCCCGGCGGACGGATCCAGGCCCGCGGCCGCCCGGTCCAGGTGCCGTGCGACGGCCTCCTGCCACTCCGGGCCGGCCTGGTCGACGCCCTCGACCCGGTCGACGGCAGGCACGACCGTACCGGGAGCCGACACCACGACCTCGTCCCCCACCAGGCGCGCGCGCAACATGTCGTGCCGGTCAAGGACCGCGAGCAGGGTCTGCTCCAGGCCCGCCTCGTCGATCCCGTCCGGCAGGGACACGACCATCGCCTGCGCGAAGCGGTCGAAGCCCGGACCCCAGTCCCGGATCCACCGGGCGACCGGCAGCATCGGCATCGACCCGACGCCGCCGCCGTCGAGCTCCGCCAGCACTTCGACCGATGCCGCCGACCGCGTCGCCGCGAGCTCCGCCAGGGCGGCCACCGTCCGCCGCTCGAAGACGTCCTGGGCACTGAGGTGGATGCCGCGCTCCCGCAGGCGCGAGACGACCTGGATCGACTGGATGCTGTCGCCGCCGATCACGAAGAAGTCGTCGTCGACACCGACCTCGTCAATGCCGAGCACCTCGGCGAACTGCCGCGCCAGCGCCGTTTCCGTCTCGTCGCGCGGCGCCTGGTAGGCGCGCTGCCGCAGCCGGGGCGCGGGCAGCTCCGCGAGGTCGGGCTTGCCGTTGGGGGTGAGCGGGATCCGCTCCAGCGGCACGAACGCCGCCGGGACCATCGGCGCGGGCAGGAGCCGTGCCGCGAACGCGCGGAGGTCACCGACCGAGAAGGACGGCTCCAGTGCCAGGGAGCCGTAGGAGTCGCTCGACACGCCGCTCTCCCGCTCTCCGCGCTCCTTCGGTACGACGTACGCGACGAGCTGCTTGCTCGACCGCGTCTCGCGCGCGACGACCACGGCGTCAGCGACACCGGGGTGCGCGGTGAGGACGGCCGCCACCTCATGGGTCTCGATGCGTACGCCGTGGATCTTGACCTGGGTGTCGGCCCGGCCGTGGAAGGCGAGCGTGCCGTCGGCCGACCGGGCCGCCAGGTCACCGGTGCGGTACATCCGGGCGCCGGGCGGCCCCGACACGTCCGGGACGAACCGGGCCGCGGTCTCGCCCGGGTTGCCCAGGTAGCCGCGGGCCAACAGGGGCCCGGACACGTACAGTTCGCCCACGGTGTCCGGCGGGACCGGGCGCAGCGTGGCGTCCAGGACCTGGACCCGCGCGCCCTCGACGGCGTGGCCGATGGTCGGCGCCCGGCCGTCGGCGGCCAGCGGCGCGCTCATGGTGGCGCACACGGTGGTCTCGGTGGGGCCGTAGGCGTTGATCATCTTCCGCTCGCCGGCCCAGGCCTCGACCAGGTTCGGCGTGGTCACGTCCCCGGCGACCACCAGGCACTCGACGGCGGGCATCGCGTCGGTGGGAAGCGTGGCCAGCACGGGCGGCGGCAGCGTCACATGGGTGACCCGGCGGGACGTCAGGGTCTCGGCGAGCGGCCGGCCCGGGGCGAGGTCGGCGTCGTCGGCCAGCACCAGTGTCGCGCCGCAGAGCAGGGCCATGCACAGCTCCCACACCGAGGCGTCGAACCCCGGCGAGGCGAACTGCAGCACCCGGCTGCCCCGGGTGACGCCGAGCCCGGTGGCGTGCGTGGCGGCCAGGTCGGCCAGCCCGCCGTGGGTGACCACCACGCCCTTGGGCCGGCCGGTGGACCCGGAGGTGTAGATGACGTAGGCGCTCTGCGCGGGCCTCGGGAACGCCGGCGCCGGGGCGTTTCCACCGAGCTCCTCGGGACGGAGGACCGGCACCGTCACGCCCGGCAGTTCGGTGGTGGCGGACGCGTCCGCCACCACCAGTGCGCAACCTGATGTGTCGACCATGTAGGCGAGGCGCTCGGCGGGGTGCGCGGTGTCCAGCGGAAGGTACGCGGCCCCCGCGCGGACCACGCCGAGCAGGACGGTCACCCACTCCACCGACCTGCGCAAGGCGACCGCGACGACGGATTCGGCCCGCACCCCGGCGGCGAGCAGTCCCCGCGCCACCTGTTCGGCCCGTTCGTCCAGCTCCCGGTAGGTCAACGACACGGCGCCGTCCTCCACGGCCACCGCGTCGGGCGACGTCGTCACCCAGTGGTCGAACAACTCCGGTAGAGAGCGTGCGCCACCGTCAGCGCCGGAGCTCCGTCGTGCCACGTTGCGTCCCCCCACGGTTCCTCCCTCACATGATTCCGTACGGCAATCTCCGAGAGCTCGAAGCAGTGCAAGGCGACTGCCACATCCTTTAATCCAGCGTATGAACACAACTGCCCGGGTGCGCGGACTGTCAAGAAGTGCATGCCGCGGCTTCCAATGGTCCACTGTTGGCCGTGCGGAGCTTGCCGGACGTCCTGTTGCCGGGACATTCGACGGTACGCTCTGCTGATGAATCCGCGGGGAGGCGGAGGGCGCATCCGAACGGAATTTCTCAATCCACATCGGGGTGCGCAGGGCGGAATTCTCTGATCCGTATCTTGGCGCACTGCGCCTGCCCATTCGCTTTTACCGCAGCTCACCGACTACGGGAGTATGGAAATGGCAGCGAGGAAACACCGTTCGGGCACATCGGTGATCACCGATATGTTCCCGAAAGCGCGCGTCGAGTTCGTCCACGGCGACACGATGACGATCACGCTGTGGGAATTCGATCAAGGCGGCGACGTGCCGTCCCACCAGCACCCGCACGAGCAGATCGTGCACTGCCTCGAGGGCACGTTCGAGGTCACGGTCGACGGCGAGGTCGTCGTGCTCGGTGCGGGCGAATCGGTGGTCATCCCCTCCGGCGTCGAACACGCGGCACACGCGCGGACCGCCGCCCGGGGAATCGATGTCTTCCACCCGGTACGCGAGGATTACCGGCTCTGAAATGAAGGGAACACCCGTGTCCAGCAACGACCGCAACCTCAAGGTCCACACGTTGGGGCCGACAGGAACGAACTGCGAAGCGGCCGCACATCACTACCTGCAACAGCGCAACTACAAGCAGGGCGGCGTCGTTCTCTACGACACGCTCGAAAGCGCGGTCGACGGTGTTATGGCCGACCCGCACGACAGCGTGCTGCTCGGCTGCGTCGTCTATCCGAAGCTGAACGAGATCGTCTTCCGGAACCTCAAGTCGATGTCGTTGCACGAATGCTTCATGATGCCGACCCACCACATGGTGCTCGCCGGACGTGATCGAATTCCGGTACGGAAAGTGCTGAGCCACCCCGCGCCCGTCGGCCTCATCGAGGACCGCGGCTACGACATCCGGCTCGTGACGAGCAACGCCGCCGCGGCGGTGGAGTGCGCCGCCGGCGGGGCCGACGCGTGCATCACGACCGATGTCGCCGCCGAGGCGAACGACCTGAAGCTCATCGAGGACTTCGGCCCGGTGCACATGGGCTTCAGCATCCACGTGCCCCACGGGACCACGCTGTGACCGCGGGCACCGACGTCCGGCGGGCCGGCACCGGGGCACCGCTCGAGGAGACGTACGACCTGGTCGCGACAGCGGTGCGGGAGCACGACATCTCGACACCGACGCTCGCGGACGTGCTCGACGCGCTGGGCGTCACCAACCGCGTACTGGACGCGCGGCTGCACCGCGTGTCGGCCCACGGCGGGATGTTCTTCGGCGCCGCGTACACCGTGAGCTGGGTCCCGGTGCGCAAGGGCCCGAGCATCGTCGCCGCCTCCCCGAGCACCTGGCGAGAGGTCCGCGACTTCCTCGTGCCCCAGGTCGTCGACGGGCAGGGGATGGTCTACGTCGCGGGCTCCGGCCCGCTGGTCACCGACGCCGCGCTCGCGGGCGGGCTCTCCACGACCTATCTGCTCGAACAACTGCGGTTCGAGGGGCTCGTGCTGGGCGGCGCCATCCGCGACCGGGACGTCGTCGAGCAGAGCACCCGTCCGGTCGTCGCGAGCAACTTCGTCCCCACCGACACCCAGGGCGCGTACCGCGTCGAGTCGGCCGGCGACACCTGCCTGGTCGACCACGTGCCCGTGCACACCGGCGACTGGGTGTTCTCCGACGGCAACGGCACGGTGGTGGTCCCCGCGGCACGGCTGCGCGAGGTGCTGACCGCGGCCGGGGCCACCGGACGCACCGAACGCGACGTCCTGCGCCGCATCAGGGCCGGCGAACGACTCCCCGACCTCATCGACGAGGTCGGCACCATCTAGTCCCCACACCCGGGAAGGAGGCCGCCATGCGCGCGGTCGCGGTACACCGACACGGCGGTCCTGAGGTACTCACACCCACCGAGTGGGCCACCCCGGCCGTGGGGCCCGGCGACGTCCTCGTCGACGTCGCCGCCATCGGTGTCAACTACCACGAAACCTACGAACGGAGCGGCCTGTACCCACGCGAACTGCCGTACGTCCCCGGACGCGAGCTGGCGGGCACCGTGGCCGCCGTCGGCCACCAGGTCACCGGCATCGAGGTCGGCGACCTGGTGGCCACGGCCGACGTACCGGCGCCCGGCGCCTACGCCGAACAAGTGGCCCTGCCCGCCGACCGCGTGGTCCGGGTGCCCGACGGAGTGAGCGCCGAACAGGCCGCGGCGGTGCTGCTGCAAGGGCTCACGGCACATGTGCTCACCCAGGACAGCCACCCCGTACGCCCGGGGGAGACGGCCCTGGTCCACGCCGCGGCCGGTGGTGTCGGGCTGCTCCTCACCCAGGTGCTGCGGACCCATGGTGTCCGCGTCATCGGGACCGTGTCCACCGCGGCGAAGGAGGAAGCGGCACGACGGGCCGGGGCGGACGAGGTCATCCGCTACACCGAGGTCGACTTCGCCACCGAGGTCGCGCGGCTCACCGGCGGCGACGGCGTGGACGTCGTCTACGACGCGGTCGGCCGGACGACCTTCGAGGGAAGTGTCGCCTCGCTGCGCCCACGAGGCTCCTTCGTCCTCTACGGACAGTCCAGCGGCAAGATACCGCCCCTCGACCTGAGCACCGGCGTACGCGGCTCGATCAAGCTGACCCGCCCCTACCTCCCGGACTTCATACCGACCCGCGACGAGCTGCGGACGCGCGGCACCGCGGTGTTCTCCTGGATCCTCCGGGACAACGTCGACGTCCACATCGGACGGATCTACCCGCTGGCCGACGCCCGTACGGCACAGGCGGACCTCCAGCAGCGCCGCACCATCGGAAAGCTGCTGCTCACACCCTGACTTCGGCACCGAACAACCCGTACCACCCATGGCCACCGCACCACACGAGGGGGAGCAAGGCGTGTTGGAACCACAAACCGAAGCGTTCACAGAACTGGACATCCACCTGTCCATCGGACAGGCACGAACCGACATCGACGACCTGGACCTCGGCATCATCAGACTGCTGCGGATGCGCCGCGCGGTGTCCCAGCGCATCCAGCGGACCCGCCTGCGGGCGGACGGGCCGCAGATCGATCCCGGCCGCGAGGACGACATCGCGCGGGTGTACCGCTCCCACTTCGGGGACAGCGGCGACGACGTCGCGGCCGCCGTCCTGCGGGCCTGCCGATCATGACAGCCGTGGCGAACACCGCCCCGAGCGGTGCCGACGTCCTGCTCACACCCGTCGAACACCAGCAGCCGTACTGGCCCGACCCGGGCCGACTGGCCGACGTGGTGAGCACGCTGGACGGCCTGCCCGCACTGGTGCAGCCGGACGAGTGCGACGCGCTGCGGCTGCGCCTGGCCGACGTGGCCCGGGGTGAGGCCTTCCTGCTCCAGGGCGGCGACTGCGCGGAGCTGTTCGCGTCGCCGCTGATCGAGCCGACACGGAACAAGCTGCGCTGTCTCGCGGACATGGCCTCGGTGCTGCGCTCCGGGTCCGGGCTGCCGTGCCTCACCGTCGGCAGGATCGCCGGGCAGTACGCGAAGCCGCGCTCGTCGGGCGCCGAGACCAGGGGCGACCGCGCCCTGCCCGTCTACCGGGGCGACGCGGTGAACGACCTGCGCTTCGACACCGAGGCCCGGACCCCGGACCCGGGGCGCCTGCTGGCCGCGTACCGGGCCGCGAACCGCGTGCTGTCCGACATCCGGCGGCTCCGCACCAGGGGCCGGGCGCTCTTCGCCGACCTCGGTGGCGACTTCTTCACCAGCCACGAAGCGCTCCTGTTGCCGTACGAGACCGCCCTCACCCGGAACGACCCGTCCTCCGGGCGGTCCTACGGCCTCTCCGGGCACCTGCTCTGGATCGGCGAGCGGACGCGACAGCCCGACGGGCCGCACGTGGCCCTGATGGCCGGCATACGCAACCCCGTCGCGGTGAAGATCGGACCGACCACGACCCGCGCGGACATCGCGGAACTGGTCGAACTGCTCGACCCGCACCGCGAGCCGGGCCGGCTGACGTTCATCGCCCGCCTCGGCGCGAACGCGGTGCACGACCTGCTGCCCCCGCTCGTCGACGAGGTGCTCGACCGGGGCTCCCCGGCGGTCTGGGTGTGCGACCCCATGCACGGCAACACCCGCACGACCGCGGACGGCATCAAGACCCGCCGCTTCGAGACGATCTGGGCGGAGGTGCGCGGGTTCATCGAGGTCCACCGGGCACTTGGCACGCACCCGGGCGGCCTGCACCTGGAGCTGACCAGCCGCGACGTGACCGAATGCACCGACGAACACGGCCCCGTGCGCGAACGGGACCTGGCCCGGAGGTACGAGTCGGCCTGCGACCCGCGCCTCAACGGTGACCAGGCGCTGGAGCTGGCCCGGCTGACCGCACCGCTGCTGAGGCCGGGCGTCCGCAGCGGAGGGCTCTCGCGGGCCGCCACCACGCTCGGCTGAGCCTTGGGGCGGCACGCCACGGTCGGCTGAGCCTCCGCGCGGTACGCCTGGCTCGGCTCAGCCTCCGGGCGGCACGCGGGCACCCCTCAGCACTTCCAGGTGCCCAGCGATACCCAATGAGGCTCCGCGATACCCAGGGAAAAAGGACGCTGCACGGGCGGATGGCCCGTGCAGCGTCCTCGTCGTTCCGCGGTGGTGCTACGCCTCCAGCAGGGTCCGGCCCACGAACCCCGGGACGTCGTTGCCCTCCTCGTTCAGATAGAAGTGACCGCCGGGGAACAACTCGGTCGTGAACGCCGCCGAGGTGTACTCGCTCCACCCCTTCACGGTCTCCAGCGGGGCCCGCCAGTCGGACTGCCCGACGAGCGCGGTGATCGGGCTCTCCAACGCGGGAGCCGTGGTGACGCGGTGGCGCTCCCAGAGCTGGAAGTCGGCGAGCACGACCGGCACCAGCGCGTCCATGACCTCCTGGTCCGCGCTCACTTCCTCGTCGAACCCCCCGAGGCTGAGCACCGCGGCGTGGAACTCCCGCTCCGGCAGGTCGTGCAACTTGGGCCCGGCCCAGATCACTTCGGGCGTGGACTGGGCGGACACGAACAGCCGGTCAGGACGGGGGCCGCCCCGCAACTGCAGCGCCCTCGCCACCTCGAAGGCCAGCAGTGACCCGCACGAGTGCCCGAAGAAGGAGAACGGCCCGGTGAGCACGGGGCGCAGGTCGGCGACGATCTCCTGCACGAGCCGGCCGACGTCCACGGCCGGGCCCTCGGCGAGCCGGTTCTGCCTCCCCGGTAGCTGCACGGCCGCCAGCTCGATCTCCTCCGGCAGCCGCCGCGCCCAGCTCGCGTACGCGTTGGCGCCGCCGCCCGCATGGGGGAAGCAGACGATCCGGTGCCGCGCCTCCGGCCGCCGGGCACGCCACAGGCTGCGGTTCTCGGGCACCAGACGCCCCTTGAGGCCTGGTCTTACGGTGCGCACATTGCCCTCCACGAAGGTGTACCAGCGGGATCAGCGGACGGACGCGGTGTCCGCCGCCTCGGCGCTCAGCGCCGCGATGGTCTGCAGCCGGAACAGGTCCTTGGCCGAGACCGACACACCGGCCGCCCGGGCCTTGGCGACGACCATGATGCCGAGGACGGAGTCGCCACCGATCTCGTAGAAGTTGTCGGTGATGCCGACCCGGTCGATGTCGAGCACCTCGGCCCAGACCTCGGCGAGCACACGCTCGTCGTCCGTGCGGGGCGCCACGTAGTCCTCGGCGTCGAAGACGCGTTCCACGTCCGGCAGCGCGGCCCGGTCGACCTTGCCGCTCGGGGTGAGCGGGAACGCGTCGAGCAGCGCCACCGCCGCGGGCACCATGAACTCGGGGAGCCGGTCCCCGACGAAGTCCCGCAGCGCGGCCGGCTCGGGCCGCCGCCCCGGCTCGGGGCGGACGTAGCCGACGAGGCGCTTGTGCTCGCCCTCGGCGCGCACGACCACCACCGCCGACTCGACGTCCGGGTGCTGCTGGAGCACCAGCTCGATCTCGTTCGGCTCGATGCGGAAGCCGCGGACCTTGACCTGGCGGTCGATCCGCCCGACGTACTCCAGGGCGCCCTCGGCCGACCACCGCACCAGGTCGCCGGTGCGGTACATGCGGTCCCCCGGGGCCGCGCCGAGGACGTCGGGCAGGAAGCGCTCCGCGGTGAGGTCGGGACGGGCCAGGTAGCCGCGCGCCACCCCGGGCCCGCCGATGAACAGCTCGCCGACCACCCCGGCGGGCACCGGGTGCAGCCGCTCGTCGAGCACGTACACGCTCGTGTTCACGACCGGACGGCCGATGGGTACCGTGCCGTGCTCACCGATCCGCTCCGCCAGGTGCCAGGTGGCGAAGGCGGTCGTCTCGGTGGGGCCGTAGCAGTGGATCAGGCGCTGCGGGGGACCGGCCGCCAAGGCCTGCGCCACCCGGTCCGGGTTGACCGCCTCACCGCCGAAGAGCAGGTGCCGCAGCGTCTTGAACGCGTCGGGCCGCGCGGCGACCACCTGGTTGAACACCGCCGTCGTGAGCACGAGCGTGCTGATGTCGTACCGCGTCAGCGCCTGCGTCAGCGCCATCGGGTCGAGCATCGTGTCCTTGTCGATGACCACCATGCGGGCGCCCGCGGCCAGCGGCGCCCAGATCTCGAAGGTCGCCGCGTCGAACGTCGCGTCGGCACCCTGGGCCACGACGTCGTCGGGCCGCAGCGGGATGTAGTCGGCGTCGCGGAGCAGCCTCGTGACCGAGCGGTGTTCCACCACGGTCCCCTTGGGCCTGCCGGTCGACCCCGAGGTGTAGATGACGTACGCCCCGTCACGCGCGGAGACCGGGACGGCGGGTGGTTCGGACGGCTGGACGGCCAGGTTCCGCTGCTCTTCGTCCACCGCGACGAAGTCGGCGCCGGTCGCCGCGCGCAACGTCCCGACCAGCGCGCTCTCGGTGACGCACACCGACACGTCGGCGTCGTCGAGCATGTAGCCCAGCCGGTCGACCGGATAGCGGGGGTCCAGCGGCAGATAGAGGCAGCCGGCGCGGAGGACGGCGAGCAGCGCCGTGACCAGCCTCGGGCCGCGCGGCAGGCAGACGCCGACGACGTCGCCCCGCCGCACGCCCCGGGACACCAGCAGGTGGGCGAGCTGGTTGGCGGCGATGTCCAACTGCCCGTACGTCATCGTGCCTGTGCCTGTGCCTGTGCCTGGGCCTGTGGCCGTGTCCGTGGCCGTGCCTGTGCGCGTGTCCGTGCTCGTGCCCGTGGCCGAGACGACCGCGATGGCGTCGGGCGTCGACCGGGCGCGTTCGCCGACCAGTTCGTGCACGCACGGCCACGTCCGCGCCCGCACCGGGTTGTCACCCCACTCGTCGAGGAGGGTGTGCCGCTGCTCCTCGTCCAGCAGGGGCAGGTCACCCACGGGCTTCCCCGGCTCCTGCGCGGCGGCGGACAGCAGCACCATGAAGTGCCCGACCAGACGCCGTACGGTGGCCTCCTCGAACAACTCCGGGTCGTAGGCGAAGGTCCCGACGAGCTCGCCCGTACCGGCTGCCGACCGGCAGTCGATGGCGAGGTCGAACGACTGGGGCGCCTCGGGCGCCTCGGGCGCGTCGTCACCGCGCAGGACGACCAGCACCTGTGCCGGGGGAGACCCCCCGTCGGCGCCCTCGGGCGCCAGGGCGTCCGCGAGCCCGGAGAACGGCAGGTCACCGTTGGCCACCGCGTCTTCGACGAGGCGGACGTTCTGCTCGACCAGCCGGATGAACGGGGCGTCCGGCTGGATCGTCGCCCGCAGCACGACCGCGTTGGCGAAGCGGCCGTCCGGCCGGTCGAGCGCCCGGCCGGTGGTCAGGGTGGCCAGGGGAATGTCCTGCTGCCTGCCGTAACGGGAGAAGAGCGCCTGGGACGCGGCGAGCAGGACGGTGAACGGCGTCCCGCCGACTTCACCCGCCAGGTCGTTCATCCTGTCGACGACCTCCGCCGGCACGCGGAAGTCGACCCGGCTGCGCGCCGTGCCCGACTCCGCCGGCCGCGGCCGGTCCACCGGAAGCCGCAACACCGGAAGGTCGTCGAGCTGGGCGAGCCAGTAGCGCTGTTGGTCGGCGAGGTGGGCCTCGGTGAGCCGGTCGCGCACCTTGGTCCTCCTGTAGGCGTCGGCACCGTACGGCCCGCGGCCGGGCGAACCGCTACCGCTGCCGTCGGCGACACCGCCGCTGTCGACGGCATCGCTGCTGTCGCTGCTGTTGATGCCGCTGCTGTCGCTCTCGCCGATGTTGCGGATGTCGCCGATGACGCCGATGTCGTCGACGCCGACGGTGCCGCTGCTGCTGTCGACGCCGTCGTTGTGTACTGACGCATCGGATCTGCGTAGGCCCTCGGACATATCACTGTTTCCCTTCGCGTACCTTGCCCGCGACAAGCCCGACGCGTGGCGCTGGGGCGGCCCGGCCCGTGGATCCCACGGCTTCCGACTCTTGATGAGGACACGTGCGACTCGCCTCGCCTCGCCCTGTGCCGCCTCGCCCCGCCGCGTCTCGGCTCGCCGCACTCGGCTCACCACGACTCGACCAGCTCCGGCGGAACGCGTCGCGAGGCGCCGCGGATCCAGCCTGTACGGGCGCTCCTCCGGCGAGGAGAGTCAGGCAGGAACCCGCTGCGAGCGCGCTGCCGTGACCGTGCGCACGGGCCCGGAAAGAATGGAACGTGGCAATCATGCACACGACTTCCGTGAGCCCGTCGCTTTATCGGAGCGGCTTCGTGTCGCCGTGCTGAAGTTATCCAATGCCCCGTCGCCCACGATAGTGAACAGGCCGCCGACGACGCCCCGAAACGCCGTCGCCGGTTGACGGGGAAGCGTCCGGTTGACGGGACAGACGCGAGAACTCGACTGGTGACGTGAAGCCCCTGCGGACCCGTGCCACAGTCAGGGGCTCCCGTACGCACTGTTCGCATTTCTTGATCGCGGACCATTTCGCGATCAAGGGGCCCCTTTGCGACCCGCCCGCCCGTCCGCACGGCCGACGCCGCATGCCGAAGGCGCGCGTGCGGATGCCCACAGGGCGTCCTGGGGCCCCCGAAGGCAACAAGGTGGAGCAAGCTCTCTGCGGCGACCTCATCTGCGCCGGAGCCCTCACTGCTCCTCTGACGACCGTACGCGAATCCGTGATCGCGACCGGTCGAGCGACGCATCGACGTTGCCGTACCTCACCCCCCGCGAAAACGGATGCACAACGCATCGAGCCGACGCTCATGACGTCCAGCCGACGCTGATCGATAACGGCGTGAATTGTGACCGGTTACCCGAAGGATATCCTCCGTTTCCGGGCCGGGTTCCGGAACTAAGAATTCCCATAGATTGGCCGTACCAGGGCTCCGGACGACCGCAGTGTGCACCCAGACCTCGCGAAGTTGCGGACCGGGGCGCGGGATTCCTCTTTCGGGTCTCGCTGGTGGTGAGGAAAACAGCGCTTCCGGCAGGCCAGTCGGCATCGGAGGTGCTGGCAGTCCTGACCTCGGAACTGAAGGCAGAAGTGCTCAGCCCTCGCGGAGCGAGTCGGCCGTGCGTCCCAGCTCTTGCGGAGTCAGGGGGCGGCCTTCGAGGACGAGGTACCAGTGCCACCACTCGTCCCGCCAGTGGTGGACGAAGAGGCCGGGGTCCCGCATGCGCCCGCCTTCGTACGGCGGGTCTGCCAGCGGCCGGCGTACCAGGAGGGCACTGCGCAGCGGGTCCGCCGCGGTGGACTCGACGTCCAGGTCCACCACGAGGAAACCCGTGTCAGGGTCGCCGTCGTACAGCTCGGGGTGGCCGCCGAGGGCGGTGGGCCACCAGCGGGGGACCGGCAGCCGGTGTGTACGGCCGTGCAGGGCGAGGCGCTCGGCGCGGGCGGCCTGGCGTCGCTTCTGGTCCTCGGCCTGCGCGCTCCAGCGGAAGTGTTCCTCGGGCAGGGCGCGGAAGTGGAGGTCGACGAGCCGTTCCCGGTAACGGCCGTCCGGGGTGCGCACGTCGAGGACGATGCCCGCGGCGAGGTCGACGGCCAACCGCAGCTCCGGTACCGGCCCGTGCAGGCGGAGAGGGACCTCCCACACCCCCGCCGCGCCTTCGCGATCGCCGTACAGGACGCGCCGAACGGGCCCGAGGGGCTCGGCGTCCGCGAGCAGGGGGCTGTACGCGCAGTGCGTCAAGCGGCACGGATGGGGATCGAAGGCCCAGGGGAAGCCGTCGTCCGGGAAGTCCGGCCCCGACCGCTCGGGCCGTGGCCCGGTCTCCTCGTCGCTGAGGAACAGGCTGCCGTCCGTCTCCGTCCGCCATCGGTGCGGCGGCCGGTGGGCGAAGCGGGTGTCCTGGCGGGCGGGGTACGGCGGCGGCCACCCGTTGCCGTCGTCACGGCGTGGCCGGAGCACGGTGTACCGGCCGTACAAGGCTGGCGCGGGAACGGCGTCGAGCCGTTCCCGCAAGGCTCGCCACTCCGGTGCCGTCATACGTGCTCCGCCCCCTGCGGCCGACCCGGCTCAATCGCCCGCGCCGGAGCCCGGGCAGAGCTTCTCGATCCCGCCCTGCACCATGCGGACGTCCCAGCCTCCAAAGGGTCCAGCCCGGTGCGGATCGCCGGGCACGCGTACGGTGTGCCGGTGGTACGCGGTGAGCAGCAGCGGACTCCAGACGGCCGTGGTCCGCACCTGCGACCTCTGCGGCACGGTAGGCCCGGCCACTTCGGGCGTGACAGGGCACAACTGGCCATGTCATACGCCTCTCTTCACTGACGCCAGGCCTCTCGTGTCTGGGACCGACTCCATGTGCTGCTCTGGCAGTGCGGGACCTGTCCGGTGATCGCGGAACCATGACCTTCCCACCTCGGCCATGTGACGGACCAGCGCGAGCAGGGTGAGGCCCGAGGGGTGCAGAGCGGGCTGTGCCAGCCGGGCGGCTGTCAGCCCGGTGCGAGTGCCGAGCAGGGTCTCGCCGGTGCCAGGTGAGCCGGCCGTCCAGCATCTCCTGGCGACACCAGGGAGCGTTCGTCGACCTTGGCGGGGCTGGGCGGGCTTCCCGTGTGCTGGTCGGCGCTTTTGTTGTGGTGTGGTGTTAGGGGGTGGTGTGGTGGTGGGTGTGGGTGGGGTAGTTGGGGTGGTTGAGGGG
>NZ_BNBT01000109.1 GCF_014656095.1 Streptomyces longispororuber
GGGCGCGGCCCCGGGCGCGGGGCGGCGCCGGGCGCGGGCCTTGTGGGCGGCGGCGCCCGAGACCGCGTGGGCAGGGGGGCGCCCGAGGCCACGTAGGCGGCGGGCGCGCGAGGCCGCGGGCGTGACGGGCCCCCTCGGTCAGCCGCCCAGCTTCTCCTCCATCCAGGCCACGCCGAACTCCACGACGTCGCGGGCCTCGAAGAGGTGGCACTCCGCCGCGCCGACCCGGCCCCGCAGCCCCTTGCCGGCGGCCAGCAAATCCCGCGCGATGACCTCGAACGGCCAGACGCCGTCCGGCACCACGGAGGAGTAGTCGAAGGCGCCGTCCTCCGAGTCGATGTCGCGGAAGCGGCGCCAGACCCGCTCGCCGTTCTCCACGACCGGCTGTTCGTAGTCGACGAAGCGCTTGCCGGGAGCGTCGGCGAGGGCCTCGGCGTGGTGCAGCAGCGTGATCGAGTCGAGGGGCGCGCCGAGCAGCAGCACACGACCGCCCTTGGCGACGAGCCGCGCCAGCGGGCTGTCCGGGCCGTGCGGGTCGTCCCAGGGGTGGTCGGCCATCAGCTCCTCGGCGGCGGCGCCGAGGGCCGCGAAGCTCGCGTCGGGGTGGCGGCTGCGCACCGCCCCGGGCCGGCGGCGCAGGGCCTCCGGCAGCCGGCCGTTGTTGTGGTCGGCCTCGCTGAGGACCGGGTCGTACGCGGGGTGTTCCGCGCGCAGGGCGTCCTGCCACTCCTGGGGCCAGTCGGTGCTCCACTCGTACGGCGGCGCGTCGTTCCAGCCGCAGGTGACCATGAGCGTGCCGCGCTCCCCCACGACGTCCAGCAGCGCCCCGATGACGGTGGCCGGTCCGCCCGCCACGTACCCGAGGGCGGACATCTGGGTGTGGAACATCGCGACGTCGCCCTCGGCGAGGCCCAGCTCCCGCAGCTCACGGGCGAGCCGCCCGCGCGTCACCGGCCCCCCGGACCGCTTCAGCAACTCCATCTCGTCCATGACCGCGACGCTAACCGGTCAACGGCCCTGCCCGGCAACCCATTTACGGCCCAGACCAGCCGCCTCACTCACGGGCACGGCGGCGGTACCGCCCGCGAACCCACGGGCACGGCGGCCGCTCCACCCGCGGGCACGACGCGGCGCTTACACGTCCGGCGCGGAACGCGCCGCTCCTCAGCGGTCGGTCACCGCGCCCAGGGGCTCGCCGACGACCCGGTCGGCGAGCCGTGCCGCCAGGACCTCGGCGTCCCGCGCGAGGACGGCTTCGGCCGCGGCGCGCTCCGCGGCGATGCGCGCGGTGCCCTCGGCGACGAGCGCGTCCCGCTCGCGGGCGCCCTCGGCGCGCGCGGCCTGGACGGCGGCGACGCCCTCCTCCGTGGCGCGCTGGCGTATGCGGGCCGCTTCGTGGCGCCCCTCGGCGAGCACCGACTCGCACACCGCGCGCACCTCGTCCGCCTCGCGGCGGATCTCGGCGGCCTCGCCCTCGCGGCCCGATATGAGCCGCTCCCGGTCGGCCAGGACCCGGTTGATCCGGGGCAGCAGCACCCCGGCGAGCATCCAGAAGGAGGCGGCGAACGTCACGAGCGCGACCAGCAGGTCGGCACCCCGCGGCTTGAGCGGACCGAGATCAAGGGCAAGCAGCTCCATGCCTCTGTCCCTTCCCACCCGCCCTAGCGGGCGAACGCGCTTTCGAGCCAGACCGTGGCCGAACCGCGGCCAACCGACTGCCCGGCGCGCCGCGTACGGGCCGACGAGCACCGCTGCGGGCCCGGCCACCGTCCCCCTTCACCCCGTGCCTTTGTCAGGGTTCCTTGACACAAGGTCGGCGTCAGGGCAGCCTGACACGCATGGAAGCTGAGGGCACCCCGGCCTCGCTGGCCGGACTGGTCACGGACAAGGACCCCGCTGTCGGCCTGCAGGCCGTCGTCGCGCTGCGCCGTCTCCTGGAAGAGCTGGAGCGGCTGCATGTCGACAACGCCCGTCGGCAGGGGTGGTCGTGGCAGAGCATCGCCACGTCGTTGAACGTCAGCAGACAGGCCGTGCACGAGAAGCACGCGGGCAGGCGCAAAGCCATGGGCATGGAGGAGTAGCGGTGTTCGAGTTCTTCACCGATCACGGGAAGCGGGCCGTGACGGCGGCCCAGGACGAGGCGATCGCCCTGGGGCACGACTTCATCGGCACGGAGCACCTGCTGCTCGGCCTGCTCACGGCGGAGGGCGGGACGGCCGCCGACGTGCTGCGCGGGCAGGACGTCGACCTGACACGCGCCCGGCGGGAGACCCTGCGCGTCCTGGAGGCGGCCGGGGTCACCGCCACGGGCGGGCGGCCCGCGGCGGACGCCTTGTCGTCGATCGGCATCGACGTGGCGGAGATCCGGCGCCGGGCCGACGCCTCCTTCGGGCCCGGCGCCTTCCAGTTCCCCCGGCCCGCCTACACCCCCAAGGCCCGGCAGGCGCTGGAGAACACCCTGGGCGAGGCCCGTGCGCTGGGCCGTGACAGGTTCGGCACCGCACACGTCCTGCTCGGCCTGCTCACCGTGCCCGAAGGCCACGCCCTTGAGGTCCTGGCCGCCCTCCAGGTCGACCCCGCGGACCTCCGGGAGGCGGTCCTCGCCCAGGCCGCCCGGGAAGAGCGGTGAAGGCGGGCCGGATCACCGCGGTGAGCCGCAACGCCTCGTACGCGTTCAGCAAGCCCAACCACGCGTCCATCACCCTGCTGGCCGGCCTGGGGGTGGAGGGGGACGTCCACGCGGGGGAGACGATCCGCCACCAGTTCCGCATGACCTATGAGCCGGACCTGCCCAACCTGCGGCAGGTCCACCTGATACACGAGGAGCTCTTCGACGAGCTCGGGCTCAAGGGGTACGAGGTCTCCGCGGGCCGGCTGGGCGAGAACATCACCACCCGCGGGGTGGACCTCCTGGGGCTGCCCACCGGTTCCCTGCTGCGGCTCGGAGCCGACGCGGTGGTCGAGGTGACGGGACTGCGCACCCCGTGCTCGAAGATCAACGATTTCCGGGCGGGCCTTCTGGACGAGATGATCGTCTGGGACCCGCTCGCCGACGGGTACACCTTCAAGTGCGGCGTCATGGCCGTGGTCCGCCGGACGGGCACCGTCCGGCCCGACGATCTCGTAGAGGTGGAACTCCCCGCCCTGCCGCACCGCTCGCTGGAGCGTGTCTAGGCCCGGACCCGGACACCACGGAGACGGCGGCGGCACCCGTGCGCCGAGTGACCGGAACGGAGCACGGGGCCGTGCCGCCCCGTGGGTTCCCTCGCCGTCCCCTCGCCTACAGGCTGTCCAGGAAGTTGCCGACGGCCTCCACCACGCGGTTCCTGCGGCGGTGCGCCTTGCTGCAGTAGCGGCGCGTCCGCCACCGCCCGCGCGGCTGCGGCACGGGCGCGTGACACCAGTCGCACGGCAGCGTGCGATACCTTCCCCCGTTCACACCCACCACCCTAAGCAACGCCGCCCACGGCTACAGCACCGGCAGGTTCTTCCGCAGCTCGAAGGCCGTGACCTCGCTGCGGTACTCCTCCCACTCCTGCTTCTTGTTGCGCAGGAAGAAGTCGTAGACGTGCTCGCCGAGCGTCTCGGCGACGAGTTCCGAGCGCTCCATCAGGGAGATGGCCTCGCCCAGGTTCTGCGGCAGCGGTTCGATGCCGAGGGCGCGGCGTTCGGCGTCGCGCAGGGCCCAGACGTCGTCGTCGGCGCCCGGCGGGAGCTCGTAGCCCTCCTCGATGCCCTTGAGGCCGGCCGCGAGGAGGACGGCGTAGGCCAGGTAGGGGTTGGCGCCGGAGTCGAGGGAGCGGACCTCGACGCGGGCCGAGCCGGTCTTGCCGGGCTTGTACATGGGCACGCGGATGAGCGCGGAGCGGTTGTTGTGGCCCCAGCAGATGTAGGAGGGGGCCTCGCCGCCGGCGCCCGCGGTGCGCTCCGAGCCGCCCCAGATGCGCTTGTAGGAGTTGACCCACTGGTTGGTGACGGCGGAGATCTCGGCGGCGTGCCGCAGCAGGCCCGCGATGAAGGAGCGGCCGACCTTGGAGAGCTGGTACTCGGCGCCGGACTCGTAGAACGCGTTCCGGTCGCCCTCGAAGAGGGAGAGGTGCGTGTGCATGCCGGAGCCCGGGTGCTCGGAGAACGGCTTCGGCATGAACGTCGCCTGGACGCCCTGCTCCAGCGCCACCTGCTTCATGACCAGGCGGAAGGTCATGATGTTGTCGGCCGTGGAGAGCGCGTCGGCGTAGCGCAGGTCGATCTCCTGCTGGCCCGGCGCGCCCTCGTGGTGGCTGAACTCGACCGAGATGCCCATGGATTCGAGCATCGTGATGGCCTGGCGGCGGAAGTCCATGCCCACGTTCTGCGGGGTGTGGTCGAAGTAGCCGCTGTTGTCGGCGGGGGTCGGGCGGGAGCCGTCGGTGGGCTTGTCCTTGAGCAGGAAGAACTCGATCTCGGGGTGGGTGTAGAAGGTGAACCCGAGGTCGGAGGTCTTGGCGAGGGCGCGCTTGAGGACGTAGCGCGGGTCCGCGAACGACGGCGAGCCGTCCGGCATCAGGATGTCGCAGAACATCCGGGCCGTGCCGGGGGCCTCCGCGCGCCAGGGCAGGATCTGGAAGGTGCCCGGGTCCGGCTTGGCGATCATGTCGGACTCGTAGACGCGGGCGAAGCCCTCGATGGCGGAGCCGTCGAAGCCGATGCCCTCGTCGAAGGCCTGCTCCAGCTCGGCGGGGGCGACAGCGACCGACTTCAGGAAGCCGAGTACGTCCGTGAACCACAGGCGTACGAACCGGATGTCGCGCTCCTCCAGAGTGCGGAGCACGAACTCCTGCTGCTTGTCCATCTCGACTTCCACCCATCCTTGCTGGTCGGAACCGGCTGCTCCCGAGCCACGGGACGTCGCCCCGGCACATGAGCATCCCACCACACGGTTTCGTCCGCGTTGCGGCCGCTCCTTGCCCATACTGCACGGTCCCGCGGACGCGGTGACAGCGGCGTCGGACCACTCCCTTAAAGTGACATTTCAGATGCAACTTTTACGCGGGCCGGGGTGCCGGTCCGCGCCGCCGGGACGCCCGCCCGCACGGCCGGGCCGGGGTCCCACGAGAGGAGGCACCTTGCTGTCCGACCGGTCCGCCGCCACCGTCCGCGCCACCCTGCCCGTCGTCGGGGCCGCCGTCGGAGACATCACCGAGCGCTTCTACGACCGGCTCTTCGCCGCGCACCCCGAGCTGCTGCGGGACCTCTTCAACCGCGGCAACCAGGCCTCCGGCGCGCAGCGCCGGGCGCTCGCCGGGTCCATCGCGGCGTTCGCCACCCACCTCGTGGAGCACCCGGACGACCGGCCCGACGTGCTGCTGTCCCGCATCGCGCACAAACACGCCTCCCTGGGGATCGCGCCGGAGCAGTACGAGACGGTGCGCGAGCACCTCTTCGCGGCCATCGCCGAGGTGCTCGGCGACGCCGTCACGCCGGAGGTGGCGGCGGCCTGGGACGAGGTGTACTGGCTGATGGCGAACGCCCTCGTCGCGATCGAGGCGCGCCTTTACGCCGAGCGGGGCATCGCGGCGGGCGCGGACGCCCTGCGCGCCTGGGAGGTGGTGGAGCGGGTGGAGGAGACGGCGGACGTCGCCACGTTCCGGCTGCGCCCCGCCGACGGCGGGCCCGCGCCCGCCTTCCGCGCGGGCCAGTACGTGTCCGTCCAGGTCGAGCTGGCGGACGGGGCCCGGCAGATACGGCAGTACAGCCTGACCGGGGCGCCCGCCGCGGACGTACGGCAGATCAGCGTGAAGCGGGTGCGGGGGACGGGGGCCGACGGCGGGCCCGGCGCGGCCGCCCCCGACGGCGAGGTCTCCACGTATCTGCACGCACACGTGCGCGCGGGCGACCGGCTGCGGGTCTCGGCGCCGTACGGGGACCTCGTCCTCGACGACGCCGTCCTGAGCGGCGGCCCCGGCGGCGGCCTGGACGGTGGCGCTCCGGACGCCGGCGCCCTGGACGGTGGCGGCCCGGGCGGCGGGGCGCCCGCCCCGCTGCTGCTCGCCTCGGCGGGCATCGGCGTCACGCCCATGATCGCCATGCTGGAGCAGCTCGCGGACGCCGGGCACGCGGGCCCGGTCACCGTCGTGCACGCCGACCGCTCCCCCGCCGCGCACGCGCTGCGCGCGGAGCACCTCGCGGGCACCGGCCGGCTCCCGGGCGCCACCGCCCACTTCTGGTACGAGGACCCGGAGCCGGGGCACCCCGCCGACCGCACGGGCCGCGTGGACCTCACCGGCCTGCCGGTGGCGCCCTCCACGCACGCGTACCTGTGCGGGCCGCTGCCCTTCATGAAGGCGGTACGGTCCCAGCTCCTGGCCAAGGGGGTCGCGCCCGCCGCGATCCACTACGAGGTCTTCGGCCCCGACCTGTGGCTGGCGAGCCCGAGCAGCAGCGGCCCGGTCGGCGAGGCGACGATGTCGTCGACGGTCACGGGGTCGAGGGCGGCGTAGAACGCCTCCTGGGCGCGGCGCAGGGCGCCCCGCAGCCGGCACCCCGAGCTGAGCGGGCACGGCATCGCGCCCTCGCAGTCCACGACGTCGCCCCGGCCTTCCAGCTCCCGCACCAGCGCGCCGACGGACGCCGTGCGCCCCGCCTCGGTGAGCGCGAGGCCGCCGCCCCGGCCGCGCCGGGCCTCCACCAGGCCGAGGCGCTGGAGGCGCGCGGCGACCTTCGCGGCGTGCGTGTAGGGCACCGCCATGTCACCGGCCACCTCGCGCGTGGTGGGCGCGGCCGCCGCGCCGCCTGCTCCGGCCGCGGCCACCAC
Organism: Streptomyces longispororuber; assembly: GCF_014656095.1. GTDB lineage: Bacteria > Actinomycetota > Actinomycetes > Streptomycetales > Streptomycetaceae > Streptomyces > Streptomyces longispororuber. The sequence goes on from NZ_BNBT01000109.1 coordinate 6,794, forward strand.
GGCGAGACGCATGAGCATGCGCAGCGCCAGGTCGGTGGAGTGCAGGAGCCGCATGCCGCGCAGCGTAGGGAATGCGCCCGGGTCGTTCAAATTGGCGAGCGGCCCTGCCACCGGGGAGCGCGAGGGCTACGATCAACGCACTCGCAACGCCCGCGCACGCCCTTCGCACCGCCCGGCACCACCTCCGCGCACCGCCCCGGTGCCGCCCCGCACCGCCCCGGCACCACCCGCAAGGCCCCGCGCACCACCCCCGCACCGCCCTCAGCTCGACCCATCCGATCCGTCCCTTTCCGCAGAAGGACACACCATGGGTTCCGCCAAGAAGACGAGCAGCGCCGAACGCAAGGCCCGAATAGCGGAGATGCGGCGCGCCGAAGCCGCCCGCGAGCGCCGTGCCCGCGCGCTCACCATCACCCTGAGCGCGGTCATCGTCGCGGCCGTCGGCATCGGCGGCTACTTCCTCGTGGCGTCCGCCGACGACGACTCCTCGGACTCCGGCAAGCCGGGCGACGCCAAGGCCGTGGCCGAGTTCACCCGGACCAAGGACGGCGAGAAGGTCTGGGACGCCAAGAAGCTGGGCCGCACGCACGTGGCCGGCAAGGTCAAGTACCCGGTGACGCCGCCGGTGGGCGGCAACCACCACCAGGTGTGGATGAACTGCAACGGCGACGTCTACAAGAAGGAGATCCCGAACGAGAACGCCGTGCACTCCCTGGAGCACGGCTCGGTCTGGGTCACCTACAACGACCAGGCGAAGCCCGCGGACCTGAAGAAGCTCGAGGCGAAGGTGAAGAAGACGCCGTACTCGCTGATGAGCCCGGTCAGGAACCAGAAGGAGCCGCTGCTGCTCACGGCGTGGGGCCACCAGCGGGCCGTGACGGGCGCCGACGACCCGAAGGTCAACTCCTTCTTCTCCACGTACGTGCAGGGCAAGCAGACCCCGGAGCCGGGCGCCGCCTGCACCAACGGCATGAGCCAGTGACGACCGTGGTGACCGCGGCGGTACGGCGGCGACAATGGCGGAGTGGGCGATGACACGGGTCCGGGCAGGAACCTCGGCGGCGGTCCCGGCCGCGGCCCTGGTGGGGCCCCCGGCAAGGACGGAGCGGGCGTGAGGCGTACCGACTGGCTGATCGGCGCCGTCGCGGGCGCGGTGCTCGCGGCGGGCGGCATCACGGCCGCCGTCGCGTCCACCGACGACTCCCCGGGCTCGGGCTCCGGCTCGGCGTCCGGCGGCGCGCCGTCGAGTTCCTCGGCCGACGCGGGGTTCGCGCGGGACATGTCCGTGCACCACCAACAGGCCGTGGAGATGTCGTACGTCGTCCGCGACCGCACGGAGAACGAGGAGATCCGGCGGCTCGCGTACGACATCGCGCAGACCCAGGCCAACCAGCGCGGCATGATGCTCGGCTGGCTCGACCTGTGGGAGCTGCCGAAGGTGTCCGAGGGGCCGCCCATGGCCTGGATGGGCATGAGCGAGGCCCCGTCCCCCGGGGAGGGCTCGCTGATGCCGGGCATGGCGACGAACGCGCAGATGAAGCGGCTCGGCGAGCTGAACGGCCGCGCGGCGGAGGTCTCCTACCTGCGCCTGATGACCACCCACCACAAGGGCGGCATCCACATGGCCCAGGGGTGCGTGGAGCGCTGCGAGGTCGACGCCGAACGCCGCCTGGCGCAGGGCATGGTGGAGTCCCAGGAGTCGGAGGTCGCCCTGATGACGACGCTCCTGAAGAAGCGCGGCGCCAAGCCGTAGCCCGGGCCCCGCACGACCCGGTGCCGGAGGCCGGGGCTGGAGGTGCGGCTGGGGCTGGGGATGCGGCTGGGGGGGGCTGGAGGCACGGCTGGGGCCGGTGTGGTCGTGATGGCTTATGCCTGGATGAACTGGACGGCCCTGTCCCTCGCGGCGTCCGGCGCGCTCCTCGCCCTCGCCCCCCGTCTCACCCCGCCCGCCAGGTCACGCGCGGCGGGCGGACCGCCGCGCACAGGGGCAGGCCCGTCTCGTCCGTGAGGGTGAGCTCGGCGGTGGCCGAGCCGGTGGTGAGCGCCTCGCGGGGTATGTCGGCGAAGTACAGCTTGGCGCGGCGGAACATGGTGAACCGGCCGCCGGGCGGCAGTTCGCCCCACGTCAGGTAGAAGAACCGCGCGCCCCGCTTGCCCTGCGCGTAGGGGCCCTTGAAGTCCGGCGTGCCGTCCGGCGCGGGGGCGAGCCCGACCTCGAACTCCCAGGCCGCCTCGGCCGCGTCCGCGCGCACCGGGGCCTCGGGCTCCGCGCCGCGCTGGACCGCCACGTGCACGTCCCCGTACTCCCCGCACGCCGCCCCGGGCAGCTCCCGCCCGACCACCCGCACCGTCAGCTTCCGCGTCTCCTGCGTCATGCCCCCATGGCACCACGAGGGTCTGACAACGGCCCGCCCCACCGCCGACGGGCGCCCCCGCCTACCGCGCCCGGCGCACCGCGTCGGCCACCGCGCGCGGCCGGTCCCGCATCAGCAGGTGCCCCGCGGGCCACAGCCCCCGGAACTCGGCGCCCAGGGCCCGCGCCAGCGCCCGCTGGCGGGACATCCAGCGGCCCGTGCCCGTGGAGTCCGCCGCGAGCACGGTCACCGGCACCCCGCCCGGCAGGGGAGCCCGCCGCCGCAGCAGGGCGAGTTCGCGCGCCACGTCGCCGTACGTCGCATACTCGACGAGCGCGGTCCGCCACACCCGGCTCGTCCCGTACACCTCGCGCAGCTCACGCGGCGCAGTGCCACCGCGCAGCAGCGGACCGAGGGCGCGCGGCACCCCGGCCGCCCCCAGGAGCACCCCGCACGCCCGCGCGCCCGCCACGCGTGCGCCCCGTCCGGGCAGGGCCCGGGGCCGCTCCTCCACGCTGGAGTCGACGAGCACGAGCCCGGCCGTCCGCCGCGGGTGGAGGCGCGCGAAGGCCTCCGCGTGGAACCCCGCCAGGGAGTGCCCCACCACCGTCACGGCCCGGCCGCCCAGGCCGACCGCGTCCAGGACCCGCCCGATCCGCGCCGCCTCCCCCGCCGCCGACGGCACCCCGCGCGCGGGCCCGCTGCGGCCGAGGCCGGGCCGGTCGAAGCGGACGACGGTGCGCGTGGCGGCGAGCAGCTCCACCACCGGGTCCCACTCGCACCAGGCGAGCCCGAGCCCCGCGCTGAGCACGCACACCGGCCCGGTGCCGGTCACCTGGACGTGGTGCGGCACCCCGTCGATCCGTACGAACACGCCCTCATCCCTCCCGTCCCGCGCGGCCGTTCCGTCGTACGTGCCACGCCAGGACCACCAGCCACACGGCGATCGCGAGCACCTGGAGGCGCTGGCCGACCCCGAGCCCCCACGTGCCGTGCCCGGCGTCGAAGGCGAGGATGGCCGCCACGGTCCACACGGACGCGGCGACCTCGACGGCCACGAGCACCGCCAGCGCCCGACGCAGCCACGCCCCGCCCTCCCCGGCGCGGCGTACGGCGGCCGTGAGCAGCACCATCCCCGCCAGCGCCCCGGCCACGGCCACGCTGCTGCTGACCGCGTGCGCGGCGTGCGTGGCGGGGACGAGCCCCGCCCGCTCGCGCGCCGCGCACGCCGCGTCGACGGTGGGCGCGCAGCTCAGCGGCAGCCACGCGTCGGCCGCGGTGGCCGCGCCGAAGAGGGCGAGACCGGCCCAGCCGAGGCCGGACAGGGCACGGACCCGGGGCACGGTGCCCCCGGCGCGCAGCCGCACCAGGCCGCCGACGGCCCCCGCGCCCACCAGCAGCCCCGCCGCGCAGTCCACCGCCCGGAAGAAGGCGCCGTACGGCTGGTCCCGCGCGGCCAGCTCGCTCACGTACGAGCGCAGCGGCGAAAGGCCGGTCGGCAGGACGGCCTCCAGGGTCCAGGAGGTGTAGGCGGCGGCCCCGAGGACCAGCAGCGCGGCGACGGCGGCGCGGACGGACCCCGGGGCCCCCACGGCGGGCGGTGCGGGGGGCGTCCGCGGTCGGGCGCTAGTGGGCATGCGACCCCTGGTGGTCCGGGTGCACCCATTCCGGTTTGCGGAACTTGAGGAAGGCGAACGGTGCCGCCACGCCGAGTGCGAGCAGCCCGCCGCCGACGATCAGCAGGTAGCGCCAGAGCGGCGCGTCACCGAACTGGTCCGGCGGTACGAAACCGATCGCGAGCGCGCACGCCGAGGCGGCGAAGCCGACACCGGCCACGAGCGTGACGGCGGGCACGACGAAGCCGCGCGGCACGTCCGGCCGGGTCCGGCGCAGCCGCACCACGGCCACGAACATCAGCAGGTAGGCGATGAGGTAGATCTGCACGGTGATCACGGAGAACATCCAGTACGCGCTGGACACGTCGTCGCTGAACGCGTACAGGACACCGATCAGGGTGGTGATCACGCCCTGCGCGACCATGATGTTCAGCGGTACGCCGTGCCGGTTGAAGCGCTGCAGGAACGGCGGCAGATAGCCCTCCTGGCGGGCCAGCGTCACCAGGCCCTTGGCGGGTCCCGCGAGCCAGGTGAGCATGCCGCCGAGCGCGGCCAGGACGAGCATGATCCCGACGACCTTCGTCAGCCACCCGACGTGGAAGTGGTCGAAGAACGCCTGGAAGGCCTGCATCAGTCCGGCGGTGAGGCTGAGCTGCTCGGACGGCATCACCCAACTGATGGCGAGGGCCGGAAGGATGAAGATCAGCAGCACCAGGCCGGTGGCCAGGAAGATCGAACGCGGGTACTCCGCGCGCGGGTGCCGCAGCGCCGACACGTGGACGCCGTTCATCTCCATGCCGGCGTAGCTCAGGAAGTTGTTGACGATGAGCACGAGGCTCGCGAGGCCGGTCCACGGCGGCAGCCAGTGGTCGGTGGACATGGGCGCGGCGGACTCGTTGCCCTGCCCCAGGAAGACGATGCCGAGCGCGATCAGCACGACCCCGGGGACGAGGGTGCCGATCACCAGACCCAGGGAGGAGAGCCCCGCGACGGCCCTGGTGCCGCGCGAGGTGATCCACACGCCGGTCCAGTAGATGACGACGATGACGATCGCCACGTAGAGGCCGTCCTCGGCGAGGCTCGGGTGGACGACGTACGCGAACGTCGAGGCCACGTACGCGAGGAGGCTCGGGTAGTACGCGATGGTCATCGCGAACTGGCACCACACCGCGACGAACCCGAGCGGCTTGCCGAGCGCCTCGCTGACCCACCGGTAGATGCCGCCCCGCCACCCGGAGGCGAGCTCCGCGCCCACCAGGGCGGTGGGCAGCAGGAACACCACGGCGGGCAGGAGGTACAGGAAGACCGCCGCGAGGCCGTAGATGGCCATGGTGGGCGAGGGCCGCAGGCTGGCCACCGAGGCCGTGGTCATCAGGGCGAGCGTCACCCAGGAGATGAACTGCCGCTTGGTCCCGGTGTCCTCCCCGAACTCCGCGGCCTCCTCGCCGCGGTCCTCCGCGGCCGTCCCGGGCACCGCGGACGCCCCGGCCTCCCCGGCCGCCGCGTCCGTCGCGGCCTCCCCGGCCGCCGTCGTGTCGCCCGCGCTCTGTCCGGGCTTGTCCGTACTCGTCATGCGTTCATGATCAATGTTCCGCGCGCACCCCGCACATCGCCCGATACCGGGGAGGGGTAGGCTCCGGCCCATGCGTCCCGACCGGCAGCCGACAACCGCGAGCGGATTCCTGCTCGTTGTCGCGCTGCTGTGCGGCATCGTGACGATGCACACGTTGGGCCATCCCCGGGACCACGGAGCGGGGTCCCCGGGGGCCGGAGGCCCGGCGGCCGCGGGGCAGCCCGTCGCGGGGGACGCCGTGGCGGGGCACGCCGCCGCGGACGCCTCTGCCGTCGGCACAGGGGTTCGCGGTCACGAGTCCACCGGGGCCGGTGCCTCGCACCGGGCTGACGCCGTTCCTGGGGTCGTAGCCGCGCACCGGGCCGGTGCCGTTCCTGGGGTCGGTGCCGCGCACCGGGCCGGTGCCGTTCCTGCGGCCGATGGCGCGCACGGGGCGGGTGCCGTGCACGAGGTGCGGTGGTCCGGGTCCGCGGGGGCGGCGGGCAGTGAGCCCGGTGCTCCGGCCGTAGGGGCCGCTCCGCGGGCGGACGCCCCCGGGTCCGCGTCCCACGGCACCGGCATGGATCCGCTGTCCGTGTGCCTGGCCGTCCTGGGCGGCGCCCTCGTGCTCGCGCTCGTCGGCGCGGTGGTGGCACGGGCCCCGGCCGCCGTGGTGGTCCGCCTCCCCGCCGGGCTGCGGTGCGCGCCCCGGCCCGACCCGAACGCCCCCCGCGCGCTCCTCGCCCGTCTCGCCGTGCTGCGGATCTAGGCCGCCGTACCGGCTGCTCCGCGCTGCCCGCGCCGGGAGGGAACCTCCGGCGGCCGAGCGGTGTATCAGAAGCAGCAGACGCGACCGCCAGCACGCACCACTTCAGTACGGACGAGGTGTTCCAGTCATGCACGACCGCACCACCCCCACTCAGCGCACCCCGCGCACCCCGCGCGCCTCGCGTCGCGCCCTGCTCGGCGCCGCCCTCGCCGCCTCCGGGGCCGGGCTCGTCACCGCCTGCTCCGGCGAAGCACCGCGCTCCGGCCACGGCGGCGAAGCCGGCCCGTCGACCGGCGCGGAGGGCTATGTGTCGCCCACCGGCCGCGAGGTGGCCGCCGCGGAGGAGAAGCGCCCCGGCGGCGGCAGGCTCCGCGAGCTGAAGCTCATGGCGATGCCCACGAAGCTCGACCTCGGCGGCCGTACGGTCAGGACCTGGGCGTATGGAGACGGGCTGCCCGGCAAGGAGGTCCGCGTGACGGCGGGCGACACCCTCTCGCTCGCCCTCGCCAACCACCTCCCGCAGGCCACGAGCCTGCACTGGCACGGCCTGGCGCTGCGCAACGACATGGACGGCGTCCCCGGGCTCACGCAGCGCGCGATCGCGCCGGGCGCCGACTTCACCTACCGCTTCAAGGTTTCGCACCCGGGGACGTACTGGTTCCACCCGCACTCCGGCACCCAGCAGGACCGCGGCCTGTACGCGCCGCTGATCGTCGACGACCCCCGGGAGCCGCTGGCGTACGACAAGGAGTGGGTGGTCGTCCTGGACGACTGGGTCGACGGCGTCGACGGCTCCACCCCCGACGCCGTCCTCGCCGAGCTGCGCCGCGGCATGGACCACGGCGGGGGTTCCGGCGGCATGGACCACGGCGGGAGCATGGACCACGGCGGGGGCATGGACCACGGCGGCGGCCCGGAGAACACCGGCGGCTCCGGGGACTCCGGCGGCTCCGGCGGCTCGGGGCACGAAGGGCACATGTCCCGTACCGCCGTGACCACCGGGCGGCGCTCCCCCGGGGCCGCTTCCGGGCCCGAGCCGGACCCCGCGGGCCCCTCCCGCATGCTCATGGGGTCCACCAGCGACATCCTCGGCCGCGACGCGGGCGACGTGGCATACCCGTACTACTTGATCAACGGTCGGGCGCCCGCGGACCCGTCGACGTTCCGCGCGCGCCCCGGCGACCGCATCCGGCTACGGCTGATCAACGCGGGCGGGGACACGGCCTTCCGTGTGGCGCTCGGCGGCCACGAGCTGACGGTCACGCACTCCGACGGCTTCCCGGTGCGGCACCGGAAGGCCGATGCCCTGCTCATCGGGATGGGCGAGCGGTACGACGTCCTGGTCACCGCCAAGGACGGCGTCTTCCCGCTGACCGCGGTGGCCGAGGGCAAGAAGGCGGCGGCCCGTGCGCTGCTGCGCACGGGCGGCGGCCCCGCGCCGTCCCCGTCCGCGCGCCCCGGGGAGCTCCGGCGCCGCGTCGTCCTCGCCGACCGGCTCACGGCGGACGACTCCGTGGCCCTGGAGGCCGGGGAGCCGGACCGTACGGTGCGGATCCGGCTGACGGGCGGCATGGCGAGGTACGACTGGGCCTTCGACGGCGAGCCGTACGACCCCGGGCGGCGCCACCCGGTGCGCGCGGGCGAGCGCGTGCGCCTGGAGTTCACCAACGCCACCTCGATGTGGCACCCGCTGCACCTGCACGGCCACACCTTCGCCGTGGCGAGCGCCCCCGGCCGCCCCCGCAAGGACACCGCCGTCGTCCTGCCCAACGGCCGCCTGACGGTGGACCTCACGGCGGACAACCCGGGCCTGTGGATGATCCACTGCCACAACGTGTACCACGCGGAGGCGGGGATGATGACGGTGCTCGGCTACCGCTCCTGACCTGGGGCGCCGCCCCGGCGCACCGCGCTCCCGGACGAGGACGGGCGGCCTCGTCCAGCCCCGTCCGGGAGCCCCTCGACCGGGGTGCGGAGCCGCCTCGTCCGAGCGCATCGCGTCGAGGTGACGATTAGACTGGATCCGTGCCTCAGCTACGCGTTGCCCTGAACCAGATCGACTCGACGGTCGGCGACCTCGACGAGAACGCCGACGCGGTACTCCGCTGGGCCCGGCACTCGGCCGAGCAGGGCGCGCACCTCGCCGCGTTCCCGGAGATGGCACTGACCGGCTACCCGGTGGAGGACCTCGCGCTGCGCTCCTCCTTCGTGGAGGCCTCCCGCCGGGCCCTGCGCGCCCTCGCCGGCCGGCTGCGCGACGAGGGCCTCGGTGAACTGCCCGTCGTCGTCGGCTATCTGGACCGCTGCGACGAGGCCACGCCGCGCTACGGCCAGCCCGCCGGGGCGCCGCGCAACGCGGCGGCCGTGCTGCACCGCGGCGAGGTGGCGCTCACGTACTCCAAGCACCACCTGCCCAACTACGGGGTCTTCGACGAGTTCCGCTACTTCGTGCCGGGCGAGACGCTGCCGGTCGTCCGCGTGCGCGGTGTGGACGTGGCGCTCGCGATCTGCGAGGACCTGTGGCAGGACGGCGGCCGCGTCCCGGCCACCCGCACGGCCGGGGCCGGGCTGCTGCTGTCCATCAACGCGTCGCCGTACGAGCAGCACAAGGACGACCTGCGCCTCGAACTGGTCCGCAAGCGGGCGCAGGAGGCCGGCTGCACCACCGCGTACCTCGCCATGACGGGCGGTCAGGACGAGCTGGTCTTCGACGGCGACTCGATCGTCGTCGACAAGGACGGTGACGTCATCGCGCGGGCCCCGCAGTTCACCGAGGGCTGCGTGGTGCTCGACCTGGACCTGCCCGCGGCCGCCGCCGAGCCGCCGTCGGGCGTCCTGGACGACGGGCTGCGCGTCGAACACGTCACGCTCTCCGCCGAGCCGCTGCCCCCGTACGAGGCGGAGCACACCGGCACGTACGCGGAACGCCTCGACGACGACGAGGAGGTCTACTCCGCGCTCGTGGTGGGCCTGCGCGCCTACGTGACGAAGAACGGCTTCCGCTCCGTGCTCGTCGGCCTCTCCGGAGGTATCGATTCCGCGCTCACCGCGGCGCTGGCCTGCGACGCGCTCGGCGCGGAGAACGTGTACGGGGTCGCGATGCCGTCCCGCTACTCCTCCGGGCACTCGGTCACCGACGCGGCGGAGCTCGCGCGGCGCACCGGGCTGCACTTCCGCACGGTGCCGATCGTCCCGATGTTCGACGCGTACATGGAGTCCCTGGAGCTCACCGGGCTCGCGGAGGAGAACCTCCAGTCGCGGCTGCGCGGCACGCTGCTGATGGCCCTCTCCAACCAGGAGGGGCACATCGTGCTGGCGCCGGGCAACAAGTCGGAGCTCGCGGTGGGGTACTCGACGCTGTACGGCGACTCGGTGGGCGCGTACGGGCCCATCAAGGACGTCTACAAGACCGCGGTCTTCCGCCTGGCGAAGTGGCGCAACCGGGCCGCCGCCGAGCGCGGCGAGACCCCGCCGATCCCCGAGAACTCCATCCGCAAGCCGCCGAGCGCGGAGCTGCGGCCGGACCAGGTCGACACGGACTCGCTGCCGGACTACCCCGTGCTCGACGCGATCCTGGAACGGTACGTGGACCGGGACCAGGGCGCCGAGGCGGTCGCCGCGGCGGGCTTCGACGCGGAGCTCGTGGCCAAGGTGCTGCGGATGGTGGACACCGCGGAGTACAAGCGGCGGCAGTACCCGCCGGGGACCAAGATCTCGGCCAAGGGGTTCGGGAAGGACCGGCGGCTGCCGATCACCAATGCCTGGCGCGAGTAGCCTCCGGCTGGGTGGGCGGGGGTGGCGGGGCTTTCCCACCCGCCCACCCGTGCGGCCCGGCTGCGTCGGTGGGGCCTGAAGCGTGCCCCGCCGATAGGCACCAGGCTCGCTGTCGCGGGGTTGCTTTCCCACCCGCCGCCCATGCGGCCTTGGTTGCGTTGCCGAACCTGACGCCGAGCCCGCCGGGTCCGCACTGGCTCGCTGTCGCGACAGACGCTTGCCCACCCGCCCACCCGTACCACCCGGCTGCGCAGGCCGGGCCCCGACGCGGAGCGCTGCGACTGAGTGACCAGCACCGCCGCTACCACAGCGGACGCTTTCCCGCCCGCCCCCGTACCGCCCGGGCTTCGAGGCTGATCCCTCCGCCCGCAACCGCGCACCCGTGAAGGGCAACCCCCTTCCGCTGCGCCAAGACGCCCCCGGCCCTGGCAGTGGCTTGAGCCGGGCGGGGGCGGCGGGTGGGACCACGCCGGCGGGTTCGGGGCTCGGGGCCCGCTTCGGGCAGCGCCCAAGCGCGCCCGCCGGTACGTACGCCTGCCGCTGTGGGAACCGTCCCGCGGGGCGAGGGGGCCGCCCTGCGCACCCAGGTGCCGCCCAGCCCGACAGTGGCCTGGCCCGGGCGGGGGCGGCGGGTGGGACCACGCCGACGGATGGGGAAGCCCCAGCCCGTTGCGGCAGGCCCGGGCGGCGCCGAGCCGTGCGGCCCCGGCCGGGCCCGGCCCGCACCCGGGCGGGGCGGCGGGCGGGACCGAGCTGACGGGCTTGGAGGTCCGCCCCGCTACGGGCCGCGCCAGGGCAGGGGCCGCACCCGGGCAGTGGCAGTAGGCGGGCAGGAGCAGCAAGCAGGCAGGGGCAGCAAGCGGGCGGGGCCACCCCGGTGGGCCCGGGGGCCTCGGCCCCGCTGCCGGGCGCCCGGGGCCCGCCCTGCTCGGGCGAAGGGCGGTGTGCCCGGAGGCTCAGCCCTGGTGGGAGACCTCGCGGGCCGGCGCCGCCCCGGTGATCACTCGGCCCGGGCCCTGCGCGAGGCCGAGGCGGAGGTCGACCGCCGCGTCCGCCGCCGCCACGCCGAGGCCGAGGACCGCGAGCGCCGCCCCGGCCACGGCGGGGGACGTGGCGCCGAGGCCCGCGGCCAGGGCGAGCCCGCCGATCCACGCGCCCCCGGCGTTGGCGAGGTTGAACGCCGCCTGGTTGGCGGACGAGGCCAGGGACGGCGCCGCCGCGGCCTTCTCCATGACCATGAGCTGCAGCGGCGAGCCCGTGGTGAACGCGGCCATGCCGAGCAGCGCCACGCCCACCGCCGCGCTCCACTCCGCCTTCATGAACAGCGGGAAGAGGGCGAGGACGAGGACCAGCGACCCCAGGCCGCCGAAGAGCGTGCCGCGCAGGGAGTGGTCGGCGAGCCGCCCGCCCAGCAGGTTCCCCACCGTGGCGCCGACGCCGAAGAGCGCCAGCAGCAGCGTCACGCTGGCCTCCGCGAACCCGGCGGAGTCGGTGAGCATCGGCGTGACGTAGCTGTACGCGGAGAAGAGCGCCCCGAAGCCCGCGACGGTCGTACCGAGGGCGAGCCACACGGGCAGCGAGCCGAGCGCCCGCATCTCGCCGCGCAGGCCGACGGCGTCCCCGTGGCCGTGGTCGGCCGGGACGAGCAGCGCGAGCGCGGCGATGGCGGCGAGCCCGATCGCGCTCACGGCGAGGAACGTGGCGCGCCACCCGAGCTGCTGCCCCATGAGCGTGGCGACGGGCACGCCGACGATGTTGGCGACGGTGAGCCCGAGGAACATCAGGGACACCGACCGCGCCTTGCGCTCGGGCGCGACGAGCCCGGTGGCGACGACCGCGCCGACGCCGAAGAACGCCCCGTGCGGCAGGCCGCTGAGGAAGCGGGCCGCGGCGAGCAGGTGGTAGTCGGGCGCGGCGGCGGACAGCGCGTTGCCGACGACGAAGAGGACCATGAGGCCGATCAGGACCCGGCGCCGGGGCAGGCGCGCGGTCACGGCGGCGAGCAGCGGGGCGCCGATGACGACGCCGAGCGCGTACGCGGAGACCAGGTGTCCCGCTGTCGGGATGGATATGTGCAGGTCGTCCGCGACGTTGGGCAGCAGGCCCATCATCACGAACTCGGTCGTGCCGATGCCGAAGGCGCCCACGGCGAGGGCGAGCAGGGCCAGGGGCATGGAGACGTACTACCTTCCGGAACGCCCTCGGAGACGGAGGGACGGGGGAGATCAGGGGGACGGGTGCACGGGTGCGGCGGATGCGTTAGTTCACGTACGGAACAAAGGGTCTCCGACGGAGTATTCCGCAGGGGTGGAGAGAGATTCCACCGACCGCCGCGGCTCCCCTGGTCGACCGGCCTCAACGGCCCCCGCCGCTGTCTCGGCGACACCGCCCACACCGGCCACACCAGCCACACCGGCCACAGCCACCCTCACATCGCGTCACGACGAGACACCCGTCACAGATCCAGCCCCGCCGCCACCGGCAGGTGGTCGCTGCCCGTCTTGGGCAGGGTCCAGGAGGACACCGGTTCGAGGTCCTTGACCAGGATCTGGTCGATGCGGGCCATCGGGAACGACGCGGGCCAACTGAAGCCGAAGCCGTCGCCCGCGGCGCCCTGCGTGGAGCGCATCTGGGAGGTGACGGCGTTCAGGGCGCGGTCGTTCATCGTGCCGTTCAGGTCGCCGAGCAGGACGACCTTGCCGACGGTCTCGTCGGCGATGGCCTCGCCGAGGGCGTTCGCGCTGTCGTCGCGCTGCCCGGCGGTGAACCCCGCGTCGAGCTTCACCCGCACCGAGGGCAGGTGGGCGACGTACACGGCGACCTCGCCCTTCGGCGTGTCGACGACCGTGCGCATCGCGCGGGTCCAGCCCAGCTTGATGTCGACGGGCTTGGTGCCGGACAGCGGGTACTTGCTCCACAGGCCGACGGTGCCTTGCACGGAGTGGTACTTGTACGTGTCCGCGAGGGCCCGCTCGTACGTCGGCACGGCGGCGGACGTGAGCTCCTCCAGGGCGATGACGTCCGCGCCGGACGCGGCGACGTCGCGGGCGGTGCCGGCCGGGTCGGGGTTGTCGGCGTTGACGTTGTGCGTGGCCACGGTGAGGTCGCCGCCGCTGCCCGACTTGTCGGTGACGAGGCCGCCGAAGGCACTGAACCAGACGCTCACCGGGAGCAGCAGGGCGATCAGCGCGGTCGCGGACTTGCGGACGACGGCGATGACCAGGAGCACGGGGATGAAGACGCCGAGCCACGGCAGGAACGTCTCGGTGAGACTGCCGAGGTTGCCCACGCCGTTCGGGATCTGGGCGTGCAGCAGCATCACCAGACCGATCACGACCGCGAATCCCGCCGTGATCAGACCGCGCCGCCAGATGTCGCGGTCACCCCGCCAGCCGTCGAGGAAGCGGCGCAGGGGGGAGCCCTGGCGCTCGGGCCGCGAGCTGCCGCTGTCCGTCTCCGCCTTGTACGCCTGCGCCATCACTCTCGTCGCCTCACTGACTGCCGTGCACACCATCCCCCGCCCTTGAACCCTAGGCGATGATCCGGTGTCGTCCCCGCCGTCCGTGGACGGCCGTACGGACCCGAGGACGAGCGGGGGCGCACGGCAGGTTCCGGATGCGCCGGTGAGGTCCGCACTCTGTGACGAAACGCGCATATTGCCCGTGGGTCGCGGGCCACTTGGGGGGCGACACGCTAACATCCCGCGCCCCCCGAGGGGCTCATTCGACGGGCCGGAGCCCTTCGAGGACCGTGTCGACGATGCGTTCCGACAGTCCCTCGTCCAGCGGCGCGTCGAGGCGCAGCACCGTGCGCACCAGCATGGGGCCGACGAACATCTCGTGGGCGAGGACGATGTCGACGTCGGGGCGCAGCTCGCCGTTGTCCACGCCCCGGCGCAGGACGTCGTAGGCGCGCTGGCGCTGCGGCTCGACGACGGTGGCGTGGTACGCCGTCCAGAGCTTGGGCAGACTCTTCATTTGCGCGAACACGTTGTGCAGGAAGGCGGAGGAGCGCAGGTTCAGGCCGCGGCGGCGGATCTGTTCCAGGAGGGCGACGAGGTCGTCGCGCATGGAGGTGCCGGGCAGCACGGAGGCGGGGGCCTCCAGGGTGCGCAGGACGTCGACGAACAGCTCTTCCCTGCCGCTCCAGCGGCGGTAGATCGTGGCCTTGCCGACGCCGGCGGTGCGGGCGATGCGCTCGATGGACAGCTCGGCGAGCGGGACGCCCTCCTCCAGGAGCCCGATGACGCCCTCCAGGATCGCCCGCTCGACGGCCTCGCTCCTCGGTCGGCCTCGGACGCCGGCGCCCTTGGCGGCGGGGGCTTGCTCCACGGTGTCGACTCCTCTGCGGTGGACGGGGCTGCCCATTTTCCCTGGCCGGGCGGGCAGGGGTAGCCCCTGCCCCCGGGCTCCGGCCCCTGGGCGCCGCCCCACGCCCCCCTGCCCGGCACCGGCTCCCCCACCCCGGCGTCGAGCGGTACGCGCCCCCGGCATCGAGCGGTACGCGCCCCCGGCGTCGAGCGGTACGCGGCACCCGGCCGGGCCGCGTACCGGGCGCCGGGGTCAGCGCGGTGTGCCGGCGGGTTCCCTGTCGGCGGGGGCGGGGGTGTCCTCGGCCGGGGGCGTGGGCGCCTTGCCCGGCAGGAAGAGGGCGACGACGACCACGCCCACCAGCGCGACCCCGGCCCCGCACACCGCGGTGACGTGCATCGCGTGCAGGAAGGAGTCGTGCGCCGAGGACACCAGCGCCTCGCCGCGCGGCCCGAGCCGCGCCGCCGCGCCGAGCGTGGCCTCGATGGACTCGCCCGCCGTGTGCCGGGCGCCCTCCGGGAGCAGCCGCAGCTCGCCCTCCACCCCGTTGCGGTACGCCGTGGACAGCACCGAGCCGAGCACCGCGATGCCGAGGGCGCCGCCGACCTGCCGGAAGGTGTTGCTGAGCGCGGACGCGGAGCCCGCCTTCTCGCGCGGCAGCGCCTGCATGATGACGACGCTGGTGGGCGTCATGATGTGCGCCATCCCGGCGCCCATCAGGAAGAAGACGACCTCCAGGAGCCAGATCGGGGTGTCGGTGTCGAAGAGCGTGAACGCGGCGAGGGTCGCGGCGATCACCAGGAGCCCGCCCGCGCAGGTCGCCCGTACGCCGAAGCGGTCGACGACGAGCCGGGCCCGGGGCGCGAAGACGAGCTGCGCGGCGGCGAGCGGCAGCATCAGCAGCCCGGTCTCCAGCGGCGTGTACCCGCGCACGCTCTGCGTGTAGAAGACCGAGAAGAACGTGACGCCCATCAGCGCGAAGAAGACCAGCGCGATCGCGGTGATCGCCGCCGAGAAGACGCGGTTCTTGAAGTACGAGATGTCGATGGAGGGATGGTCGGCGCGCTTCTCGTACCAGACGAAGCCGACGAGCACGGCGAGGCCGGAGAGGGTGGTGGCGAGCACGGCCGGGTCGGTGAAGTCGGCGAGCTGGCCGCCCTTGATGATGCCGTAGACGAGCAGCACGAGGCCGATCACGGAGAGCACGACGCCGACCAGGTCGATCTTGCCGGGCTTCGGGTCCTTGGAGTCCGGTACGAGGACGACCATGAGGATCAGCGCGACGATCACGATGGGCACGTTGATGAGGAAGACCGAGCCCCACCAGAAGTGGTCGAGCAGGACACCGCCGGTGATCGGGCCGATGGCGACGGCGAGGCCGACGCCTGCCGCCCAGATGCCGATGGCCTTGGGCTGCTCCTCGCGCTCGAAGACGTTCATGAGGACGGCGAGCGTGGCCGGCATCACGAAGGCGGCGCCGAGGCCCATCACGCCGCGGAAGGCGATGAGTTCGAGCGGCGAGCCGGACTGCGCGGCGAGGGCCGAGCCGACGCCGAAGACGGCGAGCCCGGCGAGCAGCACCTTCTTGCGGCCGAGGCGGTCGCCGAGCAGGCCCGCGGTGAACAGGAGTCCGGCGAAGACGAGCGTGTAGGAGTTGATGGCCCACTCGAGCTCGCCCTGCGTGGCGCCGAGTCCGGTGGGTTCGGGGGTGGAGATCGTCTTGATGGCGACGTTCAGGATGGAGTTGTCCAGGACGACGATCAGCAGGCTGAGCATCAGGACGCCGAGGATCGCCCAGCGGCGCTTGTGGACGGCCTCCGGGATCCGGGGGGTGCCGGGGACGGCTGGTGTGGTCATGGAGATCAGCGTAGCCAGATTTCGATACGAGACCGTCTCGTATTGGAAAGGCTTTGCCAGGCTTTTCCCCGCCCGACACCCGGCGACACCGCGGCCACCGCGCCGCCCGAGAATGGCCGAAAGAGACCCCTCTAGCCTCCGGGCGGCACGCGATGCCACCATGGACGTGATCCGGGGACGCCGTCAGGGCGCCTCGAGACACAGAAGGAGCCGTTGCGATGACGCAGCTTTCGGCTGCCCAGAGCCCCGCCCCCGAAGGGCGGACGACCGACAGCAGCAAGGCGCTGTACGGCGGCAAGGGCACACGCCGCATCACGGTCCGCGACCTCACCGCCGCCAAGGAGCGCGGTGAGAAGTGGCCCATGCTGACCGCGTACGACGCGATGACCGCGTCCGTCTTCGACGAGGCCGGGATACCGGTCGTGCTCGTGGGCGACTCGGCGGGCAACTGCCACCTCGGGTACGACACCACCGTGCCCGTCACCCTCGACGAGATCGCCATGCTCTCCGCCGCCGTCGTCCGGGGCACCAAGCGCGCCCTGGTCGTCGCCGACCTGCCCTTCGGCTCGTACCAGGAGGGTCCGGTCCAGGCGCTCAGGTCCGCGACGCGCCTGGTCAAGGAGGCGGGCGTGGGCGCGGTCAAGCTGGAGGGCGGCGAGCGCTCGCTCGCCCAGACCGAGCTGCTCGTGCAGGCGGGCATCCCGGTCATGTCCCACCTGGGCCTGACCCCCCAGTCCGTGCACACCATGGGCTACCGCGTCCAGGGCCGCGGCGACGAGGCGGCCCACCAGCTCCTGCGCGACGCCAAGGCCGCCGAGGCGGCGGGCGCGTTCGCGGTGGTGCTCGAACTCGTGCCGGCCGAGCTGGCCGCCGAGGTCACCCGGTCCCTGCACATCCCGACCGTCGGCATCGGCGCGGGCGTCGACTGCGACGCGCAGGTCCTGGTCTGGACGGACATGCTGGGCCTGACCGGCGGCAAGATGCCGCGCTTCGTCAAGCAGTACGCCGACCTGCGCGGCGTCATGGGCCAGGCGGCGAAGGCGTTCGCCGAGGACGTGGTCGGCGGGGCGTTCCCGGCGGCCGAGCACTCCGTGCACTAGACCCTGCCGGGCCCTGCTAGGCCCTGCCGGACCCCAGACCTCAGAGACGGCGGACCGGCGGGCCGGCAGGGCCTGCGGAAGGGTCTCTTTTCAGCCACTGTGGCACCAACGGCAGCCCGTCGACCGTCCCCCGTCGGCGGGCTGCCTGCCGTGCGCGGGCGGCGCTTTGCACCGCCTCGTGGCGCTTGCCCCGTCTTATCGGGGGCCGGTCACCCCCGCGTCGCGGCACCGGCCGGTGACCGGTGTCGTCGGCCTGTAGGAAATCTGTCGGCGGATTGTCGGTGGCTCCTGCTCTGATGTACGGCATGACAGACATCCACAACAAGCCCCGACGGGGAACCGACGGCACCGGCAGCGCCGTCTCGGTACGGGGGCTGGTCAAGCACTACGGCGAGACCAAGGCACTGGACGGCGTCGACCTCGACGTGCGCGAGGGCACGGTCCTCGGCGTCCTCGGGCCCAACGGCGCCGGCAAGACCACGCTCGTGCGCTGCCTGTCCACCCTGATCACCCCGGACTCCGGCACCGCCGTCGTGGCGGGCTACGACGTCGTGCGCCAGCCCCGCCAACTGCGCCGCGTCATCGGCCTCACCGGTCAGTACGCGTCGGTGGACGAGAAGCTCTCCGGCTACGACAACCTGTACATGATCGGCCGGCTGCTCGACCTGACCCGCAAGGAGTCCCGCTCGCGCGCCGACGCCCTCCTGGAGCGCTTCTCGCTCACGGAGGCCGCCAAGCGCCCGGCGCGGACCTACTCCGGCGGCATGCGCCGCCGCCTCGACCTGGCGGCGTCGATGATCGGCAGCCCGGCCGTGCTCTACCTGGACGAGCCCACCACCGGCCTCGACCCGCGCACGCGCAACGAGGTCTGGGAGGAGGTCAAGCGCATGGTCCGCGAGGACGGCGTGACCGTGCTCCTCACCACCCAGTACATGGAGGAGGCCGAGCAGCTCGCGAGCGAGCTGACCGTCATCGACCGCGGCCGGGTCGTCGCGGGCGGCGGCATCGGCGAGCTCAAGGCCAAGGTCGGCGGCCGCACCCTGCGGATCCGCCCGGCCGACCCGGCGCAACTGCGCCC
Organism: Streptomyces longispororuber; assembly: GCF_014656095.1. Taxonomy (GTDB): domain Bacteria; phylum Actinomycetota; class Actinomycetes; order Streptomycetales; family Streptomycetaceae; genus Streptomyces; species Streptomyces longispororuber. The sequence goes on from NZ_BNBT01000109.1 coordinate 25,204, forward strand.
GACGGCCGCCGCGCTCGACGAGGCGGGCCTGACCGGCCTCGCCACCACGACCGTGGACACCGACGCGGGCACGGTCCTGGTGCCGATCCTCAGCGACGAACAGCTCACCGCGGTCGTCGGCACGCTCACCGCGCGCGGCATCACGCTCGCCGACATCGCCACCGAACTGCCCAGCCTGGACGAGGTGTTCCTGTCCCTGACCGGGCACCGGGCCAGCACCCCGGACACCGCGACCACCACGACCACCGAGACCACCGAGTACGAAGGGGCCGCCGCATGAGCGCCACCGCAGTCAAGGCGCCGCCCTCGGCGCCGGCCCCGCAGCCGACGAAGGACCAGGCCGACGCGCGCATAGGCCTGCGCGGGCACATACGCCACACCGGCGCCCTGGTGCGCCGCAACCTGCTGTGGATCAAGCAGGACGCGGAGTCGATGTTCGACGCCGTGCTGATGCCGATCATCTTCACGCTGCTGTTCGTGTACGTCTTCGGCGGCTCGGTCGGCCAGGCGCTCGGCGGCGGCCGCGACGAGTACATCCAGTACGTGATCCCCGGCCTGATGGCCATGATGGGGATGAACATGGCCATGGGCGTGGGCACCGGCTTCAACCAGGACTTCCAGACCGGCGTGATGGACCGCTTCCGGTCCCTGCCGATCGGCCGCTCCTCGGTGATGCTGGCCAAGATCGTGGTCGAGCTGCTGCGCATGCTGATCGCCACCACGATCCTGCTGGTCGTGGCGCTGATCATCGGCTTCTCCGTGGAGAGCGTGCTCGGTCTGCTCGCGGCCGTCGGGCTCGCCATGGTCTTCGGCATCGCCCTGATGTGGATCTTCCTCACCATGGGCGTCGTCATGAAGAGCGCCCAGGCCATCCAGGGGATGGGCTTCCTGGTCCTGATGCCGCTGCAGTTCGGCTCGTCGATCTTCGCGCCGACGCAGTCCATGCCCGGCTGGCTCCAGGCGTTCACGGACTACAACCCGCTGTCGTCCCTCGCGGACGCCGCCCGCGGGCTGATGAACGGCGGCCAGCCGGTGGCCCACGACGTGTGGGTGACCCTGGGCTGGTCGGTGGCCCTGACGCTGGTCATGGCGCCGATCGCGATCCACAAGTTCCGTACGAAGACGTGACGTCCGCCGGTACCAACGGCAGGCGTCACAGCCCCGCCGCGGCGACGGCCTCCTCCCAGGTGAGGCCGTCGCCCGCGGCGTACGCGGCGGCGTAGGCGGCGTCCCCGAGGGCGGCGCGGACCGTGCGCTCGGCGGCCTCGCGGACCTCCCGCTCGAAGCGGTTGCGCACGTGCCCGTGCGGCAGTCGCCCGTCGGCCACCGCGATCAGGCGGGCGGCCGCGGCGGCCCGGTCCGGGCAGGTCGCGGTCAGCGCGCGGGCCACGGTCCACAGGTGCCCGGCGAGCAACTGCGGCGCCACCACCAGCGACAGCGGGTCGGCGGCCTTCTCCAGGACCTGCCGCGCCCCCGCGAGGGCCTCCTCGTGGCGGCCCTCGACGGTGTCGAGCCAGGCGGCGACGGAGAGCACCACACCCTCGAACACGGCGAAGCCGATGGCCTTGAACTCCGAGCGCAGCAGCGTCAGGTGCTCCCGCGCCTCCGGCACCCGGCCGCTCATGCCGAGCAGCCCGACCAGGTAGATCCGGGCCGCGGGCAGCGCCCCCTCCATGCGGCCTGCGCCGCCTTCCGCCACCACCCCGCGCAGCAGCGCCTCGCCGCGCCCGGTCTCGCCCGCCTCCAGGAGCACCGCGCCGAGCCGGGCGGTCAGGAGCGACACCTGGGCCTTGGCGCCCAGGTCCTCGGCGTAGGCGATGGCGGCGCGGAAGTCCTCGGCCGCGCGCCGGTAGTCGCCGCGCCGCTCGTGGGCCTCGCCGCGCGAGGCCAGCGCCTCGGCCGTGCCCCAGGTGTCGCCGAGCCGGGTGTAGATCTCCAGCGCCTCGTCGGCGTCGCGGCGGGCGTCGCCCGCCCAGTCGACGCGGTTGGCCAGCATGTTCGCGCGCCACTGGAGCGCCCCGGCCAGCTCCCAGGTGTAGCCGAACGCGCGGCACGCGGCGACGGTCTTGTCGACGATCGTCCTGACCTGCCCGACGTCGCCGCCCAGCAGGACGGCGTAGATCCACATGGTGCCCGGGCTCCGGCAGGTCTGCGGCAGGCCCGGCCGGTAGGCCTCGCGGACGGCGCGCAGCTTCCGGGCGCCGTGCGGGGTCTGCCAGGCGGCCGGGTCCAGGTCCATGCAGGCCATCTGCACGAGGTGCACGCCGCGCCGGGCCTCCTGGAGCACCTCGGGGCGCATCGGCGGCGGGGCGTCGGTGCAGCGCTCGTGCAGCGGCTCCACCGGGGCGACGGGCGGGGTGAACGGGTCGGGCCCGAGCGCCGCCACCTCGCGGGACCAGTGCCTGGCCTCCGCCCGCAGGTCCCGCATCAGCCAGAACCCCGCCAGGGAGAGCACCAGGCACAGCGCCTCCTGCTCGTCGCGGGCGGCGACGGCGCGGCGCAGCGCGGTGCGCAGGTTCTCGTGCTCGGTCTCCAGGGCGCGGATCGCGGCCCGCTGGCCGTGGCCGCGCAGCTCGGGGTCGGCGCGCCGGGCCAGCTCCCGGAAGTGGACGAGGTGCGCGCGCTCGGCGGCGGCGCGCTCGCCCGCCTCGTCGAGCCGCTCGGCCGCGTACTCGGAGACGGTCTCCAGGAGCCGGTAGCGCATCCCGCCGCCGTCGGCCGCCGGGGCGGCGACCACGAGGGACTTGTCGACGAGCGAGCCGAGCAGCCCGGGCACGTCGCGGGCGTCGACGCGCGGCCCCTCGCCCGCCGGTCCGCCGGGGGACGCGCACACCGCCTCCGCGGCGGCCAGGTCGCAGCCGCCCGCGCACACCGACAGGCGGCGCAGCACGGCGCGTTCGGCGGCGTCGAGCAGGTCCCAGGACCAGTCGACGACGGCGCGCAGGGTCTGCTGGCGCGGCAGGACGGTGCGGGCGCCGCTGGTCAGGAGCCGGAAGCGGTCGTCGAGGCGGTCGGCGATCTGGCGCGGGGTGAGCATCCGCAGCCGGGCCGCGGCCAGTTCGATGGCCAGCGGCAGCCCGTCGAGCCTGCGGCAGATCTCGGCGACGGCCTCCGGGTCGTCGCCGACCCGGAAGTCCGGCCTGGCCGCCCGGCCCCGGTCGGCGAGCAGCCGCAGCGCGAACGGCTCCGGCAGCGGGTCGACCGGGCGCAGCACCTCGCCGGGGACGCCGAGGGGCTCACGGCTGGTGGCGAGCACGGTCAGGCCCGGGCAGTGCGCGAGGAGCCGGTCGGCGAGGCGGGCGGCGGCGTCGACGACGTGCTCGCAGTTGTCGAGGACGAGCAGCATGCGGCGCGGCGCGCAGTACTCGGTGAGCCGGGCCAGCGGGTCGCCGGCGTACCGCTCCGCGGCCGCGCGCAGCTCCTCGGCGCCCGCGCCGCGCAGCACGGTCTCGCGGGCGCCGAGGGCGGTGAGCACGGCCTCGGGCACGTCGTCCGGGTCGTCCACGGGGGCCAGCTCGGCCAGCCAGACCCCGTCCGGCGCGCGGACGCCCTCGGCGGCCTCCTGCGAGAGCCGCGTCTTCCCGGCGCCGCCGGGCCCGACGAGGGTGACGAGCCGCGCCCGCGCCAGGTCGGCGCGGATGGCATCGATGTCCTTGGCCCGGCCGACGAAGGAGGTGAGACGGGCGCGGAGGTTGCCGCGCGCCGCGGCGGCCGGGGGCCGGGCGGGCCACTCCGGCGGTTCCTCCGGCCGCGGGGCGTCGGCCGCGGCGCTCGTACGGACCCCGTCGGCGCCCGGCGTACCGACACCGTCCGCACCGGGCGCGGAGGGCCCGGACCGGGCGGGCACGGCTCCGAACGGCGCGCCCCCGGACGGCCCGGCTCCAGACGGCCCGGCCCCGGAAGGCCCGGCGCCGGAGGACACAGACTCGGAGGGCGCGACCCGCGGCGGTACGGCCCCGGAAGGCCCGGCCCCAGACGGCGCGACCCCGGAGGACACGGACTCGGACGGCGCGACCCCGGAGGACGCAGCTCCGGAAGGCCCGGCCCCGGACGGCCCGGCCCCGGAGGACACAGACCCGGAGGGCGCGGCTCCGGACGGCCCGGCCCCAGACGGCGCAACACCGGACGGCCCGGCCCCGGACGGCCCAGCCCCGGACGGCGCGCCCCCGGAGGACACAGACTCGGAGGGCGCAGCTCCGGACGGCCCGGCCCCAGACAGCGCAACACCGGACGGCCCAGCCCCGGACGGCGCGCCCCCGGTGGGCGCGCCCCCGGAGGACACAGACTCGGAGGGCTCGGCTCCGGACGGCCCGGCCCCAGACGGCGCAACACCGGACGGTCCGGCCCCGGACAGCCCAGCCCCGGGCGGCGCGCCCCCGGAGGAGGCGCCTCCCGACGGCCCGCCCCCGGAAGAGGTGCCCCCCGCGCGCACGCCGACCCCGTGCAGCAACTCCTCGTAGAGCCCGCGCAGTTCCGGCCCGGTGTCGGTGCCGAGGCGGTCGGCGAGGTCGCGGCGTACGTCGTCGTACGCGGCGAGGGCCTCGGCGCCGCGGCCCGCGGCGCGCAGTGCGCGCAGGCGCAGCGCCTGGAGCGGCTCGTCCAGCGGGCGCGTCGCGCACAGGGCGGTGATCTCCGGCAGCGCCGACTCGGCCGCGCCGAGGGCGACGGCC
>NZ_BNBT01000110.1 GCF_014656095.1 Streptomyces longispororuber
CGTGGGGCGCCGGGTCCGGGGCGGGGGTGCCGGGGACCGGGACGCCGGGGCCCGGGGTGTCCCGGGGGTCCGGCTCCGGCGCGGGCGCGGGCGGGGCGGGCTGCGGGACCGCGTCGGGCGCGGGAGCGGTGAGGCCGGAAGCGGAAGTGGGAGCGGAGGCAGAGGCGGAGGCGCGGGCGGCGGGTGCGGCGTCCTGCTCGGCGCCGAGGAGCCCCTGGGGGATGATGAGGACGGCCTGGACGCCGCCGTAGATGTTGCTCTGCAGGCGCACCGCGATGCCGTGGCGGCGGGCGAGCGCCGCGACGACGAACAGGCCGATGCGGCCGTCCTGGAGCAGGCTCGCGACGTTGACCTGGTCGGGGTCGGCGAGGAGTTGGTTCATCCGGGCCTGCTCGGCGACGGGCATGCCGAGGCCGCGGTCCTCGACCTCGATGGCGAGCCCGGACGTCACCCGGCCCGCGCGCAGCAGGACTTGGGTGTGCGGGGCGGAGAACACCGTGGCGTTCTCGACCAGTTCGGCGAGCAGGTGGATGACGTCGGCGACGGCGTGCCCGCGCAGGGTCCCGTCGACGGGCGGCACCAGCTTGACCCGGGAGTACTGCTCGACCTCGGCGATGGACGAGCGGAGCACCTCCGTCATGGACACCGGCCTGCTCCACTGGCGGCGCGACATGGCGCCGCCGAGCACGGCGAGGTTCTCGGCGTGCCGCCGGATGCGCGTGGCCAGGTGATCGATGTGGAAGAGGCCCTTGAGCAGTTCGGGGTCCTCGACGGCGTTCTCCAGCTCGTCGAGCAGGGAGATCTCCCGGTGTACGAGCGACTGCAGGCGCCGGGCGAGGTTCACGAAGACCTCGACCTTCTGCTCGTTGCCCGCCTGGCCGGAGAGCCGGGACGCCTGTACGACGGCGGTGACGGCCCCCTCGCGGGCGCGGGCCAGCTCGTCGGCGAGCAGGCCGAACTCGTCCTGGGCCGGTGCCGGGCGCGCGGCGGGCTCGCGGACCGCCGGGGACTCGCCGCTGCGCAGCCGCTCGACGAGGTCGCGCAGGTCGGCCTGGCCGCGCGCGGTGGTGCGGCGCAGCGCGGCGAGGCGGTCGCGCAGGGACCGCGCGGCCCGGTCGGCGGCCACCGCCGCGATCACGATGCCGACGAGGCCGAGCAGGGCCGCGGCGCCGAGCAGGGCGAGCAGCGGCGGCTGCGGCCGGGCCCCGGAGGCACGGATCACGAAGAGCACGGCGGCGCAGCCGCACAGCCCCACGACGACGGCGGGCAGCACGGTGATCCGCAGCAGGTGCGGCCGTATGCGCGTCTCGGGCGGGGGCGGCGCGGCCCGGCTGCCGGACCTGCCGTGCCGTCCGCCCTCGCGGCGGTCTGCGCGTCCTGCCGGTGCGCGAAGGTGAGACATCTGTGTCCTCGGTACGTCGCGACGGGCACCCCAGCGGTCCACTGCGGCACCTCGTCGATGGCATCGCGGTGCCGGCCGGCAGGCCGTGATGTGATCCCTGCGTCGCCCGACGGCCACACACGGTAGTCGCCAAGACCTCACGTGCGGTGGGCAGTTGACAAAGTCCGGCAGTCGGCGTCCCGCTCTGGTATGACGCCTCGCACGGCCGCGCGAAAACCGTCGTACGCCCGCGCGACCACCTCACGGCGGTAGGACGAACGTTCTACCGAGCGCCCGTTCCGATATCCCGCGCGCATGCCCGGCACGTCCCCTGCACGCCCCCCGCGCGGACACCCGCGCACGCCCCGCGGACACCGTGCGCACGCCCCGCGGACACTCCCCGTACGCCCCGCAGACGCCGCGCGTCCGGGGGCGTGTCCTCTCCGCCGCTCAGGCCACGGGGGCCGTCTCGTGGTCCGTCGCGTCCGGCGTCGGACCGGGGCCGGTGCCGGGCCCGCTCCAGCCGCCCGCGGGCGCGACGGCGACCGCGCGCCACCACGGGGCGTCGGGCACCGCGCCGGACCCCGGCTCGAAGGGCTCGCCGGGGATGGGCAGCGCGAGCGGGGCGCCCACCGCGCGGGCGGCGGCGAGCGTGCCCTCACCGGGCTCGGCCCAGGCGTGCGGCGCCAGGTTGAACGTGGCCCAGTGGATCGGGAGCAGCACGCCGTGCGGCCGCCCGCCCTGGAGGTCGAGGTGGGCGCGCACGCCCTCCTCGGGACGCATGTGGATGTCCGGCCAGAAGTCGGAATATGCGCCGATCTGCATCATGGTGGCGTCGAACGGCCCGTGGGCGGCGCCGATCTCCTTGAACCCCGGGAAGTAGCCGGTGTCGCCGCTGTGGAAGACGCGGTGTTCGGGACCCGTGACGCACCAGGACGCCCACAGCGTGTGCTGCTGGTTGCGCAGGCCCCGGCCGCAGAAGTGGCGGGCGGGCGTGGCCGTCAGTGTCAGGCCGCCGACGTCCGTGGACTCGTGCCAGTCCAGCTCGCGCAGGCGGCTCGCGGGCACGCCCCAGCGCTCCAGGTGCGCGCCGACGCCGAGCGGCACGACGAACAGCGTCTCCGTGCCCGCGAACGCCCTGATGCTGGGCAGGTCCAGGTGGTCGTAGTGGTCGTGCGAGATGACGACGGCGTCGACCGGGCCGAGCGCCGCCAGCGGCACGGGGGCCGGGTGCAGCCGCCGGGGCCCGGCGAAGGCGAAGGGCGAGCACCGCTCGCCCCACACCGGGTCGAGGAGCACCCGGCGCCCGTCGATCTCGGCGAGGACGCTGGAGTGTCCCATCCAGGTGAGCCGCAGGCCGCTCGCCGGGGGCGTGGCGAGGTCGGCGAGCGTGGTGGCGTGCACCGGCACGTGCCCCGCCGGTGCGCGCCGGACGCGCTCCTCGCGCCGGAAGTAGACCTTCGCGAATTCCAGGGCGGAGCCGGAGGGCCGGGTGCGCGCCCCCACCGGGTTCCGGAACGAGCCGTCGGCGAAGTGCGGCGATCTGCGGATGCGCGCGAGGCGGTCGCCGCTGGGTTCCGCGCCGAAGGCGGCCGGACGCAGCGGGCGGAGCAGGGGGCTCAGGAACCGGGACACGGCGCACCTCCGGGAACAGGGGCTCAAGCCTCCCCATTATGTGCGCGGCCCCCGGCGGCCGAGCGGGCCGCCCCTGCCACCGGCCGCCGGGAGCCGCCCAGGGCTCCCCCGCCCCGCGGCCCCGGGCCTCGACGCCGCCCCTCGGCGGTGCCCGCGCGCCGCCGAGCCCCGCGCGATGTCACATCCGCGCCCGCCCGGCCCGTCGTACCGGTGGGACGGCGCGACCGCGCCGCACGGACTCCGGAGGTGGCCCCATGGCCCGTATCTCGCTCACCCCGCCGCGCACGCTGCTCTTCCGCGCCCTGGAGTGGTACTCGAAGCGCACCTACGGCAAGGTCCTCGACCCGGGCCGGGCGATGGCCCACCACCGCCGCGCCCTGTGGGCCTACCTCCGCTTCGAGCAGTCCGTGGCCAGGTGGAACAAGCTGGACAAGGGCCTGAAGGAGCTCGCGGTGATGGCCTCGGCGGCCTCGATCGGCTGCTCCTGGTGCATGGACTTCGGCTACTGGGAAGGGCACCGGCTCGGCCTGGACACCCGCAAGCTGCACGACGTGCCCGCGTGGCGCGACAGCGACGCGTACACGCCGCTGGAGCGCGACGTCATGGCGTACGCGGAGGCGATGACCGCGAACCCGCCGGAGGTCGACGACGAACTGTCCGCGCGGCTGCTCGCCCGGCTCGGCGAGCCCGCGTTCGTCGAGCTGACCATGATGGTCGCCGTCGAGAACCTGCGCTCGCGCTTCAACTCGGCGATGGGCCTGACCAGTCAGGGCTTCAAGGAGTCCTGCGACCTGCGCGAGGCGCCCGGCCGCCAGGCGCGCGGCGTCCTCTGACGGGCCCGCGCGTCCGCCGGGCGGCCGACCGCCCCGCGGGCCACCGGCCGTCCCCCACGGCCCCTACAGCGGCATCAGGTCCGGCCGCTTGGCCGCCACGTGGTCGCCCGACGACTGGCCGCGCAGCCGCCGCCCGATCCACGGGACCAGGTGCTCGCGCGCCCACTGGATGTCGTCGCGCCGCACCTCCAGCGGCCCGCGCGGCGGCAGCGGCGGCCACGCCTGCTCCGGGTCGGCGGGTACGTCGATGCCGAGCACCTGGGCCGCGCGCAGCGCCACGCGCGTGTGCCCCTCGGCCGACAGGTGCAGCCGGTCGGTGTCCCAGGCCCGCCGGTCCTGGACGGTCTTCAGGGACCACAGGTCGAGCACCGGGCAGCCGTACCGGTCGGCGACCGCGCGGACGTGGCCGTTGTACGTGGCGATCTTGCCGCGCAGGTGCTTGAGGAGGGTCACGCCGCGGGTGTCGAAGCCGGTGGTGACCATGACGGTGCCGACGGCCGAGGTGAGGTCGGCGACGGCCCGCTCGAAGCGCTCGGCGACGTCGTCCGGGTCGGTGCCGGGCCGGATGATGTCGTTGCCGCCCGCGCAGAACGTCACCAGGTCCGGGGCGAGCTCCTTGGCCCGCGGCACCTGGTCGGCGACGATCTGGTCGAGCAGCTTGCCGCGCACGGCGAGGTTCGCGTACCGGAACGTGTGCTCCGGGACCAGGTCGTCGAGCAGCACGGCGAGCCGGTCGGCCCAGCCCACGAAGGTCCCGTCCGGCCCGGGGTCCCCCACGCCTTCGGTGAAGCTGTCGCCGATCGCCGCGTAGGAGGTGATGGGGTGGGTGGGTGCGTTCTTGACGAAGGGTGTCGACTCTGCTGTCACGTCGTCCCATCTTTCCTTCCGTCAAGTGACCTACGCCACCGTAATAAGGGGTTGACGTGGCGTGAGATAAGCCACCGGTCAAGTTTGTCCCAACCAGGAATAGCGAGGTCGGAGAGGTCGGACTGGTCGGAGAGGTGAGAGAGGCCGACGTGATCTAAGGGGCCGGTGCGGTGCCGGGCGCCGTGCCGGGTGCGCGGCGCAGCCGGAACACCGCCGCGTCCAGGTCCCCGCGCAGCCCGGTGCGCAGCCCGTGGTGCAGCAACAGCGCGCCCCGGTGCACCGTGCCGGTGTCGCGGCACACGTACGCCGCCGAGGCGTCGAGCCCGCTCAGCCGCAGCGGCGGGGGCTCCTCGCCGTAGGCCTGCGCGCGCAGCCAGGCGAGGACCACGACGTCGTCGCCCCGCACGTACTGCACGGCGCCGAGCCCGTCGCCGGGCGGCCGCAGCCGGTACAGGTCGCCCAGTTGGACGACCGGCCTGATCTCCTTGTACAGCTCCACCCACCGGCGCGCCTCGGCCAGTTCCTCGTCGCTCCACCGCGTCAGGTCGCCGCCGATGCCGAGCACCCCGGCCATGGCGCTGACGAAGCGGAACCGCAGCGGGCTCACGCGGCCGTTGAGCTGGGTGTTCGGGCTGTCGGTGACCCAGGCGGCCATCACCCGGGCGGGGTGCGCGTGGCTGAAGCCGTACTGGATGGCGAGCCGGTCCGCCGGGTCGGTGTTGTCGGAGGTCCACACCTGGTCCGTGCGGGAGAGGATGCCGAGGTCGACCCGGCCCCCGCCGCCCGAGCAGGACTCGAAGGCGACGGCCGGGTGCGCGGCCCGCAGCCGGTCGATGAGGTCGTAGACGCCGTGGACGTGGGCGGACCACAGCCGCTGCGGCCAGGGCTCCCCGGGCCATCCCGGGTCGGTGAAGCAGCGGTTGAAGTCCCACTTCACGTAGTCGACCGGGGCGTCGGACAGGAGCGCGTCGAGCCGCTCCCACAGGTACGCCCGCACGTCGTCGCGGGCGACGTTGAGCACGAGCTGGTTGCGGTACTCCGTACGGGTGCGCCCGGGGTGGTGCTGCACCCAGTCGGGGTGCGCGCGGTACAGGTCGCTGTCGGCGTTCACCATCTCGGGCTCCACCCAGATGCCGAAGTCCATGCCGAGGTGGTGCACGTGCTCGGCGAGCGGCCGCAGACCGCGCGGGAACCGCTCGGGGTTGGGCGTCCAGTCGCCGAGCCCGGCCCGGTCGCTGGTCCGCCGCCCGAACCACGCGTCGTCGACGACGAACAGCTCCACGCCCAGCGCCGCGGCCCGCCCGGCCAGCTCCCGCTGCTGCGCCTCGCAGATGTCGAACCCGGTGGCCTCCCAGGAGTTGTAGAGCACCGGCCGCACCTCGCCCTCGTCCGGGATCACGTGCGCGCGCTGGTAGGCGTGCCAGGCCCGGCTCGCCCCGCCGAAGCCGCCGTCGCTCCACAGCCCGGCAAAGACGGGCGTGACGTACGCCGTGCCGGGCGTGAGCACCTCGAAGCCCGAGTCGTCGTGGCCCGGGCCGCCGGTGACCTGCACGGCGCCGTCCGGGAGCCGGTGCACCGCGATCCGCCACGAGCCGGACCAGGCGAGCGCGCAGCCGTACACCTCGCCGTGGTCCTCGGTGGCGTCGCCCGCGTCGAGGGCCACCCAGGGCAGGTGCTGGTGCCCGGTGTGCCCGCGGCGGCTGCCGATGACGTGCTCCCCGTACGCGAGGTCCGACCGTACGAGGCGGGACTCCGCGGCCCAGCGGCCGTGGAGCTGGGACAGGCGCCAGCGCTCGCGCCGCGGCAGCGTCCAGGTCGCGGAGTCGGCCCGCGCCAGCTCCACCTCCGGCGACCCGGCGGGGCCCCGGTGCGTGAGGACCGCGTACCGCTCGACGACGTCGCCGCGCAGCCGGTACGCGAGGAGCACGTCGAGGTGGTGCAGCGGGTCGGTGAAGGTGAGCCGGAGCTCGTCCTCGCCGTGCCGGGCGCCGGCGAACCGCCACTCCGTGCCCCGCACCCCGCCGGCGCGCGCCGAGAGCGCGGGCCGCACGAACCGCGGGCCGCCCTCGACGGGGTACTCCTCGCGCCCGTCGAGGCGCGACTCGAAGGGCCGCTCGGGCGGCGGCGGCGCGGCGGCCAGGGCCTCGGCGTCGGCGAGCGCGAGCCGCGGTCCCCAGTGCAGGTGCAGGAGTTCGTCGCGGTCGGTGAGGCGCAGCGCGTAGCTGCTGGTGGGGCCCGACAGGAGCCAGGTGCGGCCGTCCGCGCCGACCTCGATCATCAAACCCCCACAGGTCCGCTGCCGGATCTCACCGGATGAACGCGCGATCTCGACAGATCCGCGGGCGTACGCACATCCGCGAGCCCATGCAAGCATCGGGGCTCCGCCCGTGCACGCTCCGCCACGACTGATTGCCTCAGGAACCCGTGTCGTAAGGTCGAAGGCGCATCCACCGCCGCCGCGCGCGGCACCGCGCCGCCCCGGGGGGGCAGGCCACCGACCCAGAGGAGAGCCCGTGACGCAGCAGGTCCCGTCGACCGAACCCGAGCTGGCCGGTGTCCGCAACTTCCGTGACGTGGGCGGCCTCCCGACCGTCGACGGCCGCCGCGTCCGTCACGGCGTCCTCTTCCGCAGCGGGCACCTCGCGCACGCCACGGCCGCCGACGCCGCGTTCCTGTCCTCGCTGGGCCTGCACACCGTCTTCGACTTCCGCAACGCGGCCGACCAGCGCCTGGAGGGGCCCGACGTGGAGCTGCCGGGCGTGCGGAACGTGAACCTGCCGCTGACCGACCCGGCCGACGGCGCCGAGTTCTGGAAGATGGTCCGCGACGGCGACCTGGACCAGCTCCGGTCCGTCCTGTCCGACGGGAAGGCCGCCGGCCGCATGGCCGCCTCGTACCGCACGATCATCACGGAGCGCACGGCCGAGCACAGCCAGGTGCTGCACGCGCTGGCCGAGGACAGCGTGCCCGCGCTGATGCACTGTGCGGCGGGCAAGGACCGCGCCGGCCTGTCGATCGCCGTCACGCTACTCGCCGTCGGCGTGGAGCGCGAGGCGATCGAGGCGGACTACCTGGAGTCGAACGCCGCGCACCGCCGGTACAAGGTGCGCCGCAGCAGCACGGCCCCGGACGCCATGTCGCCGGAGATCATGGAGCTCCTGAGCCCCCTGTTCGACGCCCGCGCCGAGTACCTGGCGGCGGCCTTCGCCACCATCGACGAGACCTGGGGCGACACGGAGACCTACCTCACCAAGGGGCTGCGGCTCGCCCCGCAGACGCGTGAGCGCCTGCGCGAGCGCCTCCTCGACTAGCCCGGCTACTGGTTCTGGCCGCCGAGGACGAACAGCAGGTAGACGAAGCCCGCGAAGAGGTGGCCCACGGCGACGTAGACGATCAGCCGCACCCACAGCCCGCGCGGGAACTTCTCCTCCATGGCCATGCGGCGCGCCGGCTGCGGTTCAGGTTCCGTCATGTCGGTCTCCTGTGGTCGGGCCGCCGAGGCAGAGCGCGGCGGCAGGGCTCTGCAGCAAGGTGTGGACGAACAGGAAGTCGGCGCCGCCCGTGTCCACGGCGGCGATCCGGTGCGGCGTCAGCGAGTCGAAGTGCGCGCTGTCGCCGGGGGCGAGCACGGACGAGGTGTCCCCCAGGCGCAGCCGCAGCCGCCCGTCGAGGACGTACAGCCACTCCTCGCCCGGATGCACCCGCACGATGTCGCCCTGCGCGCCGTACGGGACGTGCACGCGCAGTGCCTGCATGCCCCGGCCGGGCGCGCCCGCCTGCCAGTACGTCCAGCCGCCGGCGGCGGTGGGCTCCATGTCCGGGGCGCGTACGACGGCGTCCCGGTCGGCGGGCGTCTCGCCGAGCAGCTCCGAGACCGTCGTACCGTAGGTACGGGCGAGTGCGAGCAGCATCGGCAGCGACGGCTGCCGGTGCCCGGTCTCCAGGCGGGACAGGTGCGCGGGCGAGAGCCCCGCGGCCCGGGCCGCGGCCTCCAGGGTCAAGGCGGCCCGGCGGCGCAGCGCGCGGAGCTGCGGAGCGACGACGGGCAGCGCGTCGACCGCCTCGTCACTGTCCGGGGTGGCAGGGCTCATACCTTGATTGAGCCAGAGTCTTACCCCTGGGGCAATTTTGTTGCCTCAGAGGCAAAGCCCCCCTCGGGCGAGCCACCCGCCGTCCTGGCCGGGGCCCGCCGTCCGGGCCGGGTCCGCCGTCCGAGCCGGGTCCGCCGTCCGGGCCGGGGCCCGTCACCGGTTCCCGACCGCCTGCTTCACCAGCGTCTTGCCGAAGTCCCACATGAGGCCCCCGCCCCCGTGCGCGTCCTCCATGACGTCGGTGAACGCCGCCACGAAGCGGTCCACCTCCTCCTCGCCGATGATCAGCGGCGGGATGAGCTTGATGACCTCCAGGTGGTCGCCGGAGACCTGGGTGAGGATGCGGTGCTTCTGGAGCAGCGGTACGACGACCATCTGCGCGAACAGCCCCTTGCGGGCCGCCTGGAGCATCGCCCAGCGGCTGCGCAGCTTGAGCGACGTGGGCCTGCCGAACTCGATGCCGACCATGAGGCCGCGGCCGCGCACGTCGCTGAGCAGCTCGTACGTGTCGATCAGCGCCGCGAGGCGGGACTTCAGGAGCTCGCCGGTCACGCGCGCGTTCTCCACGACGCCCTCGTCCTCCATGACGGCCAGGACCGCGAGCCCGGCCGCCATGGCCTGGGCGTTGGAGCCGAAGCTGGCCGAGTGGACCAGGACGCGGTCCATGGACGAGTAGACCTTCTTGAAGATCCAGTCCTTGCCGAGGGTCGCGCCGACCGGCACGTAGCCGCCCGACAGCGCCTTGGCGACGCACACCAGGTCGGGCTCGACGCCCTCCTCGTGCTGGTGGGCGTAGAAGGCGCCGGTCCTGCCGAGGCCGGTCTGCACCTCGTCGGCGATGAGGAGCGCCTTGTGCCGGTGCAGCAGCTCCTGGGCTTCGCGCAGATAGTCGGGCGGGGCCTCGTGCACGCCCTTGCCCTGGACGGGCTCGATGATGAGCGCGGCGACGTCCCCGCGCTTCAGCTCCCGGCGCAGCGCGTCCAGGTCGCCGAGCGGGACCGCCGTGTCCGGCAGGAGCGGGGCGAAGCCGTCGCGGAAGCCGGTCTCGCCGTTCACCGACAGGGAGCCGGTGGTCAGGCCGTGGAAGGCGTGCGCGCAGTACAGGATGCGCGGCTTCCCGGTGGCGTAGCGGGCGAACTTCAGGGCGGTCTCGACGGACTCGGTGCCGCTGTTGCCGAAGAACACGCGGTCCAGGTACGGGCTGTGGGCGAGCAGGCGCTCGGCGAGCAGCCCGGGCAGCGGCTGGCAGTCGAAGCGGGTCAGGTCGGCGAGGGAGGCGTCCAGGACGTCGTGCAGCGCCTTGCGGACCACGGGGTGGTGGCGGCCGAGGCCCATGACGCCGAACCCGGCGAGCATGTCCAGGTAGTCGTGGCCGTCGGCGTCCCAGAAGTAGGCGCCCTCGGCGCGCTCGTAGACCTTGTCGAAGCCGATGGTGCGCAGCATGCGCGGGAGCTGGTGGTTGAGGTGCCGGGTGTGCAGCTCGTAGCGCTCGCCGCCGCGCTCGGCGAGCAGCGTGCCGAGGTCGAACTCCTTGCTCGTGCCGGTCATGCTCGGGTCTCCTCGCCGGCCGCGCCGGCCTGCTCCGGGCCGGGGGTACCGGCGCTCTGCGGGCCGGGCGTACCGGCCCTCTCCGGGCCGGGCGTACCGGCGTCGTCGTCCAGGCCGCGTGCCCCGGCGTCCGTGGGGCCGGGCACACCGGCCGCCTTGGGGGCGGGTACCCCGGCAGAGGCTACGGCCGACTCGGCGGCGTGCGGCCCGGCAGAGGTCACAGCCGCCTCCCGCGCACCGTTCCGCGCGCTGTCCCAGCGGGCCGCCGCGGCGCTGATCCGGCCCGCGATCTCCACCGGGGTCAGGCCGATGTCGGCGAGGATCTCGCCGCGCTTGGCGTGGGCGAGGAACTGCTCGGGGATGCCGAAGCGGCGTACGGGCACGTCCACACCGGCGTCCTCCAGGGCGAGGGACACGGCCGAACCGACGCCGCCCGCGCGGCTGTTGTCCTCCACGACGGCGACGAGCCGGTGCCGCGCGGCGAGCGGCGGCAGGGCCTCGTCGACGGGCTTGACCCAGCGCGGGTCGAGCACCGTGCAGCCGATGCCGCGCTCCGCGAGCAGGTCGGCGGCCTGGAGGCACACCGGCGCCATCACGCCGACGGCGACGAGGAGCACGTCCGGCGCGGTGTCCTCGCGCAGCACGTCCATGGCGCCGAGCCGGTCCACGGCCGGGATCGCGGGCCCCACCGACTCCTTGGGGAAGCGCAGCAGCGTGGGCGCGTCGTCGACGGCCACGGCCTCGCGCAGTTGCGCGCGGAGCTGGTCGGCGTCGCGCGGCGCGGCGATCCGCAGGCCGGGCACGCACTGGAGGATCGACAGGTCCCACATGCCGTTGTGGGAGGGCCCGTCGGCGCCGGTGACCCCGGCCCGGTCCAGGACGAAGGTCACGCCGCACCGGTGCAGGGCCACGTCCATGAGGAGCTGGTCGAAGGCGCGGTTGAGGAAGGTGGCGTAGACGGCGACGACCGGGTGCAGGCCGCCGGTGGCGAGACCGGCGGCGGACACGGCGGCGTGCTGCTCGGCGATGCCGACGTCCCAGACGCGGTCGGGGTGGGCCGCGGCGAACCGCGTGAGCCCCACGGGGTGCAGCATCGCCGCGGTCAGGGCGACGACGTCCTCGCGCTCGGCGCCGATGCGGACCATCTCGTCGCCGAAGACGGACGTCCACGAAGGGCCGCCGGCCGGGGTGAGCGGCTCGCAGGTGAGGGGGTCCATGGCGCCGACGGTGTGGAAGCGGTCCGCCTCGTCGGCGAGGGCCGGTTCGTAGCCGCGGCCCTTCTCGGTCAGGCAGTGGACGAGGACGGGGCCGTGGAAGCGTTTCGCCCGGCGCAGCGCGGACTCGACGGCCTTGATGTCGTGCCCGTCGATGGGGCCGACGTACTTCAGGCCGAGGTCCTCGAACATGCCCTGGGGCGCGAAGGCGTCCTTGAAGCCCTTCTTCGCGCCGTGCAGGGACTCGTACAGGGTGCGGCCGACGAGGGGGGTGTGCTGGAGGACGTCCTTGCCCCAGGCGAGGACCTGCTCGTAGCCGTCGGTGGTGCGCAGGGTGGCGAGGTGGTTGGCGAGGCCGCCGATGGTGGGGGCGTAGGAGCGCTCGTTGTCGTTGACGACGATGATCAGCGGCTGGTCCCTGGCGGCGGCGATGTTGTTCAGCGCCTCCCAGGCCATGCCGCCGGTGAGGGCGCCGTCGCCGATGACGGCGACGACGTGCCCGCGCTCGCCGAGCACGTCCCGCGCCTTGGCGAGGCCGTCGGCCCAGCCGAGGGCCGTGGAGGCGTGGCTGTTCTCGACGATGTCGTGCGGCGACTCCTCGCGCGAGGGGTAGCCGGACAGGCCGCCCTTGCCGCGCAGCTTGGAGAAGTCCTGACGGCCGGTCAGCAGCTTGTGCACGTAGCTCTGGTGGCCGGTGTCCCACACCAGGCGGTCGACGGGCGACTCGAAGACCCGGTGCAGGGCGATGGTGAGCTCGACCACCCCCAGGTTGGGTCCGAGGTGCCCGCCGGTCCGCGCGACCGCGCGCACCAGGAACTCGCGGATCTCCTCCGCGAGTCGGCGCAGGTCGGACTCGGTCAGCGCCTTCAGGTCGCGTGGCCCCCTGATGGTCTCCAGAATGGTCATGCTCGGGCCCCCTTCACTGGTTGTCCTCAGCTCACGGTGGTGTCGGCTCCCCGGACGGGACGCCCCGCCGGGCCCGGGGCTTCGGGGCCCGGCGGGGCCATGGCGTCACCGGTTCCCGTTGACCGTCTCGCGCATGGCGCGCAGCGACTCCTTGAGGGAGCCCATGGTGGCGAGCACGGCGGTCGGCTCGTAGCCGCAGTGCGCCATGCAGTTGGCGCACCGGTCGTCCTTGCCGCGGCCGTACTTGCTCCAGTCGGTCTCCTCGACGAGCTCCCGGTACGTGGGGACGTAGCCGTCGCTCATCAGGTAGCAGGGGCGCTGCCAGCCGAAGAGCGAGTAGTTGGGGATCGCCCAGGCGGTGCACGGGAAGTCGACCTTGCCCTCCAGGAAGTCCAGGAACAGCGGCGAGTGGTTCAGCCGCCAGCGGCGCCGGTTGCCGCCGGCGAAGGCCTTCTTGAACAGCTCGCGGGTCTGCTCGACGCCGAGGAAGTGGTCCTGGTCGGGCGCCTTCTCGTACGCGTAGGCGGGCGACAGCATCATCTCGTCGACCTTGAGGTCGTCGTTGAGGAAGTTGAGGACCTCGATGATGGTCTGCGGGGTGTCCGTGTTGAAGAAGGTGGAGTTGGTGGTCACCCGGAAGCCGCGCCGCTTGGCCTCCTTGATGGCGGCCACGGCCTCGTCGAAGACGCCCTCCTTGGCCACGGACTCGTCATGGCGCTCCCGCATGCCGTCGATGTGCACGGCGAACGCGAAGTACGGCGAGGGCGTGAACTTGTCCATCTTCTTGCGCAGCAGCATCGCGTTCGTGCACAGGAACACGTACTTCTTCTTGGCCACCAACTGCCGCACGATCTCGTCGATCTGCGGGTGCATCAGGGGCTCGCCACCGGCGATGGACACCATCGGCGCCCCGGACTCCAGTACGGCGCCCACGGCCTGAGCCACCGGCATGCGCTGCTTGAGCACACCGGCCGGGTGCTGGATCTTGCCGCAGCCCTCGCACTTCAGGTTGCACGCGAACAACGGCTCCAGCTCGACGATCAGCGGGAACTTGTCACGCTTGCGCAGCTTCTGCTCGAAGAGATAGGTAGCGACCTTGATTGACTGACGCAGCGGCATAGCCATCTGGGCTCACCTCCGGGGGAGCGGCGAAGAACGGTGCCATTCGTAAAAAGCGGGGAGCACGGCACGGAGCACGCGGAAAGCCGATATTCCACCGCGCAGCGTGCCGATGCGGACCAGTTCGTGCTGGGGGGCGTCCACGACCACCCGGACGGCCGCAACCGGCCGGGGACCGGCCGCGACGGCGCTGTGCAGGGTGACGGCGGACTCCATGTCGACCGCGATCGCCCCGGTGGCCAGCAGGGCGCCGCGCTCGGGGCCGCGGACGACGTGGTCGGAGCCGGTGAGCGGGCCGGTGTGCACGGTCCGGCCGGGCAGGGCCCGCGCCAGCTCCCCGACCAGCAGCTCCGTGCCCTGGCAGGGGGTGCTGCCGCCCTGGTGCCGGGTCTCCTCGGCGACCACGAGGTCACCGGGGTGCATGCCGGGGGCGAGGCCGGCGCAGAACCCGGTGGCCACGACGGCCGCGTCGCGCAGCGCCTGGCTGCCGAGCGCGCGGGTGACCGAGCGCTCGGCGGCCCTGGGGCCCATGCCCGTGCGCAGCACGGTCACGGACCCGTCGGCGCCGCCGCGGTCGCCGGTGCGCAGGGCGAGCCGCTCGATGCCGAGCGCGCAGGCGACGAGGAGCGGGGCGGGCCCCGCTGCGGCCGGATCCGCGGCCATCAGCTCCCCTTGCCCGAGCCGCCGGGGAACGGCTCTCCGTGCACGTACCGGCCGAGCGCGGTCAGCGGGAAGACCTGCCGGTACAGGTGGTAGTTGATGGAGAAGTCCCAGGGGAAGCCGGTGCCGGTGAAGTACGGCTCGTCCCAGGAGCCGTCCTCGCGCTGGGCCTCGACGAGCCAGGTGACGCCGCGCTCGACGGCCTTGGAGTCCCGCTCCTCGGCGGCGAGCAGCGCGAGCAGCGCCCACGCGGTCTGCGACGCGGTGGAGGCGCCGTGCCCGATCCACCGCTCGTCGCGGTACGAGCGCAGGTCCTCGCCCCAGCCGCCGTCGTCGTTCTGCACCGACTCCAGCCAGCCGACCGCGCGCCGGATCGCCGTGTGCGCGGCGGGCAGTCCGGCCGCGATCAGGGCGGGCACCACCGAGCCGGTGCCGTAGACGTAGTTGACGCCCCAGCGGCCGAACCAGGCGCCGTTCTCCTCCTGTTCGGCGAGCAGCCACTCGATGCCGCGCCGGGCGCGCGGGTCGTGGGCCTTGCCGACGTACGCGAGCATCTCCACCACGTGCGCGGTGACGTCGGCCGACGGCGGGTCGATGACCTCGCCGAAGTCGCAGAAGGGCAGCTTGTTCGGCAGCGGGCTGGTGTTGTCGACGTCGAAGGCGCCCCAGGCGCCGTTCCGCGACTGCATGCCGAGGTTCCAGCGCACGCCGCGGTCGATGGCGCCCTCCATCCGCCGCCGGTCCGGGTGCGCGACGCGGCACAGCGCGAGGACGACCTCGGCGGTGTCGTCGATGTCGGGGTAGTTGTCGTTGTGGAACTCGAACGCCCAGCCGCCCGGGGTGAGGCCGGGTCTGCGCACCGCCCAGTCGCCGGGCCGGACGATCTGCTCGCCCAGCATCCAGTCGGCGGCCTTGACGAGCTGCGGGTGGTCGGCGGGGACACCGGCGTCGGCGAGGGCGATCGTGGCGAGGCAGGTGTCCCACACCGGGGACTGGCAGGCCTCGATCATGCGCGCGCCGTCCTCGCGCCAGACCGCGAACCGGTCGAGCGACTCGATGCCCGCCTTGAGCACGGGGTGGTCGAGGTCGTAGCCGAGCAGGTGCAGCGCGATGACGGAGTACACCGCGGGCGGCTGGATGCCGCCCCAGCAGCCGTCGTTCTCCTGCCGCTCGATGATCCAGCGCGCGGCGCTGTTCATCGCGGCCCGGCGCACCGAGCGCGGCGCGACCTTGTGGTAGAGGTGCAGCGCCTTGTCGAGACGCTGGAACACGCCGTCCCAACTGGCCAGCGGGGCAAGGGGCTTGCCCGGGTTCGGCGCGTCCGGGTCGGTGTGCAGCTCGTCCAGCGGGAAGGGGGCCGGGCGCACCGGGCGCTTGGCGGAGACGATGGTGAGCGGCACTATGGTCTGCCGCGCCCAGCAGCCGAAGTCGTAGATGTTGAGCGGGAACCACTTCGGGAAGTAGATGAGCTCCGGCGGGAGTTCGGGCAGGTCGTCCCACTTCCACCAGCCGAAGAGGGCGAGCCAGATGCGGGTGAAGACCCGGGCGGCGGCGATGCCGCCGCGCTCGCGGATCCAGGCGGCGGCCCTGGCCATGTGCGGCTCGTCCGGCGCGTCCCCGGCCAGGCGCAGGGCCACGTAGGCCTCGATGGTGGCGGAGAGTTCGCCGGGGCCGCCGTAGAAGGTGGCCCAGGTGCCGTCGTCGCGCTGCTCGCCGCGGATGAAGAGGGCGGCGGCGCGGGTGGTGGCCTCGTCCCGGATGCCCAGGAACTGGCGGAGCAGCAGGTCCTCGGCGTCCATGGTCACGTTGGTTTCCAGGTCGCCCTTCCACCAGCCCTGCGCGTCCTGGCGGGACAGCAGGTACGCGGTGGAGCGCTGTACGGCTCGTCCGGCGGCTTCCGGTGCCCCGGCCGCCCCGGGGTTCGTGTCAGGTGTTCCGGTGGCCGAGGCCGCGCGGGGCGTCACCGCTCCGGTGGAACCGTCGGTCGTCGCTGTCATGGCTTCCCCTTCGACGCAGTGCTTCTTCTCTGCTGGGTCCGCCGTCGGACACCGCCCTCACCAGGACGGTGTTCCGGCGACTGCGAGTCAGGTGTGCCCGATAGTGATCATCTCTTCCGTACGACGACGAAGTCGGCGAGCGCGGTGAGCTGCGCCCGCACCAGGTCCGGCATCCGGACCGTGTCCAGGGCCTCGATGGCGACGGTGTGCTGCCGCCGCGCCTCCTCGGCGGTCCACTCGCGCCCGCCCGCCTCCTCGATGAGCGCGGCGCGCGCGGCGAACTCCTCCTCGGAGAAGCTGTCGAAGTCGTTGCTCTTGGCGTCGGCGGCGAGCAGTTCGCCGAGCCGCTCGGACGCCGCGCCGCCCGCGGCCAGCGCGGCCACGACCGGCAGCGACTTCTTGCGCTGGCGCAGGTCGCTCCAGGTCTGCTTGCCGGTGGCCCCCGGGTCGCCCCAGATGCCGAGCAGGTCGTCCACGGCCTGGAAGGCGAGGCCGAGGTGGTAGCCGTACCGCTCCAGGGTGTCGGCGGTGGTGTCGTCGGCGCCGCCGAGGACCGCGCCGATGGAGACCGCGCAGGCGAGCAGGGCGCCCGTCTTGTTGCCCTCCATCTCCAGGCACTCCTCGACGGTGACCCGCTCGCGGTGCTCGTACGAGATGTCCTGCGCCTGGCCGTCGATGAGGGCGCGGCTCGCCGTGGTCAGGCGGCGCGTGGCGCGGCCCGCCTCGACGGTGCCGAGCTCCAGGAGGACCTCGTTGGCGAGGGCGAACAGGGCGTCGCCGACGAGGATGGCCTGCGCGGGTCCGTGCACCTTCCACACGGTGTCGCGGTGGCGGCGCTGCTCGTCGCCGTCCATCAGGTCGTCGTGCAGCAGCGAGAAGTTGTGCACGAGTTCGACGGCCACCGCGCCGGGCACGCCGACCTCCGGGGGCGCGCCCGCGGCCTCGGCGGACAGCAGCGCGAGCGCGGGGCGCACGGCCTTGCCGCCGTCGCCGTCGGCGGGGTTGCCCTCGGCGTCGATCCAGCCGAAGTGGTAGGCGGCGACGGTGTCCATGGGCGGCGCGAGGCGGTCGACGGCGGACCGCAGCACCGGGGTGGCCAGCGTCCGGCCCCGCTCGAGCAGCGAGGTCACGTCCACAGCGGCCGGTTCGGCCGAGGGCACAGTCGGCACAGTCTCTCCTCTAGTTCCGGTGCGGGGGTTCTGGGACGGCCCCAGAAGGTCGAGCGTCACGCCGCCTCCTCGAAGAGATGGTCACGGGGGCGGTCGAGTGCGGTCAGCGCGGCCCGTGCGGCGCTGATGCCGCTGCGTACGGCGCCTTCCATCGTCGCGGGCCAGCCGGTGGCGGTCCACGCGCCTGCCAGGTACAGCCCGCGCGCCTTGGTGTGCGCGCCCGGTCGCAGGCGGCCGACGCCCGGCGTCGGCGCGAAGGTGGCGGTGCGCTCCCGGGTCACGAAGAAGTCCAGGACGCGCGCGCCGTGCGCGGCGGGCAGGAGGCGCTCGAGCTCCGGCAGGTAGCGCTCCCTGAGCGCCGCCACGGGGGCGTCGATCTCGTCCTGGGCGGCGGACTGGGACACCGCGAGGTACTGGCCCGCGCGCAGGCCCGAGGCCTCGGTCCGGTCGAAGACCCACTGGACCGGGGTGCCGAGCGCGGCGAAGAAGGGCCGCTTGAGGACCTTGCGGTCGTACACCACGTGGACGTTGAGGATCGGCGCGGTGTCGATGTCGAGCAGCCGGTCCTGGTCGTCGAGCGCGCCCTCGGGCAGCAGGTCGTGCGCCTCGGCCTGGGGCACGGCGAGCACGACGGTGTCGGCCTCGATGCGCTCGCCGGGCACGTCGACGCGCCAACGGCCGTTGTCCGAGGGCGAGACGGAGGTGACACGTGTGCGCAGTTCGGTACGGACGCCCGCGGAGTCGAGCGCCTTGCGGGCGAGCCCGTCGTGGAGGTCACCGAGGGGCACCCGGGCCCAGCCGATGTCGGCGGCCCCCGGGTCGGAGAGCAGCCCCGTCTTGAACACCATCGCGGCCAGCCCGAGCGAGGCGTCGCCCGCGACGGCGTTCAGCGTGGCCACGCCCACGAGGTCCCACAGGGCCTCGATGGCGCGCGCCGACTGGCCGTGCGCGGCCAGCCAACTGCCGAAGTCCTGGTGGTCGAGCGCGGGGTCGGCCGGGTCGAGCCCCTTGAGGGCGAGCGCCGCGCGGCCCACCCGGGCGCGCTCGGCGACCGACAGGTGCGGGTAGGTGGCGAGGCTCGCGGCCAGGTGCAGCGGCACGGGCAGCGCGGTGCGGCGCAGCCTGCCGAGGCGCCCCCGGGTGGCGTCGAGCACGGGTACGTCGAGACGTTCCTGCAGCGGTGCGAGGTGCGCGCCCTCGACGCGGTCGAGGAACCAGCGGTAGGCGGTGCAGCAGCGCAGGTAGACGTGCTGGCCGTTGTCGACGGTCAGCTCGCCGCGCCGGAAGGAGAAGGCGAGGCCGCCGAGCCGGGGCCTGCCCTCGAGCAGCGTCACGTCGAGCCCGGCGTCGGCGAGGGCCAGCGCGCCGGTGATGCCGGCGAGACCACCGCCGATGACGACGGCCGACTTCCTGGCCGGGGCGCCTTCCGCGCTCCCCCGCGCCGTCGCCGCACGTGCCGCCGGGCTCGTGCCGGTCGCGGGTACCTCGTCGGGCACGGCATGCCCGTGCGTCTCGTCGGGCACGACATGCCCGTCCGTCGCGTCGGGCACGGCGTCCTCCTCCGGCACGGCGTCCTCGTTCGGCACGGCATGCTCGTCCGTCGCGTCGGGCACGGCGTCCTGGGGCCGGTGTGACGCGCTGCCTCCGCCGGGGGCGGTGCGGTCCGGTGCCGCCGGGGCGGGCGAGGTGTCCGCCGCCGACTTGGCCGAAGCCTCGGACGGTGTCCGAGGCTTCGAAGAGGCGTCGTCCGTCGCCGGGGCGGTGGAAGTCCGGTCCGCCGGGTCGAGGGAAGCGCTGTCCGCCGGTGCGGGAGAAGCGTGGCCGGTCGCCCGGGGCGCCGGGGCCCCGGTCGGGGCCCGGTCCGCGCGGGCGGCGGGGCCGGACGGGCGGCGCTCGGCGCGGCGGCGGCCAGGGCGGTCCGCGTCCGCGTCGCCGTCCCGTCCGGGCCGGCTGTCGTCCTGCGTCATGCGTCCTCCCTTTCGGCGGTTGCAGTCTGGGACGCCCAGGTCACGCGGAGGGTTGCCCGCCGGTCGGGGCCGCCGCGGCGGATCACGTACGTCTCCTGATGACCTGCCGCGAGACGCTGCGGGCGTCGAGGCCGGACAGGCCGCGCACGGCGACGTAGGCCTTCTCGCGCCCGGGCAGGGAGACGCGGCCCCGCAGGACCGCTTCCGGCTCCCGCTCGATGCGGTCGAGCAGGCGGCGGTAGATGCCCGCCATGGCCGCCACGCAGGCGCCGCTGCGCCGGTCGAGCAGGGGGAGCAGCCGGTAGCCCTCGGCGAACAGCGCGCGGGCGCGGCGCACTTCGAAGTGGACGAGCCCCGCGAAGTCGGACCCGGCGGGCGGCTCGGCCCGCGCGAACCCGGCGGAGCAGCCGAACTTGGCGAGGTCGTCGGCGGGGAGGTAGGTGCGGCCCTCCAGGGCGTCCTCGCGAACGTCCCTGAGGATGTTGGTGAGTTGGAGCGCGAGACCGAGCGTGTCGGCGTACTCCGGCGCGCGTTCCGCGCCCTGCGCCCCCGGTTCCGTACCGAACACCCCGAGCGAGAGGCGGCCGATCGCTCCGGCCACGCAGCGGCAGTAGACCTTGAGGTCCTCCCAGGTCTCGTACGTCTCGCCGCGCACGTCCATCAGGACGCCGTCGATGAGTTCGTCGAGGCCGCCGAGCGGGATCGGGAAGTGGAGCGCGGCGTGGCTGAGCGCCACCGCGACGGGGTCGGTGTCGTCCTCGGCGACGGCGCCGTCACGGATGCGGGCGAGCACGCCGCGCGTCTCCTCGAGCCGCGCCTGCTTCACGTCCGGCGCGAGCGCGCCGTCGCCGATGTCGTCCACGCGCCGCGAGAACGCGTACAGCGCGGACATGGCGCGCCGCTTCGGCGTCGGCAGCAGCCTGATGCCGTACGCGAAGTTGCGCGCCTGCTGCCCGGTCACGGCCTCGCAGTAGCTGTAGGCCGCGACCACCGGCGCGGACACGCGAGGTTCCGACTCCACGGTCCCGCTCACCCCTCTCCTCGCAGAACCGCACCCACCTCGCGCAGCGTGCGCGTCCTCGTGGGCTTCGGCGGCCTTGGAAGTACGTCGTATCCGGCGGCGGCGATCGCCGCGACGGCCGCCCTCCCCCCTGCCACGAACCCTGCCAGCAGCAGCTTCAGCCTGCCGTGGACGCTACCCACCAGGGGGGTGCCTTCATTCAGGAGGCGACGGGCGCGTTCCGCTTCGAATGCGACCAGGGCGCGCACCGACGCGCCCGCGGTGGGCGCGGCCAGGTCCCGCTCCTGGACGTGGAAGCGCTTCATGTCCTCGGCGGGCAGGTAGATCCGGTCGCGGGCGAGGTCCTCGGGCACGTCCTGGAGGTGCTCCACGATCTGGAGCGCGGTGCACACGGCGTCCGAAAGACGGACGCGCTCGGGCGTCGCGGTGCCGGTGATGGCGAGGACGAGGCGGCCGACCGGGTTCGCGGACAGCTCGCAGTAGGCGACGAGGTCGTCGTAGGTCTCGTAGCGCGTGACGAGCTGGTCCTGGCGGTTGGCGGCGATCAGGCCGAGGAAGGGCTCGGGGGTCAGGTCCCGGCGGCGCACGGTGGCCGCGAGGACCCGCAGCAGCGGGTGGCCGGGCTCCTGGCCGGCGGTGAAGATCTTGCGCAGATCGGCCTCGAAGGCGTCGAGCAGGGCGAGCGGGTCGCCCGCGGCCTCGGGTCCTGCGCCCAGGTAGCGGGCGTGCGCGGCGGAGCGGTCCAGGTCGGAGTCGCCGATGTCGTCGACCAGGCGGGCGAAGCCGTACACGGCCATGAGGTCCTCGCGCCAGGCGCGCGGGAGGAAGAACGGGGCCACGGGGAAGTTCTCGTCCGCGGCTTTGGCGAGGACGGCGGACGCATCGCGGAGCCGGAGATCGTCCGTAGCCATTGCCGTCACATCTCCCGTTCTACACTGCCTACCCAAAACATCCTATTTCGGACACGCCGCCAAGGCCGCCACGCGGTGCGCGGCGTTCCGCACCCGACCAGGAAGCGATATCGCCCCACTTGCCGCGAATCAGCACCGGTACAGCTTACGTTGTACAACGGACGGCGGTTCGTCGGGGCGTTCCGCACATCACAAGAACGCACCGATTGGCTCCAAGCTTCCCTGGACGCACGTGACTTGAGGGACAGCGGGTGGCCGGGAACACGTCAGGGCCCCGCCGGTTCGTCCCGGCGGGGCCCTGCTCCGTTCGGCCGCGACCGGACGGCGGCCATCCGGCTACTTACCGGTGAATTTCTCGTACTCCTTGATGACCTCGTCGGTCGGGCCGTCCATGCGCAGCTCGCCGCGCTCCAGCCACAGCACGCGGTCGCAGGTGTCGCGGATCGACTTGTTGTTGTGGCTGACCAGGAAGACGGTGCCGGCCTCCTTGCGCAGCTCGCGGATGCGGGCCTCGGAGCGCTTCTGGAACTTGCGGTCGCCGGTGGCGAGCGCCTCGTCGATCATCAGCACGTCGTGGTCCTTGGCGGCCGCGATGGAGAACCGCAGGCGGGCGGCCATGCCGGAGGAGTACGTGCGCATCGGCAGGGTGATGAAGTCGCCCTTCTCGTTGATGCCCGAGAAGTCCACGATCTCCTGGTAGCGCTCGCGGATCTGCTCGCGGCTCATGCCCATCGCCAGGCCGCCCAGGATGACGTTGCGCTCCCCGGTCAGGTCGTTCATCAGCGCCGCGTTCACGCCCAGCAGGGAGGGCTGGCCGTCGGTGTAGACCTTGCCGCTCTCCGGGGGCAGCAGGCCCGCGATGGCCCGCAGCAGCGTCGACTTGCCGGAGCCGTTGGAGCCGATCAGGCCGATGGCCTCGCCCCGGTAGGCGGTGAAGCTCACCCCGCGCACGGCGTGCACCTTGCGCACGCCCGGCGACTCGCTCCGTCTGATGATGCGGCTCAGCGCCGCCGTCGCACTGCCCTTGCCCGTCTTGCCGCCGTTGACCCGGTAGACGATGTGCACCTCGTCGGCGATCACGGTGGGGACGCGCGTCCCGGTGCTCTTGTCGTCAGCCACGGCCGTAGCGCTCCTCAGCCTTCCAGAAGTAGACGAAGCCGCCCGCGGCGACGAGCACGGCCCAGCCGAGCGCGACCGCCCAGACGTGCGGCGGCAGGTTCTCGGAACCGTAGCCGTCGATGAGGGCGAAGCGCATCAGGTCCATGTAGATGGCCGCGGGGTTCCACTGCAGGATGTCGGCGATCCACCCGGGGTGGTCCTTGAGCATCACCGGGATGGAGAACATCACGCCGGACGCGTACATCCACGTGCGCATCACGAACGGCATGAGCTGCGCCAGGTCCGGCGTCCTGCTGCCGAGCCGGGCCATGACCAGCGCGAGCCCGCTGTTGAACAGGAACTGCAGCGTCAGGACCGGGACGATGAGCAGCCAGGAGAGCTGCGGGTAGCTGCCGCAGCTCATCGCCACCACGAACAGCACGACCATCGAGAACAGCAACTGCTGGAGCTGCTGGAGCGAGAACGAGACGGGCAGCGAGGCGCGCGGGAAGTGCAGCGCGCGCACCAGGCCGAGGTTGCCGGAGATCGCCCGCACGCCCGCCATCACGGAGTTCTGCGTGAAGGTGAACACGAAGACGCCGGTGACCAGGAACGGCACGTACACCTCGCGCGACATGCCGCGGTCGGCCTTGAGGATCAGGCCGAAGATGAGGAAGTAGACGAGCGCGTTCAGCAGCGGGGTCGCGACCTGCCAGAGCTGGCCGAGCTTGGCCTGGCTGTACTGGGCGGTCAGCTTCGCCTGCGAGAAGGCGAGGATGAAGTGGCGCCGCCCCCAGAGCTGGCGGACGTACTCCGCGAGGCCCGGGCGGGCACCGCTGACGGACAGACCGTACTTGGCCGCGAGCTCGGCCGGGGAAAGCCCGTCGTCGGGCGACGGTGGCGCGGTCACCGCGACTCCACCGTCCTGCGTTGTCTCACTCACGAGTGGAAACTTTCGTCTTCAGATGCGCGGCCGGTCGGGCGTAGGCGTGGGCCAGTCGTGCTGAGGCCGGGCCGGGGACCGGGATACGGCCCGAATGTTGTCAGACCAGAGCTTGTCAGATGACAGGAGGTCGGCCCAGTCGCGTCAGCCGCCACACCGTACGCCACCGCATGGGCCTGCGCGGGCCGCACGGGGTGGTCCAGCCCTCCTTGAAGCCGCCGAACCAGGCCTTCAGCGCGGGCCGCGACGGGCGCCGGGCCAGGGTCAGGAGCAGCCAGACGCCGAGGTACACGGGGATCAGCACGGCGGGCAGGTTGCGGCGCGCGAGCCAGACGCGGTTGCGCGCGACCATGCGGTGGTAGACCGCGTGCCGGGAGGGGGCCG
The DNA here is from genome assembly GCF_014656095.1 of Streptomyces longispororuber. Lineage (GTDB taxonomy): Bacteria > Actinomycetota > Actinomycetes > Streptomycetales > Streptomycetaceae > Streptomyces > Streptomyces longispororuber. The sequence continues at coordinate 23,745 of NZ_BNBT01000110.1, forward strand.
TGGTCGGGTGGTGCAGCACCATGTCGGCGCGGTAGTCGATCAGCCAGCCCGCGTCCAGGGCGCGCCAGGCGAGGTCGGTCTCCTCGTGGGCGTAGAAGAAGGCGTCGGGCAGGCCGCCGACCTGCTCCAGGACGCGGGTGCGCACGGCGTTGGCGCCGCCGAGGAAGGTGGTCACGCGCGAGGAGCGCAGCGGGTCGGAGGCGCGCAGCCGGGGCACGTGGCGGCGCTGGGTGACGCCCGTGTCGGGGTCGGCGATGCGGAAGCTGACGATGCCGAGCTGCGGGTCGGCGGCGAAGGCCTCGCGGCAGAGCTGGGCGGTGTCGGTGCGCGCGAGGAGGCCGTCGTCGTCGAGGAACAGCAGGATGTCGACGTCGGTGCCGCCGGGCCCGAAGGCCTCGATGCCGACGTTGCGCCCGCCGGGGATGCCGAGGTTCTCGGGCAGTTCTATGGTGCGTACACCGGGCGGGACGTCGGGCACGGGGGCGCCGTTGCCGACGACCACCACCTCGACCGGGTCGCCGTCCTGCTTGGCGACCGAGTCGAGCAGGGCGCGCAGCTCCTGCGGCCGGTTGCCCATGGTGATGACGACCGCGCCGACCTTGAGGGCGGATGCCGGCGCGCTCACTTCAGCCTGCTCGACGCGAGGATGGACACCAGGTGCAGCAGCGTCTGCAGGAGCGCGATGCCGGCCAGGACGGCGACGCCCAGGCGGGAGAAGAAGAGGTCGCCCCGGGCCGCGTCCACGAGCGCGAGGACGAGGATCAGCAGGGAGGCCTCGATGCCGAGGATCAGGCGGTGGAACTTCAGCGCGGCGGCGGCCTTGCGGGCCAGCGCCACCCCGGAGGCGCGCGGCACGGACGCCGACTCCTGGACCGGCGGCAGGCCCTGCTGGTGCCGGGCGACGCCGACGAGGTCGGTCTCCGCCTTGATCAGGATCGCGCCGAGCGCGGCGAGGGTGCCGAGGAAGGCCCACAGCCAGTCGATGCGGCCCGAGCCCCACAGGTCGGCGGCGCGCAGGCCGAAGCCGACCAGGACCGCGGCGTCGCACAGGTAGGCGCCGACGCGGTCCAGGTACACGCCGGACATCGAGTACTGCTTGCGCCAGCGGGCGATCTCCCCGTCGACGCAGTCGAGCAGCAGGTAGAGCTGAACGGCGACCACGCCGAGCACGGCGCCGGGGATCCCGGGCACCAGCAGGGCCGGGGCCGCGAGGACGCCCGCGACGGTCATCAGATAGGTGAGCTGATTGGGCGTGATCCTGGTGTTCACCAGGTACCGGTCGCAGCGCAGCGAGATCTCCCGCATGTACAGGCGTCCCGCCCAGTGCTCACCGCTGCGCCGGTCCTTCACCCCCGCGGGGTGAACGACGGGCCGGAGTTCAGCTACCGATGGCCTTGGCATAGTCGGCGTATGCGTCCTTGATCTGGTCGGTGTTCAGATTGAGGTGCTCGAGGATCGTGTAGCGGCCCGGCCGGGTCTGCGGCGCGTACGCGACGACCTCGACGAACTCGTCCACGGTGAAGCCGATCTCCTCCGGGAGCACCGGCAGGCCGTGGCGGCGCAGCACCTCGGCCATGTGCGCCGACTCCTCGTGGGCGCCGCGCAGGTGCATGGCGAAGGCGGCGCCGAGGCCGCACTGCTCGCCGTGGCTGGCGGCGCGCTTGGGGAAGAGCAGGTCGAAGGCGTGGTTGATCTCGTGGCAGGCGCCCGAGGCCGGGCGGGAGTCGCCCGAGACGGACATCGCGATGCCGGTGAGGACCAGGCCCTCGGCGAGCACCTGGAGGAAGCCGTCGTCGCCGACGCCTCCGGGGTGGCGCAGCACCGCTTCCCCGGCCTGGCGGGCCATCGCGGCGGCGAGGCCGTCGATGTCCTCGTCGCGCTCGCGGGCGGCGAGTTCCCAGTCCCGGATCGCGGAGATGTTGGAGACGGCGTCGCCGATGCCGGAGCGCACGAAGCGGACCGGGGCCTCGCGGATGACGTCGAGGTCGATGACGACCGCGATCGGGTTCGGCACGCCGTAGGAGCCGCGGCCCGCGTCGTTGTCGAGGGTCGCGACGGGCGAGCACAGGCCGTCGTGCGACAGGTTCGTCGCGACGGCGACCAGCGGCAGGCCCACCCGCGCCGCGGCGAACTTGGCGCAGTCGATGATCTTGCCGCCGCCGAGGCCGACGACCGCGTCGTAGCGGCCCTTCTTCATGGCGTCGGCGAGCTTGATGGCGTCGTCGAGCGTGCCGCCGCCCACCTCGAACCACTCGGCGCCCGGCAGCGAGGGGGCGAGCCGGTCGCGCAGGACCGCGCCGGAGCCGCCGCTGATGGCGACGGCGAGCTTGCCGGTGGACGAGCAGATCCTCTGGTCGGCGAGGACACCGGCCAGGTCGTTCAACGCCCCCGGCCGGATGTCGACGACGACCGGCGAGGGGATGAGCCTCGTCAGTACTGGCACGCGATCTCACGTCCCTTGGCGAGGTCGTCGTGGTTGTCGATCTCGACCCACGTGACGTCGCCGATGGGCGCGACGTCGACCTTGAAGCCGCGGTTGACGAGCTCCTGGTAGCCGTCCTCGTAGTACAGGTCGGGGTCGCGCTCGAAGGTGGCCTTCAGGGCGTCGGCGAGCTCCTCGGCGGCCTCGCCCTCGATGAGGGTGACGCCGATGTACTCACCGGTGGCCTCCGCCGGGTCCATCAGCTTGGTGATCTTCTGGACGCCCTTCTCGGCGTCCACGACGACCTTCATCTCCTCGTCGGCGAGCTGCTTCACCGTGTCGAGGGCCAGGATGATCTTCTTGCCGTCGCCGCGGGCGGCGAGCAGGGTCTTCTCGACGGAGACCGGGTGCACGGTGTCGCCGTTGGCGAGGATCACGCCGTCCTTGAGGGCGTCACGGCCGCACCACAGGGAGTAGGCGTTGTTCCACTCCTCGGCCTTGTCGTTGTCGATGAGGGTCAGCTTGAGGCCGTACTTGGCCTCCAGCGCCTCCTTGCGCGCGTAGACGGCCTCCTTGCGGTAGCCGACGATGATCGCGACCTCGCTCAGGCCGATCTCGGCGAAGTTCTTCAGGGTGAGGTCGAGCACGGAGAGCTCGTTCTCGGTTCCCTCGCCCACCACGGGCACCAGCGCCTTCGGCAGCGTTTCGGTGTAGGGGCGCAGACGGCGGCCGGCGCCGGCGGCCAGGACGAGGCCGATCATGCGGGTTCTCCTTCATCGTGTACGGCGGGTGCGCCGCGGTTGTGGGCGGTCACCCAGAAGCGGATGCTCTCGACGAGCACCACGAGTGCCACGGCCACGGCGAGCGCCGTGAGCGCGACGGTGAAATCTGTGGTTGTCAGCAGGGCGGCGGCGACGGTGACCGCGAGGGTCCTGCCTTCGTGTCCGCCGATCACCCGCACCAGCCAGCGCGGCGGCGCCACGACACCGCGAATGCGGTACACGGTGTCGTAGTGATGGTAGGCGACCGCGGCCACCAGCCCGAAAGCCGCAGGAAGGGCTCCGTTCACCTCCGCCTTGGCCGCGAGGACCAGGACGGTGGCGTACTCGGCGGCGCGGAAGAAGGGGGGCACCAGCCAGTCGAGGGGGCCCTTGAGCGGGCGGGCGACGGCGAGGCCCGAGGTGAGCACGTAGCCGAAGGCGGCGATGACCGGCCACGGGCTGCCGAAGGAGGCGCGGGCGGCGGTGGCGACGACGGCCGCGCCGCCGGCCAGGGCGAGGACCGGGGCCAGCGCCGGGAACCCCTTGAGCGTGGCGAGCGCGCCCGCGAAGGGCCCGGTGTCGGCGAGGTCGGCCAGCGCCGTGGCGGCCCGGTCGGTGCGGCGCGCCTTGCGGGTCAGCGAGCGCAGCACGCGGCCTGCGGTGGTGTAGCAGGCGGCGAGCGCGCAGCCGACCAGGAGCACGACGAACGTGACGCGCGGGGTGGTGAGCGCGGTCAGGACGGCGATCAGGGCCCAGCGCTCCCCGATGGGCAGCACGATCATGCGGCGCGCCCAGACCGTCCAGCCGACGCTGTCGAGCTTGTCGGAGAGGGCCGCGGTGGGGCTGGTGTTGGCGGAGGCGTCGTGATTGGCCTCGTTGAACGCGAAGTCCACGACGTGGCGGCAGGTCTGCAGGATCATCGCGCCGAGCGCCAGCGCCCAGACGTCGTCGCCGCCGCGGGCGGCGCCGAGCGCGAGGCCCGCGTAGTAGGCGTACTCCTTGGCCCGGTCGAAGGTCGCGTCGAGCCAGGCGCCGAGGGTCGAGTACTGCAGGGAGTAGCGCGCGAGCTGGCCGTCCGTGCAGTCCAGGACGAAGGAGAACAGCAGCAGGAGGCCGGCGGCGACGAAGCCGCCGCGGGTGCCGGTGGCCGCGCAGCCCGCCGCCGCCAGGGCGACGAGCAGCGAGGCGGTGGTGACCTGGTTCGGGGTGAGGCCGCGGCGGGCGCACCAGCGGGCCAGGTAGCGGGAGTACGGGCTGATGCAGTACGTGGTGAAGAACCCGTCCCGGGCCTTGGCCGCGCCGCGCAGCCGTACGGCCTCCTCGTCGACGGCGGCGACGGCCTGCCGGGCGGCGTTGCGCGCCTCGGGGTCGGTGGGCACGGTCGCGACCAGGGTGCCGAGCTCGGGCCGGTGCACGGCGGCGCCGTCGGCCTCCAGGGCCTGGGCGAGCCGGTCCGGCACGGCGTCGGGGACGGTCGCGACGGCCGTGCCGCGGCCCGTGACGGCCGCGGCGCGCAGCGCGTGCGTCAGCGCGGCGCGCGCCTCGGGCTTGACGGTGACGGCGCCGGGCACGGCGGCGGCCGGGAAGCGGGGGTCGGTCAGGGCGAGGCGCAGCGCGTGCGCGTGACCGACGAAGCGGGTGTCGACGACGGCGACGCGCCGGCCGGCGGGGACGGCGCGGACGAGCGCCTCCACGGCGGCGGCGTCCTCGGCGGTCCGCACGTCGAAGCCCAGGGACCGCAGATCGCCTTCGAGGGGCGAGCCGGGCACCGGCTGGCCGGTGAGGATGGCGGTCGACAGGACGAACTCACTCCTTGGTTCCCGGCGCGACTCGCGCGGGCACATGCGTGACAGGGGGGCGCCCTCGCCGGGGTGCGGCCGGGCGGCATGTCGGCTGAGGCTATCGGATGAAGGGAAGCGGGCGTTCACCGCCCGTTCACGCCCCGATCAGCCCGATCTACGGGGGGCCGCGCAGGCGGCGCGGCCTTCGATCGCCGCGATCATCATGGTCGATGGCGGCCCGCGGCCACAAACCGCGGGGGACCGACCCGCCCAAGCCCGCCCAAGGCGGACGCCCACGACCTGGCTGGTCACCGGCGGGGCCGGATACATCAGGGGCGGAGCCGGATGTATCGGGGCACACGTGGCGCGCGTCACGGCGGCCGCCGGGGGGCGGGTCGTCGCCCCGGCCCACGCGTCGTCGGGGATACCCGGGCGGCCGCCTGCGGACCTTCCTCCCGTACGGGGTTCTGGTACGGGGTTCGCGTAGGGGGTTCGCGTACCGGGTCCGCGTACGGGGTCCGCGTACGGGCTCCTCGCTCGACGGGCATCCGGTGCGGCGGGTGTGCGCCGAGTACGGAGTTCGGCGCCGACCGCCCACGCCCGACGGCACCTGCGCGCGCGACTACGGCTCCTGCGCGCGACTACGGGCGCGTGAGCGACCCGGCCGAGGCGCGCCTTGTCGCGGCCCGCGGGCCAGGCGCCCCCGGCGCGGACCTGACGTTGGACATCGGCCGAGGTGGAGGCGTTTCCGTCCGCGAACTTCTGGCGGTCGTCGCCGAGGTGACCGGGGACGGGCCGGTGCCCGTCGTGGCGCTGCGCCGCCGGGGTGCCGCCCCGCGCGCGGTGGCGGACGTGCGCCGGGCCGAGCGGGAGCCCGGCCTCACCG
>NZ_BNBT01000111.1 GCF_014656095.1 Streptomyces longispororuber
CAGGCCGTGGCGTCCACGCCGCAGGCCGTGCCGCCCGCCTGGGCCCGCCCGCTGGCCAAGCCCCCCGTCCGCAAGCTCGCCGAGGACCTGGGCGTCGACCTCGCCACGGTCACGCCGACGGGCCCGGACGGCGTCATCACCCGCGAGGACGTGCACGCGGCCGTGGCTCCGGCCGAGCCCGCCGCGGAGCCCACGCGGCCCGCGGCGGCCCCGGAGCCGGTGGCGGCGGCCACCGCCGACGGGCGCGAGACCCGCGTCCCGATCAAGGGCGTGCGCAAGGCCACCGCGCAGGCGATGGTCGACTCGGCGTTCACGGCGCCGCACGTCACGTTGTTCGCGACGGTGGACGTGACGCGCACGATGAAGCTCGTCGAGGAGCTCAAGCAGGATCGTGCCTTCGAGGGGCTGCGGGTGAACCCGCTGCTGCTGATCTCCAAGGCCCTGCTGGTGGCGATCCGCCGCAACCCGGACGTCAACGCCGCCTGGGACGAGGAGAACCAGGAGATCGTCAAGAAGCACTACGTGAACCTGGGCATCGCCGCGGCGACCCCGCGCGGTCTGATCGTGCCGAACATCAAGGACGCGCACGCCAAGACCCTGCCCGAGCTGGCCGAGGCCCTCGGCGAGCTGGTCGGCACCGCCCGCGAGGGCCGGACGTCGCCGGGTGCCATGCAGGGCGGCACGATCACGATCACGAACGTCGGCGTCTTCGGCGTCGACACGGGCACGCCGATCCTGAACCCCGGCGAGTCCGCGATCCTCGCGGTCGGCGCCATCAAGCTCCAGCCGTGGGTGCACAAGGGCAAGGTGAAGCCGCGTCAGGTGACCACCCTCGCGCTCTCCTTCGACCACCGCCTGGTGGACGGGGAGCTCGGCTCGAAGGTGCTCGCGGACGTGGCGGCGGTCCTGGAGCAGCCCAAGCGGCTGATGACCTGGTCGTAGCCGCACGGACGCGCGAGTAGCAGCGCGCGAAGCGCGAGAAGGGGGCCCGCCGCGGTGTGCGGCGGGCCCCCTTGCCCGTATCTCCGGGGAACCCGTACTTCCGGGGAACCCGTATCTCCGGGGAACCTGTACTTCCGGGGAACGCGTATCTCCGGGGAACCCGTATCTCCGGTGGAGGTACGCGCCCTTGTCCCCGGGGAGTTACGCGACCTTGAAGCCGTAGTCCAGGACCTTCTTGGCGTCCGTGTAGCGCGACGTCTTGGACGACGACATCAGGACCGAGCCGACGAGGGTCTTGCCGTTCCGGGTCGCGGCGAAGACCAGGTTGTACTTCGCCTGGGAGCCGGAGCCGGTCTTGACGCCGATGGCGCCGCGGTAGCTGCCGAGCAGCTTGTTGGTGTTCTCCCAGGTCGGCATCCCGCGGGTGCCGCCGTTGGGCATCGTCGGCTTCGCCTTGTAGCTCTTCGTCTTCACGAGCGAGCGGAAGGTGGAGTTCTTCATCGCCTTGACCGTCAGCTTGGTGAGGTCGCGCGGCGAGGAGTAGTTGGCCCCGTTGCTTATGCCGTCGAACGAGTCGAAGTGCGTGTTGCGCAGGCCGAGGTCGCGGGCGTTCTTGTTCATCTTGCCGATGAAGGACTTCACCCGGGCGCCGCGGCTGGAGCCGCTGCCGTACTTGTCGGCGAGCGCGTAGGCGGCGTCGCAGCCCGAGGGCAGCATCAGGCCGTACAGCAGGTCGCGGACGGTGGCCCTGTCGCCGACGATGAGGCCCTTGGCCGACGAGGCGCCGTTGCGGACGATGTAGTCGCTGTACGCCTTCTGGTACTTGACCTTGGTGTTGAGGTTCAGGTTCCGCTGGGTCAGGACCGTGTACGCGGTCATGATCTTGGTGGTGGAACCCGTCTTCAGCCGGGAGTCGGCGCTCTTCGTGAACAGGGTCTTGCCCGTACCGCTGTTCATCAGGAAGCCGCCCTTGGCGGCGATCGACGGCTTCGGCGGGGTGGCGGCCTGCGCGGGTGCCGTGATGACGGCGGTCGTCATGACGGCTCCGGCCGTGACGACGGCGGCGGCGGATACCCGGCGGATGCCGGTTGTCCGGATTCTCAAGGTGAACGCTCCATTGTCCCTGATGCGTGAGTTGAGCGGTCCCCGCCTCAATGCCCTTGGTGCGCTTGAGGCAAGGGGGGCCGCCACGGACAAGACTCCCGAGGGGGTGGGAGGGATGTACGGAGGACGGGAAAAGTGACCCGAAAGTTGTCGTGTTCCCGGTCGCATGGCGGGAAGCCGTCCGGTTTGTGGTGATCGGCGAGTGATCTGTCCGCTGTGCGGACAAGGGTGAGAGGGCTTCCGGTGGGGCGCCGTCCGGATCGTGGACGGAAGATCCATCGCATACGTGTTGTATCTATGCTGTGCGCATGCCCCTCGCCCCCACGGTCCCCGCCGCGCCCGCCACCGCCGCCGCCTCCCGCCGGGAGACCGGCGGGAAACAGCCGCCCGCAGCCGAGCGGGTCTACGCCCACGTCAAGCGGGGCGTCCTGGAGCGCCGCTACGAGGGCGGCACCCTCCTGACCGAGGGCGAGCTCGCCGAGGCCGTGGGGGTGTCCCGTACGCCCGTGCGCGAGGCGCTGCTCAAGCTGGAGGTGGAGGGGCTGCTGCGGCTCTACCCGAAGAAGGGCGCCCTGGTGCTGCCCGTCTCGGCGCAGGAGATCGCGGACGTCGTCGAGACCCGGCTCCTGGTGGAGACGCACGCGGTGCGCAAGGCGGTGCCCGCGCCCCCGGGCCTGCTCGACCGGCTCGCGGAGCTCCTGGCGGAGCAGCGGGAGCAGGCCGCGGCGGGGGAGCTGGCCGCCGCCGCCGTGACCGACCGCTGCTTCCACGCCGAGATCGTCCGCAGCGGCGGCAACGACATCCTGTCGCGCCTGTACGACCAGCTCCGCGACCGCCAGCTCCGGATGGGCGTGGCCGTGATGCACTCCCACCCCGACCGGATCGCCAAGACGCTCGCCGAGCACGAGGAGCTGCTCGCCGCGCTGCGGGCCGAGGACGCGGACGCCGCGGTGGCGGTCGTCACCCGGCACGTCGGCTGGTTCCAGCACCTGGCACGGGGAGCCACCCGATGAGCGCCCCCGCCCGGCTGCCCGGGGACCCGCCCGGGGGCGGGCGCGCCGTGTTCGTGTGGGGCGTCGGCGTCGCCGTCTACTTCGTCGCCGTCACCTTCCGCACCTCGCTCGGCGTCGCCGGCCTCGACGCCGCCGACCGCTTCCACGTCAACGCCTCGGCCCTGTCGACGTTCTCGATCCTCCAACTGCTCGTCTACGCGGGCATGCAGATACCCGTCGGCCTGATGGTCGACCGGCTCGGCACGAAGAAGGTGCTGGCGCTCGGCGCGGCCCTGTTCACCCTCGGCCAGCTCGGCTTCGCGCTCGCGCCCTCGTACGGGACGGCGCTGGCGGCCCGCGCGCTGCTCGGCTGCGGCGACGCGATGACGTTCATCAGCGTGCTCCGGCTCGGCACGCGCTGGTTCCCGGCGCGGCGCGGGCCGCTGGTGGCGCAGCTCGCGGGGCTCGTCGGCATGGCGGGCAACCTGATCTCCACGCTCGTCCTGGCCCGGCTGCTGCACGGGGTCGGCTGGACGACCGCGTTCGCGGGCAGCGCGCTCGCCGGGGTCGTCGTCCTCGTCCTGGTGGCGCTGTTCCTGAAGGACCACCCCGAGGGGCACGAGCCGCCGCGGGCCGCCCGCGACGCGGACCGGCCGGACTCCGGCCCGGCCTCCGTACGCCGGCAGATCTCGCTGTCCTGGCGGGAGCCCGGCACCCGGCTCGGCCTGTGGGTGCACTTCACGACGCAGTTCCCCGCGATGGTGTTCCTGCTGCTGTGGGGGCTGCCGTTCCTGGTCGAGGCGCAGGGCCTGTCGCGCGGCACGGCGGGGGACCTGCTGACCCTGGTGGTCCTGTCGAACATGGCGGTCGGCCTGGTCTTCGGCCAGATCGTGGCCCGGCACCACACGGCGCGGCTGCCGCTGGCCCTCGGCACGGTGGCCGTGACGGCGACCGTCTGGGCGGGGATGCTGCTGTACCCCGGCGACCACGCCCCCATGTGGCTGCTGATCGTGGTCTGCGCCGTGCTCGGGGCGTGCGGTCCCGCCTCGATGATCGGCTTCGACTTCGCGCGGCCCGCGAACCCGCCGGAGCGCCAGGGCACGGCGTCGGGCATCACGAACATGGGTGGCTTCGTCGCCTCCATGACGACGCTGCTCGCGGTCGGCGTCCTGCTGGACGCCACCGGCGACGACTACCGGATCGCGTTCTCGGCCGTCTTCGTCCTGGAGGCGGTCGGCGTCAGCCAGATCCTGCGGCTGCGGGGGCGCGCGGCGCGCCGGGAGCGGGAGCGGCTCGTGGCGAGCCGGGTGGAGACGGTGCACGTACCGGCGGCGTGAGACGCCCGCCCCCGGGCGGGGCACGCCGGGCGGGCGGGGAGGGGGCGCGTCCCCCTCCCGCCGCACCCGCGTCGGGGCGTGGGCCCTGCGGCCCGCACGGCGTCGGCCGGTCGAGATGTCAGCTCGTCGCCAAGGCGCCAGTGCGCCGGGCGGTCAGCGCGTCGGGCCGTCGGGATGCCGGGCCGTCGAGACGTCGGGATGCCGGGATGCCGGGCCGTCGAGACGTCTGGTCGACAGGGCGTCGGGCCGTCAGGGCGTCACGGAGAAGTTGCCGAGGATGGCGTCGCCGAGGTCCTGGTCGCCCTCCACCTTCACCCGGTCCCTGACCGCCGCGTAGGTCACGCGTCCGCAGGCGAGGCGGGAGTACGTCTCCCAGTCCGTGCCGATGGTGACGAGCGGGCCCAGGGAGGGGGTGTTGTCGACGGTGCCCCTGCCCTCGGCGTCCACGCGCACGGTACGCAGGAACTCCACGGGCCCGCTCACGTCGAAGACCACGGCGGAGTTCGCGGGGGCGCCCGCCTTCTTGGCGACGACCTTGCCGAGGCCGAGCAGCATCAGGTCGCGGGCGACGTACGCGCCCGGCGAGTCGAGGTTCCCGGGCTGCCGCAGCGCCACCCGCAGGTCCTGCTCGTGCACCCACACGTCGAACGCCCGCAGTCGCATGGCCAGTTCCAGGGTCTGCTCGGTCCCGAGGGGACCGCGCACCGGGGTCTCCGGGGCGCGCGACTCGTTCCGGATCTGCCGGTTGCGGCGGATGATCGTGTACTCCAGCTCGGCGGTCATCTCCGGGGCCGTGTGGTGGCGCCGGACGTCCACCTGCATCTCCATGTACCGCTGGCCCTCGGTCTTCACGTGGTACAGGTCCCGCGGCAGCGTGTGGATCGGACGCGGGTCGCCCAGCATCTCGCAGTCCAGGCCGATCACGTGCGAGACGATGTCCCGGACCGACCAGCCCGGGCACGGGGTTGGCTGGTTCCACTCGCCCTCGGCGAGCGGGGTCACCAGCTCGGATATCGCTTCCACGGCGTGGGCCCAGGCATCGGCGTAGGTTTGCAGGCTGGGATGGAGACTCACGGGACCCCTCGGCGGTCGTACGCGGGCGGTGGGTGTCTGAGGGCTTAAGTTACGCTGCCCGTGGGCACCCCGGCAGTGCTTTCGTGTGACGATCGTAGGCCTACTCGACGGTTCGAATGCCAGGACGGTGGTACTGTGCGCGCCTCTCTCCTCCAGATCGCCGTAGACGATGACGAATCCGTCATCTCCCGTCGGGCGCGCGTCTCTTCGCTGGTCCGCGAGGTGGCCGAGCGGGAGGGTTCCGGCCTGGTCGTGCTGCCGGAGCTGTGGACGACGGGGGCCTTCGGGTACGAGGCGTTCGCCGCGGAGGCGGAACCGCTGGAGGGACCCACCTACGAGGTGATGGCCGAGACCGCGCGCGCCGCGGGGGTCTGGCTGCACGCGGGCTCGATCCCCGAGGCGGGCGACGGGACCCTGTACAACACCTCCCTCGTCTTCTCCCCCTCCGGCGAGCTCGCCGCCGCGTACCGCAAGATCCACCGCTTCGGCTTCGACAAGGGCGAGGCCGTGCTGATGGGCGCGGGGCACGAGCTGGCCACCGTACGCACGCCCGAGACGGTCCTCGGCCTCGCCACCTGCTACGACCTGCGGTTCCCCGAACTCTTCCGGGGGCTGGTGGACGCGGGCGCCGAGGTCTTCGTGGTGCCGGCGGGATGGCCCGCGCGGCGTCGGGCGCACTGGTCGCTGCTCGCGCGGGCGCGGGCCGTGGAGGACCAGGTGTACGTGCTCGCGTGCGGGACCGCCGGGACGCACGCCGGGGTCGAGCAGGCGGGCGCGAGCGTCGTCGTCGACCCGTGGGGCGGGGTCCTCGCCGAGGCGAGCCCCACGCGGGAAGCCGTGCTCACCGTGGACCTCGACCTCGCCAAGGTCGCCGGGACGCGGGAGCAGTTCCCCGCGCTGAAGGACCGGCGGCTGGGCGTGGCCGCGCCGGGGCTGTGAGGGCGGGGCGGTACCCGGGGGCTGTCGCCGGGCGCGCGGGGGTCGTGGCGTTCGCCGTCGTCGCGGCGTCTGCCGTCGTCGTGGCGTTCGCTGTGGTCGTGGCGTTCGCTGTGGTCGTGGCGCGGACACGGTCCTAGTCCCCGCCGCGTTCCTTCTCCGCCAGGCGGATGACGCAGACCGCGACGGCCACGAGCAGGGCCGGGTCGACGTCGTCCCTGGTGATGTGCAGGCCGTAGGTGTCGCGCACGCTGAACCAGCGCCGGGAGATGTCCGCGAGCAGCTCCCCCTCGTACTCGACGGCGAACTCCCGGTCGAGGATCTTGCCGCTCACGTCCAGCTCGTGGCCGTCGGCCAGGGCCACGCGGTAGTGGTTGCGCAGCAGCGAGAGCCGCTTGCGCTTCACCGTCGCCAGCGGCTCGCCCTCGCGCTCGACGACCATGGTGTCGCGCAGTGCGAGCATCTTGGCCTTCATCTCGACGAGCACCCGCCCCTGCGGGTCCTTCAGCTCGAAGGTGTCCCGCAGCCGCATGGCCTTGCCGTCGACGAGGAAGACCTTGTTGCCGCGGTCGTCCTCGATCCAGTAGTCGTCACCGATGCCGAAGATCCGGTCCCGTACGAGAAGCCTCATGCGGCACGGGTACCCCCGAAGCGGGCGGTTGGTCCCCCCGGTCGCCGGGACGGGTGACGGGGCGGGTGGCGTACGGCCGCCGGGTTCGGGCCGGGCCCGGGCCCGGCCCCCGGTCAGCCTTCGAGGAACGCCCGCAGCGCGTCGGCCAGCATGGGCGGGTCGTCGGACCCGCACAGCTCGCGGACGCTGTGCATGGACAGGATCGCGACGCCGATGTCGACGGTCTTGATGCCGTGCCGCGCCGCCGTGATCGGGCCGATCGTCGTGCCGCAGGGCATCGCGTTGTTGGACACGAAGGACTGGAACGGTACGCCCGCCTTCTCGCACGCGGCGGCGAACACCGCGCGGCCCGCGCCGTCGGTGGCGTACCGGTTGTTGACGTTGACCTTCAGGATCGGGCCCCGGTTGGCGCGCGGGTGGTGCGTCGGGTCGTGCCGCTCGGCGTAGTTGGGGTGCACCGCGTGGCCGGTGTCGGAGGACAGGCACACCGTGCCCGCGAAGGCGCGCGCCTTGTCCTCGTACCCGCCGCCGCGCGCGAACACCGAGCGCTCCAGGACGCCGCCGAGCAGCGGGCCGTCCGCGCCGGTGTCGGACTGCGAACCGTTCTCCTCGTGGTCGAAGGCCGCCAGCACCGGGATGTACGGCAGCGCGTCGGCGCCGGGCCCGGTGGCGACGGCGGCGAGCGCGGCCGTGCCGGCGTGCACCGACAGGAGGTTGTCCATGCGCGGGCCCGCGAGCAGCTCCCGGTCGCGGCCCAGGTACGCGGGCGGCTCCACGGAGTGGGTCATCAGGTCCCAGCCGGTCACCTCGCCGGGGGTGAGGCGGCACTCCTCCTCGACGAACCGGATCAGATCGCCCTCGCGGACGTCGTCGCCGAGGCCCCAGATGGGCTGCATGTGCTTCTGCTTGTCGAGCTTGAGGCCCTCGGTGTGCACCGACCGGTCCATGTGGATGGCCAGTTGCGGCACGCGCAGCAGCGGCCGGTCGATGTTGACCAGGCGGGTGGTGCCGTCCCGCAGGGTGAGGCGGCCCGCGAGCCCGAGGTCGCGGTCCAGCCAGGAGTTCAGCAGCGGCCCGCCGTAGATCTCGACGGCCACCTGGCGCCAGCCGTGCGCGCCGGTGTCCGGCAGCGGCTTCACGCGCAGGTTGGGGGAGTCGGTGTGCGCGCCGACGATGCGGAACGGGGTGTGGGCGGCGGCGGACTCCGGCACGTACCAGGCGATGATCGCGCCGCCGCGCAGTACGTACTTGCCGCCCGTTCCGGCGTCCCAGGCGTCGGTCTCCTCGACCTGCCTGAATCCGGCCTTCTCTAGGCGCTCCGCGGCGCTCGCCACGGCGTGGTACGGCGACGGGCTCGCCGCCAGGAAGGACATCAGGTCGTCGGTGTGACCGCGGTCGAAGGGTGTGCGCATGGCGCTCAGCCTAACCAGGCCCCTGGGCCTTGAGCGGGCCTGCGGCCGCGGCTGTTCTCGCGGGGCTCCGCCCCTGCCCGGGTGGGGGGTTTCGCCGCGCTGCGCGCGGCGTTGCTTCCCACCCGCCCGCCCGTGCTGCCCCTGCTGGGGGCTGGGCCCTCCCGTGGGGGTGGGCGCCGTTGGCGGGTGCGGGTGGGTGGGTGGTTTCGCCGCGCTGCGCGCGGCGTTGCTTCCCACCCGCCCGCCCGTGCTGCCCCTGCTGGGGGGCTGAGCCCTCCCGTGGGGGGTGGTCCGCCGCCGGCGGGTGCGGGTGCGTCGGGTGGTGTCGCAGCGGTGGCCCGGTCCGAAGGGAGCGGGCCACCGCTGTGCCGGCAGGGGTTAGAACGCCGCCTCGTCCAGCTCCATCAGGTCGAGGTCCACGGCCTCGGAGAGGGCGCGCTGGGTGGCGACGCCCGGGAGGACGTTCGCGGCGAAGAACTTGGCCGCGGCGATCTTGCCCTGGTAGAAGGGCACGTCCTTCGCGGAGGCGGAGGGCAGCTTCTCGGCGGCCACCGCGGCGCCGCGCAGGAGCAGGTAGCCGACGACCACGTCGCCGGAGGCGAGCAGCAGGCGGGTGGTGTTGAGGCCGACCTTGTAGATGGACTTGACGTCCTTCTCCGTGGCCGCGAGGTCGGTGAGCATGACGCCGACCATGGCCTCCAGCTCGACGGCGGCCTTGGCCAGCTCCTCGCGGGCCGCGGCGAGCTCCTCGCCCCCGGTGCCGACGGCGAGGAACTTCTTGATCTCCTCGGCGAGGCCGTTGAGCGCGGCGCCCTGGTTGCGGACGATCTTCCGGAAGAAGAAGTCCTGGCCCTGGATGGCGGTCGTGCCCTCGTAGAGCGTGTCGATCTTCGCGTCGCGGATGTACTGCTCGATCGGGTACTCCTGGAGGTACCCCGAGCCGCCGAAGGTCTGGAGCGACTGGGCGAGCTGCTCGTAGGCCTTCTCGGAGCCGTAGCCCTTGACGATCGGCAGGAGCAGGTCGTTCAGGGCGTGCAGCGTGCTCGCGTCCTCGCCCGCGGCCTCCTTGAGCGCGATCTCGTCCTGGACGGCCGCGGTGTGCAGCACCAGGGCGCGCATGCCCTCCGCGTACGCCTTCTGCGTCATGAGGGAGCGGCGCACGTCCGGGTGGTGCGTGATCGTCACCTTGGGCGCGGTCTTGTCCATGAACTGGGCCAGGTCGGGGCCCTGGACGCGCTCCTTGGCGTACTCCAGGGCGTTGAGGTAGCCCGTGGAGAGTGTCGAGATCGCCTTCGTGCCGACCATCATGCGGGCGAACTCGATGATGCGGAACATCTGGCGGATGCCGTCGTGCTTGTCGCCGATCAGCCAGCCCTTGGCCGGGTGCTTGTCGCCGAACGTCATCTCGCACGTGTTGGACGCCTTGAGGCCCATCTTGTGCTCGACGTTCGTCGCGTACACGCCGTTGCGCGCGCCCAGCTCGCCGGTCTCGAAGTCGAACTCGTACTTCGGCACGAGGAAGAGGGACAGGCCCTTGGTGCCGGGGCCGGCGCCCTCGGGGCGGGCGAGGACGTAGTGGAGGATGTTCTCCGACATGTCGTGCTCGCCGGACGTGATGAAGCGCTTCACGCCCTCGATGTGCCAGGAGCCGTCCTCCTGCTGCACGGCCTTGGTGCGGCCCGCGCCCACGTCGGAGCCGGCGTCCGGCTCGGTGAGGACCATCGTCGAGCCCCACTGCTTCTCGACGGCGATCTCGGCGATCTTCTTCTGGACGTCGGTGCCCTCCTCGAAGAGGATCCCGGCGAAGGCCGGGCCCGAGGAGTACATCCACACGGCCGGGTTGGAGCCGAGCAGCAGCTCCGCGTACGCCCAGATGAGGGAGCGGGGCGAGGTGGTGCCGCCGATCTCCTCGGGCAGGCCGAGCCGCCAGTACTCGGAGTCCATGAAGGCCTGGTAGCTCTTCTTGAAGGACTCCGGGACGGGCGCCGTGTTGGTCTCCGGGTCGAACACCGGCGGGTTGCGGTCGGCGTCCTCGAAGGAGGCGGCCAGCTCGTTCTCCGCGAGGCGGGCGATCTCGCTGAGGATGCTCTTGGCGGTGTCGACGTCCATCTCCGCGAACGGGCCGGTGCCGTACAGCTTGTCGCGGCCGAGGACCTCGAAGAGGTTGAACTCGATGTCGCGGAGATTCGACTTGTAGTGCCCCATGGCGACGGCTCCGTTTATGGCTTGGGAGGCGGGGACCTCGTAGGCGTACCAGTAAGTAGCTTGTCGTCTCAAATGATGCTACCCGCCGGTAATAAGAGGCAACCCCTGAGCGTCCAAGTGTGAGCTGGGTCTACTTCGCCGTGCCAGGGCGGGCGGCCGCCCGGCGCAGATGGTCGGTTATCAGCCGCTGCCACTCCGTGGGGTTCTCGGCGAACGGGAGGTGGCCGGTCGCGAGCTGTGCCGTGCGCGCGCCCGGGATGCCCGCGGCGACCTCGCGCTGCAGCGCCGCCGGGATGAGCTGGTCCTCCGTCGTCGTGATCACCAGGGTCGGAGCCGTGATGGTGGGCAGGTCGGCCCGGGTGTCCGTCCGCGTGACCAGGTCCACGTGCTCGGCGGTGCCCTCCGGGGCCGTCTGCGCCGTCTCCCGCAGGGCGGTGGCCAGGGCCTCGGGGGACAGGGAGTCCAGCGCCGCAGGGCCGAGCGCGAGGGGCAGCAGGAAGCGGGCCAGGGTGTCCCGGTCGCGGGACAGGGACAGGTCCCGCCAGACCTCGGCCGTGAGCCGCGTACGCGCGTCCAACCGCGCGAAGGGCGCCGTCAGGGCCAGTGCCGTCACCCGCTGCGGGTGCCGCGCCGCCGCCCGCACCGCCACGGCCGTGCCCAGTGAATAGCCCGCTATCGCGAAGGTCTCCAGGCCTTCGGCGTCGGCCGCCGCGACCAGCTCGTCCGCGAGGGTGTCGAGCGTGAGCGGCGTCCGGGCCCGGGGGGTCGCGCCCGTGCCGGGATAGTCCACGCCCACGACGCGGTGGGCCGACGTCAACCCCGCCATCAGCGGGCCGAAGTTGGCCGCGACCGAGCCGCCCGCCCCGTGCGCGAGCAGTAGTCCGGGGCCGGACCCCGCGACCGTTCGCCCGAACGTCGCGCGGCGTGCGGGGCGCGCACGGTCCGCGGGACGCGCCGATGGGGACGCGGACGGCGAATCCCCTGCTGAGGCCGGTGCTGTCGAGGTCGGTGCCTAGGAGCGTACGGGCATGGCTGGTCCCCCTTCGGTCCGGCGGCTCGACTATCTGTAGCCGCCACTACAAAAACCGTAGCCGGGTCGCCCTGTATTTGTCTAGCGGTCGCTAGAGAAAGTTTTCGGCGGGGCCCCGCGACGCTCTCGGTAGGCTGTGGGGCATGTACGGCTACGACCAACACACCGGTGTCGGCCAGGGGTACGCCCCGCCGCAGCAGCCGCAGCAGCACGCGCAGATGCCCGGTGGTTACGGCCAGCAGGCCCCGCTGTACCCCGAGCCGTCGCCGCCGTCCCTGGCCGACGCGGTGCGCGCGTTCACCACGGGCTCGATGTCCGCCGAGGACTTCCAGCAGATCTTCGCGACCTCGAAGGTCTACTGCCCGCGCGGTGACAATCCGGGCTTCCTCGCGCTGCACAACACGCAGCAGCCGGTCATCCCGATGTTCACGTCCCTGAAGGAGCTGCGCCGCTACGCCGGCAAGGACTCCAAGTACTTCGTCATCACCGGCGCCGAGGTGATCGACCTCCTGCCGACCGGCTACGGCTTCGTCCTCGACATGGAGGGCGACCACCGCATGGTGTTCGACGCGAAGGCCGTCGAGCAGATGGTGGACTTCGCCATGCGCCGCATGTACGGCTGACCGGCCCCGACCCCGACCCCGCCCTCGCCCCACCCCCCTGCCCGGGGCGGCGCGCTCCTTCCTTCCCGCGTGTGCGGGTCGCGCGCTCTCGTCGTGCGGCCCTTGCGTTCTCGCTGTGCCGTCCGTGCGCTCTCCTGCGTGCCGTCCTCGCGCTGACCTCGCCCTCGTACGGCCTGGCTGATCCCGCCGGGTCGGGTTGAGGGCTGCCCTGTCGCGGCTCTCCTCGCTCCTGTGTGGTGCCCTGCGTGCCGTTTTTCGTGGCTGGTGGTGCCTTTGGTGCCCGTGCGTTTTCAGTCATCGGGTGTTCGTTCCGGCGGAGCCGGGGAATGCCGTCCGGCTGTGCCGTGTTCGGAGTGGCAAGAAGTTCTACGTTCAACTAATCTGAGCGTACGAGGAGGTCCGAACCATGCCTGCAGTGACCGTTGAGAACCCGCTGACCCTGCCCCGCGTGACCGTGCCCGCCGATGCCGTGGCGCGTCCCGTGCTCGCCGTGCGGACCGCACCGAGCGGCTACGAGGGCGAAGGGTTCCCGGTTCGCCGGGCCTTCGCCGGGATCAACTACAAGTGTACCTGATCGACGGCACCTTCGTGCACCAGGACTCCAACGGTGGTGGCGGCACCATCCGCAACGGTGACACCCAGTGGATGACGGCCGGGTCGGGCCTGCTCCACATCGAGGCGCCGCCGGAGTCGCTCGTCATGTCCGGTGGGCTCTTCCACGGGCTACAGCTCTGGGTGAACCTGCCCGCCAAGGACAAGATGATGGACCCGCGCTACCAGGACATCCGCGGTGGTCAGGTGCGGCTGCTCACCTCGCAGGACGGGGGCGCGCTGCTCCGGGTCATCGCCGGTGAGCTCGACGGGCACGAGGGGCCGGGCATCACGCACACCCCGATCACCATGGTCCACGCGACGGTGCGGCCCGGTGCCGAGGTCACGCTCCCCTGGCGGGAGGACTTCAACGGGCTCGCGTACGTGCTGGCCGGGCGCGGGACCGTGGGCGCGGAGCGGCGGCCCGTGGAGCTCGGGCAGACCGCGGTGTTCGGGGCCGGTGGGTCCCTGACCGTGCGGGCGGACGAGAAGCAGGACTCGCACACTCCGGATCTGGAGGTCGTGCTGCTGGGCGGGCTGCCCATCCGGGAGCCGATGGCGCACTACGGGCCGTTCGTGATGAACACGCGGGCGGAGTTGCAGCAGGCCTTCGAGGACTTCCAGAAGGGGCTGCTGGGGTCGGTCCCCGCGGTGCACGGCATGTGACGCCGCCCTTGGCCCCTGCCCCTGCCCGGGGCGGGGGCCTTGCGAGGAGTTCCCCCCTGGGCGAGGCCTCCTGAACCCTTGCCCGGGGCGGGGCGTCGGGAAGCGCCCTGCCTTGGGTGGAGCCCCTACCGCCGGTAGTGCCCCTGTCAGGAGGCGGGGCTGCCACCCGTCCGCCGCGCCCCGCGTGCGGCTCCCCGGAGGGCGTGGTCGGGTGGGGCGGTGTCCTCTCTTCTGCCTGAGGCGGTGCGGCGGCTTGCCGCCTGGTGTGTGGTGGCGCTGCTCGTCACCGGTGTCGCCGCCGTCGGGATCTGGCTGTGCGTCGTCTTCAAGACGGCCGTCACCCCGGTGCTGCTCGCGCTGCTCGGGACCGCGCTCCTCGGGCCCTTGTACCGGCGCCTCCTGCGCATGCGGGTGCAGCGGTCGCTCGCGGCGGGGCTGACGTGCGCCGCGGTGCTCGCGGTCGTCGGCGGGGCGACGTACATCGTCGTGAAGGCCCTGTTCGACACCGGGGGCCAGATCGTGTCCTCGCTCCGGGCCGCCGCGCACGACCTGTCGAAGCACTTCGGGGCGGCCGGTACGTCCCTGGACGACCTCGCGGCCAACTCCAAGGAGCTGCTCGGGAAGTTCGGCGGGACGGCCGCCTCCGGGGTGGTCAGCGGGCTGAGCGTGGCGGGCGAGATGATCGCGACGGCCGTACTCGCGCTGCTGCTGGTCTTCTTCTTCCTGCGGGACTCCCACAAGGCCGCGCACACGCTGCGCTCGCTCGTGCCCGAGCACTCCGGGGACACCGTGGAGGCCATGGCGCGGCGGGCCTTCACGGCGGTCGAGGGGTTCATGCGCGGGACCACGTTCATCGCGCTCATCGACGCCGTGTGCATCACCGCGGGGCTGCTGGTCCTGCGCGTGCCGGGGGCCTGGGGGCTCGGCGCGCTCGTCTTCGTCGGGGCCTACATCCCGTACCTGGGGGCGTTCCTGTCCGGGGCCGTCGCCGTCCTCGTGGCGCTCGCCGACCGCGGCCTGGCCATCGCCCTGTGGACGCTCGGCGTGGTTCTCGCGGTGCAGGTCCTGGAGGGGCACGTGCTCCAGCCGGTGATCCAGAGCCGCACCGTGCAGATGCACCCGGCGGTCGTGATGCTCGCGATCACCGCGGGCGCGTCCGTGGCCGGGATCATCGGGATGCTGCTCGCGGTGCCGCTGACCGCCGCGGCCTTCGGGGTGATCAGCGAGATGCGCGTCCGGTACGCCGACAGCACCTCCGGGGACCGTTCCGGGGACCGTCCCTACGCCGGTGAGGCGTCCCCGGGGCCTTAGCCGTCGCCCCCTCCGGCGGCCGGCCCCTCGTAGAGCTCGAACCAGATGCTCTTGCCCTCCCCGCGCGGGGCGACGCCCCAGCGGTCCGCGAGCAGGTCCATGAGGACCAGGCCGCGTCCGGAGGAGGCGAGCTCCCCGGGGTGGCGCTTGTGCGGCAGGTCGTCGCTGCCGTCGCTGACCTCCGCGCGCAGCCGCCGGGTGCCGTTCTCGCCGGTGACCTCGGCGACCAGCAGGGCGTCGCCGTCGGTGTGCACCAGGACGTTGGTGATCATCTCGGAGATGAGCAGGACGGCGGAGTCGACCTGGTCGGCGTCCGCCCAGTCGTGCAGCAGGTCCCGCAGGTGGCCCCGGGCGCCCGCCACGCGCTCCGGCTCGGCCTGCGCCACGGTCAGCATCGTGCGGCGCAGCCGTGCGTGCTCCTCCGGGCGGCCGGTGCGGCGCAGCAGCAGGACGGCGATGTCGTCCTCGCGGCGGTCGGCGAGCGGGCCGGTGGTGTGGTGCGAGGACGGGCCGTGCACGCCCTGGACGAGGGTGTCGGCGAGGGCCTCCAGGTCGTCGTCCGCCCCGGAGAGGTCTCCGGGCAGGTCCTCGGGCAGGTCTCCGGGCAGATCCCCGGAGAGGTCCCCGGTCAGGCCCCCGGACAGACCCCCGGCCACCTCCCCGGACAGGTTCCCCCGGTCCCCCGGCGGGCTCCCGGCCAGGCCCCCCGGCGTGCCCCCGGAGAACCCCTCGTAGGTCTCCAGGATGTGCCGGATCCGCGCCCAGCCGGTCTCCAGGTCGTGGCCGCCGGTCTCGATGAGGCCGTCCGTGCAGGTCAGCATCGTCTCGCCGGTGTCCAGGACGAGGTGGGTGGTGGGGTAGTCGGCGTCCGGGTCGACGCCGAGCGGCAGACCGCCCGCGATGGGCCGGTGCAGAACCGTTCCGTCAGCCATCCGTATGACGGGCTCCGGATGTCCCGCACGGGCTATCTCCAGCAGCCCGGTCGCCGGATCGGCCTCTACGTAGAGGCACGTCGCGAACCGCGGGTCCGTGGCCGTGTGGTCCGGGTCGTCGCGGTTGTCGGTGGACCCGTAGGTGATGCCGTCCGTGATGCCGGACAGGAACCGGGTGGCGCGGGACAGGACGGCGTCCGGGCGGTGCCCCTCGGAGGCGTACGCGCGCAGGGCGATGCGCAACTGCCCCATGAGCCCCGCCGCCCGGACGTCGTGGCCCTGTACGTCGCCGATGACGAACGCGATCCGGCCGCTGGGCAGCGGGATCATGTCGTACCAGTCGCCGCCGACCTGGAGGCCGCCGCCGGTCGGCACGTAGCGCGCGGCGACGCTCATGCCGGGGATCTCGGGGCCGAGCGTCGGCATCATGGACCGCTGGAGGCCCTCGGTCAGCTCCCGCTCGGACTCGGCGACCCCGGCGCGCGACAGGGCCTGCGCCAGCATCCGCGCGACGGTCGTCAGGACCGAGCGCTCGTCGGGCGTGAACGACACGGGGTACGTGAAGGCCGCCATCCAGGCGCCCATGGTGCGCCCCGCCACGGTCAGCGGCAGGAACGCCCAGGACTGCCGCTTGAACCGGGACGCCAGGGGCCACGTCGCCGGGTAGCGGCGCCGGTACTCTTCCGGGGACGACAGGTAGACCGCGCGGCCGGTGCGCAGCACCTCGGCGGCCGGGTAGTCGGTGTCCAGGGGCATGGCGGCGAGCGGGTCGTCGTCCCCGTAGCCGTGGTGTCCGTGGTGGCCGACGACGGTGAGCCGGTCGCCGGTGACGCCGAAGACGGCGAGGCCGTCGGGCGAGAACCCGGGCATCGACAGACCGGCCGCGACCCGGAGCACCTCCTCCGTGGACCGCGCCTCCGCGAGCGCGCGCCCCGCGTCCAGCAGGAACGCCTCGCGGGAGCGGCGCCAGTCACCGGTGACGGGGGTGCGGGCGGCGGCGCCCGGCGAGGGCTCGTTGACCTCCTGGAGGGTGCCGATCAGCTCGTAGGCGTTCGCGGAGGCGTCGTGGACGATCGGCTTGGTGCGGCTGCGGACCGTGCGCAGCACCCGTCGGCCCTGCTCGTCCATGATGCGCAGGCGGGCCTCGGCGAGGGTGCCCTCGGCGACGGCGAGCTGCACGATGCCGTGGATCTCGTTCCAGTCGACCGGGTGGAAGCGGGAGCGCACACCGGCCTCGGTGGTCGTCTGGGCGTGCGGCGCGAGGCCCAGGAGCCGGGCCGCCTCCGCGTCCAGGGTGAC
The DNA here is from genome assembly GCF_014656095.1 of Streptomyces longispororuber. Lineage (GTDB taxonomy): Bacteria > Actinomycetota > Actinomycetes > Streptomycetales > Streptomycetaceae > Streptomyces > Streptomyces longispororuber. The sequence goes on from NZ_BNBT01000111.1 coordinate 17,086, forward strand.
CGTGCCGGAGACGTTGTCCCAGCGCCACAGGCCGGTGGCGATCGCGGCCAGGACCTCGTCCACCGGGGGCAGGGAGTCCCGTACGGGAGGCAGGGAGCCGTCCCCCACCTGCTCGCGGGGCTCATCGGTGCGCATTGCTTCACTGTAGGAACAGGTACGGACCACTCGCCACCCTGCGCGGCCCGGGCCGGTCCGCCGCGGGGCCGGGGCCGTCGCCGCCGCCGGAGCGCGAGCCGGAGTACGGGACGGAGCGGGAGCCCGATCACGAGCCGGAGCGCGAGCCGGAATACGAGGGGGAGCGATCTTCCGCCGGACGGTAGCCTTGACAGTCAGCAAGCACCCTGGGCGCGTCCGTGACGGGCGCCCCCGGGACGGCCAGCCCCCCGATCTCGAAAGACTGGATGAACGACGATGCATCGGTACAGGTCCCACACGTGCGGCGAGCTCCGCGCCGCTGACGTCGGCACGGACGTCCGGCTGAGCGGCTGGCTGCACAATCGGCGCGACCTGGGCGGCATCCTCTTCATCGACCTGCGCGACCACTACGGCATCACGCAGTTGGTCGCCCGCCCCGGCACGGCCGCCGCCGAGACCCTGGACAAGCTCTCCAAGGAGACGGTCGTCCGCGTCGACGGCAAGGTCGTCTCGCGCGGCGCGGAGAACGTGAACCCGGAGCTGCCCACCGGCGAGATCGAGATCGAGGCCGCCGAGGTCGAGGTGCTCGGCGCCGCGGGCCCGCTGCCCTTCACGGTAAACGCGGACGACGGCGTGAACGAGGAGCGGCGCCTGGAGTACCGCTTCCTGGACCTGCGCCGCGAGCGCATGCACCGCAACATCATGCTGCGCACCGCCGTGATCTCCGCGATCCGGCACAAGATGACCGCCCTCGGCTTCAACGAGATGGCGACGCCGATCCTGACCGCGACCTCCCCCGAGGGCGCCCGCGACTTCGTCGTCCCCTCCCGCCTGAACCCGGGCAAGTTCTACGCGCTGCCGCAGGCCCCGCAGCAGTTCAAGCAGCTCCTGATGATCTCCGGCTTCGACCGGTACTTCCAGATCGCGCCGTGCTTCCGCGACGAGGACGCGCGCGCGGACCGCTCGCCGGGCGAGTTCTACCAGCTCGACGTCGAGATGTCCTTCGTCGAGCAGGAGGACGTCTTCCGCCCGATCGAGCAGCTCATGACCGAGCTGTTCACGGAGTTCGGCGGCGGCCGCGAGGTCACCTCGCCGTTCCCGCGCATCCCGTTCCGCGAGGCGATGCTGAAGTACGGCTCGGACAAGCCGGACCTGCGCGCCAAGCTCGAACTCGTCGACATCACCGACGTGTTCGCGGACTCGGGGTTCAAGGCCTTCGCGGGCAAGCACGTGCGGGCCCTGCCCGTGCCGGACACCGCGTCGCAGTCCCGGAAGTTCTTCGACGGCCTCGGCGAGTACGCGGTCGAGCAGGGCGCGAAGGGCCTGGCGTGGGTCCGCGTCGCCGAGGACGGCTCGTTCTCCGGCCCGATCGCGAAGTTCCTCACCGAGGCGGACGTGCAGGAGCTGACCAAGCGCCTGTCCCTCGCCCCCGGCCACGCGGTGTTCTTCGGCGCGGGCGAGTTCGACGAGGTCTCCAAGATCATGGGCGCCGTGCGCGTCGAGGCCGCGAAGCGCGCCGGCCACTTCGAGGAGAACGTCTTCCGGTTCTGCTGGATCGTCGACTTCCCGATGTACGAGAAGGACGAGGAGACGGGGAGGATCGACTTCTCCCACAACCCCTTCTCGATGCCCCAGGGCGGCATGAAGGACCTGGAGGAGAAGGACCCGCTCGACATCCTCGCCTGGCAGTACGACATCGTCTGCAACGGCATCGAGCTGTCCTCCGGCGCGATCCGGAACCACGAGCCCGAGGTCATGCTGAAGGCCTTCGAGATCGCGGGTTACGAGCGCGAGACGGTCGAGCGGGAGTTCGCGGGCATGCTGCGCGCGTTCCGCCTCGGCGCGCCGCCGCACGGTGGCATCGCGCCCGGCGTCGACCGCATCGTGATGCTCCTCGCGGACGAGCCGAACATCCGCGAGACCATCGCCTTCCCGCTCAACGGCAACGCCCAGGACCTGATGATGGGCGCGCCCACGGTGCTGGAGGAGGCGCGGCTGCGGGAGCTGAACATCGCGCTCCGCAAGCCGGTTGCCTCCGGCAAGGGTGAGCAGCCTTCGGGGCAGTAGGCCCGGCCTGGTGAGGGGGCTCGGGGCCTGGCGGCCCCGGGCCCCCTTCCTGTGCCCGGGGTGGCTCGCCGCCGCGCCCCCTTTCCTATGGGGCTTCGCCCCTTTCCCCCCTTTTTTTGGCGCTTCGCGCCTCGTCCTCAAACGCCGGACGGGCTGGAAGGGCCTGCGCGAAACGCCGGACGGGCTGGAAGGGCCTGCGCGAAACGCCGGACGGGCTGGAAGGGCCTGCGCAGAGGCCTGCACAAGGGGGGCGCGGCTCGCCTACCCTGGCGGTCCGCCACGCTCGCTCCGGGGGTCCGTTGTCCGACGACCTGGGAACAGGCAAGCTCCTGGCCGACGACGGCCTGCTCGCCCGGCTGCTCGGCAAGACCGCGAAGGGCCGCAACCGCCCGCTCCTGTACGGGCCCGACCTGCCGGTGGTGCTGCTGACCGGCGGCCCCGGCATGGGCAAGGGGCGGCTGCTGCGCCGCGTGCGCGACGACTTCGGCCGCTACGTGCCGGCCGCGCACGTCGACTGCGCCGCCCCGGTGTTCCGCGAGCGCGCCGGGCAGCGGCCCGCGACCCGCTCCGCGGCCACCGAGGCGCTGCGGGAGCTGGCCGTGCAGTTCGGGGCGTGGAGCGGGGACGGCGGCGCGATCGGCGCCCCGCGGCTGTACGCGGGCCTGGTGGCCGTCGCCGCCGGCGACCCGCTGGCGAGCCCCGCCGAGGGCCTGGACGAGGTGCGCCGGCACGACGTGCTGCTGCCGCGGGGCACCTTCTGGGGCGGTGTCCTGCACCGCGCCTTCCGCGCCTACCTGGCCGCGCTCGGCGCGCTGCTCGTCGCCCAGCCGCTGGCCACACCGATGATCACCGCCATCCTCGACGAGCTCTTCGAGCGCACATCGGCGGAGGGCAGGGCGGCCCTCGAGGCCTGCTACGGCGCGTACTCGGGCGCGGCCGGGCACCCCCGGCTCGGCCTGCACGCGCTCAGCGTCGACTTCCAGCAGGGCGGCGAGGCCCGCGCCAACGCGGAGAGCTTCCTCTTCCGGGCGCTGCGCGAGGACGTCGAGGCCGCGTACACCTCCGTCCGCGGGCGGCTGGCGCGGGCCGGGCGGCCCGCGGTGCTGCTGGACCACGCGGACGGCGCGCTCGGCCGCGGCCTCGTCCGGTCCGTGCTGCTCGACCGCGAGGGCGGCCACCACGACCGCGTGGTGGTCGTCGCGACGGCGCGCCGCGCGGACGGCGGCCGCTTCCTGTACCGCTCGGCGGACGGCTCCGGGGACGCCCCGGCCGCCTGGAGCCCCGGGGACGGCGGCCTGCCCGCGTGGCGGCGAAGACCCGGCGGCGTCCCGGGGCTGGCCGCGCCCGCGCGCGGCGTGCTGCTCGTCCGGATGCCGACGCTCACCGCCGAGCAGCAGAACCACGAACTGGCCCGGCTCCAGGGGCACGGCCGCGACGAGGGCCACCAGCCGGGCGAGCACGCCGCGCGGCTGCGCGTGGAGAGCGCCGTGCACCGGCTCAGCGGCGGGCGGCCCCGGTTCGTCACGCGCCTCGGGGAGGCCGCCGCCGCGCTGCGCGTCGCGGACCCGGCCGCGTTCACGGACTGGACGCTGCTCGACGTGCCGGTGCGCTCCCGGTCGGCGCCCGACGCGCCCCCGCGCCCCGTCGCCGAGCTGCTCCTGGACGACCTGGTCGTGCGCCAGCTCCCCGAGGAGCTGCCGCCCGAGCAGCACGGCCACTGGCTGGACCTGCTCAGCCACCTGTCGGTGGCCCACGACGGGGACTGCGCCCAGGAGTTGCTGCGCGTACGCCAGGGCGGCCGGGACGAGCGGCTGTCCGCGTACCGGGTCGCGGAACTGCTGCTCGACGCCGGATGGCCGTACTGCGAGCGCCACTTCATCGGCGACCGGGGCCTGCGCCACCTGCTGATGCGGCGCCTGTACGGGATGGAGGCGCGCGGCACGGGCCTGCGCGCCGACCAGGAGCTGCTGCGGGACTGCTTCGCCCGGCGCGCCGCGACCGCCGCGGCCCCCGAGGAGAGGGCCGACGCGCTCTTCGGTACGGCGGCCGCGCACGCCGCGCACCACGGCCTCGCCGCCGGGGACACGGAGGGCGCCGTCGACCGGCTGACCCGCTCCTTCCCGGCGCGCGACACCTCGCGGTCCATGGCCGACTGGTGCGCGGAGCTGCTCGCCGTGGCGTGGTCGCCGGGGCGCGCGCCGCTCACGGGCGCGCGCGGCGCGCGGCGCGCCCGCGCGCTCGGCGAGACCCCGGCGTGCGGCGACGACGTGCTGCGGCGCCGCGTGGACCGGCTGCTGCACGCGGTGTGGCTGTACGAGGACCGCTCGGGGCCGGTGGACCCGGCGGTGACGGGCACCTGGCGGCAGTTGCTCGACCGGCTCGGCGACGAGCCGGTGCCGGGCATCGAGGTACTGACCCGGACGGCCGGCGAGTGGGCCGAGCGGGCGCGGGAGAGACAGCCGCTGCTGCCGTGCGCGTGCACGCGGCACCTGGGCTGAACGGGGCCCGGACGACGGCCGGGCGCGACACGGTGGACTCACGTGAGGGGCGGCCGATGGCGGGGCGGAGCGGAAGGGGGCGGCGGTGCTGAACTGGCTGTACCACCACGTGTGGGCGACACGCCTGAAGAAGGCCGTCACGGTCCTGGTCGTGGGGGCGGCCCTGGTGGGCGCCGCCCTCCTCGTGCCGCAGCACGTGGGCGGCCCCGACCACTGCGCCGACGGCGTGGAGCGGCACGGCGGCGAGTGCGTCGGTGTGAACGGCTCCGGCTACGACTTCGGGACCGCGGAGATCACCGCGGTGAGCGGCGCGATCGCGGAGGAGAACCGGCGGATCGACGGCGAGCCGCACGTCACGGTGGCGATGATGCTGCCCCTCACGCCGGAGTCGCGGGCCGAGCGCCGCCAGCTCCGCAGCGACGTGCAGGGCGCGTACCTCGCGCAGTACCGGGCCAACCGCGCCGAGCAGAAGCCGCTGATCCGGCTGGTCCTCGCCAACCCCGGCCGCAACTACGGCCAGCAGGCGCGGGTCGTCGACGACCTGGCCGCGCTCGCGGACGACGAGAAGCACAACCTCCGCGCGGTCACCGGCTTCAACCTGAGCCTGCGCGCCACGATCGACGCCGTCGACCGGCTCACGAACGAGCTGCGCCTGCCCGTGCTGATCAGCCGGGCCAGCGCCGACGAACTCGCCAACGCCGAGCGGCGCGGGGTGCGGCCGCGCTTCCGGGGCCTCGCCCGGGTGATCCCGACCAACCGGCAGCAGGCGGCGGCGCTCGCCGCCTTCCACCGGGGGCTGCGCGACGACGAGACGGTCCTGGTGCGGGACACCCGCCCGGACGATGTCTACGTGGAGTCGCTCGCGCGGGCCTTCAGCAGGGACGAACCGGGCCCGCCGGGCGCCAAGGACCAGGAGTTCACCTCCCCCTCGATCAGCGAGCCCGGCGAGACCGGCAACGACTTCTCCCTCATCGGCCACAACATCTGCCAGTCCCGGGCGAAGGTCGTCTACTTCGCCGGACGCCCCGTGCACCTGCGCCTGTTCGCGCTCAAGCTCGCGGAGGTGCCGTGCCGGGGCAAGCGGTACACCGTGGTGAGCGGTTCCGGCGCGGCCACCCTGGAGCAGTACATGAGCGACGCCGACTGGGCGCGGCTCCAGGGTGAGCCCGGCGCGAAGGAGCCCACGGTCACCGTGGAGTACACGGCGCCCGGCCACCCCGAGGCGTGGGCGCGGACACGGGCCGGGAAGGGCGCGGACCGGCCCGCGCACCTGACCGAGCCGCAGGAGGAGCTGGCGAGGCTGCGCGCGCTCACCGACCGGCAGGGCGCCGGGGACATCGGTCCCGTCACGTACGACGACTCGCGCACCATGCTGGTGCACGACGGGGTGCGCACCATCGCGCAGGCCTTGTTCCTGGCGAACGCCCGGGCGCCCGGGGCGGTGCCGCCGCGCGAGCGGGTCGCCGCCCAGTGGCCCCGCCTGGAGTCCGCGCACCGGGTGGCCGGAACCAGCGGGTGGGTGTGCCTGACCAACGCCGGCAACCCCTACGACAAGCCGGTCGCCGTGGTGGAGCTCGACCCCCGGACGCGGAAGCTCGCGTTCAAGGGGCTCGGCTGGCCGGAGGGGCGTCCGCAGCCGCGCGACTGCGTGGTGCCGAGCAACTGAAGGCCGCGGGCGCGTCAGGCGGCGCGCGTCGGCGAGCCGTGGCTCTCGGCGCGGCCGACCGCCTCGGGGTGGGCGGCGGCCTCGGCGGCCGCCCACTCCGTGACCAGGCGTTGGTACTCACGCCGCTGCTCGGTGCTCAGCCGCCCGCCGCAGCGCAGCCACAGCGCACGGATCTCCTCGTTCACCTCGTCCGCGGTGCGCCGGGGGCGCCGCGTCTCGGAAGCGGGATTCGTGGCCATGCTGTGAAGCCTACGTGCGAGGGCGTGAAGACGGAGTGAGTCCGCTCACGAAGTGATCAACGGCTCATTCGCAGCGAAGGGATCGAGCCACCCGCGCGAGGCCGCTCAGGCGGGCTGCTTCAGGAGCTCCACCAGCCTGCTGAAGCTGTCCGCGCCGTACCCGGCGTCCGTGCCGCGGCGGAAGGCGTCCAGGACGGCGCGCGGGAAGGCCGTGTCGACGCCCGCGTCCGCGTTCGTGTGCACGACGTGTTCCATGCTCGCCAGGCCCATGGAGATGCGGTCCACGTCGCCCGCGTGGTTCCCGGCGTCGATACGGGGCGCGTAGAAGTCGAGGAACTGCCCCATGCCCGCGAAGTTCTCGGCCGCGTACGGGGCGATGTCCGCCGCCGTCAGGCCGTGCGTGGCGGCGAGCGCCACGGCCTGCCAGTACGAGAGCATCGCGGGCCAGAAGATGACCATGTTGAGCTGGTACATGAGGGCGGCCAGGCCCGGGTCCTGGCCCCGGTGGTCGGTCTTGCCGGTGATCACCTCCAGGGCGGCGCGGTGCTTGTCGTACGCCGCGCGCGGACCGCTGTAGAAGGTCGACATGTCCGGGCTGCCGATGCCCGGGGGCGGGGACAGGACGCCGCCGGTCAGGTGGGTGCCGCCGAGCTCCGTGACCCAGCGGGCCGCTTCGCGGGCCTTCTGCGGGGTGTCGGAGCTGAGGTTCACCAGGACGCGGCCGGCCACCGCGTGCTCGGCGCCGCGGAGCGCGGTGTACATGGCGTCGTAGTCGATGAGGCTGAGGATCACCAGCTCGTTGGCGAGCAGCGCCTGTTCGGGATCGGCGGCGAGCGTGGCGCCGCGCTCCACGAGGGCGTCGGCGCGCGAGGGGGTGCGGTTCCAGACGGTGACCTCGTAGCCGCGGTCCAGATAGGCGGCGGCCATCGCCTGCCCCATGGGGCCGAGCCCGATGACGGTGACGGGCTGTGACACGGGTGCCTCCAGGGCGTGGGTGTGGACAGGGATGTGACAGGGGTCGGACTTGGAGGGGGCGACTAGAACGAACGCTCTATCCAATGCCGGGACAGAACTTAGCACGCCACTAGAACGAACGCTCTACTCAGTGGCGGATAAGGTGGCGGGATGAGTCAGTACAGCGCGCTTCCCAGCACGCGCGAGCGGATCGTCGTGGTCGCCGCGCGGCTCATCCAGCGGCAGGGCTACGTCGGCACCGGGATCAAGCAGATCGCCCAGGAGGCCCAGGCCACCCTCGGCTCCGTCTACCACGCCTTCCCGGGCGGTAAGGAGGCCGTCGCCGTGGCCGCGCTCCAGCACGGCGGGAAGGAGTTCTTCTGGCTCCTGAAGGACGCGCTGCGCCGTGAGGAGGACCCGGCCGCCGCCGTCGAGGCCTGCGCGGCCGACCTGGCGACGGCGCTGCGGGAGTCGGGCTGGATCGACGGCTGCCCCGTCACGGCCGCCGCCCTGGAGACCCTCGGCACGGACTCCGAGATCCAGCGGGTGTGCCGCGAGACCCTGCGCGGCTGGGAGGACGTCGTCGCCGAGAAGCTGGTGAGCTGCGGTTTCGCCGAGACCGACGCACGCGAGGTGGCCACGACCGTCATCAGCACCCTGGAGGGCGCGGAGGTCACCGCGCAGGTGAACCGCAGCGAGGAGCCCCTGCGGGCGGCGGGGCGGCAGTTGGCCCGGCTGATCAGGACGTACCAGGACTGACCAGGACTGACCTGGAGCCCGCGAGAGGGCCCCGGGAACGCGGGAAGGGCCCGGAACGCGATGTTCCGGGCCCTTCCGAGGACTGCGCGGGCGGCGGTCAGGCCTTCTTCGGCTCCTCCAGGCGCGGGAAGAGGACCGCGCCCTTGGTCACCGTCGAGCCCGCCGGGAGCAGGCCCCAGGCGCCCGCGTCCTGGACCCTCTGCTCGGCGAGGGCCCCGAGCGAGGCCTGCGCCCCGAGGGAGTCCCAGAGCTTCTGCGAGGTCTCCGGCATGACCGCGTTGAGCAGCACGGCGACGCCGCGCAGCGACTCGGCGGCCGTGTACAGGATGGTCGCGAGGCGCGCCTTGCCCTCGGCCGACTCGTCCTTGGCGACCTTCCACGGCTCCTGCTCCGTGATGTAGCCGTTGACCTGCTTGACGAAGTCGAAGACCGCGAGGATGCCGCCCTGGAAGTCCAGCTCGTCGCCGATCTTCCGGTCGGCCTCGGCGACGGCCTTGGCGAGCCCGTCCTGCACGGCCCGCTCGGCCGCGCCGGCGGCGGTGGCCTCGGGCAGGCTCCCGCCGAAGTACTTGCCGACCATGGCGGCGACGCGCGAGGCGAGGTTGCCGTAGTCGTTGGCGAGCTCGCTGGTGTAGCGGGCGGTGAAGTCCTCCCAGGAGAAGGAGCCGTCCTGGCCGAAGGCGATGGCGCGCAGGAAGTACCAGCGGTAGGCGTCGACGCCGAAGTGCGAGGTCAGGTCCTGCGGCTTGATGCCCGTCAGGTTGGACTTCGACATCTTCTCGCCGCCGACCATCAGCCAGCCGTTGGCGGCGATCTTCCCGGGCAGCGGCAGGCCCTGCGCCATGAGCATGGCGGGCCAGATGACCGCGTGGAAGCGGAGGATGTCCTTGCCGACGAGGTGCACGTTCGCGGGGAAGGTCTCGCCGAACTTCGCCGGGTTCTCGTTGTACCCGACGGCCGTGGCGTAGTTCAGGAGCGCGTCGACCCACACGTAGATGACGTGCTTGTCGTCCCAGGGCACCTTCACGCCCCAGTCGAAGGTGGAGCGCGAGATCGACAGGTCCTGCAGGCCCTGCTTGACGAAGTTCACGACCTCGTTGCGCGCCGACTCGGGCTGGATGAAGCCGGGGTTGGCCTCGTAGTGCGCGAGCAGCTTCTCGCCGTACTCGCTCAGCTTGAAGAAGTAGTTCTCCTCGCTGAGCAGCTCGACCGGCTTCTTGTGGATCGGGCAGAGCTTCTGGCCCTCGTACGCGCCCTCGCCGTCGAGGAGCTCACCGGGGAGCTTGTACTCCTCGCAGCCCACGCAGTACGGGCCCTCGTACCCGCCCTTGTAGATCTCGCCCTTGTCGTACAGGTCCTGGACGAACTCCTGGACCCGGTCGGTGTGGCGCTTCTCCGTGGTGCGGATGAAGTCGTCGTTCGCGATCTCCAGGTGCTCCCAGAGGGGGCGCCAGGCCTCCTCGACGAGCTTGTCGCACCACTCCTGCGGGGTCACGCCGTTCGCCTCGGCCGTGCGCATGATCTTCTGACCGTGCTCGTCCGTGCCGGTGAGGTACCACACCTTCTCGCCGCGCTGCCGGTGCCAGCGCGTGAGCACGTCGCCTGCGACGGTCGTGTAGGCGTGGCCCAGGTGAGGAGCGTCGTTGACGTAGTAGATGGGGGTCGAGACGTAGTACGACTGCACGTCGTTCGCCCCCTGCTTCTCGGATCCAGTGGCCGCCATGGTCGAAATCCTAACGGCCGAACGAAGATCGACTCACATCACGCCGACGGCTGCCAGGCGGCCAGGATGCCCTCGTAGAGCCGCTTGTCGGTGAGGTCCTTGGGGGCGGGGCCCGCGAGGAAGTGGGCGGCGTTGTCCGCGGTCAGCCGGCGCAGGTAGTCGAAGGCCTTGCTGTCCTCCTCGCCGAAGGCGACGAAGGAGAAGAACAGCGGCAGCCGGGCGGCGTCCGCGAGGGCCCGGGTGGCGGGGCCCTTGGTGTCCGGGGCGCCGTCGGTCTGGAAGACCACCAGGGCGGGGGCGTCGCTGCCGCTCTTCTCGTAGTGCGCCACGACCTCCTCGACGGCGCGGTGGTAGCTGGTGCGGCCCATGTGGCCGCAGGCCGCGTGCAGCTCCTCGACGCGGTTCTCGTGGTCGGTGAGGGTGAGCGTCCCGGTGCCGTCGACGTCCGTCGAGAAGAAGACGACGTGGACGGTGGCGGTGGGGTCGAGGTGGGCGGCGAGGGCGAGGGTGCGGTCGGCGAGGTGCTGGGCGGAGCCGTCCTTGTAGTACGGGCGCATGGAGCCGGAGCGGTCCAGTACGAGGTACACCTGGGCGCGGGCCCCCGCGAGCCCCTGCTTCCGCAGGGCCGCCCCCGCCGCCTTGTACGCCGGGGCGAGCCCCGGGGCCCGGTTCTTCACCTTGGCGAGGCTGACCGCGGGCTTGGCAGCAGCCGGGGCCGTGGGCTCGGCCGCGCCCGGGGCTTCCGCCTTGGGCTCGGCCTGAACCGGCTGCGCCGCGGCGGGGGCCTCCGCCTGAAGCTCTGCCTGGGTCGGGGCTTCTGCCTGGGACGGCTCCGCCGGGGAGGCTTCTACGGCCTGCGGCTCCTCCGCCGGGGGCGCCTGTATGGGGGCGGGCTCGGCTGGGGTGGGCTCGGTTTCACGGTTGCTCGGCACCTGGGGCTGTGCCCACCCGTCCCGCCCCGCGGGACGATTGCCCACAGCGGTGGAGGTCTCTGCTTGTGCCTGTGCGTCTCGTTCGGCGGGGTGTTCACCCGTAGCGGTGGAGGTTTCTTGGGGCCGGGTGTCGGTCCCTTCGGGACGGTTACCAACAGCAGAGGGCGGAGCGGGAGTGCGCATCTCCGTCGCAGAGGCTGTTGAGGTCCGCGGCTCCTCCGCCGAGGACGGCTGCATGGGGGCGGGCTCTACCGGGGTGGGCTCGGGTTCCCGGTGGCTCGGCACCTCGGGGTGCTGTGCCCGTTCGGCCGGTTCCGTGGACTGGTTGGGCACCGTGGGGGACGGGGTGGCGGTCGGGGCTTCGCTGTGGGGTTCCCCGTCATGGGTGGGCGGGTGGGCGAGGGGGGTGGCCGCGGAGCGGCGGACCGTGACGTTGTCGAAGGCGGCAGCCACCAGCGCCTCCGCCGCGGAGGCCTCAGCCTTCGAGGACGCCCCGTCCGCGGCAGCGGCCTCGGCCTTGGCGGCGGGCTCCGCCGGAGCGGCGGCCTCGGCCGGAGCGGCCGACGTGGCGGGCGGGGCCTCAGCAGCAGAGCGGGCGGCCGGGGCGGACTCCGCCGGGGTGAGCTCGGCCGGAGGCTGTTCGGGGGTGGGGTCCGGGGTGGGGGACGTGGCGTCGGGTCGAGGGCGTCGGAAGACGCTTCGCAGACGGTCCAGAATGCCCATGTGCGCACCCCTAAATATGAGTTCGGCGTAAAGAGGCCCCCGACCGGCCCTCCGGCCACGAGGGACACGTAAGGGTAGCCGCCGCCTACCCCGGCACTCCGGGCCGCACCCCGGGCCCGCCCGGAAAGCCCGCTCAGGGCCCAGGGGCCAGGCGTCGCGGAACCCCGCTCAAGGCCCAGGGGCCAGGTGGGGCCAGGTGGGGGCCAGACAAGGCCAGGCGCGGTTCACGCTCCGTTCACCCGCAGTCCCCCCTCCTGCTGGCAACCGCCCCTAGCCTCCAGCCGGAACCCGGACAACGAGCGAAAACAGCCACACCGCGGCTGATTCGGCCACCCTGGAGGAAACCCGTGCGCAAGCTGCTGCCCCTGATCACCTCGCACCCGGGCGGCTCCGGCGGCCGCTCGGCCATGACGTGCCGGTTCCGCTGCGGCGACGCCTGCTTCCACCCCGTGCCGAACACCAGCGACAACGAGTACGTCGGCGACGTCATAGCCGGCGCGCTGAGCCGCCGTTCGATGATGCGCGCGGCGGCCGTGGTGACCGTCGCCGCGGCGGCCGCGGGCGGCGGCGGCCTCGGCCCGGGTGGCGGCGAGCCCGCCGCGGCC
>NZ_BNBT01000112.1 GCF_014656095.1 Streptomyces longispororuber
TGGCTCGCCGCCGGGCTGCCCGCGCGGGAGCTGGCCGGGCCGGTGCCCGGCCCGGGGCCTGTGGTGTCACTCCTCGGCCGGGGCCCGCAGGCGGTCCAGGTCCGCGCGCGCCCGGCCCGCGTCGGCTGAGTCCGCGCGGCCCGCCGCACCGTACAGCTCCAGGGCCTCGCCGTAGCGCGCGCGAGCCAGGGCGGGGTCGCCGCGCACCTCCGCCAGCTCGGCGAGGGCGTGCAGGGCCCGCGCGGTCTCGTAGGCGGCGGACATGGCCCGCAGGTCGCCCAGGGCCGCCGTCAGGTGCTCCTCGGCGGGGCCCGCCTCCCCCCGGGCGAGGTGGGCGCGGCCGAGCACGATGGCCGCGCGGGCCGCGTTGTACGTGTCGCCGGACGCGCGCAGGACCGCGTGCGCGGCGGCCGCGTGGTCCGCAGCCTCGGGCGCGTGCCCCTGGGCGAGGGCCACGTCCGCGAGGTTGAGCCGGGCCAGGCCGCCCGCCCGGACGTCGCCGCACCGGGGCAGCTCCCGCGCGGCACGGGTGAAGTACCGCGTGGCCTCGTCGGGACGGCCGAGCCGCTGGTGGGCGAGGCCGCGGTAGTTGAGCGTGCGCGCGTGGCCGAGCGCGTTCCCGTCGGCCAGGAACTGGCGCGCCGCGCGCTCGAACATGGCGAGGGCCCGCTCCGGGTGGCCCGTGCCCAGCTCCCCGACGCCGCCGGAGGTCAGCATCCGGCACTGCGCCGCCGTGTCCCCGAGCTCCTCGGCGGCGGCGAGCCCCTCCTCGTGGGCGGCCCGCCACTGCTCGGAGAACTTGCGGCGCAGGAACAGCGGCCACAGCGCGTCGGCGAGCTGCCAGCTCACCGTCGGGAAGGCGGAGCGGGCCCGGCGGATCACCGCCATCGCGTTGGCCAGCTCGCGCTCCTGCCAGTCGAGGGCCGCCTCGGTGCCCGCCCCGAAGTCCTCGGTGACGACCGGCCCGTCACCGTAGTCGCGGGCCATCGTGCGGTGCTGCGGGTCGACCACCTCCTCGGCGCGGGTCGCGGTGGCCAAGTAGTGGTCGGCGACGCGCCGCAGCGCGGCCGCCCGCTCCGGCTCCGGCTCGTCCCGTTCGGCCTTGTGGGCCGCGTGCAGGCGGACCAGGTCGTGGAAGCGGTGGCGGTCCTCGTCGGCGTCCGTCAGCAGGCTCGCCCGGTGCAGCAGGTCGAGCAGCGCGCGCGCCCGCGCGCGGGTCGCGCCCTCGGGCGACGACGGCTCGGCGAGCAGCGCGACCGCCACCCCGTCGCCGAACTCGGAGCCCGGGTGCAGCCCGAGCAGCCGGTACAGCCGCGCGGCGTCCGGCGGCAGTTCCTGGTACGTCAGGTCCAGCGCGGCCCGTACGTTGTGGTCGCCGTCGATGGCCAGCTCCTCCAGACGGTCGTGCTCCTCGGCCAGCGCCCGCACCATCGTGGTGATGCCGCGCCGGGGCCGGGCGGCGAGCCGCGCCCCGGCCACGCGCACCGCGAGCGGCAGGCCCGCGCACAGCTCGACCAGCGCGCGGGCCTGCTCCGGCTGGGCCCGCACCCGGTCGTCGGCGAGGGTCTCGGCGAGGAGTTCGACGGCGTCGTCGACCTCCAGCGGCTCCAGGTGCAGCCAGTGGCAGCCGTCCACGCTCAGCCCCGGCAGCCGCCAACGGCTGGTCACCGCGGTCACACCGGGCCCGCCGGGCAGCAGCGGCCGCACCTGCGCCGCCGACGCGGCGTCGTCGAGCAGCACGACCAGGCGCCGCCCGGCCGTCAGCGAGCGGTACAGGGCGCTGCGCTCGGCGAGCGTGCCGGGCACCTGGGCGCCGGGGACGCCCAGGGCCCGCAGGAAGCGGCCCGTGACCTCGGCGGGGTCCGCGGGCCCGGCCGGTGACTGCGCGCCCAGGTCCGCGTACAACTGCCCGTCCGGACACGGCTCGCGCAGCGTGTGCAGCCAGGCCAGCGCGAGGGCCGTCTTGCCGACGCCGCCGAGGCCGCTGACGGCGACGAGCGTACGGTCGCCCGCGCGGCCCGCCCGTACGCGCCGGCCCTCCAGGAGGCGCAGCTCCGCCGCGCGGTCCGTGATCCGGCCCATGGGCGGCAACTGCCACGGGGGGTGCGGCCGGGGCGGCGGTGCCTGGACGTGGATGCCGCCGTACACGGTCTGCGCCTGCACGGCGGGTCCGTGCACCGTGCCGCTCAGCTCGTTGTGGCCGCCGCGCTCCTGCCCCCGCACCCGGACCCCCTCCGCCCGCGGGCCGCCCCTGCGTGGGACCGGCCCTGGAGACATGCTTTCCGTACAGGTGACCGATATCCGCGCGCGGGGCGGGCGCCGCACCGAGGAGGCCGAAACACGGCCCTACGGAAGGCGCGGGTCCGCACGCACGCGCAACCGGTACCGGCGGCGGGAACGGCACCCTCCGCGGAACGGCACCCCTCAGCGGAACGGCACCGTCAGCCACGGGCTGTCCGGGTCCGTCGTCAGGGCGCGGTGGGCCCGCAGGACCGTCGTGTACCAGCTCCCGAACTCCTCCTCGTCGAAGTGCAGACAGCGGCCGAGGACGTAGCCCGCGGAGAACTCCTCCCAGGAGGCGTACGCCGCCCGCGCCTCCTGGGACGCCCGCTCCAGGGCCGACTCCAGCTCCGCGTGCGTGGCGTAGCGGGCCCCGCGGCCCCAGCGGGCCATCTTGGAGGCGCGCCCGACGTCCCAGGCCGCGACGGTGCGCACGTACCCGTCGGCGGGCAGCAGGCCGTCGGCCCGGAACCGGGCCTCGTACCGCAGGACCTTGCCGACCAGGGCGCGCAGCGCGGCCACGAACTGGTCGAGCTCCGGGTCGTCGCCGGGGCGGTGCGGCGCGCCGGGCCCGCCCGTGGCCGCGACGCGCTCCCGCAGGGCCGCCTCCACGCGCCGCCGCCACAGCTCCGGGTCGACGGGCCCGGGTGCGGGCGGCAGCGTGGCGCGGACGCCGAGGACGAAGTCCCAGAACCACGGGGAGACCTCGCGGGCCAGCAGCCGCTCCTGGACGTCGAGCCACTCCGCGCGGTCGCGGACGCCCCACCACTCCTCCAGGCGCGCCACCTCGTTGCTGTGGCCCGCGCCGTGCCAGTCGAGCGTGTTCCACGGGTCGCCGTTGGCGTAGCAGAGGTGGGCGCCGCAGGCCAGGCCGTGCAGCAGCGGGCCGGGCGCGGGGGCGCCGGTGCGGCGGGTCTCGACGCGGTCGCCGAGCCGCTCCTCGCGGTGGTGGTCGTCGTGCAGGTCGGCCCAGACCCGCCGCTCCTCGTCCGTGGTGAGGTAGTACTGCTCGCACGGCGTCCGGGCGTTGACGACCAGGACGTCCACGTCGTCCGGCCAGGAGCGGGCGAGCGTGCCCAGGGTCACGTACTCGTAGACGAGGTCGGGGTGCGGGCGCGGCAGGAAACCGGCCGTGTAGACCTGCGCGACCCGGCGGCCGTCGGGCACCTCCACGCTGAACAGCGGCGGCGCGTCGGGCCGCGCGGCGAGGTCGGTGAGCGGGACCGGCCGGTAGACGCCCGCGACGGCGAGCGCCCGCAGGTACGTGTAGCCGTCGTCGGCCCGGGCGAGCTCGTACAGGTGCTCCTCCAGGTCGGCGGGGGCCTGCCAGGGGACACCGTCCTCCGGCTCCGGGACGACCGGGAACACGTCGTCGTGGTACTCGTCTTCAACTGCCGCGTACATGCCCGGCTCGCTCTCGCTTCCGTGGTCGGGGTGATCACCGTCGGAGATGATCGCCGTACGTGCTGGTCGGCCGCACGTGCTTGGTCCGCCGTGCGTGACGACCGCCGTACGTGCTGAACCGCCGTACGTGCTGAACCGCCGTACGTGGTGCTCCGCGTACGTGATGATCTTTCCCGGGCACCGTATCCCGGCGGGTCCGGCCTGCCGGGCGGTCCGGCGGGCTCGCGCCGCGGTCAGTCCGTGAGCGTCAGGCGCAGCGACTTGAGGCCGTTGATGAAGTGCGAGACCAGGCGGCGCGGTGGCGCGGCGGGCCCGAGCACGGGGGTGGCGGCGAGCGTCTGCTCGTACAGGACGGTGAGTTGCAGGCGCGCGAAGTGCGCGCCCAGGCAGACGTGCGGGCCGTCGCCGAACGCCACGTGCGGGTTGGGCGCCCGGGTCAGGTCGAGGCGGTCCGGGTCGGCGAAGGCGCGCTCGTCGCGGTGGGCCGCCGCGTGGAAGACGACCACCTTGTCGCCGCGCCGGATCCGCCGCCCGGCGAGTTCCGTGTCGCGGGCCGCCGTGCGCCGGAAGCTGAGCACCGGCGGGTGCCAGCGCAGCAGTTCCTCCACCGCCCCGGCCATCGGGGCGGCGCCCGTGCGCAGGCGGTGCTGCTCGCCCGGGTGCCCGGCGAGCGCGAGCAGCCCGCCGGGGGCCGCGGCGCGCACGGTGTCGTTGCCCGCGACCGTCAGCAGGAAGAAGCACATCTCCAGCTCGGGCCCGGCCACTTCGGGCGTCGTGGCGAGCGTGGTGAGGACGTCGTCGCCGGGGTGGCGCCGCTTGTGCGCGGCCAGGTCGGCGGCGTACGCGAACATGTCGCGCAGCAGGGCGGGGGAGCGCGGGTTCACCGGGCGCCCGTCCGGGCCGAGGACCGGTTCGCCCGCCTCGTCCGGGTCCTGGTAGCCGATGACGCGCCGCGTCCAGTCCAGGAGCAGGCCCCGGTCGGACGGGGGGACGCCGAGCAGGTCCGCGAGGTTGAGGACCGCGTAGTCGTCGGTGACCGCGCGCACGACGTCGCAACCGCCGTCCCCGGCGCGGGCCTCCGCGACGGCGCGCGCGAGCAGGGTGCGCGCCCGCCGCCGCGCCAGTGCCGCGAACCGGGCCACGCGGCGCGGCGTGAACGCCCGGCTGACCAGGCGCCGCAGCCTGCCGTGCGCGGGCGGGTCCTGGTTGAGCATCATGCGGCGGATGAACGGCAGGTCGTCCGGGTCCGGGTCGCGGATCTGCGTGGCCCCCAGGCACGAGGAGTACGCCGTCGCGTCCTTGAGGACCGCCGTGACGTCCGCGTGCCGCGTCACCGCCCAGAAGCCGGGCCCCGCGGGCCAGCCGAGCACCGGCGGCTCGTCCTGCCAGGCCACCGGGTGGTGGTCGCGCAGCACGCGGTAGCGGTCGTAGGGCACGGCGCGGGCGTACAGGCGCGGGTCGAAGACGTCCGGGACGTCGACCGGGGCGCCGGGGCGCCCGCGCGCGGGGGTGGACGGCGGACCCTGGGTCACGCGGCGCCGCCCGTTCCCGGGGCCGTGGCGCCCGGGCCACCCGGCTCCGTCTCCGGGGTGCCGTCGTCCGCCCGCAGGAAGTCCTCGACGGCGCGGACCAACTCCAGGGGCCGCTCGTCCATGGCGTAGTGCCCGGCGCCCGGCAGCTCCACCAGTTCGCCGTGCGGGAAGGCGAGCAGCCACGTCCGCCGCATCACCTCCGCCGAAAGCGCCGGGTCGAGCGCACCGGCCACGGCGAGCGCCGGCACCGGCGAGCCCGCCACGCGCGCCTGGAAGTCGTGGTCCGCCCAGCCGTCCAGCCAGGCGCGGAACGCCTTGGCGTCGCTGCACGCGAAGGACCGGTCCACCATGCGACGCAGCCAGGCCGCCGGGCGCCCGCCGCCCGTCGTCAGGTCGATGATCGTGCGGCGGCTGTCCGCCGACCGCCCGGCGGACGCGAACAGCTCCCGCTGCTCGGGCGGCATCGGCACGCCCGAGGCGGGCACCGGCGAGATCCCGACGATCCTGCGCACCCGGTCCGGCGCGTCGGCCGCCACGTGCTGCGCCACCCCGCCGCCCAAGGAGTGCCCGACGACCGAGAACCGCCGCCAGCCGAGGCGGTCCGCGAGCGCGAGCACGTCGGCGGCCGCCTCCGCCGTCGTGTACGCGCCGGGGACGTCCCGCGCCTCGCCGTACCCGCGCAGGTCCACCACGGCGTACTGGAAGGCGCCGGTGTCCAGGTCGGCGCGGACCGGCGCGTACGCCGACCGGTCCGCGAACCAGCCGTGCACGGCGACGACTTTGTGCGGGCCCTCGCCCACCAGGTCGTGCGGCAGCGTGAAGGAGGTCACGACGGCCACCATGACCGCGGACCGGGGGCCGCGCAAGGGTGCGGGCGTGCGCCCCCGGGGCACCGGGCGCCCGAACCCTCCCGCCGCCCGGCGAAGTTGCCCGTCCGCCTGCGGGCGGCGGCTCCGGATGGCCAGAATGTGACGCATGGCCGCCCGCCGCCTGAGCTGCCCGTCCGGCGAGGAACCGGTCGCCGGGGCCACTGGCTGATTCCCGCCCGGGGCCCGGGTCTCCGGCGCAGGCCCGGCCTGAACCGCAGCAGGCTGCCGGACGGCGGCAGCCTGCTGTGTGTCGTCGGCGTCCGGTTCCCTCGCTGTCCGTCGCGGGATTCCAGCCGCGGCCCCGGGGGTGCGACCTCGGGAAATGCTTCGGGCGACTGCGGAGGGTCCGCACCCATTTATCCGGAATGGGGGATTCATGGAACTTTCGTGGTGTGCCGGGAGTCCCTTGAAGTGAACGCTGAACCACTGCTGGACACGGGGGTGTTCCACTTGACCGACATCGACCTCGGCTTAGACGTACCCTTCGACACCGATGAGGGCGGCCTGACCGCGGGGGCCGCGGACGGCCGCGAGCTCGTTCCGTACGTGGCGCCGCTGACCGTCCCGCCCGTCCTGCGCCCGGCGGGCGGTGACGTCCGCGAGGAGACGGAGATCGCGGTCCGCCCGGCCTGGGTGCGCCTGCACCCGCAGCTCCCGCCCACGCTCATGTGGGGGTACGACGGCTGTGTGCCGGGCCCCACCATCGAGGTGCGGCGCGGCGAGCGGTTCCGCATCGCCTGGACCAACCGCGTCCCCAAGGAGAGCGAGTTCCCCGTCACGGCCGTGGAGGTGCAGCGCACGGGCCCGCCGCCCTCCACCGTCCCGGGCCGCGAGGGCGTCGAGCCCGACAAGGACGTGGCCGCACTCCCCGCCTGGACCGTCACGCACGTCCACGGCGCCCAGACGGGCGGCGGCAACGACGGCTGGGCGGACAACGCCGTGGGCTTCGGCGACGCCCAGCTCTCCGAGTACCCGAACGACCACCAGGCGGTCCAGTGGTGGTACCACGACCACGCCATGAACATCACCAGGTGGAACGTGTACGCGGGCCTGTACGGCACCTACCTGGTCCGCGACGACGAGGAGGACGCGCTCCAACTGCCCTCCGGCAAGCGGGAGATCCCCCTCCTGATCGCCGACCGCAACCTGGACACGGACGAGGACGGCCGCCTCACCGGCCGCCTGCTGCACAAGACCACGATCGTCGACCCGAAGAACCCGGAGACCGGCAAGCCGGTCTCCCTGCCCTTCACCGGCCCGTACACCACCGTCAACGGCCGCATCTGGCCGTACGCGGAAGTGGCCCCGGGGTGGTACCGCTTCCGCTTGGTCAACGCGTCGAACGCCCGGACGTACGAACTCGTCCTCATCGACGAGGACGGCGCCCCGGTGCCCGGCGTCGTCCACCAGATCGGCAGCGACGGCGGCCTGCTGCCGCGCCCGGTGCCCATCGACTTCGGCGCCACCGAGGGGTCCCCGCCCACGCTCACCGTCGCCTCCGCCGAGCGCTTCGACCTCCTCGTCGACTTCCGCAAGCTCGCCGGCAAGCGGCTCCGCCTGGTCAACAAGGGGCCGAACGCGGCGCCGGGCGTCCCGGACCAGGCCGGTGACGTGCCCTACCCGCACGTCATGGAATTCCGGGTGGGCCGCGGCGGCGGCGCCCCGGAGACCTTCCGGCTGCCCGAGGTCCTCTCCGGCTCCTTCCGCCCGATCGGGCACGGCGTCCCGCACGGCCACCGCCTGGTCGTGCTGACGCCGCCCGCCACGAAGGGCGGCGGCGGCCACCCGGAGATGTGGGAGATGGTGGAGGTCAAGAATCCGGGGAACATCCCGTTCCCCACCGACGGCGTCATCCAGCTCCGCGGCCCCGACGGCGTGGTGAAGACCTACCGCAGGATCGCCCGCACGTTCAACGACGGCCTCGGCTTCACCATCGCGGAGGGCGCCTACGAGCAGTGGAGCTTCCTGAACCTCGCGGTGCGGCCGAACGTGACCCACCCCATGCACATCCACCTGGCCGACTTCCAGCTCCTCGGCCGCGACACCTACGACGCCTCGGGCTTCGACACGGCCGTCGGCGGCACGCGGACGCCGATCACGTACGACCCCGGCAAGCCCATTCCGCTCGCCCCCAACGAGCGGGGCTGGAAGGACGTGTTCCGCGTGCCCGGGGGCCAGATGCTCCGCGTCATCGGCAAGTTCGACGGGGCGTACGGCCGCTTCATGTACCACTGCCACCTGCTCGAACACGAGGACATGGGCATGATGCGGCCCTTCGTGGTGATGCCGAAGGAGGCCCTGAAGTTCGACCACGGGGGACACGGGGGACACGGGGGACACGGGGGCGGTCACGGAGACCACTGACACCGCATGCGCCCGGGGCCTGGTCTCCGTGGTCCGGTGCCCCGGGCCGGGTCTCCGTGGTCCGGTGCCTCGTGGCGGCGCCTGCCCGTCCGCCCCGCCCCGTCCACGGGCGGGGCGGGGCGGGGCCGCGTCAGGCGGCGGCCACCCGGGTCGCCGCCCGCTCCACCGCGGCCCGCGCCAGCGCCCGTACGAAGGGGTGCGGCCGCCCCTCGTCCCCGCTCAACTCGGGCTGGAACAGCGTCGCCAGGAAGAAGGGGTGCCCCGGCAGCTCGACCACCCGCGCCTGCCCCTCCTCGTCCGTCCCCGAGAAGCGCAGCCCGTGCCTCCGCAGCGTCTCAAGGTGCGCCGGGTCGCCGGGACCGTACGAGCAGTGGTACCGCTCCACCGTCCGGCCGGACCCCAGGACCGCCTCCGCGAGCGACCCGGGGGCGAGGGCCACCACCCCTTCGTGCCCGACGAGCGAGCAGGCGAGCGGCGCGATGAGCAGGTCCTCGGCGCCGGGGTCGTTCTCGGCGTGCGCGACGTCCGGCAGGCCGCACACGTGCCGCGCGTACTCCAGGAGGGTGTGCTGGAACCCGCCGCAGGTGCCGAGGAACGGGATGCCCTCCTCGCGCGCGGTGCGGATCGCGGCGAGCGCGCCCGCCTCGCTCCGGTACGGGCTGCCCGGCAGCGCCCACACCGCGTCGAAGCCGCGTACGGCCCCGGGCTCGGCGGCGGCGTCCTCGGTGGGGATCCAGTACGCGTCCAGGACCAGCCCGTCACGGGCGGCCAGCGCCTCCAGGAGCACGGGGACGCGGCGGTGCGAGGTGACGTTCGGGGAGCGGTCCCCCACGAGGGCGACCCGGGCGGCCCGCACCGGCGCGGCGGCGGCCCCGGTGGAGGCCCCTCCGGGCGAGGAGCCCGGCCGGGAGGGGGCTTCGGCGCGTGGCGTGCCGTCGGCGGCGCGCTCGGAGGGGACAGAAGTCGTCGCGTTCGTGTCTGCCATGCCGATCATCCTCCGGGCGCCCCCACTTCACGTCCAACGATGATTGCTGCACCCCCGATAAGCGCCGCTGATGGTGCCCGCGCGATGCTCACCCCATGGACCCGCACCTCCTGCGCACGTACGTCACGGTGACCCGGCTGGCCTCCTTCTCCGCCGCCGCGCGTGCCCTCGGCTACACCCAGTCCGCGGTCTCCCAGCAGGTCGCCGCCCTCGAACAGGACCTGGGGACACCGCTCCTGACCCGTCGTCCCGTCGCGCCCACGCGGGCGGGCGAGCGGCTCCTGGAGCACGCGGGTCCGCTGCTGCTGCGGCTCCAGGCGGCCCGCGCCGACATCGCCGCCCTCGTGGGCGCGCCGGACGGAGGCCTCACCCTGGCCGCCGCCCCGACCGCCCTGACGCACCGGGTGCTGCGCGCGCTGCCGCCGACGGGCGTCACCCTGCGGGTGCTGCCGCGCGCCGACGTGCCCGAGGCCGTCGCCACGGGCGGTGCGGACCTGGGGCTCGTCGACGGTCTCGCCGCGCCGAACGACCCGCTGCGCCTCGCCGACGTCGCCCCGCTCACCACCCGGGGCGCGGGCCAGGAACCGGTGTGCGTCCTGCTGCCCGCCGCCCACCCGCTGGCCCGCCGCGCCGGACTGCGCCTCGCCGACCTCGCCGACGCCCGCTGGCTCGACGCGCCCGGCGCCGGTCTGCCCCTCGACCACCTGCGCACCGCGACCGGCTCCACGGGCTTCCGCCCGGCCCTGCGCTACGAGGGCACGGACCTCCAGGCCCTCACCGCCCTCGCCGCGGCCGGACACGGGCTCGCCGTGGTGCCCCGCTCGGCCGTGCGCGACACCGACGGCCTCGCCGCCGTGCCGCTCACCGCGCCCCGTGTCGTGCACCGCACCGAGCTGCTGTACGCCGGTGCCCCGCGCGGAGCCGCCGCCGACTTCGCCGCACGCCTGGATCTCACCCGTTCGTGAATCGTGGCGCGGCGTCACGCCGGGTAGGGCTGTGGCCGGAGGCGAGCCATGGAACAGACCGCGTTGCGTCCGAAGCCCATGCCGGGACACGAGCCCGGCTCCGGCAGGACATCCACCCAGGAGCCCCGTCCGCCTGCCACGCGCCGTCGCGCCAAGCGGTTCAGCACGCTCCTTCTCGGCCTGCTGTGCGCCCTGGTCCTGCTGCTCACGGGCGTCGGCCTCGGCACCGTGGGCGCCACCGTCATCAGCATGAGCAGGCTCGCGGAGATGCAGAAGCAGGCCGCGGCGTCCGGCCCGGCTCCGGGACCGCAGGGCCCGGACGGAGCGGCACCCGACGGCCGGACTCCGCCGGGCAAGGCGTCCACCTCGGGCGCCCTCACCGGTACGGACACCACCGACGGCCCTGCCGCCGGGGGAACGACCGCCACCGAGGGAACGACCACCACCGGCGGAAGGACCGCGGCCAAGGCCCGGCCGAGGACCCAGCCCAGGACCCCGCCCCGCCCGCAGCCGTACCCGCGGCACCGCACCGCCCCCGCCCCGGGCACCCGGGTCACCCTCGGCGTGGACGCCGTCGACGCCCCCGCGGGCAGCGGCGCGCTGCTCGGCGGCGTGCCCGCGCCGGGGCCCGGGCACGCGGCCGGCCTGGAACGCCGCGACGTCGTCGTCGCGTTCGGCGGCGCCCGGGTGCGCACGGCGGCGGAGCTCGCCCGGGAGGTGGCCGCGGCGCACCCGGGCAGGAACGTCACGCTGGAGGTCCGTCGGGCGACGGGCGGCCGCCGCACGGTGACGGTGTCGCCGGGCGTCACCACCTGACGCGCGACCCGGGCGGCCCCCAGGCCCTCAGACCACCCGGAAGTGCGTCGTCAGCCGCCGCTCGTCGTCCAGGACGTGGAAGGCGAACCCCGCCGGGGCGTCCAGGTCGACCAGCCCCTCGCCCTCCCACGGCAACCGCAGCGTCGACACCACGCCGGGCCCGACGACCAGCGGCCGCCCCGCGAACGTGGTCGCGGCGGGCGTGTGCGCGTGCCCGATGACCAGGCCCGCGATCTCCGGGTGCCGCTCCACGAGCGCGGCGAGGCGGCCCGGCTCCCGCAGCGGCCAGGCGGAGTCCAGGCGCGGGTGGTGCAGCGCCACCGGGTGGTGGTGGAAGGCGAGCAGCACCGGCGTTTCGCCGCCGAGCGCGTCGAGACGGCCTTCGAGCCAGGCGTACGTCGCCTCGTCGAGCAGCCCCTCGTCGCTGCCCGGCACGCTGGAGTCGAGCATCAGGATCTCCACGCCGCCCACGCGGTGCGCGCTGTTCACCGGGGCCTCGGCGCCCCCGGAGGCGTCCGCCGCGGCGCCCAGGAGCGCCGTCCGGAAGGCGGTGCGGCGGTCGTGGTTGCCGGGGCAGGCCAGGACCGGCCAGGGCGCGTCGGCGAACAGGACGCGCGCGGCCTCCTTGTACTCCGCCTCCTCGCCGTGGTCGGCGATGTCGCCGGTGACGAGGAGCGCGTCCACCGGCCGCGGCAGCGCGCGCAGGTGGTCCATGACGCGCTCGGCGCGCTCCGTCGTCCGCGCCGTGAGGTCCAGATGCAGGTCACTGACCTGCGCGAGCACCAGCATGTCGTACGCCCCTCCCGCCCCCGCGCACCCGTGAGGGCCCCGGAGCCCGGTCTCGTAGCTAATGGTTGCAGCGCATCTAACCATTAGTCGGGCGGGCGCGGAACAGCCCGGCGGGAACGGGCGCGCGGACCGTCCGGCGGGAACGGGTGCGGAACAGCCCGGCGGGAACGGGCGCGGGACCGTCCGGCGGGAACAGGCGCGGGGCGGGACCTGGCCGGGACCGTCCGGTGAAAACCGGTGGCACGCACGGTGCCCGCCGCCCACGATGGGCGCATGCCGACCACCCTCCTCGCCTTCCTCGGCGCCTGCCTGCTGGTCGCCGCCGCGCCGGGGCCGAGCACCGTCCTGATCATCAAGGAGTCGCTGCACAGCAGGCGCGCCGGTTTCCTGACCGTGCTCGGCAACGAGACCGGGGTGTTCGTCTGGGGCGTCGTCGCCGCCTGCGGGCTGACCGCGCTGCTCGCCGCGTCCCAGCTCGCGTACGACGTGATGCGGGTCGTGGGCGCCGTCGTGCTGCTCGTGTTCGGCGTCCGGACGCTGTGGAACGCGCGCAAGGGCCAGGGCGGGGAGGCGCTCGGCCCCGCGGTGCGGGAACGCTCGGCCTGGGCGTCGTACCGGGGCGGCCTGCTGCTGAACCTGGCCAACCCGAAGGCCGCCGTCTTCGCCCTGTCGTTCCTGCCCCAGTTCGTGCCCTCCGGCGCGCCCCACCTGCCCGCCATGGTGGGACTCGCCGCGCTGTGGGCCGTCTTCGAGGTGGGCTACTACGGCCTGTACGTGTGGTTCGTCGGCCGGATGAAGGCGGTGCTCGCGCGCGCCGGGGTGCGCCGCCGCCTGGAGCAGGTCTCGGGCGGCGTGCTCGTCCTCCTCGGCGTACGCCTCGCCGTGGAGGGCTGAGCACCGGACCCGGGCACCGGGCGCCGGGGAGCCCGCGCAGCGGCACACGGCACCGGCGGCGGAACCCCGGTCCTCAGCCGGAGAGCTCGGCCCGCCAGTTCCGCGGCCACTGCCCGCGCTCGGTCAGGCTCTGCGCGGCGTACCCCCGCGCGCATGGCGGCGCGTTACACGCTCGCGTACGCCGGGCCGTCCGGGCAGGATGCAGGGGAAGATCCCACGGCGGCCGACCGGCCGCACACCGCCAAGGAGGCCCGATGACCACGGCCACGCCCGTGCCCTTCACCGCCGACGACTACCGCGCCCGGATGGACCGCGCCGCACGCGCCGCGGCCGACGCGGGCCTCGCGGGCGTCCTCGTCGCGCCGGGCCCCGACCTGGTGTGGCTGACCGGCTACCGCGTGCCCGCCGAGACCGAGCGGCTCACCCTGCTCGTGCTCGTCCCCGGGCAGGACCCCGTGCTCGTGGTGCCCACCCTGGAGGCCCCCGACGCCGAGCGCGCCGTCGGCGCCCCCGCGCTCACCCTGCGCGACTGGACCGACGGCGTCGACCCGTACGCCGTGACCGCCCCGCTGCTCCCCGGCGGCGGCCGCTTCGGCGTGAGCGACAACGCCTGGGCGATGCACCTGCTGGGCGTCCAGCGGCAGCTCCCCGACAGCTCGTACGTCGCGCTCACCGAGGCGCTGCCGATGCTGCGGGCCGTCAAGGACCAGGCGGAGCTGGAGCGTCTGGCCGCCGCAGGGGCCGCGGCGGACGCGGTGTACGAGGAGATCCAGAAGGTGGCCTTCGCGGGCCGCAGGGAGACCGACGTGGCCGGTGACCTCGCCGACCTGCTGCGCCGGTTCGGGCACGAGCAGGTCGACTTCACCGTCGTCGGCTCCGGCTCGAACGGCGCCAGCCCGCACCACGAGGCCGGCGACCGCGTCATCGAGGACGGCGACATGGTGGTCCTCGACTTCGGCGGCCTCAAGGACGGATACGGCTCCGACACCTCGCGCACCGTGCACGTCGGCGAGCCGACGGCCGAGGAGCGGCGCGTCCACGACGTGGTGCGCGAGGCCCAGGACGCCGCGTGCCGCGCGGTGCGTCCCGGCATCGCCTGCCAGGAGGTCGACCGCGTGGCCCGCGCCGTCATCACCGAGGCCGGGTACGGCGAGTACTTCATCCACCGCACCGGGCACGGCATCGGCGTCACCACCCACGAGCCGCCGTACATGATCGAGGGCGAGGAGCAGCCGCTCGTGCCCGGCATGTGCTTCTCCGTGGAGCCCGGCATCTACCTGCCCGGCCGCTTCGGCGTGCGCATCGAGGACATCGTCACGGTCACCGAGGACGGCGGCCGCCGTCTGAACACCACCCCTCGGGAGCTGGCCGTCGTGCACTGACGCACGGTCCGTGGACGGTGGGCCCGCGCGGGTCAGGGGGCGACGGCCACCGTGCGCCGACGCGCACCCCGTGGACAGCGGGCGGGCCCGCCCGGTCAGTCCCCCGCGAAGTGCGACAGCACGTCGTAGGGCGGCGGCAGCGGGCGGTCGCTCGCCTCGTCCAGGCGGCGCACCTGGTCCGCGGTCAGCTCCCAGCCGACCGCGCCGAGGTTGTCGGTGAGCTGCTCCACGGAGCGCGCGCCGACGATCGGCGCGGTCACGCCCGGCCGCTGGAGCAGCCACCGCAGCGACACCTGCGCGGGCGTGCGCCCGGTCTCCTCGGCGACGGCCAGGACGGCGTCGACCACCCGCCACGTCTCCTCGGTGGCCCGGTCCTCCCAGAACCCGCTGCCGCGCGCGCCCTCCGGCGCGGCGGCGCCCCGGCGGTACTTCCCGGACAGCCAGCCCGCGTGCAGCGGGCTGTACGGGATGACGCCGACGCCTTCCGACCGGCACAGCGGCAGCAGCTCCCACTCGGCCTCGCGGGCCAGCAGGTTGTAGATCGGCTGGAGGCACACGTACGGCTCCCAGCCGCGCGCGTCCGCCACGTCCAGGGCCTTCTGGAGCTGCCCGGGGCTGTGGTTGCTCGTGCCCACGTAGCGCACCTTGCCCGACGTCACCAGGGTGTCGAGCGTGGACAGCGTCTCCTCCAGGGGCGTGTGCGCGTCCCACACGTGCGTCTGGTAGAGGTCCACGTAGTCCGTGCCCAGGCGGCGCAGGCTCGCCTCCACCGCCGACAGCACGTGCTTGCGGCTCAGGCCGCGCGCGTTCGGCCCCTCGCCCATCGGCAGGAACACCTTGGTCGCGATCACCAGGTCGTCCCGTACCCGGCCCTTGAGCCAGCGGCCGAGGACCTCCTCCGAGACCCCCTGCCCGTACACGTCGGCGGTGTCGACGAACGTGCCGCCCGCCTCCGTGAACGCGTCCAGCATCGCGTGCGCCACCCGCTCGTCCGCGCCGCCGCCGAACATCATGGCGCCGAAGCAGAGTTCACTGACCCGGAGCCCCGTGCTCCCCAGCCGCCGCTGTTCCATGGACGTGCCCTCCTCGATGTCATCCCCAGGCTATGCCGCACCACTGACACCGCCCAGGGGCACCGGGCGCGGGCTCTGCGTCACTCCGCCGCGAGCACCGCGCACGACTCCGCGGGCAGCCGCAGCAGCCCGTCCCCGCCGGGCACCTCGACGGGCTCCCACGCGGCCAGCACCCGCGCCCGGCGCGCGCCCAGGGGGACCTCCGCGGCACGGCCGGAGAGGTTCACCACGACGCGCAGGTCCCCGCGGCGCACGGCCAACCACCGCGCCTCGGCGTCGTACGCCACCCGCACCGCCGCCAGGTCCGGGTCGGTGAGGTCCGCCCGCGCCCGGCGCAGCGCGATCAGCTCGCGGTACCAGGCGAGCACGCGCGCGTGGTGGCCCTTCTCCCGCTCGGCCCAGTCCAGGCAGGAGCGCTCGCGGGTCGCCGGGTCCTGCGGGTCCGGGATCTCCTCCTCCGCCCAGCCGTGGGCCGCGAACTCCCGCCGCCTGCCTCGCCGCACGGCCTGTGCGAGGTCGGGGTCGGTGTGGTCGGTGAAGAACTGCCAGGGCGTACTCGCCGCCCACTCCTCGCCCATGAACAGCATCGGCGTGAACGGCCCGGTGAGCGTCAGCGCGGCCGCGCACGCCAGCAGGCCGGGGGAGAGGGACGCGGAGAGGCGGTCCCCCAGGGCGCGGTTGCCGACCTGGTCGTGCGTCTGCGCGTAGCCGAGCAGCCGGTACGCGGGCGTACGGGCCCGGTCCAGGGGGCGGCCGTGGGCGCGGCCCCGGAAGCTGGAGTACGTGCCGTCGTGGAAGTAGCCGCGCGTCAGCGTCTTCTCCAGGGCCGCGAACGGGTCCCGGGCGAAGTCCGCGTAGTAGCCCTGCGACTCGCCGGTGAGCGCGGCGTGCAGCGCGTGGTGGAAGTCGTCGTTCCACTGCGCGTGCAGGCCGAAGCCGCCGCTCGCGCGCGGGGTGACGAGGCGCGGGTCGTTCAGGTCCGACTCGGCGATGAGCCCGAGCGGTCTGCCCAGCTCGTCGGCGAGGGCGTCGACCGCCGCGGCCAGCTCCTCCAGGAAGTGCAGGGCGCGCGTGTCGCACAGGGCGTGCACGGCGTCCAGGCGCAGCCCGTCGAGGCGGTAGTCGCGCAGCCAGGCGAGCGCGCTGCCGATCAGGTAGGCGCGCACCTCGTCCGAGCCGGGCGCGTCCAGGTTCACGGCGGAGCCCCACGGGGTGTGGTGCGTGTCCGTGAAGTACGGCCCGAAGGCGGGCAGGTGGTTCCCCGAGGGCCCCAGGTGGTTGTGCACCACGTCCAGGACGACGCCGAGCCCCAGGGCGTGCGCGGCGTCGACGAACCGCTTCAGCGCCTCGGGCCCGCCGTACGGCTCGTGCACGGCCCACAGCGACACGCCCTCGTAGCCCCAGCCGTGCCGCCCCGGGAAGGGGCACAGCGGCATCAGCTCGACGTGCGTGACCCCCAGGTCCGCGAGGTGGTCCAGGCGCCCGGCCGCGGCGTCCAGGGTGCCCTCGGGCGTGTACGTGCCCACGTGCAGCTCGTACAGGACCGCGTCCCGCAGGCTCCGTCCTGCCCACGGCTCCCGCCACGCGAACCGCTCGTGCTCGACCACCGCGGACAGGCCGTCGGGCCCGTCCGGCTGCCGGGCCGAGCGCGGGTCGGGCAGCACGGGGCCGCCGTCGAGCGCGAAGCCGTACCGGGTGCCGTCCCGCCCCGCCGCCTCCCCGGTCCACCAGCCGGGGCGCTCCGGGTCGGCGACCAGCGCGTGCGCGCGGCCCTGCCCGCCCGCGGCACCCACGGCCTCACCGGCCCCAGCGGCCTCACCGGCCCCCACGGCCCCACCGGCCCCTGCGGCCTCACCCGCTCCCGCGGGGGCCGCCGCCCCCGCTGCGTCTGTCTTGTCCTGCTTGTTCTGCTTGTCCTGCACGATCAGCTCGACCCGCTCCGCACGCGGTGCCCACACCTCGAACTTCACTGGACGCCCTCTCGTCGGCCCCTGTCCGGCCCTGTGTCGTCTGTGTCGCCGTCCTCCCATGGTGCGTCAGAAGTGATCGCCAGGCGGGTGTTCGCCGCTTTCGCCGGGCGATTCGGCCGATTCGGCCGGGTGCGGCCGGGCTCGGTGCGCCCCGCGCGCCCGGCGGGCACGGGCGGTGGACCGGCCGGCCCCGGGGCCGCCGCTCTCGGGGCGCGCGAACGGCGTTGCTCCGTACGGCTGACACCGGGGGAGACGGGTCTTCTGGACACCCGGGGGCGGCCTGGCGGACAATCGGCGGCGTGACCACCTCTTCCACGGCTTCCTCGGCCCACCTGGCGATCGACGCGCAAGCGGCGCGGGTGAGCGACGCCGAGCGGGAGCGGGCCCTGGAGGTGCTCCGGGAGGGCGCGGCCCTCGGCCGCCTCTCGCACGACACGTTCCTGCGCCGCATGGAGCTGGCGCTCACCGCACGGCGACGGCACGAACTGGCCGCGCTCACCGCGGACCTGGAGCCGGAGAAGCGCTGGTCCCGCCGGCTGTTCTCGACCGTCGGCGCGGTCTCCGGCTTCGGCGTGAAGCTGCGCCGGGCCTGGCAGGCCGAGAAGCTCCCCAAGCTGCTGCTCCCGGCCCCGGGCACGTACGCGCTGCGCATCGGCCGGGACCCGGCGAACGGCCTGCGGCTGAGCCACGACACCGTCTCGCGCGTGCACGCCGAGCTGACCCACCAGGGCGGCCTGTGGGTGCTGCGGGACCTCGGTTCGACGAACGGCACGGCCGTCAACGGCCGCCGGGTGGTCGGCGCCGCCGTCGTACAGGCCGGCGACCAGGTGTCCTTCGGCCACATGTCCTTCTGCCTGGCGACCCGCTGACGGACCCTCACCGGCCCGGACGCCCCGCCACGGCCCCCTGAGCGGGCCGCACGGCCGGGCCCCCGCTCACCCGCCCCGCACGCGCGCGTGCCGGGCCGCCTCCACCGTCGTGCGCGCCTGGTGCTCGACCTGGTGCGCGAGCGGCACCCAGCGGGCCCCGAACCGCTCCGCGAACGCCTCGCTCCACCACGTCACCAGCCGGTCCAGGCGCGGCACCGCGGGGTCGTCGCACTCCCTCAGGACCCGCAGCAGCATCGCGGCGGCCCGCAGCGGCAGCCGCCGCCCGAACGCGTCCACGCTGCCGATGTACGCCCGCGACGTTCCCGCGGGCGGCAGCCGTCCCCAGTCGTCGGCGAGCCCCGGCACCAGGTCGAGCGCCCACCGGGCCGCCCGCAGCAGCGGCCCGTCCGCGTCCATGAGCCGCGGTCGTGCCTCGCCGAGGACCTCCTCCACCAGGCCCGCGTCGTGCCGCAGGCGCCGTGCGAAGCCGCGCAGCGCCGCCCCGGGCGCCGGGTGCGCCGACACGTCGTCCACCAGGTCGCTCGCCCACATCGGCACCTCCACGATGGCCGTCACGCCGCCGTAGCGGTGCGCGTGGTGCCAGGTGGTGTGCCGAGCGTCCTCCGGCAGGCTCGGGTAGGCGGCCGCGGAGCCGGGCCCCGGCAGCACGTGCACGCCGGGCCCCGACTCCGGCCAGCCCGCCGCGTCCGAGGCGCCCGTCTCCACCGGGATGCCCAGGCGCGCGGCCGACCTCGCGAACGGCTCGGCGAGCCCCGGGATGTCCCGGGTGAGCTGCACCCAGCTCCCCCCGAGGTCGGTGCAGTGCAGCGACACCTGTACGTAGGGCCGCAGTTCGTCGATGACGCCCTTCAGGGCGAGGGTCTCGGGCGGCAGCCGGTCCGGCGGCAGCACCGACGGCGACCACTCGGGCTGCTCGGGACCCGCGGGCCGGAAGAAGTGCCGGTGGTACTCCAGGAGCGTGCGCGGCGCGGGCGTGCGGTGCAGGCTCGCGCCGTCCGGGTCGGCGCACAGCAGGAAGTGCCAGGAGGCGCCGTCGCGCAGCCCGGGGTCGCGCACCGCCCAGTCGGCCAGGGCCAGGAGCGTCGACCCGCCGGTGGGCTCGTTGGCGTGCGCGCCCGCGACGACGAGCACGGCGGACGCGGAGCGCCCCACGGACAGCAGGTGCAGGGGCCGGCCCGCGCGCGAGGTGCCCACTTGGCGCAGGGTGCACAGGTCGGGACGGAGAGCCGCCAGCTCCCGGGCGCGCGCGTGGAGTTCGGGAACACTGGGATAGCGGTTCGCCGCCAGTTGACTCACCCCCGCCTGGTCCGCTGACGCATCCCGCAGTACGCCACGTGACGGTGCGTGTGTCAAGAACCCTGAGCGAGGGCCCCTGGGGCCTGCCCACGCCGCACTCGGCCCTCTCCGTCCCCCACCGCCCACCACAGGCTCGTATGGCGCGGGCGCCGGGGCGCGAGCGCCCCGGCGCCCGCCGTCAGACGCGCTCCAGAAGTGCCACCGGCAGAGGCGCGAACACTTCGCTCACGCGTGTGCCGCCGCTGAACTCGCGCCCCGGGGTGAGCAGATCGGTCCACGTACCCGGCGGCAGCGCCAGCTCCGTGTCCCGCCAGCCGCCCGCGTCCGCCAGGCGCAGCGAGAGCCGCGTCACGGCCACCACCACGTCCCCGGAGCGGTGGAAGGCCAGGCAGTGCGCCGCGCCGGTCCCGGCCGCCACCAGCGGCTCGTACGCGCCCGCGCCCCCGAAGACGCGCGGCCGCCGGGCGCGCAGCCGCAGCGCCGCCACCGTCACCGCCAGCTTCTCGTCCGACAGGCCCCAGGAGCCCCGGCGCGCGTCCAGCCCCTCCAGGAGGCCCGCGTCGAAGGTGACGGGACGGCGGTTGTCCGGGTCCACCAGCGCGTGGAAGGCGCGCTCCGTGCCCTGGTACACGTCGGGCACCCCGGGCATCGTCAGGTGCAGCAGGGCCGCGCCGAGGACGTTCACGCGCACGTGCGGGGCCAGCTCGGCCGCGAGCGCCGCGACCGTGTGCAGCGGCGGCCCGCACGGCCCCGCCTCCAGGAACGCCCGCACGGCCCGCTCGTACCCCTCGTCGCACTCCGTCCAGCTCGTGTGCAGCCCCGCCTCCCGTACGTGCTTCAGCAGGGCCTCCTGGAGCCGGGGACCGTACGCGGCGGCGTCACCCGCACCCCCGGCCCCGTCCTCGCCGCCGGTGGCCGCCGGGACGAAGCCGAACGCCGTCTGCCAGGCCGCCCAGGCCAGTTGCGTGTCGGGGGCCTGCGCGCCGCCCGCCTGGGCGGTCTGCCGCGTCACCTCCGCGAGCAGCGCCTCCCACCGCGCGGGCGCCTGCGTGAGCACGCTGACGCCGGCCCGCACCTCGGCGCTGCGCTTGGTGTCGTGGGTCGTCAGGACCGTGCCCGTGTCCGGCCAGTCGCGCCGCACGCGCGCGCAGTACGCGTGGAAGTCCGCCACGTCCACGGCGGGCCGCCCCGGTTCCCCGCCCACCTCGGCGGCCGAGAGGAGCGGCACGTACCGGTAGAACGCTGTGTCCTCCATCGACTTGGCCCGCAGCGCGGCCGCCGTCTGCGCGAACCGCGCCCGGAAGCCCTCCTGCCGCGCGCCGCCGCCCAGCCGGCCGAGCAGCAGGTCCCGCACCACGCCGACCGCCTCGGCCTCCTCGGGCACCACGAAGGCCCGCTCGGCCTCGGCGGCCGCCTGCGCGGTCAGGACCGTCGCGGGGTCGGCGCCCCCGCGCGCGTACGGCCGGTAGACCTCCAGGCGCACGAGCAGCTCCCGCAGCGCCGTGCGCAGGGCCCACGGCGCGTGGTCGCGCAGGGCGGGGTCCGCCGCGCACAGCGCGCCCGCCTCGCGCGTGAGCCGCTCCACCTCGGCGGCCAGCTCGCGGGTGACGACCTTGTACGCGGCGCGCCGCGCCGTCGCGGCCCAGTCGCCGCCCCGGTCGGCGGGCGGCGAGGCGAACCTGCGGTAGCGGGACACCAGGTCGGCCGCGCCCGCCGGGTCCGTGAGCACGCCGTCGACGTGCCGCAGGGCGTCGTAGCCGGTGGTGCCCGCGACCGGCCAGGCGGCGGGCAGCGCCTCGCCGTCGGCCAGGATCTTCTCCACGACGGTCCAGCGCCCGCCGGTCGCCTCGTGCAGCCGCGCGAGGTAGGCCCCCGGGTCGGCGAGGCCGTCCGGGTGGTCGACGCGCAGGCCGTCCACGACGCCGTCGTCGAGCAGCCGCAGCACCGTCGCGTGCGTCGCGTCGAACACCTCCGGGTCCTCGACCCGGACGGCGATCAGGTCCGAGATGGTGAAGAAGCGCCGGTAGTTCAGCTCCGTGCGGGCCAGCCGCCACCAGCAGAGCCGGTACCACTGCGCGTCGAGCAGCTCGGGCAGCGGCAGCTTCCCGGTGTCCGCGCGCAGCGGGAAGGCCAGGTCGTGGTAGCGCAGCACGCCGTCGTCGACGCGCAGCCGCTCCAGCTCCGCGCCGAGCCGGCCGCCGAGCACGGGCAGCAGCACCTTGCCGCCGCCCGCCTCCCAGTCGATGTCGAACCAGCGCGCGTACCGCGACGCGGGCCCGTCGCGCAGCACCTCCCACAGGGCGCGGTTGTGCCGCGGGTCGGCCGCCATGTGGTTGGGCACGATGTCCACGACCAGGCCGAGCCCGGCGGCCCGCGCGGTACGGGCGAGGGCCCGCAGCCCCGCCTCGCCGCCCAGCTCGTCCCGCACGCGCGCGTGGTCCGTGACGTCGTACCCGTGCGCGGAGCCGGGCACGGCCTGGAGGACCGGCGACAGATGCAGGTGCGAGGCGCCGAGCGCGGCCAGGTACGGCACGGCCGCCTCGGCCGCCGCGAAGGGGAACTCCGGGCGGAGCTGGAGGCGGTAGGTGGCGGTGGGAGGCGCCGGGAGCTCCGGCGCGGGGCGCGGGGACGTCATGCGAACCTACGTACCCGCCCGGGCGCGTTTCGTCCCTTCGACGCGCGCCCCGGGCCCCGTACGGGTGGGACACCCGACCGTCGGCCCCGGAAGTCAGCGACAGTCCCGTCGGCCCCGACAGCCCCGGCAGTCGGCGACAGTCCCGTCGGCCCCGTCGGCTCCGACAGCCCGGTGAGTCCCGGCAGCCCCAGCGCCTCCACCGGCCACGGCCACCCCGTCAGCATCCTCGCCCCCGGCGTGCACGCCGGAGCGCCGGGCGCACGCGGCCGTCGCCCGCGCCCCGGCGCCGCGCGTACGCCCGCCTACGCCGGACGCTGGAGCACCGTGAGGCTCCGGTGCGTGAGCGTGAGCCGCTCACCCGCCCGCACCTTGGCGCCCGTGCCCGGCGGCACCCCGTCCTCGCGCGCCGTGTCGACCACGACCTGCCACTGCTGGCCCTGGTTGACCGGCACCACGAACTCCAGGGGTGCCGGGGAGGGGTTGAACATCAGCAGGAACGAGTCGTCGGTGATCCGCTCGCCGCGCGGCCCCGGCTCGGAGATCGCGTTGCCGTTGAGGAACACCGTCAGCGCGCGCGCCTGCGCCGCGTCCCAGTCGGCCCGCGTCATCGGCTCGCCCTCGGGCGTGAACCAGGAGATGTCGGACAGCTCGTCGTGGGTGCCCTCCACCGGGCGGCCGTGGAAGAAGCGGCGCCTGCGGAACACCGGGTGGTCCCGGCGCAGCCAGGTCATCGCCCGCGTGAACTCCAGGAGGGTGGTCTCGCCGTCCGGCCAGCGCACCCAGGAGACCTCGTTGTCCTGGCAGTACGCGTTGTTGTTGCCGCCCTGGGTGCGGGCGAACTCGTCGCCGTGGCTGAGCATCGGCACCCCCTGGGACAGCATCAGGGTGGCGATGAAGTTCCGTAGCTGCCGGTTCCGCAGCGCGAGCACGCCCGGGTCGTCGGTGGGGCCCTCGGCGCCGCAGTTCCAGGAGCGGTTGTGGCTCTCGCCGTCCTGGTTGTCCTCGCCGTTGGCCTCGTTGTGCTTCTCGTTGTACGCCACCAGGTCGTGCAGGGTGAAGCCGTCGTGGCAGGTCACGAAGTTGATGGAGGCGAGCGGCCGGCGCCCGTCGCCCTGGTACAGGTCAGAGGAGCCGGTCAGGCGGGAGGCGAACTCCGCGAGGGTGCGCGGCTCGCCGCGCCACAGGTCCCGCACGGTGTCGCGGTACTTGCCGTTCCACTCCGTCCACAGCGGCGGGAAGTTCCCCACCTGGTAGCCGCCCTCGCCGACGTCCCAGGGCTCGGCGATCAGCTTGACCTGGCTGACCACCGGGTCCTGCTGCACCAGGTCGAAGAACGACGAGAGCCGGTCCACCTCGTGGAACTGGCGCGCGAGCGTCGCCGCGAGGTCGAAGCGGAAGCCGTCCACGTGCATCTCGGTGACCCAGTACCGCAGCGAGTCCATGAT
The DNA here is from genome assembly GCF_014656095.1 of Streptomyces longispororuber. Taxonomy (GTDB): domain Bacteria; phylum Actinomycetota; class Actinomycetes; order Streptomycetales; family Streptomycetaceae; genus Streptomyces; species Streptomyces longispororuber. The sequence goes on from NZ_BNBT01000112.1 coordinate 23,590, forward strand.
GAGCTGCAGGACGTGCGGGTTCCGCATGAGCAGCGAGTTGCCCGTCCCCGTGGTGTCCATGTAGTAGCGCGGGTCCTCGGTGAGGCGGTAGTACGAGGTGTTGTCCAGGCCCCGGAAGGACAGCGTCGGGCCCAGGTGGTTGCCCTCGGCCGTGTGGTTGTACACCACGTCCAGGATGACCTCGATGCCCGCCTCGTGCAGCGCCCGGACCGCCGACTTGAACTCCAGGACCTGCTCGCCCCGGTCGCCCCAGGAGGCGAAGGTGTTGTGCGGGGCGAAGAAGCCGATCGTGTTGTAGCCCCAGTAGTTGTTCAGGCCCATGTCGACCAGCCGGTGGTCGTTCATGAACTGGTGCACCGGCATCAGCTCCAGGGCGGTGACCCCGAGCCGCGTCAGGTGCTCGATGACCGCCGGGTGCGCGAGCGCCGCGTACGTGCCGCGCATCTCGTCCGGCAGCTCCGGGTGGAGCATCGTCAGGCCCTTCACATGGGCCTCGTAGATCACGGTCTCGTTGTACGGGGTGCGCGGCGGGCGGTCGTCGCCCCAGTCGAAGTACGGGTTGACCACCACCGAGGTCATCATGTGGGGCGCGGAGTCCATGTCGTTGCGCTCGTCCGGGGCGCCGAAGCGGTAGCCGTACACCGCCTCGCCCCAGTCGACCTCGCCGCTCACCGCGAGGGCGTACGGGTCGAGGAGGAACTTCGCCGAGTTGCAGCGCTGCCCGCGCGCGGGGTCGTACGGGCCGTGCACGCGGTAGCCGTACCGCTGCCCCGGCATGACGCCGGGGAGGTAGGCGTGGCGCACGAAGCCGTCGGACTCGCGCAGCTCCACCGCCGTCTCCGAGCCGTCGTCGTGCAGCAAGCACAGCTCGACGCGGTCGGCGGCCTCGGAGAAGACCGCGAAGTTGGTGCCGGCGCCGTCGTACGCGGCGCCCAAGGGGTATGCCTGCCCGGGCCAGTCCTGCATGGTGTCGACTCTTCCCGTCCGCCGCCGCCGGTGTGTGTGCCTCTGGCAGGAGTCTGCTCGAAAGTGGAGCAACCACACAGGAGTTGAGTCCGTCTAACCGGCTGACCACATTTTCGACATGCCCTAGAAATGGGCTGATACGGGGAGATTGGGGGAGGAGATGGGCACGCTAGTCAGACGCCATCTCGGCAAGGTGGTGGCGGGGGGTGCACTCGCCGTGGCGGCCACCGCGGCGATGCTGGCCGTCACCCTGCCGGACCAGGCGGGGGCGGAGGGGAGCGATCGCAGCACGGCCGCGGGCTCCACGCGCCAGGACGCCGTCGCGCCGGAGGGAAGGGTCGAGGCCGCTCCCGACGAGGGCTCCGAGGGGGTCGGCAGCGACCCGCTGACCGACGCCGAGACCGCGCGCGCCGAGAAGATCGCGCTGAACAGCAACGGGCTGCGCTCCAGCGCCCGCGACGTGGACGGCGACCGGGGGCCGCAGCGCCTGTCCACGAACCTCGCGGAGAACGAGCTGGGAGCGACCGGGGACGCCGCGGCGCGCCGCGCCGAGATCGTCTACTACGACTACAAGAAGGACGCCGTCATAGCGAAGACGGTGAACCTGGAGACCGGCAAGGTCGAGTCGAGCAACACCGCCCACAACGTCCAGCCGCCGCCCAGCCTGGCGGAGCTGTCCGAGGCCGCGCGACTGCTGATCGCCGACGAGCACGGCAAGGGGCTCAAGGAGGACTACAAGAAGGCCACCGGCAAGAAGCTGAACGGCCCCGGGGACCTGGACCTGAGCGGCTTCGTGTTCCGCAAGGAGACGCTCGCCGACGTCCCGTCCGACCTGAAGGAGTGCGGCAAGCACCGCTGCCTCCAGGTCGTCGCCAAGGTCAAGAGCGGCCCCTGGATCGACACCCGGGCGTTCGTCGTCGACCTCAGCGCCCGCCACGTGGGCCGCGTCGGCTGACCGCCGGCACCCTCATCCGCCACCCTCCTGCCGAAGGAGCCACCCACCCATGCACGTCTCGCACGGCAACAGACTCCCGCGCGCCCGCAAGGCGGCCGGCACGGCCCTTGCGGTCTCCGCGCTCCTGGGAGCAGCGATAACCACCGCGGGCCCCGCCGCCGCGGCCCCGAAGGCCGCCCCACGGGCGCCCGCCGCCCCGGCCGACTGCAGCGCCGCGTACAAGATCGAGCAGACGCTCGACGGCGGTACGACCTGGCGCATGTGCTGGCACTACAACACGAACTCCGGGCTCATCCTGGACAAGATCAGCTACCAGCCCAAGGGCGAGCCCAAGCCCGTCCCGGTGCTCACCAGCGCCCGCCTGGCCCAGATCCACGTGCCCTACGACGACGGCCAGAACGAGTACGACGACATCACGGGCACCGACTTCGGCATGCGGCTGCAGAAGCTGAAGGCGAGCGAGTGCCCCGGCGGCACCATCAAGACGGTGAAGGTCCCGGACGGGGGGAACGTCCCGGGCCTGTGCACCACCACGCGCGCGCGGGGCCACGCCTACCGCCTCAACAACGACGCGTCCACCGGCGGCACCGGCAAGGTCTACACCGCCCAGGGCAAGGACCTGCTCGTCTACACCGTCAACAAGGCCTCCTGGTACGAGTACATCACCGAGTGGCGGTTCTCCTCGGACGGCACCATCACCTCCAACGTGGGCGCCACCGGCAGCCTGTCGCCGTACGACTTCGACGGCGGCGACGGCCGCGGCTGGCCCATCGGCAAGGGCGACCAGGCCAAGGCCGAGAGCCACTCGCACAACGTCTTCTGGCGGCTCAACTTCGGCCTGGACGGCTCACCCAAGGCCAAGGTCGAGCAGTACGACTCCCAGGTCACCCCGCCGAACGGCTCGGGCAGCCCCAAGACGAAGACCACCCGCACGCCCGTCACCAAGGAGCTCATGGGCGACCGCAAGGACATGCGCTGGTGGCGCGTGGTCAGCACGGCCGGCAAGAACAAGGACGGCCACCCGCGCAGCTACGAGATCGTGCCCGGCGCCAGCCAGAAGCACTCCGGGCGGCCGTTCAGCAAGCACGACGTGTACTTCACCCAGTACAAGAAGTGCGAGCAGTACGCGAGCAACAACCTGGGGTGCCCCGACGGCTACCCGAACAGCGTCGACAAGTGGTCGAACGGCGAGACCCTGAACCACCCCGTCACGTGGGTCAACATCGGCTTCCACCACATCGCCCGGGACGAGGACCAGCAGCCCATGCCGGTCCACTGGCAGGGCTTCTCGCTGGCCCCGCGCGACGTGACGGCCATGAACCCGCTCACGCCGCAGGACCTCTCCGGCGTGAACGGGGTGCCGCGGACCTGAAGTCGCGCGACGAGGCTGCCCATCCGGCTGCACCGCCCGCCGGTCCCGGAGTACCCTTCCTTGATCGTTGACCGGGGGAGAGTCCGGGGGAACGGAAGGCGGTGCGCGGGTGAGCTCGCAGGGGCGTGAGCTGCCCCCAGGTGACGAGGGTCACGAGGGGGGCTCCGCAGGCGTCCCGCCCTCGGCGGTGTCCCTGGCGCGACCGATGGAGCAGGTGTCCCAGATCGGACCCGAGCTGGACTGGGACGCCGACGCCTGGCGCGAGGTGCGTACGCGCGCCCAGCGGGCCGGGCGGGCCTACATCTGGCTGAACCTCGTGGAACAGCGGCTGCGCGCGGTCGTGGCCGCTGTTCTGCGTCCCGTCTACGAGCCCGTCCACGCGGACGACTGGGTGGTGGCCGCCGCGGGCCCCGCCGGGCAGGAGTGGGTGCAGCGGGCCGTCGCCGTGCGCGAGGTGAGCCGCCGCAAGGGCTACCTCCTCGACCCGGCCGACGACAACGTCCTCAGCTTCCTGACGCTGCCGCAGCTCCGCGAGCTGATGGTGCAGCACTGGCCGTGCTTCGAGCCCTACCTGGACGACCGGCGCGAGGTGGAGCTGGCCCTGGACGAGCTGGAGGTCACCCGCAACGTCGTCTCGCGCAACCGCGCCCTGTCGCCGACGGTGCTCGCCCAGGCCGAGCGGGCCTCCGCGCGGCTCCTGGAGATCCTCGGCGCGGGCTCGGACGCGCCCTCCGCGCGGCGCCTCCCGGTCGACGCCGTGGAGCAGCTCGTGGGCGACCGGTACGCGGACGTCGTGGGCGTGCACGCGGACCGGGTGCGGCTGCTGGGGCGGTTCCCCGCGGAGGACCTCTTCGGCGGGGCCCGGCGCGTCGACGCCATCGGCATCGGCCTGAACCTGCTGGTGCAGAACTTCTCCGGCCGCCGCCTGGTGCGCCTGGCCGAGTCCGGCTGCCGGGTCCGGCTGCTGTTCCTGAACCCGGCCAGCAGCGCCGTGAAGCGGCGGGAGCGGGAACTGGGCCTGAAGCGCGGCGAGCTGAGCCGCGCCGTGGAGACGAACATCCTCCACATGCGGCGGGTCCGCGCCCGGCTGCGCGACCCGGGCGCCTTCGAGATCCAGGTCTTCGACGAGACCCCGCGCTTCACCGCCTACCTGGTCGACGGCGACGGCTCGGACGGCATCGCGGTCGTCCAGTCCTATCTGCGGCGCACGCGCGGCATGGAGGCGCCGGTGCTCGTGCTGCGCGGCGGCGGCCGGGTGGTGAAGGCGGACGATCCCGGCGAAGGCGGCCTCTTCGCTACATACCGGGAGGAGTTCGAGATGGCGTGGGCGGATTCGCGTCCGGTGTCGTGAACGGACGGCGGCGGGCGGGAAACCGGACGCGACCCGGACGGACCGCGGACGGCGGCGGTCAGAAGCGGAATCCAGCCACCTGATTGTCAGTGGCGCGTGGGATCGTGGAGGCCACTGGGGGAACGCACCATGATGAAGGGGGCGGCCATGGGCTGGCACCGAGAGCTGCTGATCGGCTTCGACCTGGAGACGACCGGGACGGACCCGGGCGAGGCGCGCATCGTCACGGCGGCCGTGGTCGAGGTGAGAGCCGGGCAGGAGCTGGGCCGCCGCGAGTGGCTCGCCGATCCCGGCGTGCCGATCCCGCCGGAGGCGGTCGCCGTGCACGGCATCACCGACGAGCGGGCCGCCGCCGAGGGGCGGCCCGGCGCGGAGGTCGCCGACGCCCTCGCCGACGTGCTGACGTCGTACTGGCGGACGGGCGTCCCGGTCGTGGCGTACAACGCGGCGTTCGACCTCACCCTGCTGGCCGCCGAGTTGCGGCGGCACGGCCTCGCCCCGCTGCGGGAGCGGCTCGGCGGCCTCGACCCCGCGCCCGTGATCGACCCGTACACCATCGACCGCTCCGTGGACCGCTACCGCCGCGGCAAGCGCAACCTGGAAGCGGTCTGCCGGGAGTACGGCGTGGTCCTGGAGTCGGCCCACGACGCCACCTCCGACGCCCTGGCCGCGGCGCGGCTCGCCCGCGCGATAGCCGAGCGCCACGGGAAGGTCGCCGACCTGGGCGTGGCGGAGCTGCACCGGCGGCAGGTGGAGTGGCACGCCGCCTGGGCGGCGGACTTCCAGGACTTCCTGCGGCGCAAGGGGGACACCGGGGCGGTGGTGGACGGGGCGTGGCCGCTGCGCGAGCCGGCACGGGTGCCCTGACGGGGGGTCCCCCAATCCCGCCCCTTCCCCGAAACCAGGGGCTGCCGCCCCTGGACCCCGCTCTTCTCGTCTGGGGCTCCGCCCCTTGCCCCCTTTGTCGGCGCTCCGCGCCTCGTCCTCAAACGCCGGACGGGCTGATTCCCCGCCGCCTCGTCGTCGTCGACTGCCGCGGACGGCCTGACGACGGCGAGACGCGGACACCTCCAGCCCGTCCGGCGTTTGAGGAC
>NZ_BNBT01000113.1 GCF_014656095.1 Streptomyces longispororuber
GCCGCCCCCAGCAGCGCCGCGCCGGCCAGGAAGGGCAGCGCCGCGCCCACGGCCACCGCCACCCAGCGCAGCATCGTCACGAACGCGCCCCAGCCGCCCGCGAGGGCGGCGACGACCGTCGGGTCGTCGTCGTCCCCGTCGCCGGGCTTCGCCGCCGGGGACTCGGTGAGGGTCAGTGTGATCGTGGCGAGGGCCGTGCGGTCCTTGAGCGAGGCCTGCCGGGCAAGGAGCGCCTCCAGGTCCGCCTGACGGGTGCTCAGCTCACCCTCCAGGGACACGATGTCGCTGATCTTCGAGGCCTTGTCCATCAGCTCCCGCACCCGCGCCACGCTCGCCCGCTGCGTCCGGATGCGGCTCTCGACGTCCACGACCTCCTCGGTGACGTCCTCGGCCTTGGCGGTGCGCGACACGAGCCTGCCCGCGCCCTCCAGGTCGGACAGGACCTGCGCGTACCGCGCCTGTGGGACGCGCAGCACCAGCCGCGAGCGCTCCCTGCCGCGCCCGTCGCGGTCCGTGGTCTCGTCGCCGACCAGGCCGTCCGCCGCCTCGGCCGCCGCGCGGGCCCGCTCCAGGGCCCGGGGCACGTCCTTGACCCGCACGGTCAGCGACACGGTGCGGATCACGTGCGGGCCCGTCGGCCGGAACTCCCCGGGCCGCCGCGCGGCACGCCCCTCCTGGTTCCCGCCGGGCGCCGCCTTCTTGCCGCCGGGCGCCGCCTCGTCGCCACCGGCGCCGGCGGCACCGTCCCCGCCGTCCCCGCCGTCCCGCTCGGGCCCGCCCTTCCGCTCGGGCGCGGCCGCGGCGCCCGCCGCCTTCGCGTCGTCGCCGCCTCCCGCGTCGTCGCCTCCCGCGCACCCCGCGAGCGGGAGGCCGCCCGCGAGCAGCGCCACGGCCAGGGCGCGGACACCCCGCGCCCGCCGCGCGCCGCTCGCAGCGCCCCTGCCGTCCGTGCCGTCCGTGCCGCTCCTGCCGTCCGTGCGCATGGTCCACCCCCGAGGTCGTCGTGCGTGTGCCCCTACGACGGCGGAGGCGGCCGGGACGTTCGGTGGCGCGGGGCGCCGGACGGTACCGAAGCGGTCGCGGTCCGGTCACGGCCGGGGCCCGTCGGGGCGTGGAGGGCCGTCTGAGACAGTGGGAGGCATGCGCGCAGCGGACACCGGCACGGGTCGGACACACACCGGACACAGGGCTCACGTCGTGGTCGTGGGCGGCGGTATCGCCGGCCTCGCCGCCGCGCACCGGGCCCTCGCCACCGGCGCCGAGGTGACCGTCCTGGAGGCCTCCGGCCGCGTGGGCGGCAAGCTGCTCCCCGGCGAGATCGAGGGCGTCCGCGTCGACCTCGGCGCCGAGTCGATGCTGGCCCGCCGCCCCGAGGCGGTCGCGCTCGCCCAGGAGGCCGGGCTCGCCGACGCGCTCCAGGCACCCGCCACCGCGAGTGCCTCGCTGTGGACCCGCGGCACGCTGCGGCCCATGCCGAAGGGCCACGTCATGGGCGTGCCCGGCTATCCCTCGGCGCTCGCCGGGGTGCTGTCCGAGGACGGCCTGCGCCGCGTCGCCCAGGACGCGGAGCTGCCGCCCACGGAGGTCGGCGAGGACGTCGCCGTGGGCCGGTACGTGGCCGCGCGGGTCGGCCGCGAGGTCGTCGACCGCCTCGTCGAGCCGCTGCTCGGCGGGGTCTACGCCGGGGACGCGTACGAGCTCTCGCTGCGCATGGCCGTGCCGCAGCTCTACGAGGCCGCGCGCGGCCACACCTCGCTGCTCGACGGCGTCCGCGCCATCCAGCGGAAGGCGGCCGCGCGGCAGCAGACCGGGCCGGTGTTCATGGGCATCGCGGGCGGCGTGGGCCGGCTGCCGCTCGCCGTCGCCGACGCGGTCCGCGCGCGCGGCGGCGAGATCCTCCTCGGCCACCCCGTGGACGAGGTGCGCCGCACCGCGACCGGCTGGCAGGTGCGCGCCAAGGACCGGACCCTGACGGCCGACGCGCTGGTCCTCGCCGTGCCCGCCCCGGCCGCCGCCCGGCTGCTCGCCGACGTGGCCCCGGGCGCCGCCGCCGAGCTGCGCTCCGTCGCGTACGCCTCCATGGCGCTGATGACGCTCGCCTACCGGCGCGCCGACGCCGACCTGCCCGAGGGCAGCGGCTTCCTCGTGCCGCCCGTCGACGGCCGCACCATCAAGGCGTCCACGTTCGCCTCCCAGAAGTGGGGCTGGATCGCCGAGGAGAACCCCGACCTGCTCGTCCTGCGCACCTCGGTGGGGCGCCACGGCGAGGAGAAGGACCTGGAGCGGGACGACAGCGAGCTGATCGACGTCTCCCGCGCCGACCTGCGGGACGCCGTCGGCCTCACCGCGGAGCCCGTCGCCACCCGCGTCATGCGCTGGCACGACGGCCTGCCCCAGTACCCCGTCGGCCACCACGCGCGCGTGGCCCGTGTCCGCGCGCACGTGGGCCGCCTGCCCGGTCTCGCCGTGTGCGGGGCGGCGTACGACGGCGTCGGCATCCCCGCCTGCGTCGCGAGCGCGTACGCGGCCGTCGACCAGCTCGGCGGGGACGGCGCAGGGGTGGAGGCGCTCACCGCCCACCCGGTGCAGAGCCTCCACGGGGGCGCGGGACAATAGCCGCATGAGTGACGACGCCCCCGCCAAGATCCCCCACGCCGGCAAGAAGGCCAAGGACCTCAACGAGGTCATCCGCTACACCCTGTGGTCCGTCTTCAAGCTGCGCGACGTCCTGCCCGAGGACCGCGCCGGGTACGCGGACGAGGTCCAGGAGCTGTTCGACAAGCTCGCCGCCCAGGACGTCACCGTCCGCGGCACCTACGACGTCTCGGGCCTGCGCGCCGACGCCGACGTCATGATCTGGTGGCACGCCGAGACGAGCGACCAGCTCCAGACGGCGTACAACCTCTTCCGCCGCACCAGGCTCGGCCGCGCCCTCGAACCGGTGTGGTCGAACATGGCGCTGCACCGGCCCGCCGAGTTCAACAAGTCGCACATCCCGGCGTTCCTCGCCGACGAGACGCCCCGCGACTATGTGAGCGTCTACCCCTTCGTGCGCTCCTACGAGTGGTACCTGCTGCCCGACGAGGACCGCCGCCGCATGCTCGCCGACCACGGCAAGATGGCCCGCGGCTACCCCGACGTCCGCGCCAACACGGTCGCCTCCTTCTCCCTCGGCGACTACGAGTGGCTGCTCGCCTTCGAGGCCGACGAGCTGTACCGCATCGTCGACCTCATGCGCCACCTGCGCGCCTCCGAGGCCCGGATGCACGTCCGCGAGGAGGTGCCGTTCTTCACCGGCCGCCGCAAGTCCGTGGCGGAGCTGGTGGAGGGCCTGGCGTAACGGCGGCTCCGTACGTACGCACGTACGCGCGCGGCGGGCGGGTGCGGTGACCGGGGTGACCGGTCGCCGCGCCCGCCCGCCGCGTTGTCCCAGGAGCCGGGTTCCTCGGGGTCAGAGCGCGCGGGGCAGGGTCATGGCCCGCTCCCGGGGCTCCTGCGCGCGCAGCTCGCGCAGCGGCAGCGGCTCGCGGTGCGGCGCGCACTCCGCGTGCCCGTCGGGCAGGCGGCCCTCCAGGAGGTACGCGTCCACGTGCCGGTTGACGCAGGCGTTCGAGCCGCCCGTGATGCCGTGCGTGCCCGCGTCGCGCTCGGTCACCAGGACCGACCCGTGCAGCCGCTTGTGCAGCTCCCGCGCGCCCGCGTACGGCGTCGCGGCGTCCCGCTCGGCCGCCAGGATCAGCGTCGGCGGCAGCGCGGCCGGGGGCGCCCACACGTCCACCGCGCGCTGCCGCGGTGCGGGCCAGTAGGCGCACGGCAGGTTCATCCAGGCGTTGTCCCAGGTCTCGAACGGCGCGACGCGCGCGAGGTGGGTGTTGTCGCGGTCCCACACCCCGAAGTCGGTGGGCCAGGCCGCGTCGTTGCACTGCACGGCCGTGTACACGGCGTTGCCGTTCTCCTCCTCCCCGGCGGCGCTCGGCTTCGGCCCGGCCTGCTCGACCAGCGGCTTCGGGTCGCCCTTGAGGTACCGCGACAGCGCCGTGGCCCGCATCGGCCAGTAGTCGTCGTAGTACCCGGCCTGGAGGAAGGCCGCGTGCAACTGCTGGGAGCCGACCGTGCCGCCCGCGGGCTCGACGGTCACCGCCGCCCGCACCTTGTCGTACGACTGCTGCACGGCCTGCGGCGTCGTGCCGAGACCGTACGTGCCGTGGTGCTTGGCCACCCAGGTGCGGAAGTCCGCCCAGCGGCGCTCGAACGCGGCGGACTGGGCCAGGTTGTTGCGGTACCAGATCTTGTGCGGGTCCGGGTCGACGGCCGAGTCGAACACCATGCGGCGCACGTGCGAGGGGAACAGCGTCGCGTACACCGCGCCGAAGTACGTGCCGTACGAGGCGCCGAGGAACGTCAGCTTCTCCTCGCCGAGCGCGGCGCGCAGCACGTCCAGGTCGCGGGCGTTGTTGAGGCTCGTGTAGTGCCGCAGCGCGGGGCCGGTCCGCTCGGCGCAGCCGCGCGCGTAGGCCCGCGCCCGCTCGACGCGCTCGCGCTTCTCCGCCGCGTTCGGGTGCACCGGCGCCTGCGAGGGGGCCTTCGTGAACTCCCGCGGGTCCTGGCAGGACAGCGGCGCCGAGCGGCCGACGCCGCGCGGGGCGTAGCCGATGAGGTCGTAGGCCGCCGCGACGCGCCGGAACTCCGGCATCGAGCGCACCAGCGGGAAGTACATCCCGGACGCGCCCGGGCCACCCGGGTTGAACACGAGCGCCCCCTGCCGCGCCACCCGCTTCCCGCCCGCGCGGCCGCTCGCCTCGGCGCGGCTGACGGTCAGCTCGATCTGCTTGCCGTCGGGGCGGGTGTAGTCGAGCGGGACCGTGACCGTGCCGCAGCGCACGGACGGCGGCAGGCCCTCAGCGGCCGGGCAGGCGCCGAAGCGGATGCCGGCTGCCGCGGCGCGCTGGGCGGCGACGGCGGTGCCGCGCTCGTCGTGGCCGTGGCGCGGGGAGCTGTCGGCGGGCGCGGCGACGAGGGCGGTCAGGACCAGGGATCCTACGGTTCCGTACAAGGCGGCTGCGGCTGCTCTCATCGCTTCTGGGTGTCCCTTTCGTGCGGCTGGTCGTGCGGCTGGTCGTGCGGCTCGGGCCAGGGCGCCGCGCGACGCGTCTCAGCGAAAGCGGCTTATATGACGAAAGGGATATTCAGGGCGGTGGCTCGCGAAGTAAAGCACCGGTCGGCCGGTGTCGGCGCAATGACTCCGTTGCCCCGTGGCGCGACCGCGGTCGGCCGACGGCTCCGCTGCCGTCGGCGGATGGCCCCGCCGCCCGGGGGCGCGGTGCGCCGCCGGTCAGCGGTCCCGGTCGTGGGCGGTGCGGTAGCCGTCGAGGTTCGGGTCCCGGTGGGAGAGCGCGGCGCGCAGGGCCGGGTCGCTCAGGGCGCGGACGCCGCGCACGGCCACCGCCGTGAGGTCGTCGCGCGAGGGCAGGGCGCCGAGCAGCCGCTGGCCCGCGGGCGACGCCCAGCGCGAGACCGGCACCTCGAAGCGGGCGATCGCCAGGCAGCTCAGCGTCAGGAACAGCGGCAGCGCGAACCACACCGCGACCGGCACGTCCCCGCCCTGCCCCTGCCCCTGCTGCCCGCCGGGGAGCAGCGTCGCGACCACGCCGAGCGCGGCCACCGCCACCGCGGCGGCCCGCACCTGCCGGGCCGCGCCCGCGATGCCCGACCAGGAGCCGTCCGGCACCGCGAGCCCCGCCGCGACGAGCCGGTCGGCGAGCGCCCGTACCGCCTCGGCGGTGGCCGTCGCCCGGCGCACCGGAGGTATCCGCGACTGCCCGCCGGGCCCGATCGCGCCGAGCACCGACCGCTCCACCTCGTCCCCGCCGACGGGGTCGACGACCGTGGCCCAGCCGGTGTGCGCGAGCAGCAGCCGGCGCCGCCGCGCCATCGACACCAGGGCCACGTCGGCCACGCGGGTGGGACCGCCGGACAGGAACGCCGCCTCGTAGAGCGTGAGCCCGCGGGCCGGGCGCGGGCCCTTGGCCTCGGCGGCCGCGGCGTGGACGGCGGCCAGGCACAGCCGCCCGCAGGACAGGGCGGCGACGGCGCAGGCGAGGAGCAGCAGCGGGACCCAGAACATGCCGGTGTTTCTAAGCGAAGGCCCCGGGGGCGCGCCACCGTGATTCCAGGATGTGGACGCCCGGGGGCCTACGGGCCGGGCCTGGGCCGGGACGCGGCGGGCGGCAGGGTGAAGGTCGGGGTCGGGGTCACCGGGGCGGCGCTGGGGGGTGGGCCGGTCACGGGGCCGGGGGGTGCGGGGGAGCGGGTCGCGGGGCGCGGGCCGGAGGTGGCGGCGTCGCGGGCGAGCCGGTCGAAGTCGACGAGCCCGGTGGCCTCCAGCACCTTGATGTGGTCGAGGACGGTGGTGTTCGCGTCGTCGGCGAGCGCCCGCACCAGCGTGTTGCGGGTGGTGGCGCGCACCTCGGCGACGACGGCGAAGACCTTGCCGTGCGCGAGCCGCAGCACGTTCGCGAACTTCTCGTCGTACGCCGTTCCACGCGCCGCGCTCAGCTCGTCCAGCCAGCGCCGCTGCTGGGCCGTGGGCTGGCTGGGCAGTTCGAGCCGCAGCGCGGCGGCGACCTCGCGGACGCGGGCGTCGAGGAAGGTGTGCCCCTCCACGAGGTGCTCGCCCGCGGTGTGCACGGCCCCGCTGGTGCCGCGCTGCCCGGCCTGCTGCCCGGCGGGCAGCTCCCACAGGCCCGCGAGCCGCACCTTGGTGACGAAGTCCCGGTCGAGCGCCGACAGCGGCCCGTACGCGGTGGGGACGGTCTGCGCGGCGAGTGTGTCGAGGCCGGTGCCGGAGCGGTCCTCGTACGTCCAGACGGGGTAGACCAGCGCGGCCAGCGTCGCGACGAGGGCGACGAGGACGAGCCCGCTGCCGCTGATGATTCCGCTGATTCCGCTGCCGTCGCCGAGCCCGCCGCGGTTGACGAGGGCGCTGCCGCGGGACCGTCCGCCGCGGTTGGTGAGTCCGCCGCCGCGGAAAAGTCCGCCGCGGTGGGTGGTTTCGCTGCCGCTGACCGGCAGCCCGGTGCCGTTGGCGCGTGCGCCGCCACTGAAGGGCCCTGGGCCGTCGAAGGGGCCGGGGCCGTCGGCACGGGGGGATCGGGATCGCATGAAGCCTCCTGTAGCGCCACCGCACGCTAGTGCGCTCCGGTGGGGCGGCGGTGCGATACCGCGGGGAGTACGTCAACGTCCGTACGGGATGGGGGACTCGGGGCGGTCGTGCGCGCCCGTGGGATGGGGGAGGGGCGGCCCGGGGCCGCCCCTCGGGGCGTGGGCGGTCAGTCGCCGCCTCCTCCTCCTCCGCCTCCACCGCCGCACCCGCCGCCCCCGCACCCCGAGCCGCAGCCGCCTCCGCCGTTGCACCCCGAGCCGCCGCCGCAGGAGCCGCTCGTCCGGCAGTCACCGTCCCGGTTCGCGATGCCGCAGCCGCCGCAGCCGGACGTGCCCGCGCACCAGGTGACGGGGTCGCCGTCCCAGGGGGCGCCGTCGTCCGGCTCCGCGCGGGACCCGTGGGACACGGCCGGGCGGTGGCCGGCGCGCAGCCGCCGTGCGGCCGCCAACTCCTGGCGCAGCGCGGTGTCCTGGACCCCCCGCAGGCCGCGTACGGCCACCGCGTGCGCGGCGCCCCGGTCCTCCCGGAGGGTACGGCTGCGGTACAGGTGCAGGGCGAAGCGGCCGCGCGCGGTCGCCCGGTCCCTGGCCACGCGGGAGCAGAGCACGCCGATCCCGCCGCCGAGCAGCACCACGAGGACCAGGTCGAGGTCCGAGAAGGCCGACCCCGACCGCCCGAACGAGGACGTCGAGGCGAGCACCAGGCCGAGCGGCACGCCCGCGACGCACAGCGTCAGGTACGCGGTGGTGCGGCGCCGCCAGGCGCGCAGCGGGCCGGGCGGCACCATCATGCCGCGCGCGGCGAGCGCGTCCCCGAGCGCCTGCACGACCGGGGCGCGCGCCACGGTGGCGCGCAGCCGGTGCAGGGCGCCGTCCGGCGCGGTGGTGTACGCGGCGAGCACCGCACGCTCGACCGGGTGCCGGGCCGCGGCGCCGGGCGTGACGCCGACGAGGCCGGGGTGCGCCACCGTCAGGTGGCCGTCCTCGTGCAGGGCGGCGAGCGCGGCGTCGGCCACCCGGCCGGGGCCGCCCGCCAGGAAGGCCACCTCGTAGATGTCCCGCAGGGCGCCGCGGGACGCGTCCCTGCGGACGGGCCGGAAGCGGCGCCTGGTCGCGGTGACACCGGCCACGACGGCGAGGCACGAGATGGCGACGGCCGCGAGGTAGCAGAGCATCAGGGCCTCTGCGGCGGCGTCGGGCATGGCGGTCTCCAGGAGGCGACCGCGGTGGGCGTGGGCGTGCGAAACCTGGTGCATGGCTGATCCCCCGTGTGCTGTGTGTCCCCCGTGCGCCGCGCGGCGCCCCGGCGCGGAACCCCGGCCGGGGGCGCGGCACGGCCGTTCCGTTCAGCGGTGCGCGTGGCGCCGGCGCAGGGCGAACCGCGCCGCCCGCAGCCAGCGTGCGACCGGCCGCCCCTCCAGGGGCCGGGGCCCCGAGCGGTCGAGCCACCAGCGGGTGAGGCGGCCGCGCGCGTCGGCGTCCTCCGGGCGGCCCGTGAGCAGCAGGTGCTCCGCGAAGGCCAGCGCGTCGCGGCGGTAGCCGTCCGTCATCGGGCGGCGCGCGGCATAGGCGAGGAAGTCCTTCCGGTACGCCGCCCCGAGGATGTCGGGCAGCTCCGGGGCGACCTTCGCCACGACGTCCGCCCGCTTGGCGGCCAGGGCCCGGCCCTGCACGGCGAGGCGCACCCGGTCGAACCCCTCGGGCGCGGGCGTCCCGGCGACGAGCGCCGACAGCAGGGACGTCTGCGCGAGGGCCACGCGCTCCCGGACGGCGGCCTGAGCGAGCACCTCGTCGGCGGCCCCGGCGGGGCCGCGCCCCTGGGCCGGGACCCCGGCGAGCACGGCGGTGGCGGGCACCGCCGCGGCGGCCTCGGCGGCGGCGCCGGTCCCGGCGGGGGCGAGCACCTCGGCGGCGGCCCCGGCGGGCACACGCACCTCGGCGGGCACGGAAACCCCAGCAACGGCCTCCGCGGACACGGAAACCCCTGCAACGGCCTCCGCGGACACGGAAACCCCAGCCAAGGCCTCGGCACGCACGGAAAGCCCGGCCACGGCCCCGGCGGGCCCCCGCACCTCGGCCGCGGCCCCGGCCGGCAAGGACGCCCCGGCCGAAGCCCCGGCGACGGCCCTCCGGACCGTGGTGCGGATCTGCTCCAGCTCCCGCTCCAGCTCCGCGGGCTCGGGGAAGTTCTCGTCCCGCTCCAGGAGCACCCCCGGCGGGGCCGTACGGGACGCGAGTTCGGCGAGGACGTCGAGGACGGCCGGCGGCACCGGGTGCGCGTGGCTGTCGTGCCAGACGCCGTCCCGCTCGAAGCCGCCCGCCACGTGCACGTACGCGAGGGCCTCCACGGGCAGCCCGTCCAGGGCCTTGACGGGGTCCTCGCCGCGGTTGACGTGGTTGGTGTGCAGGTTCGCCACATCGATGAGCAGCCGTACGCCGGTCCGCTCCACCAGCTCGTACAGGAACTGGCCCTCCGTCATCTCCTCGCCGGGCCAGGAGAACAGGGCGGCGATGTTCTCGACGGCGAGCGGCACCGGCAGGGCGTCCTGCGCGGCGCGGACGTTCTCGCACAGCACGGCGAGCGCGTCGCGGGTGCGCGGCACCGGCAGCAGGTGCCCGGCCTCCAGGCGCTGCGAGGCCGTCAGCGGGCCGCCCGCCCGGACGAAGGCGATGTGCTCGGTGACGAGCGGCGCGCCCAGGGCCGTGGCGCGCTCCGCGAGGGCGGCGAGCCGGGCCTCGTCGGGCCGGTCGGCGCCGCCGAGACCCAGGGAGACACCGTGCGGCACGACCGTGACGCCGCGCTCGCGCAGCCGCGCCAGGGAGTCGGGCAGGTGCCCCGGACAGACGTTCTCGGCCACGACCTCGACCCAGTCGATGCCGGTCATGCGCTCCACGGCGTCCGCGATCTCCGGCCGCCAGCCGATCCCCGTACCCAACCGCACCATGGCTCTTCCCCCCGTGTCGTCGTTCCCTCGTGACGCGCCCTCGCATCCTCCTTCGACGCCCGAGTCATCGCCACCGGGAAGCCGCCCGAACCTTCTGATCAGCGGGTTCAGAGCTACATTTGAGGTTCGGGGCGGCCGGTGTCGACCGTGCCGGGCGGCCCGGGGGAGGGCCGCGAGGTGCCGGAGACGTCACCGGTGGGGCCGGCGGGCGAGGGCTCCGGCGGCCGGTCGCCGCCGGGCGGGGGCGGCCCGGTCGGGCTGGCCGTGGAGGTCGCGGCGTTGCCGTTGGCGATCGCGTCGAAGTCGACGTACCCGGTGCCTTCGAGCATGGTGATGTGGTCGAGGACGGTCTGGTTGGCGTCCGAGGCGAGCTGTCGCACCAGGCTGTTGCGAGTGCTGTCGCGGACCTGCGCGACCAGGCCGAACACCTTGCCGTGCGCGACGCGCAGCAGGTTCGCGAACTTGCGCTGGTACGTCTCGCCGCGGGCCTCCGTCAGCTCCCGCAGCCAGCCGCTCTGCTGCTCGGTGGGCTGGTTGGGCAGCTCGACGCCGAGCTGCGCGGCGACGCCCCGTACGCGCTGGTCGAGGTCGGTGTGGCCGACGACGAGGTGGTCACCGGCGTCCTTGACGGCCTTGGTGGGGGCGCGCTCCACGGCCTGCTGCCCCGCCGGTATCTCCCACAGCCCCGCGAGCCGCACCTTCACGAGGAAGTCCCGGTCGGTGGCCGACAGGGGCCCCCAGCGCGTCGCGACGCTCCCGGCGGCGAGGTTCGCCTCGCCGGTCCCGGAGCGGTCGGCGTACGACCACACGGGGAAGGCGAGGGCGCCGACGGTGACGACGAGCGCCGCGATGATCAGAGCCGTGCCGTTGATGTGCCTGACGGGCATGGTGCGCCGCAAAGTCCCTCCCGGGCCGCAACAGAACCGCTGACCAAGCCACTTGGTGGTACGGGAAGGTACGACAGGGACGGGGGAGCCGTTCAGGACCGGACACGTCTGTGACGGGAGTCACGCCGGGGGAGGGGTGCGCCGGGGCGGTCACCGGGCTCGTCCGCGCCGCGCGGGGCGCCGGAGCCTGTCGTCGTCCGTGGGCGCGGGGAAGCGAGCCGTGCCGCCGCCTGGCGCCCGAGTCCGTGTCACACCCTGTGTGGCGGCGGCCCCGGATGCCGTCGGGCACTCCCGGTGCACGGCCCTGTCCGTCATCAGCGAGGCGAGCCGCGGGCCCCCGTACGGCAGGGGGCTGTACGGCGGCCCGCCCGGAGCGGGGGGCTGTACGGCGGCCCGCCCGGAGCGGGTCGCGCCCCCGAAACGGGCCTCGGGGACCGTGCCTCAGGGCCTCCGCCCCCGCGTCACGGCCTCCGGCCGCCCGGCAGTGGGCAGAAGCGGCGGCCTCCCTCGGCCACCACCGTCTCCCCCGGGGCGATCTCCGTGAAGCCCGCGTCCCGCACCACCGGCAGGCCGCTCGCGACCAGGTCGCGCCACCGCGCGGGGGTCGCGGTCCGTACCGACAGGGGGTACCCGGCCTCCCGCCACGCCGCCCGGTCCGGCGCCGCCAGCTCCCACCAGGCGAGCTGGGCGCCGTGCCCGGCCTGGGCCATGGACTTGCCCGCCGACATCGTCACCCCGGGATTGAGCCACAGGACCGGCGCGTCGGGGTCCGGGTCGAGCGGCGGCTCCGGGTCCTCCAGCTCCGTGCCCGACACCTGGAGGCGGGCCAGGTCCTTGGGCCAGCCGTCCAGCGGCACCGGCGGGTAGACGCGGACCTCGGCCGACGTGCCCGTGACGGTGATGCCGTCGAGCCCCTCCGCCCGGCGCCACTCGGCGCCGCGCGCCCGGCGCACCACCTTGCGGATGCGGGCGTCCTGCCAGTCCCGCACCGCCTCCGCCCAGGCACCCTCGCCCTGGGAGCGCTCGTTGCCGAGGAGCGTCAGGACCGCCCGGGCCGCCGTCTCCAGGGCGTCCGTACGGGCCGGGGGAGCGGCACGCTCGATCCGGACCACCAGCGGCAGCACGAACTGCGGGGCCTCGTCACGCGGCATCCGCTCGGTCCGGAAGGGGCTGTCGGCCTGGGGTTCGTAAGCGCTCACCCGCCCATTCTGCCAGGGCGTTGATCGTCTTCCCGGGGCGTGCGCGAGGATACGGCGCATGGCACGGACAGGACGGGCAGGACGGACGGGACGGACAGGGCCCGCGGACGGCGACCTGGCGATACGGCTCGACGGCGCCGGACGCCGGTACGGACTCCGCCGCCCCTGGGTGCTGCGCGAGGTCACCCTGGGGGTGCGCGCCGCCACCCTGACCCGCGTCGAGGGCGCCAACGGCACCGGCAAGTCGACGCTCCTGCGGCTCCTCGCCCGGATCGACGCCCCCTCCGAGGGCCGTGTCACCGGCCGCCCGCGCACGGCGTACGTCCCCGAGCGCTTCCCGCCGTCCCTGCCGTTCACCGCCGTCGGCTACCTCACGCACATGGGCCGCGTGCACGGCCTCACCGGCGCGGCCGCGGCCCGGCGCGCGCACGCGTGGCTGGAGCGCCTCGGCGCGGCGGGACACGCGCACACGCCGCTGCCGGACCTGTCCAAGGGCACCAGCCAGAAGGTGGCCGTGGCCCAGGCGCTGCTCGCCGACCCCGAACTGCTCGTCCTCGACGAGGCCTGGACGGGTCTGGACGCCGCCGCCCGGGACATCCTCGACCGCGCCGTCGCCGAGCGCGTGGCCGCGGGGTCGGCCGTCGCCTTCGTCGACCACGACCCGCACCGGCTCGCCGGGTACGCCGACGTGACGTACGCGATCTCCGGGACGCGCGTGACCCGCCGCACGGGGGAGGCGGACGCGGCCCCGCGGGCCACGGGCCGGACCGTGGTCGTCGAGGTGCGCGGCCCGCACGGCGCGGAGCTGCCCCCGGGCCTGCCCGGGACGGCCGGACCGGGCCCCGAGCCGGACACCCACCGCCTGGTCGTCGCGGACCTGCACTCCGACCTGGTCCTGCGGGAGCTCCTGACGGCCAGCCCGCCCTGGCACGTTATGTCCGTACGCCCCGGAGAGGCGGGGGACCGATGATGGCCGCCCTGGTGCGCTACCGGACGGCCCTGCTGCTGCGCTCCCAGCGCTGGCTCGCGCCCGTCATCCTGTACGCGGTGTTCCTCGCCGTCGGCGTGCAGGGCGGGCAGCCCGTCCTCGACTCGCTCGCGTACGCGGCGGCGGCCCTGCTGCCCGTCACCGCGTGGCTGGTGCGGATCTGCGTCACCGTCGAGCCCGCCGGGGCCCGCGGGTGCACGGCGGCCGCGGCCGGCCCGCGCCGCGCGCACCTCGCCGGCCTGCTCACCGCCTTCCTCGCCGCGGGCGCCCTCGGCGCGGCGGCCACCGTGGCCGTCGCCGTCATCAGCGACGCCGCGAGCACCGACCACCAGACCGCGGTGGCGCGCGGGCCCGCCGCCGTGGCGGGGCTGCTCGCGATGCTGGTCAGCGCCCTCGTGGGCACGGCCGTCGGCGCGCTCACCAGCCGGCCCGTGCTGCGGTCGACGGCGCACGCCGTGCCCGCGCTGCTGCTCGCCGCGCTCCTCGCGCTCGTGACCACCGGTTCTCCGGCCAAGGCCGCCCTCACCGACCTGACGCGCGGCTCGCGCGACGGGGTGGTGCCGCTGCCGGTCGGTGCGCCGGCCGCGGCCCTCGCCGTGGCCGTGGCGGCGGTCGCCGCAGCCTGCTGGGTGAGCGCGCGCCGGGCGTGAGCCGCAGGGGCATGCGCGCCGGGCGTGAGCCGTCAGGGCACGCGCCCTGGTCGCCCGCCCTGCCTCAGCCCGAGCAGGCCGTCCGCTGGGCCTCCTGCCACGCGCAGACCGGGCACAGCGTGACGCCCTTGTGCGCCTCCGGGTACTCCGTGGGCTCCTGGCACAGCACGCACGCCGCGAAGGGGCCCTCGTCCGTGGTCCCGGGGCCGCCGGTGACCGCCTCGCGCTCGGGCGCGGGGCCGGGGGCGCAGTACGTACCGTCGTCGTCCGCCATGTCCACCAGCCTAGCTCCGGGCGCGCGCGGCCCCGATCTGGTCCGAGACCTTGACGAAGTGGAAGCCGCGCTTGCGCAGCTCCGGCACGATCGCCCGGACCGCGCGCTCCGTCGTCGGGGCCGCGCTGCGCGTGCAGTGCATGACCACCACCGACCCGGGGCCCACGCCCTCCAGGACCTGCCGCGCCACCGCGTCCGGGTCCGTGGCGAAGGCGTCGCCGCTGACCACGTCCCACTGCACCGCCGTGACGCCGCTGGGCGCCAGGGCGCGCAGCGCCGCCTGGTCGTAGCAGCCGCCGGGGAAGCGGAAGTACGGGACCGGGCGCGGGACGCCCGCCCGGCGGAAGGCGGCGAACGCGCGGTCCACGTCGGCGCGCACGCGGTCCGCGGGCAGGTGGGGCAGGCCGTAGCAGTCGGCCGTGAAGGCGTAGTGGCTGTAGGAGTGGTTGGCCACCTCGAAGAGCTTGTCGCGGCCGATCGCCCGGGCCTGGTCCGGGTACTCCTCGGCCCAGCGGCCCGTCATGAAGAACGTCGCCGGGACCTTCAGCTCGCGCAGGGTGTCCACGAGGGCCGGGTTGTCGAAGCGCTCCCCCGCAGCGGCGCGGGGACCCTGGTCGGCGGTCATGTCGGCGTCGAAGGTGAGCGCGACGGTGGGGCGCCCGGGGATGCCGGGCCCGCTCGCGAACACCGGGGTCAGGCCCTGCGGACCCGGGGCGAGCGTGGGCACGGCGGACTGCCGGTCGGGCTTGCCGGACGCCTTGGGGGCGGGGGCGGGGCCGCCGGAGCAGGCGGTGAGCGCGAGGGTCGTGAGGCCGAGGGCCGTCCACCTCTGGATACGAGAGATCACGGGGGGAGGTATAGACGGATATGCGGTAAATCATGTAAGCGGTGCGGGCGGTTACTCCCTTGCGGGGACCACGCGGGAGCCTTGCGGGGACCACGCGGGAGCCTGTGCGGCCTCGGGGGCCGCACGGGGCCTTGCCGAGGGCTTGCGGCGGGCTTGCGGGGCGGTGCTGGCCCCCGCGGAGCCCGGCGGCGGCCTCGGGCGGCGGGCCCGCCGCCGCGGCGGCGAGTATCGTTCAGGCGCGCGCCCGGCGCCCCGTACCGAAGGAAGCTGACCCACCGCCCCATGCCCGACATCCGCTGGACCGAGCCCGCAGGGCAGGAGCCCGGCGCCCCCTCCGGCGCCCACTGGCACTCCGAGAGCGGCGCCCCCGCCCCCCGCCGCGTCACCGTCGCCGACGACCGCATGAAGGCCGACGCCGCCTACCGCCTGGCCTGCGAGGGCACCGCGCTGCTCTGGCGCGGCGACTACCAGGGCGCGCGCCAGCTCCTGAAGGCGCTGGGGCGGCGCCTGGACCGGCTGACCCCGAAGCCCGGCGCCACCCCGGCCGAGACCTTCCACCGGCACCGGCAGGCCCGCGGCCACCGGGCCCGCGTGCTCGGCATGCTCCTCGTCGTCCTGGAGGAGGACCACAGCCTCGCCCTGCGCCGCGCCCCGGACGTCCGGCAGGCCTGCGTCGAGGCGTACGGCCCGCCCGAGCGGCGCACGGCCGTGTCGCTGCGCGAGCTGCTCGGTGTGATCGGCGCCCACGAGTGGCGCAAGAAGGGCGTGGAGATACCGGCCCTCGGGGCCCGCATCCACCCGCACTACGGCGTGTTCTCGCCGGTCAGGGGCGAGTACGTGGACCTGGTGGCCACCGCCCCGCTGCCCGCGGCCGCGGCCCGCCCCGAGGGCACGGCCTTCGACCTCGGCACCGGTACCGGCGTGCTCGCCGCGGTCCTCGCCCGGCGCGGCGTCGGGCGCGTCCTCGCCACCGACAGCAGCCCCCGCGCCCTGGCCTGCGCCCGGGACAACGTGGAGCGCCTCGGCCTCACCGGCCGCGTCCGGGTCGAGGAGGGCGGCGCGCTGTACCCCGAGGGGCGCGCCGCGCTCGTCGTGTGCAACCCGCCCTGGCTCCCGGCCCGGCCCACCTCCGCGGTGGAGCAGGGCGTGTACGACCCGGACAGCGCCATGCTGAAGGCGTTCCTCACGGGGCTCGCGGACCACCTGGAGCCCGCGGGCGAGGGCTGGCTGATCATCTCCGACCTGGCCGAGCACCTGGGGCTGCGGACCCGGGACGACCTCCTCGCCGCCTTCGCCGCCGCGGGCCTGGGCGTGGTCGACCGGCACGACGCGAAACCCCGCCACCCGCGCGCCTTCGACCCCGGCGACCCGCTGCACGCGGCCCGCGCCGCCGAGGTCACCTCGCTGTGGCGGCTCGCGCCCCTGGCGTAGCCGCCGGTTCCGCCGCGCCCGGCACCCGGCCCGGCGCGGCGGAGTACGGAACCGGCGCTACCGGCGCCAGGGGCCGGTGACGGCGAACGTCGTCCCGGGGGTGTAGCAGTTGACGTACATCGTCTCGTGGTCGGGGGAGAAGGTGACGCCCGCGAACTCGCCGTACTCGGGCTCCTGGGGGGTGCCGCCCGCCGCGGCAGCGGCTGTTGTGAGCGCCTGCGCGTTGCGGGCCATCGGGTACACCTCGCCGCGGCGTGTGACGCCGTACACGTGCTGCGTCCCGCCGCCGTCCTCGCACACCATCAGGCCGCCCGGCCCCAGGCAGATGTTGTCGGGGGACTCGCCGGGGAGCCGGACGTCGGTGCCGGGGCCGAAGACGATCACGAGGGTGAGGCGGCGCCGCGCGGGGTCGTAGCGCCACACCTGGCCGTAGTGGTCGCCCGCCGAGCCCTCCGCGCTGCGCGCGTAGCTGGACACGAAGTACACGCAGCGCCCGCCCCAGTAGCACCCTTCGAGCTTCTGCGCGTGGGTGATGCCCTTGGGGCCGAAGTCCTGGTGGCGGATGGGTGTGCGGACCGCCAGCGGGTCGGGTACGTCGGCCCACTCGACGCCGTGGAAGGTCGCGCCGGTCTCCTGGACCGCGGACAGGTCGGGGACGCCGGGCACCCGCATGGCCTGGAGCCGCCCGCCCGCGCGCAGCGAGCCCCGGCCGCCCTCGGGCCGGTCGGGCAGGAAGCGGTAGAACAGGCCGAAGGGCTTCTGGAAGGCGTCCTCCGTCTCGTACACCACGCCGCGCCACGGGTCGACGGCGACCGCCTCGTGCTGGAAGCGGCCCAGCGCGGTGAGCGGCACGGCCCCGGTGCGGCGCGGGTCGACGGGGTCGACCTCGAAGACGAAGCCGTGGTCCTTGGTGTAGCCGTTCGTCCCGGCCTTGTCCTCGGTCTCCTCGCAGGTCAGCCAGGTGCCCCAGGGGGTGGGGCCGCCCGCGCAGTTGACGGCGGTGCCCGCGACGGCCACGCGCTCGCCGAGCACGCCGCCGTCGCGGTCGAGCGCGAGCGCCGTGCAGCCGCCCTTGGCGGCCGGGTCGTACGTCAGGCCCTCGACGGTCGGCACGCCGAGCTTCGCGGTGGCGCGGTTCTCGTGGTTGCGCACGAGGTGGACGCCGCCGCGCCGGCCCCGGAAGGCGGCCATGCCGTCGTGGTTGCCCGGCACCTTCCCCTCGCCGGAGCGCAGCGGCTCGCCCTCGCGGGAGAGGACCCGGTAGCGGAAGCCCTTGGGCAGGTCGAGCAGCCCGGCGGGGTCGGGCACCAGCGGGCCGTAGCCCGCCCTGCCCTGCGGGGCCGCGGCCGCCGTGCCCGCGAACAGCTCCGACAGGGCGCCGGTGAAGGCGATCGACGCCCCCACCGCCCCCGTGCGGGCGAGGACCTGACGTCTCGACGGGGACGACGGGGGGACGGCCGGGGGCGCGGACGGCGACGTGGACGGGGACGCGTCGGACATGGGGGGCGACCTCCTGCTGGCGGACAGGAACGTGACCCGCACGTGTGTACCACGCGAACTACGGGTTAACGAGCCCCTTGGCGTCCCTGGCCAGCGCCGTGAGCCGGGAAATCGCCCGGAAGTACTTCTTCCGGTAGCCGCCGTTCAGCATCTCCTCGCCGAACAGCTCGTCGAAGGGGACACCGGAGGCGAGCACCGGCACCTCGCGGTCGTACAGGCGGTCGGCCAGCACCACCAGGCGCAGCGCCGTCGACTGGTCGGGCACCGGCGTGACACCGGTGAGGCAGACCGCCGAGACGCCGTCGGTGAGCGCCCCGTACCGGCTCGGGTGGACCCGCGCCAGGTGGGCGAGGAGCTGCGGGAAGTCGTCGAGGCTCGCGCCGCCGGTCGCGTACGCGGCCCGGGTGACCTGCTCGTCGCCGTACGGCGCCGGGGCCTCGGGCAGGCCGCGGTGGCGGTAGTCCTCGCCGTCGATGCGCAACGTCTTGAAGTGCGCGGACAGGCCCTGGATCTCGCGCAGGAAGTCGGCGGCGGCGAACCGGCCCTCGCCGAGCTTGCCGGGCAGCGTGTTGGAGGTCGCGGCGAGCGCGACGCCCGCGTCCACCAGCTTGCCGAGCAGCGTGGACACCAGGACCGTGTCGCCCGGGTCGTCCAGCTCGAACTCGTCGATGCACAGCAGCCGGTGCCCGCTGAGGGTCCGCACCGTCTCCTGGAAGCCGAGGGCGCCGACCAGGTTCGTCAGCTCCACGAACGTGCCGAACGCCTTCAGCGCGGGCTCGGCCGGGGTGGCGTGCCACAGGGAGGCGAGCAGGTGGGTCTTGCCG
Organism: Streptomyces longispororuber; assembly: GCF_014656095.1. Classification (GTDB taxonomy): domain Bacteria; phylum Actinomycetota; class Actinomycetes; order Streptomycetales; family Streptomycetaceae; genus Streptomyces; species Streptomyces longispororuber. The sequence goes on from NZ_BNBT01000113.1 coordinate 18,707, forward strand.
ACGCCGTAGCCACCGTCCAGGTAGACGCCGCGCGGGCCGGAGGGGGCGGTCGCCTTCGCTCGTGAAAACCAGCGGCGCTTTCCCGCCCCTGAGGCGTGCGCCCCGCCCAGTCCGCTCGCGAACGAGCTGAGCACCCGTACCGCCTCGGTCTGGCTCGGCTGCCCGGGGTCCGGGATGTACGTGTCGAAGCGTACGGAGTCGAAGCGCGGCGGCGGCACCATCTCGGCGACGAGGCGGTCCGCGGGCACGTGCGGCTCGCGGGCGGCGAGGCTGACGGGGGCCTCTCCGGCTATGGGGCTCTGCCCGGAGGCAGCGGTGGTGGCTGACACGGTTGTCCACTGTAGGCCCGTCCGAGCACCGTGGAAGACTGCCGGGCATGCGACGTCTGTTCCCTGTGACCGACCACACAGCCGATTCCGCCGCCCCCGCCGACCTGCTCACGGACCGCGAGTGGTCCCTGGACGAGCTGGCGGAGGCGTACGCCTATCCGGAGCTCGCGAAGGAGCCCGGAGCCGCCGAAGGCGCCGGGGGCGCCGCCGGGGCGCCGGACGGCGGTGGCGGGGTGCCCGGGGTGTGGCTGCGCGCCAACATGGTCTCCACCCTGGACGGCGCCGCCCAGCACGACGGCCGCTCCCAGCCCATCTCCTGCGCCACCGACATGCGGATCTTCGGTACGTTGCGGGGCCTCGCCGACGCCGTCGTGGTCGGGGCCGAGACGGTGCGCCTGGAGGGCTACCGCCCCGCCCGCGCACGGGAGGCCTTCGCCGCGCGCCGGGCGGCCGCGGGCCAGCCGCCGGCGCCCGCCGTCGTCGTGCTCAGCGCCGGTCTCGACCTGGACTTCTCGCTGCCGCTGTTCACCGCGCCGCTGACGCCCACGCTCCTGGTGACCGGCGCCGGCGCGCCCGCGGACCGGATGGCGGCCGCGCCCGCCGCGGGCGCCGAGGTGGTGATCGCCGGGGAGGGCGCCGGGGCGGAGCCCGCGCGCGTCCTGCGGGAGCTGCGCGGGCGCGGGCTCACGCGGCTGCTCACCGAGGGCGGGCCGCGGCTGCTCGGGCAGTTCGTGGCGGCCGGCGTGCTGGACGAGCTGTGCCTGACGGTGTCCCCGATGCTCACCGCGGGCGGGGCGCAGCGTATCTCCGACGGGCCCGGGGTACATGTGCCGGAACGATTCGCACTGACGTCCGTGCTGGAGGAGGGCGGGTTCCTGTTCACCCGATACCGTCGGTCATAGGAATCACCGGAATCTGCCGTTCCGTTTGTCTCCGGCGGGGCACACTAAAGTGCGCAGTCCCCGCGCCGGCGCGGGGCAGGATGGTTTCCGCAGGGGCCTTGTCCACGGCCCACGGAGGAGAAGGGCGCCTGTCGTGTTCAACAGCGTATTGATGATCGAGAAGGCCCTGACGTCCGCCGACGTGGAGTTCGTCACCACCTTGCACGGCGACGAGCCGGTCACCTTCCACGTGCTCCTGCAGCCGCGCGGGGACCAGGCCGACCGGCTGCTGCGGGCGATCGACGACGTGGCCCTCGGCGAGCTCGACGAGGCGGTGCGCGAGGGCGAGGTGCCCGAGGGCGAGGAGGCCGTCGGCTTCGGCGAGCGGGCGCTCCAGGTGTCGCTCGCCGCCCTGCGGGCCGCGGGCAGCGCGGCGGAGGGCAAGCTCGTCTCCGACCATCCGCTGGACGCGCTGCGGGACCTGGTGGACGCCGCGGGCGCGGACGAGGTCATCGTGCTCACCGACCCGCACTACGTGGAGGAGTTCTTCCACCGGGACTGGGCCTCCCGGGCGCGGCACAAGGTGGGCGTGCCGGTGCTCAAGCTGTTCTCCCACAGCGAGTAGCCCCCGGGCCCCGGCCGTCGGGCCCGGCGCGTGGCCCCTGGCTCCCCGGCTCCCGGTCTCCCGGCCCCGCGCCGCGGTGGGCTCCGGCGCGCGGGGGGCGGCGGCCCGTACGGCGACGGCCCGCCCCTGGTGGGGCGGATAGGGTGGGGGCGCTCACGTACTGTCACACCTCTCGGGAGAGAACATGGCACCCGGCCTGCCCCCCGCCATGGACCGACCGCACTTCATCGGCATCGGCGGCGCCGGAATGTCGGGCATCGCGAAGATCCTCGCCCAGCGCGGCGCGCGGGTCGCGGGCAGCGACGCGCGGGACTCCGCGACCGCCGCGGCCCTGCGCGAGCTGGGCGCGACGGTGCACGTCGGGCACGCCGCGACGCACCTGTCCTCCGACGCCACCTGCGTCGTCGTCTCCTCGGCGATCCGCGCCGACAACCCGGAGCTGGCGCGCGCCACGGAGCTGGGCATCCCCGTCGTGCACCGCTCTGACGCGCTCGCCGCGCTGATGGAGGGCCTGCGTCCGCTCGCCGTCGCGGGCACCCACGGCAAGACGACCACCACCTCCATGCTCGCCGTGAGCCTCGCCGCCCTCGGCCTCGGCCCGTCGTACGCCATCGGCGGCGACCTGGACGCCCCCGGCTCCAACGCCGACCACGGCACCGGCGAGATCTTCGTCGCCGAGGCCGACGAGAGCGACCGCAGCTTCCACAAGTACGCGCCCGAGGTCGCCATCGTCCTCAACGTGGAGCTCGACCACCACGCCAACTACGCCTCCATGGACGAGATCTACGAGTCCTTCGAGACGTTCGCCGACCGGATCACGCCCGGCGGCACCCTCGTCGTGGCCGCCGACCACGAGGGCGCCCGGGAGCTGACCCGCCGCGTCGCCAAGCGCGGCGGCGACCTGAAGATCGTCACCTACGGCGAGTCCGCCGACGCCGACGTGCGGATCACGGACGTGACCCCGAAGGGCCTCAGGAGCGAGGTCACCGCCGTGATCGACGGCACGGAGCTGCGCTTCGCCGTCTCCGTGCCGGGCCGCCACTACGCGCACAACGCGGTCGCCGCGCTCGCCGCGGGCGTCGCCCTCGGCATCCCCGCCGCCGAGCTGGCCCCCGCCCTCGCCTCGTACACCGGCGTCAAGCGCCGCCTCCAGCTCAAGGGCGAGGCCGGCGGCGTCCAGGTCGTCGACAGCTACGCGCACCACCCCACGGAGATGACCGCCGACCTGGAGGCGATGCGGGGGGCCGCGGCGGACGCACGGCTGCTCGTCCTCTTCCAGCCGCACCTGTTCTCCCGCACCCAGGAGCTGGGCCGCGAGATGGGCGAGGCCCTCGCCCTCGCCGACGCCTCCGTCGTCCTCGGCATCTACCCCGCGCGCGAGGACCCGATCCCCGGCGTGACCAGCGACCTCATCATCGACGCCGCCCGCGCGGCCGGCGCCGACGTGACCGCCGCGCCGGACAAGGACAGCGCGCCGGAGCTGATCGCGGGAATGGCACGCCCCGGTGATCTCGTTCTCACCATGGGAGCGGGCGACGTCACCGACCTCGGCCCGCTGGTCCTGGACCACCTGGCCAAGTAGGCCACGCACGTCACGAAGGGGATGCGTTCCATGTCGTACGACGTCGAGAAGCCCGACGAGCAGTGGCGCGCGGAGCTGACCCCCGCCGAGTACGCGGTGCTGCGCCAGGCGGGCACGGAGCCCGCCTTCACGGGCGAGTACACGGACACCGCGACCAAGGGCGTCTACTCCTGCCGCGCCTGCGGCGCCGAGCTGTTCACCTCGCGGGAGAAGTTCGCCTCCCACTGCGGCTGGCCGAGCTTCTACGATCCCAAGGACAGCGACGCCGTGGAGCTCCTCACGGACACCTCGCACGGCATGGTGCGCACCGAGGTGCGGTGCGCCCGGTGCGGCTCGCACCTGGGGCACGTCTTCGAGGGCGAGGGCTACCCGACCCCGACCGACCAGCGGTACTGCATCAACTCCATCTCGCTGCGGCTGACCCCCGACGAGGGCTGAGCGCGGCCCCCGTAGCGTGGGGGCATGGCGCACACGGGGTCCTCGTCGGAGCCGGCCGGTACGAGCTGCCCGGGCTGCGGCGGCCAGGACGTGCTCACCGTCCAGGAGGCCGCGGGCGGGCCGGGGCTCCGCCGCGGTGCACTGGCGGCCCGCCTGGCCAGGGGGCCGCACAAGAGCCGGGACGGCTTCCTGCACGCCGTCGAGGGCCTGGTGCTCGTGGTCCTGACCCTGGCCTGGGCCCGCATGGGCGCGGACCAGGGCAAGCCCCTGTACGTCGGGGGCGGCCTCGCGCTCGCCGTGCTGCTCCTGGTCGGCACGGCCGTCGTCGTGCGCGGCGACATCCGCCAGCGTGCCGCCGAGCGCGCGGGCGCGCCGCGCGCCGCCGCCCTCTGGCGCCCCGCCCGCTACTGCCGCGCCTGCTCCGGGGTCTTCTGCCCGGGCGGCACGCCGTGGCGGGGCCTGCTGACGCCGGAACAGTTCAAGAAGCTGGTGTGGACCGAGGCCGGATACGCCGACCAGCTCCCGCCGGACGACGCGGCACGGGGGGTGGAGGTGCCGCCGGGGACGGTGGGCGGGCCCTGAGCGCGGCGGGCGCGGGCGGAGGGGCGCGTTCGTACGGGCGCACGCCGGTCGCACGCTCCTTCGAGCTGTTTAGTACTCCTGAGTATCACTCACATGATCGACCGCGGGCCGCTAGCGTTTACGTTCGAGCGGGGGATGTACAGCAGTTCCGAGCAAAGGAAAGACGGGTACAAGTGATCGACGTCAAGCACGCCACTGGCTCCACCACCCCCACGCCGCACCCCGGTGAGACCCGGATCTTCATGTGGTGGTGGCGCGGACGGTAGTCACCTCCGCGCCGGCCAGGGCCTGTCGGAGATCCCGCGCGCGCCCGGTACATCCCAGTTCCTCGTAAGTCGTCAACGCGTCCTCCGCGAAACCCCGTGCGGAGGGCGCGTTGTGTGTGTGCAGGGTGGTGCGCGCCAGGCCGTCGAGGGCGCGGGCCGCGCTGAGCGGGCTGTCCACCTCGCGGGCCAGCCGCAGCGCCTCGTGGTGGGCGTCGAGGGCCGCGTCGAAGCGGCCGAGCAGCCGCAGGGCCGCGCCCGTGCCGAGGAGGGCGGACTGCCGGTCGAGGGGGCTGCCGACGCCGCGCGCGACCCGCTCGGCCGCGCTGAAGTGGCCGAGCGCCTCCGCCGGCCGCAGCCCCGCGACACAGGCCCAGCCCAGGCTGATGAGGGTGTCCGACTCGCCCCGCGCGTCACCCGCGGCGCGGTAACTGGCCAGCGCGCGGCGGAAGTAGCCGAGCGCCTCCTCGACCTGGCCGGTGGCCTGGCAGACGTTGCCGAGGTTCGCGAGCAGGTTCGCCAGCTCCTGGCGGCCGCCGACGTGCCGGGCCAGGCGCAGGGAGCGCTCGTAGTGGGCGCGGGCCTCCTCGTGGCGGCCGTCGATGCGGTGCACCTCCCCGATGTTGTTGAGCGCGCGCAGCCGTCCGTACAGGAATCCCGTGGACTCGTGGATGCGCAGCACCCTGCGGAACTGGTCCAGGGCCTGGGCGTGGTGACCGGCCACGTGCAGGGCGACGCCGCGCATGTTGGCCACCTCGGCCTCGCCGTACGGGTCCTCGACCCGCTGGTACAGCGGCAGCGCCGTGTCGAGCACGCGGGTGCACGCGCCGCTGCGGCCCGCGGCGAAGTGGGCGCGGGCGGACTGGAGGAGGGCGTCGGCGCGGCCGTGGACGTCGTCCAGCTCCTGGAAGAGGAAGAGCGCCTCGGTCGCCCGCCGCAGGGCCTTGGCGTGGTCCTTCTGGGTCAGGACGCCGGCGTGTTCGACCAGGCTGCGGGCCAGGGCGGCCCGGTCCCGGCCCGCGCGCGCCGCCGACACCGCCGCTTCGAACAGCTCGGCCGCCGTGTCCCACGCGCCCCAGTGCCGCAAGGAGGTGGCGAGGGCGTGCGGGAACGCCACCGCGTGATCCGGTGACTCGGCCGCGGCGGTGCGTGCCAGGGCGAGCAGGTTGCCCCGCTCCACGCTGAGCCAGGCCGAGGCCTCGTCCGCGTCGCCGAACTCCGGGGCGCAGGGGGAGACCAGGTGCGGCCCGGGCGCCGGCACGCGGCGGTGCGGCTCGGCGCGGACGGCGGCCCGGTGGGCGGCGGTCAGATAGCAGTCGAGCAGCCGGCCGAGAGCCGCGCGGCGCTCGGCGTGGGAGTCGTCGCGCGCGCACATCCGCAGCCCGAAGGCGCGGGTGAGGTCGTGCAGGCGGTAGCGGTCGGTGACCGGCTCGTCGAGGAGGTTGCGGTCGAGCAGGTGGTCGAGGAGCTTGCGGGCCCGGTCCGTCAGCGCCCGCCGCTGCCCGGGCCCGGCCGTCCCGGGACCCTCGTCCGGCGGGCGGCCGGGCGCGGTGAGCGCCGCCGCCGCGTGCGGGGTGATGTCCGGCCCGGGGTGCAGCGCCACGCGGCGCAGCACCCGCGCCGCCTCCGGCTCCAGGTCCGCGTACGACAGGGAGAAGGCGGAGGCCACCCGGTCGCCGGTGAACTCGTCCAGCGGGTCGGCGGCCCGTACGAGGCGGTCGGTGAGGTGGTCCAGGCTCCACGAGTCCCGGTGCCGGAACTGGCTCGCCAGCAACTGGACCGCGAGCGGGTGGCAGCCGCACGCGCCCACCGTCCGCGCGAGGGCCGGGACGCCTGCGGGCAGCCGGGCCGCCCCGGCGACGCGCCGGAACAGCGCCGCGGCCTCGGCCGCGGACAGCACCTCCAGGAACAGCGGGGTCGCGCCGTCCAGGCCGGTGAGCCGGTTGCGGCTGGTGACGAAGGCGCGGCAGGAGGCGGTGCCGGGCAGCAGCGGCGTGACCTGCTGCGCGTCGCGGGCGTTGTCGAGCACCACCAGGACACGGCGCCGCGCCGTCCACGCGCGCCAGCGCGCCACCCGCGCGTCGAGCGAGATGCCGCGCTTGTCCCGCGCGTTGTCCCGCTCGTCCCGCTCGTCCGTGGCGCCCGCCGCGCGCAGCAGCAGGTCGAGCGCCTCGGCGGGGTCGTAGGGCGGCAGCGTGCCGTATCCGCGCAGGTCGACGTAGAGCTGGCCGTCGGGGTAGGCCTCCGTGAGCCGGTGGGCGGCGTGGACCACCAGGGCGGTCTTGCCGACGCCCGGCATGCCGTGCACCACGGTGACGGGCAGCGAGGCGGGGCCCTCGGGCGGCGCCGCCTCCGGACCGGCCCCGTCGAGCAGGATGCGCAGTTCCGCCGCCCGGCCGGTGAAGTCCCGTACGTCGCGGGGGAGGTTGGTGGGCGGGGCGTCGTCCGGGGCCGGGCGGGACCGTCGTGACGGGCGGGGCTCGTCGGGCTCCCTGGGGCTGCCGGTACGTTCCGCCCCGCCGGACTCCCCGGTACCGCCGGTACGTTCCGCCCCGCCGGGCCCACCGGGTCCAGCAGCCTTGTCGGCGCCGGGGGTGTCCGCCGGCCTCAGGGACGCCGCCGGGGCCACGGGGACCGCGTGGCCCGAGGGGGCGTCCCGGCCGCTCACGGCGACGACGCCCCCGGTGTCCGGTCGCGGCCCCGCAGCGCGAAAGGTCTCCGCGGCGGGGGAGGTCTCCGTGACGGGGGAGGCCCCTGTGGCGGGGGAGGCCCCCACGGCCGGGGAGGTCCCCGCGACGGGAGAGGCCCCTGCGACGGGGAAGGCCCCCATGCCAGGGGAGGTCCCCGTGGCGGGGGACGCACCGGGCGGTGTCCCGGCCGTCTCCATCAGCGTCCGGTCCTGTGCGAGGATGCGCCGGTGCAACTCCCGCAGCTCCACGCCGGGTTCGATGCCCTGGCCCTCGTGCAGGCGGGCGCGCGTGGTGCGGTAGAAGGCGAGCGCCTCGTCGTGCCGCCCCGAGCGGTACAGCGCCAGCATCAGCGCCGCGACCACCTGCTGGGCGAGGGGGTTCTGCGCGGCCAGCTCGTGCAGTTCGCCGATGAGGTCGGCGTGGCGCCCCAGTTCCAGCTCCAGGCGGATGCGCTCCTCCCGGACCCGGCGGTGGTCCTCCAGGAGCCGGGCCCGCGCCGAGCGCGCCCACCCGCCGGTGAACTCCGTCAGCGGCTCGCCGCGCCACAGCGACTCGGCGGTGCGCAGCAGCCCGATCGCCAGCTCCCTGCGGCCCCGCGCGGCGGCCGATGCGGCGTTGCCGCGCAGCCGCCGGTGGCGCAGCAGGTCGACGGCGTCCGGGGCGGTCCGCAGGCGGTAGTGGCGGGGCGCGTACCGCTCCAGACGCGCCTCGTCGCCCCCGGCGGCCTTGGCGAGCCGGGAACGCAGCCGCGACAGATAGCTCTGCAGCGTGTCCTGCGCCGTACGCGGCGGCTCGCCGTCCCAGACGCGGTCCATGAGGGCGTCGACGGAGACCGGGTCGCCGTGGGCGTGCACCAGGACGGCGAGCACACAGCGCTCCTTGGGCGATCCGAGCTCGTACTGCCGCCCCTCCCGCCAGAGTTCGAGAGGTCCCAGAGCCAGTAGGTCCACCATCACCCCCGTGGGTGCGCGGCCGGTGCCTGCCCCGCCACCGGACGGTCCCGCACATGTGTGCGGCGTTTCGCTCACTGTGGTCGCGGTCACAGGGGGAGCGGACAGGGGCGCACGGTTGCGCGGCGGGCGCATGGGGCGCTCTGTTGGCCGGAATCCACCGCAGCCCCCGGAGTGCAGGATTCCTGCAACCGGTCCGCCCAGCCCCCGGGGGCACGCTGTCGGCGTCCGAGACCATCCGCACCGCGGCGGCGACCGCCGCGGGGAGAAGCGAGAGACCGGGGGATGCCCATCATGACCGTGACCATGCTGGAAGGACAAGGACTCCCCGTGCCGGTGCGCCTGGACGCCGACCGCTGGGCCACCCGCCGGGTCCGCAGACGCGTGCTCGCCGTGGTCCACACGGTGACGTCGGGGAGGCGGCTGCTCGACACGGTACGGCTGCTCGCGGACGACTGGCGCGTGCAGGTGTTCTTCACCGCGGCGCCCGACGTGTTCCACTGCGGCGTGGCCGACTTCCTGGCGGAGCTCAAGGGCGTCGTCCTGCCGTGGAGCCAGGCGGTGCAGACCGTCTTCGACCTGGCCGTGGCGGCGGGCCACGGGGGCCTGCACGAACTGCACGCGCCGGTGGTCGTCCTGCCGCACGGCGCCGGCCACAACAAGGTCGTACCCGGCGGGTCGCGCGGCCGGGCCGTCGCCGCGCGCGGCGTGTACGGTCTGAGCAGGCAGCGGCTCGTCCGCGACGGCGTCCTGGTCCCCGAGACGCTCGTCCTCGCGCACCGCGACGAGCTGGACCGGCTGCGCCGCGCCTGCCCGGAGGCGCTGCCCGCCGCCGAGGTCGTCGGCGACCCGTGCCACGACCGCGTCGTCGCGAGCGGGCCCGCCCGCGCCCGGTACCGGCGGGCCCTGCGGACCGGGGCCGGGGAGCGCCTCGTCCTGGTGTGCTCCACGTGGGGGCCCGGCTCGCTCCTCGCGGGCGGCGGCAGAAAGCTCATCGAGTCGCTGGTCACCGAACTGCCGCCCGGCCACCGGGTGGCCGCGCTGCTGCACCCGCACGTCTGGCACACCCACAGCGAGTGGCAGGTCCGCAACTGGTTCGCGGGGCTCGGCCGCCGCGGCCTGTGCGTGGTCGACCACCGCGCCGACTGGGTGGGCGCCCTCGTCGCCGCCGACTTCGTCGTGGGCGACCACGGCTCGGTCTCGCTGTACGCCGCCATGACGGGGGTGCCCGTGCTGCTGGCCCGGCTCCCGGAGGCCGACGTGGACCCCGGGTCGCCGCTGGCCGAACTCGCCGCGTTCGCGCCGCGGTTCCGCGTCGGCCGCCCCGTGCTGCCGCAGCTCACCCACGCCGCGGCGACGTACCGCCCGGAGCCGTACGCGCGCGTGGCCGCGCGCATCACCTCCGAGCCGGGCCGCTTCGCGCGGAACATGCGCGCGCTGCTCTACCGCAAGCTGCGGCTGCGGGCCCCCGGAGAGCCGCCCGCCGAGCGGCCCGCGGGCCTGCCCCGCGTCCTGACGTACGACGAGCCGGGCAGCGTGGTGTCATGACCGGTCCCTGCGCCGCCGGACGGGGGCCCTGCGCCGCCGGAGGCTGGTCCTGCGCCGCCGGAAGCGCCGTCGAGCGGGTCCGCGTCACGCTCCCGGGCCGGCCCGGGCGCCCCGCCGGGTTCGTGGACGAGCACCTGCGGGTGACGTTGCCCGCGCCCGCCGCCTGGGCGCGTCTCGGTGACGTCCTGTGCGCGCGGTCGGCCTGCGCCTGCCAAGCCGGCGCCCGGGGCGCGCGGTTGACCTCCGCGCGCCACGCCGATGACCTGGGCACGCGGTCGACCCTGGCGCGCCATGCCGATGACCTGAGCACGCGGTCGGCCCCCGCGCGCCACGCCGACGAGCCGTGCGCGCGCGAGCCGTGCGCGCGGTCGGCCTCCGCCGGGTACGCCGACGACCTCGACGCCCGCCAGCGGGGCGCCCTCGTCGTGTCCGTGCACCACGGCCGCCACTGCTGGGTGCGGCTCGGTCCGGCGGGTGGCGCCCTGTGCCTGCGGGCCCGGCCGGGGCGCGCCGTGCCGCGGGCGCTCT
>NZ_BNBT01000114.1 GCF_014656095.1 Streptomyces longispororuber
GCCGCCGCCACGGTGCCGGGCGAGGGGGGCGGGGCGGCGTCGAGGGCCTGGCCCGCCTCGGCCGCGGCCGCGACCGTGGCCGCCTCGGCCTCGTGCCGCCGCTCGCGGTGCGTGGCGAGCATCCGGTCCAGCTCCTTGCAGCGGCGCCCGCGCCGGGCGAACTCCGCGCTCAGCGCGGCCATGGCCTCCGGGACGCTGCCCACGGCCTCGTCGACGTACGCGACGAGCGCCCCGCGATCCACGGCGACCTGCTCCCACTCCCGTACCAGCGACGTCTTGCCGACGCCCGCGTCGCCGTGCACGTGGAAGAGGAAGCGGTGCCGCTCGTCGGTGACCGGCACGTCGAAGTTCCCCCGGAACGCGGCGATCTCCGCCCGCCGCCCCACGAACCCCGAGCGCCTCCGCCCCCGGATCAACTCCTGCATCGACGGCCCGGCCATGGCCTCCCCTGCCCGCACGTCACGTCGTGTGGGTCCAGTGTTCCACCGGAAGCGGCGATGTGTCGCGAGTGCCGTCGGCAGCGGCCTGCCCCGGAACCCAAAGGGCTCCGCCCCCTGGGCCCCTGCCATCGCGCTGACGCGCTCGTCCTCAAACGCCGGACGGGCTGGAAATCTCCACCGCTGCCACGCCGGACATCATCGGCCGCCCACGGCTGGGACTTGTCGGCCGCCGACGGCCGGGACTCATCGGCGCGCCTCGGGGGGGATTCCAGCCCGTCCGGCGTTTGAGGACGAGGCGCGGAGCGCCGGAAAAGCGGGGTCCAGGGGCGGCAGCCCCTGGTTACGGGAGAGGGGCGCCCGCGCGCGGAGCGCGCTCATGGGCACAGTGGGGCGCCCCCGCGAGGCCTACCCCTCCAGCACCGGCAGCAGTTCCGGCAGGTGCCCGTCCGACGCCGCCGCCGCCCGCACCCGCTCCTGTGGCACCTCGCCGTACAGGGTCGTGCGCGGCTTCGCCGGGCGGCCCGCCGCCTCCGCGATCGCGACGAGGTCCCGCACCGACCGGTACGAGCCGTAACCGGAGCCCGCCATCCGGGAGATGGTCTCCTCCATCAGCGTGCCGCCCAGGTCGTTCGCCCCGGAGCGCAGCATCTCCACGGCCCCCTCGGCGCCGAGCTTCACCCAGCTCGTCTGGATGTTGGGGATGTGGGGGTGCAGGAGCAGCCGCGCCATCGCCGTGACCGCGCGGTTGTCGCGGGTGGTGGGGCCGGGGCGGGCGATGCCCGCCAGGTACACGGGGGCGTTGGTGTGGATGAAGGGGAGGGTGACGAACTCGGTGAAGCCGCCGGTCTCCTGCTGGATCGCGGCCAGGGTGCGCAGGTGGCCGAGCCAGTGGCGGGGCTGGTCCACGTGGCCGTACATCATCGTGGAGGAGGAGCGCAGGCCCACCTCGTGGGCCGTCTTGACCACCTCGATCCACGTGGCGGCCGGGAGCTTGCCCTTGGTGAGGACCCAGCGCACCTCGTCGTCGAGGATCTCCGCCGCCGTGCCGGGGATGGAGTCCAGGCCCGACTCCTTGGCGCGCTGGAGCCACTCGCGGATCGACAGGCCCGTGCGGGTCGCGCCGTTGACGACCTCCATCGGCGAGAAGGCGTGCACGTGCATGCCGGGCACCCGCTCCTTCACCGCCTCCGCGATGTCGAAGTAGGCCGTGCCGGGCAGGTCGGGGTGGATGCCGCCCTGCATGCACACCTCGACCGCGCCGACGTCCCACGCCTGCGCCGCGCGGTCGGCGACCTGGGAGAGGGACAGGGTGTACGCGTCGGCGTCGGTGCGGCGCTGGGCGAAGGCGCAGAAGCGGCAGCCGGTGTAGCAGACGTTCGTGAAGTTGATGTTCCGGGTGACGATGTACGTGACGTCGTCGCCCACGGCCGCCCTGCGTACGTCGTCCGCGACCCGGCACAGGGCGTCCAGTGCCGGGCCGTCCGCGTGCAGCAGGGCCAGTGCCTCGTCGTCGGTCAGCCGGGTCGGGTCGTCGGCGGCCGTGGCGAGGGCCGCGCGGACGTCGCCGTCGATGCGGGACGGGGCCATGCCGGGCGCGGCCTGCTCGCGCAGGGCCTCCCAGTCGCCGTACACCTCGTCGAAGTCGTCACGCCGGTCGGCGGTGCGTCCTGTGGTGTCGATGGTGCGGTGCAGGTCGGTGCGGCCGGACGAGGCGACGTACCCCTCGTCGGGCTCCTGCCAGGGCAGGCCGCGCACCGGCGCGTCCGGGTCCGCGAGGCCCGACTCCAGGGCCAGCGCCCGTACGTGGGGCAGCAGGCGCGGGTCCAGCCACGGCTCGCCGCGCCGTACGAACTCCGGGTAGACGCAGAGGCGTTCGCGCAGCTCGAAGCCCTCGGCGGCGGACCGCTCGGCGAGCGCGTCGATCTGCGGCCAGGGCCGCTCGGGGTTGACGTGGTCGATGGTCAGCGGCGAGACGCCGCCCCAGTCGTCGATCCCGGCCCGGATCAGGCGGCCGTACTCCCCGTCCACCAGGTTCGGCGGCGCCTGGATGCAGCCGGAGGGGCCCATGATGTGCCGGGCCACGGCGACCGTCGCGACGAGGTCGTCGAGCTCGGCGTCCGGCATGCCGCGCATCGCCGTGTCCGGCTTGGCGCGGAAGTTCTGGATGATCAGCTCCTGGATGCCGTGGTACGCGCGGGCCACGCGGCGCAGCGCGAACAGCGACTCCGCGCGCTCCTCGTACGTCTCGCCGATGCCGATGAGCAGCCCGCTGGTGAAGGGCACCGAGGAGCGGCCCGCGTCCTCCAGGACCCGCAGGCGCACCGCGGGCTCCTTGTCGGGCGAGCCGTGGTGCGGGCCGCCCGGCTCGGACCACAGGCGCTCGGCCGTCGTCTCCAGCATCATGCCCATGCTCGGCGCGACCGGCTTCAGGCGCTGGAAGTCGGTCCACGACAGCACCCCGGGGTTGAGGTGGGGCAGCAGGCCCGTCTCCTCCAGGATGCGGATCGATATGGCCCGCACGTACGCGATGGTGTCGTCGTAGCCGTGCGCGTCCAGCCACTCGCGGGCCTCGGGCCAGCGGTCCTCGGGCTTGTCGCCGAGGGTGATGAGCGCTTCCTTGCAGCCGAGCTCGGCCCCGCGCCGGGCGATGTCCAGGACCTCGTCGGGGGACATGAACATCCCGTGCCCGGCGCGGCGCAGCTTGCCCGGCACGGTGACGAAGGTGCAGTAGTGGCACTTGTCCCGGCACAGCCGGGTCAGCGGCACGAACACGCTCTTCGAGTACGTGATGACCCCCGCGCGGCCCGCCGCGGCCAGGCCCGCGTCCCGCACCCGGGCCGCCGACGCCGCCAGGTCCTCCAGGTCGTCACCGCGCGCCTGGAGCAGCACGGCGGCCTCCGCCACATCCAGCGCGACCCCGTCCCTGGCCCGCCTGAGGGCACGGCGCATGGCGTTGGCGGTGGGCGGTCCGGCCTCGGGGAAGTGCGCGCTGTGGGTCATGCCCCCGAGCATACGAGCGGGACCGACCACCCCGCCGGGGCACGCCAACCCCCTCCGCTGTGGCCAGGCGTTCCGCAGAACGAGCGGGATCCGCTCCCTCCTCGCTGTGGGCAGGCGCCCCACAGGGCGAATGGGGTCTCCCCTGCTCGAGCGGAGCCGAGAGCTTGGGGAAGGGTGGGCACAGCGCCCAGGTGCCGCGCAACCGTTTCTGCCAGGGCCCCCGCCGCAGGCAAGCTCCGGCCCGGCCAGGGCATCTCACCGGCCCGAGCAGGGCCAGGCCCCTCGTAAGCCCCAGTCCCGCCGACCAGGCGCACGTGGCCGGACCGAAACCTGCCGAACTCCTTCCCTTGCCGATGAGTTCACGGCTCAATACCAGAGTTGCCCCGCACCACCCGCACCACCCGCGTCACTTCGCCACCGACTTCTGGGGAGCCGCAGCATGTGCGAGGACGAAAGCCACCTGAACAGACGGGCGCTGCTCGTGACCGGAGCCGCCACCGCCCTTACGTTGGGGACCGTGAGCTTCGCCGACGACGCCGGGGCCGCGGAGCGGCGCTCGGGCCAGGAGACCAGAACCATCCGCGGGACGCTGCCCACCGGCGCCCCGGACTTCGTGTACCTGCCGGTCGAGATCCCCCGGGGGGTCCGGCAGATCCACGTGGCGTACGCGTACGAGAAGCCAGCCGTGCCCCCCGGCACCCCGGGCAACGCCCTGGACATCGGCATCTTCGACGAGCGCGGCACCGGCCTCGGCGGCCGGGGCTTCCGCGGCTGGTCCGGCGGCGCCCGCACGGAGTTCTTCCTCCGCGCCGACGACGCCACCCCCGGCTACCTCCCCGGGCCGGTGCGGGCGGGCCGCTGGCACATCGTCCTCGGCCCGTACACGGTGTCCCCGCAAGGGCTGCCGTACGAGGTGACCATCACCCTCACCTACGGCGACCCCGGGCGGACGCCGAAGCCGGTGTACCCGCCGGAGCGGGCCAAGGGGCGGGGCCGCGCCTGGTACCGGGGCGACTGCCACCTGCACACCTGGTACTCCGACGGGCGCCGCACCCCCGCCGAGATCGGAGCGCTGGCCCGCGCGGCGGGCCTGGACTTTATCAACTCCTCCGAGCACAACACGCACTCCGCGCACGCCCACTGGTCCGACGTCGCGGGCGACGACCTGCTGGTGCTGCTCGGCGAGGAGGTCACCACCCGCAACGGGCACGTCCTCGCGCTCGGCACGGAGCCCGGCACCTTCGTCGACTGGCGCTACCGCGCCCGCGACAACCGCTTCGGCCACTACGCCCGCGCCATCCGCCGCGCGGGCGGCCTGGTCGTGCCCGCCCACCCGCACGCCACCTGCGTCGGCTGCAACTGGAAGTTCGGCTTCAACGACGCGGACGCCGTCGAGGTGTGGAACGGCGCGTACTCGCCCGAGGACGAGGTCGCGCTCTCCGAGTGGGACAACGCCCTGGTGGCGGCCGCGCGCGGCGGGCGCCGCTGGCTCCCCGCGATGGGCAACAGCGACGCCCACCGCGACCCGGACCCGGTCGGCCGCCCGCAGACCGTCGTCCTCGCCGAGGACCTGACCCGCGAGGCGATCCTGGACGGCATCCGCGCGGGCCGCTCCTACCTCGCCGAGTCCAAGGCGGTCGAGCTGTCCTTCTCCGCGGCCGGCGGCAAGGGCGCGCACGCGGGCATCGGCGAGCGGCTGCGCGTCGCCGCCGACGACCCGGTGACGGTGCGCCTGGACGTCAAGGGCGTCCCCGGCTGCGTCATCCGCTTCGTGACCGACCAGGGCGTGCTGTTCACGAGCCCGGCCGTGGGCCCGTCCGGCACGGGCAGCGCCGAGTGGCGCACCACGGCCTCGTACGCCGCCTACGTACGGGCCGAGGTGCGCAAGCCGCAGACGGCGCCGCCGCTCCCCGGGCCCATGGCGGCCCTCACGAACCCGATTTTCCTGGGGCGTTGACCAGCTCGGGCGCGGCCTGTGGCGCCGTGCGCACGGTGCGGGCCGCGCCCGAGCGGGGCAGGGCGAGCGTGACGAGCAGGCCCGCGGCCATGCCCGCCGCCGTCAGGAGCACCACCAGGAACTCGCCGTCGGCGGTCGCCGAGCGCAGCGCGGCCCCGGCCTTGCCCTCGGTGCCGGCGTCGGCGACCACGGTGAACAGGGCGAGGCCGATGGCGTTGCCGATGTTCAGGGCGGTGGACGCGATGCCGTTGGCGACGCCCTGCTCGTGCGCGGGCGTGCCGGTGGCGGCGGCGATCCACATGGCCGTCCACACCACGCCCTGGCCGAGGCCGGAGACCACGAGGCCCGGCACGAGCAGGCCGTAGCCCGCGCCGTCGTCGAAGCCGAGCGCGAGCACGGCCGTGCCTGCGGCGCCCACGGCGAAGCCGCTCAGGAGCGTGGCGCGGGTGCCGAACCGGGTCGTCATGCGCTCGCCGAGCTGGGTGCCCGCGGCGATGGCGACGGACGGCACGAGGAAGGCGAGGCCGGTCTCCAGGGCGCTGTAGCCGTGCACGCTCTGGAGCAGCACCGTCAGGAAGTACGGCAGCACGCCGAACGTGGCCATGTAGACGAACGTGACGGTCATGCCGACGGTGAGGCTGCGGTTGCGGAAAAGCCGGAACGGCATCAGCGGGTCGGCGCTGCGGGCCTCGACGAGCGCGAAGGCCACGAGCAGCACGGCGGCGACGGCGAAGGCCCCCACCACCAGCGGGTCGCCCCAGCCCAGCTCGGGCCCCTCCACGAGCCCGAAGACCAGCAGGGTCGAGCCGCCGGTGACGCTCAGCGCGCCGGGCAGGTCGAAGCGGCGGCGCTCGCCGCGCGCCGGGTCGCGCGGGACGACGTACAGCGCGGCGAGGGCGATGAGGCCGGCGAGCGGCACGTTCACGTAGAACACGGCGGGCCAGCCGAAGCGTTCGGTGAGCACGCCGCCGAGCAGCGCGCCGAGCGTGAGCCCGCTGGCGCCCGCGCCGCCCCACACGGCGAGCGCGCGGTTCCGCCGGGGCCCCTCCTCGAACAGGGTGTTGATCAGGGAGAGCGTCGCCGGGAGCAGCAGCGCGCCGCCGACGCCCTGCACCGCGCGGGCCGCGATGATGACGCCCGCGCTGTCCGCGAGGCCGCCCGCGAGCGACGACAGGGCGTACAGGGTGAGCGCGAGCACGAACATCCGCCGCCGCCCGAGCAGGTCGGCCGCGCGCCCGCCGAGCAGCAGGAACCCGCCCGCGAAGACGACGTACGCGCTCACCACCAACTGCTGGGTCTGGCCCGGGAAGCCGAGGTCCTCCCCGATCTCGGGGAGCGCGACGAAGACGATGTTGAGGTCCAGCGCGAAGACCGTCTGCGCGAGGGCGAGCAGCGCGAGGCTCCAGCCCAGGCGGCGTGTATCAGACACAGGTATGCCCCTTCACCACCACACCACGACTGTACGCGCACATACGTACAGTCCGAACGTACGCATCCTTACGTACGATCGCGAGGAGCGGCAAGGCCTGCGGCCGTAATGGTCCGTATGTCTTCGTACAGTGCGACAGGGGTACGGTGGCGGTATGAGCTACCGCCACCCCGAGCCCGACCAGATCCGCGTCGACGGCGTCCTGACGGCCCTGGGCAATCCGCTGCGGCTCTCCGTCGTCCGGCTCCTGGACGCGGGCGGCGACCACAACTGCACCAGTGTCCTCAACACCCTGGGCGTCACGGCGAAGTCGACCATGACCCACCACTGGCGCGTGCTGCGCGAGAACGGGGTGATCTTCCAGCGCCCGTCGGGCCGCGAGAACCTGCTCACGCTACGCCGCGCCGACCTGGACGCCCGCTACCCGGGCCTGCTGGACGCGATCCTCGCGGGGGCGCGCACGGACGAGGCGAGCAACACCTGACACCGCCCTCAGCGGCCGGCTTCCCGGAACAACTCCTCGGCGGACTCGGCCTTCAGTGCCCGGCTGAACCAGACGTCAAGGGTGTCCAGATCGCTGCACCCCATGACGCGCTCACGCACGTCATCCGGCACGGTGACACCGCGTTTCTCCAAGATGAGTACGACCACCTCGGCCCGCGCCTGCGCGCGGCCCTCCGCCCGCAGCTTCATCGCCCGCTCCGAGCGGAAGAATGAGTTGGGGACAGCCATCAGTTCCCTTCCCTCAGGACGCGACCCCGCGAGGGCGCGTACAGAAGACGCGCCCTCGCGAAGACACACCTCAACGGTCAGCGTCGGCGAACAGTTCCTCGGCGGACTCGACCGACAGCGCCCGATCGAGCCACGTTTCAAGGGTCTCCAGGTCGCCACAGCCCATGACGCGCTCACGCACGGCCTCCGGCACCGCGACACCACGTCCTTTCAGGACGCGCAGGACCGACTTCGCGTGCCCCTCCGCCCGCAGCTTCATCGCCCGCTCCGAGCGGAAAAAGGAAGTGTCGACAGCCATCAGTTCCCTCCAGGTCTTGAGTGCCGGGCTGTTGGCCAGGCCCTGCTCGGTCAGCTCCGAGAAGATGTCCGCGTCGTCTCTGTCGATGGTCTGCAATGCGGCGGCCAGCGTCTTCAGTATGGCATCGGCATTCGCGTCCTTTCCGTGGGTGATCGCGGAGAAGGTCGCGAGCGGAATGTCCGCGGCGGCGGCCCGCAGGTCCGTGACGGGCGGCACGTTGTGCGGGCCGAGGACGAGGGGGCGCATCGTGAGCATGGGCCAGTGGGCGGGGCCGACGCTGTAGGGGCCCGAGGCCCACAGCGCGGTGGACTTGTCCTGGCAGGTGACGAGCAGGACGGTCGGGAGCTGGTACTTCGCGTGGAGGTACGACGTGTAGTAGGCCCAGCTCGCGAGCTTGCAGGCCTCCTTGCGGCCCTGCGCCTCGACGGCGACCAGGTAGCTGCCCTGGTCCTCCGTGTCGAAGCGGAGCAGCGTGTCCACCCGCCGCTCCAGAGGGGCGGTCTCGGTCAGGTCGGTGGATAACAGGGACACCGCGACCGGCTCGGGGAACGGCAGGTCGAGCGCGCGGAAGGCGCGGCCGAAGACACCGGGTTCCTTATGGAAAATCCGGTGCATCGCTTCGTGTGATGAACTCACCATGTGCGCGACTTTAGGGAGCGCTACCGCAATTGCCTCTGGAAAATGCCGCCCTTCACTCGAACGTATGCGTCATGCTCCGTTCACTTTTTCTCCGCCCCTCCGCTCCCTTCGGTGACCACCCGGATGGTGAAGGTGTGGGTGCCGAGTGCTTCCGCGACGGCGATGAACAGGTGGGCGAAGTGCTCCTGGCCGCGGGCGGACCGGATGGGGCCCAGGTCGAGCTGGGAGGACTCGGGCCAGCCGAGGTCGGTGAGGAGGGAGCGCGTCACGGCCTTGGCGTCGGCGTCGTCGCCGGACAGGAACACCGTGCTGTTCCGGGCCAGTTCGGGCGGCGGCGCCATGGCGGTGGAGTCCATCGTGGAGAGGGTCTTGACGACGCGGGCCGACGGGAAGGCCCGCTGGATCTCCTCGCCGAGGGACTCCTCGGGGTGGGTGAGGACGAAGCCGTGCGGCTCCATGGTGAAGCCCACGGCGATGTCGACGAGCACCTTGCCGTCGAGCACGTCGGCACCGGCCGCGCGCAGCAGGGCCACGGACTCCGCGCCGGGGGTGGCGTTCACCACCACGTCCGCCCGCTCCGCCGCCGCGCGGACGGTGGCCAGGGGCAGGCCGAGCTCCGCTCCGACGTCCTTCCTCGCCTCGGGGTCCCGTGACCCCAGGACCACCTCGTGGCCTACGGCCGCCCACGCGCGGGCGAGTGCGCGGCCGACGTTTCCCGTTCCGATCAGTGCGATTCTCATGGTCGGGACGGTAGTTGGGCCCGTGCGGTCGCCGTATCCGGCGCGGGGACCAGGCAGGGACCCTCGTGGGCCTAGTCCCGTGGCCCCTGCCGGACCTCAGCCCGACCACACCACCGCCTGGTCCTCGCTGTACGCGGACAGGGCGTACGAGCCGCAGTCGCGGCCGACCCCGCTGGACTTGAAGCCGCCGAAGGGGGCCTCCATGTTGCGGGCGACGGTGTTCACGCCGACCCCGCCCGCGCGCAGGCGGCGGGCCACGCGGAAGGCGCGGGCGACGTCGCGGGACCAGACGTAGTCGATGAGGCCGTACTCGGTGTCGCAGGCCAGCGCGACCGCCGTGTCCTCGGCGGCCTCGCCCTCGCCGTCGAAGGGGACCACCACGACGACCGGCCCGAAGATCTCCTCCCGCACCACGCGCATGCCGGGGGCGCAGTCGGCGAGGAGGGCGGGAGCGACGTAGTGCCCCCGGTCGAGGCCCCGTGGCCGGGTGCCACCGGTGAGCAGCCGCGCGCCCTCCTCGCGGCCCAGTTCCACGTACGACTCGACGCGCTCGCGGTGGGCCGCGGAGATGACCGGCCCGACCACGGTGTCCCGCTCCCGCGGGTCGCCGACCTTCAGGCGCGTCGCGTACGCGGTCAGCTTCTCCAGGAGCGGCCCGTACACCTGCCGCTGGACGATCACGCGGGTCGGGGCCGTGCAGATCTGGCCGCTGTAGAAGGAGAACGTGGTGCCGATGCCGGCGACCGCCGCGTCCAGGTCCGCGTCCGCGAAGACGACCGCGGCGCCCTTGCCGCCCAACTCCATGAGCTGCCGCTTCATCCCGCGCCCGCACACCTCGCCGATGCGGCGGCCGACGGCCGTGGAGCCGGTGAAGCTCACCATGTCGACGTCCGGGGAGCCCACCGCCGCCTCGCCGACGGCCACGGAGGTGCCGCTGACGACGTTGACCACCCCGGGCGGCGCCCCGGCCTCCGCCAGGGCCGCGGCCATCCGGTAGACCGACAGCGGGTCCTGCGGCGCGGGCTTCACCAGGACCGTGTTGCCCATCGCGAGGGCGGGCGCGACCTTGCCCGCCGGGTTGGCCCACGGGTTGTTGTACGAGGTGACGCAGGCGACCACGCCGACCGGCCTGCGCTCGGCCACCGCCCCGACCACGGCCGCCCGGCCCAGCGGCCCCGCCGCGTTGACCTGCGGCGGCAGCGGCGTCGCGACGGGTTCGACGGCCCCCTTCGCGTACCGCCGGAAGCGGGCGACGGCCACCGCCACCTGCGCGGACCGGGCGGTCGCGGTGGTCGCGCCCGTCTCGGCCCGGGCCAGCTCCGCGTGGGCCGCGGCGTCCCGCTGGAGGAGGCCGGCGGTCCTGGAGAGGATCGCGGCCCGTTCCTCGGGCGCCGTCCGCGACCACGTCGTGAAGGTGTCGCGCGCCGCCGCCGCGGCCTCGTCCACCTGCGCGGGGGACGCCTCGGGCGCGAGCCCCACGACCTCCCCGGTCGCGGGGTCGGTCACCTCGTAGTGGCCGCCGTCCGGCTCCACCCACGTACCGCCGATGAACAGCCGCTCCTTGTGCGTCACCTGGTCGCCACCGTCCGCGTGTCCCGGCCGGACCGCAGCACCGTTCCCGGCACCTCGCCCGTCACCACGTCGTCGCGGATCACCACGGTGCCGTTGACCCACACGGCCCGTACGCCGATGGCCTTGGAGTCCAGGCGCGGGCTGTCGCCCGGCAGGTCGTGCACCAGCGTGGCGGTGCCCGCCGCGACCGTCTCCGGGTCGAACAGGACCAGGTCGGCGTGGTGGCCCTCGGCGATCCGGCCCCGGTCGCGCAGCCCGAAGAGACGGGCCGGGTCGTCGGTGAGCATCTTCACCGCCTGCTCCAGGCCCACCAGCTTCCGGCCGCGCAGGCAGTCGCCGAGGAACCTGGTCGTGTACGGCGCCCCGCACATGCGGTCCAGGTGCGCCCCGGCGTCCGAGCCGCCGAGGAGCACGTCCTCGTGGTGCCAGGTCTCGGCCCGCAGCGCCCAGGAGGCGGGGTCGTTGTCCGTCGGCATGGGCCACAGCACCGTGCGCAGGTCGTCGTGGGCGCAGATGTCGACCAGGCAGGCGAAGGGGTCCTGCCCCCGCTCGGCGGCGATGTCGCCGACCACCCGCCCGGTGAGGCCCGCGTTCGCGGCGGAGTACGTGTCCCCGATGACGTACCGGTCGAAGCGGGCGAGCCGCCGGAACACCCCGGCCTCCTCGCTCGTGGCGCGCCGCAGCAGCTCCGCGCGGACGGCCGGGTCGCGCAGCCTCGCCACCCGCTCGGGGACCGGCAGGCCCATGACCTCGCCCCAGCCGGGGATGAGGTGGAGCGCGCAGAACGTCCCCAGGGACATGTTCATCGGGGTGAGGATCGGCATGGTCAGGGCGACGACCCGGCCGCCCGCCTTCCGGGCCCGCTCGCTGGGCAGGAGCTGGCGCGGCACGCGCTCGGGCACGGCGGCGTCGACGGTGAGCACGTTCCAGTTCAGGGGCCGCCCGGCGGCCGCGCTCAGCTCCACGAGCAGCTCGACCTCGTCGTCCCGGAACCGGTCCAGGCACCCCGCGACGATCGCCTCCACCTGGGTGCCCTCGTGCTCGCCGACGGCCCGCGCCAGGGCGAGCAGCTCCTCGGGGCGCGCGTGCCGGGACGCCACCGGCTCGCCGTCGCCGTCCGCGTGCGTCGACGACTGCGTGGTGGACAGGCCCCAGGCGCCCGCGTCCATCGCCTCGTGCGCGAGGGCCACCATCCGCGCGAGCTGGTCCGCCGACGGCTGCCCGCCCACGGCGGCGGCGCCCAGCACGTACCGCCGCAGCGCGCAGTGCCCCACCATGAACCCGGCGTTGACCGCGATGCGGCCCTCCAGCGCGTCCAGGTACTCCCCGAAGGAGTGCCACGACCAGGGCGCGCCCCGCTCCAGGGCGACCAGGGACATGCCCTCGACCTTGGCCATCATCCGGCGCGTGTAGTCGGCGTCCTCGGGGCGCTCGGGGTGCAGCGGGGCGAGGGTGAAGCCGCAGTTGCCGCCGACCACGGTGGTCACGCCGTGGTTCAGGGAGGGGGTGGCGTAGGGGTCCCAGAAGAGCTGGGCGTCGTAGTGGGTGTGGGGGTCGATGAAGCCGGGGGCGAGGACCAGGCCTTGGGCCTCCTCGGTGGTGCGGCTGCCCTCCGCGACGGAGGGCTCCACCCGGGCGATCCGCCCGTCCCGGATCCCTACGTCCGCTGCGCGGGCGGGTGCGCCCGTTCCGTCGACTACGGTCGCGCCTTTGATGAGGTGGTCGAGCATGCGGTCGGTTACCTCCTCGCGGCGCGCCCCAGGCCCGCCCCTTCCCGAACCGGTGGCTGCCGCCCCCGGGCCCCCGCCCTTCTCGTCTGGGGCTTCGCCCCTTTCCCCCGTGTTGGCGCTTCGCGCCTCGTCCTCAAACGCCGGACGGGCTGGAGATCCCGCCGGTCCGGCTATGACGCCCGGCGGAAGCGGGTCGTCCTGTGGACCGGGTCCGTGTCTATCTTCGGGATCACGTGCTCGCCGATCAGGCGGATCGTCGTCAGGGTGTCCTCGTACGGGATGCCGATCGGCAGGCCGAAGGAGAGCTGGTCCGCGCCCGCCTGCTCCCAGCGCTTGCACTGGCGCAGGACCTCGTCCGGGTCGCCGCAGATCATCAGCTCCTCGGCGATGAGCATCTCGACGATGTCCTCGGTGTACTCGGGCAGCACCTCGGGCCACTCGGGGATGCCCTCGGGCCGCGGGAAGGTGTCGTGGTAGCGGAAGACGAGGGACTGGAGGTAGTTGAGGCCGCCGCCGACGGCGATACGGACCGCCTCCTCGTGCGTCTCGGCGCAGATCGCCGTCGACGTGACCATGACGTTGTCGTTGACGAAGGCGCCGACGGGCTCCGCGTCCCGGATCGCGGTCTTGTACTGCTCCAGGACCCACTCCATGTCGGAGACCTTCTGCACGCTGAAGCCGAGCACCCCGAGCCCCTTCCGCGCCGCCATGGCGTACGACGGCGGGGACCCGGCCGCGTACCACATCGCCGGGTGCGCGGCCCCGTACGGCTTGGGGAAGACCTTGCGGGGCGGCAGCGACCAGTGCTTGCCCCGGAAGCCCTCGTACTCGTCCTGGAGCCACATCTTGGGGAACTCGGCGATCGTCTCCTCCCAGATCTCCTTGGTGTGGTTCATGTCGGTGATGCCCGGCAGGAACCCGAGGATCTCGTGCGACCCGGCGCCGCGGCCGCTGCCGAACTCGAACCGGCCCTCGCTGAGGTGGTCGAGCATGGCGACCTTCTCGGCGACCTTCACCGGGTGGTTGACCTGGGCGAGCGGGTTGAAGATGCCGGAGCCGAGGTGGATGCGCTCGGTGGCGTGCGCGAGGTAGCCGAGGAAGACGTCGTTGGCCGACAGGTGCGAGTACTCCTCCAGGAAGTGGTGCTCGGACGCCCAGGCGTACTTGAACCCGGCCTTGTCCGCCGCGATGACGTACTCGGTCTCCTCCATCAGCGCCTTGTGCTCGGCGAGCGGGTCGGTCCGCGCCCGCTTGCCGACGTACCCCTGGACAAAGAGCCCGAATTCCACGGCGGTCCACCGTCCTCATCGGTTTCTGACGGAGCGTCAGATTGCTGGTTACGACTGTTTCACCGGCACCCGGAGGCGTCAAGAGCGGGCAGCGGTTGAGCTGATGGGTCGTCAGAGAACGCTGACCCCGGCCAGCCAGCCACCGTCGATCACGAACGGCTGCCCGGTGATGTACGCCGAGTCCTCCTCGGCGGTCAGGAACAGCGCGAGCCGCGCCACCTCCTCCGCCCGGCCGGCGCGGCCGAGCGGCACGTGCTTGCGGTACAGCTTGTCCAGGCCGCGGGAGGCCCGCCCGGGGTCGCCCGCCGGGTCCAGCAGGCCCGGGTTGCTCATGGGGGTGTCGATGGCGCCGGGGCAGATGGCGTTGACCCGGACGCGCTTGCGCGCCAGCTCCAGGGCGGCCACCCGGGTGAGCCCGACGACGGCGTGCTTGGTCGCGCTGTAGGCGCCGACGTACGCCATGCCGGTGAGCCCGGCGTACGAGGAGACGTTCACGATCGTGCCGCCCCCGGCGTCGGCGATGTGCGGGGCCACGGCCTTGATGCCGAGGAACACCCCGGTCTGGTTGACCTGCACGACCTCCTGGAACTCCTCCAGGGGCGTGTTGACCAGCTCGTTGAAGCGCAGGACGCCCGCGTTGTTGACCAGCCCGTCCACCTTGCCGAACGCCTCCCGCGCGAGGGTGACGGCCGCCGCCCAGTCGTCCTCGCCGCGCACGTCGAGGCGGGTGTACCGGGCCCGCTGTCCCAGCTCGTCGGCCAGCGCCTTGCCCTGCTCGTCGAGCACGTCGCCGATGACGACGCCCGCGCCCTCCGCCACGAACAGCCGCGCCTCCTGCTCCCCCTGTCCGCGCGCCCCACCGGTGACGATGACGACGCGCCCGTCGAGCTTGCCCATCCGGGTCCCCTTCTCCTCGGTGAGGGCGGCTCGGCCCTCGGCGATGACCGCTCAGCCGAGCAGCGGCGCCACCTCGGTGCCGAACGCCGCCATCTGGTCGGTCAGTTCGGCCCGGCTCCGGCTGCGGAACCGCACCTGGATCTGGTGCACGCCCATCGCCGCGTACGCGCGCAGCGACGCGGCCAGGACCTCCGGCGCCCCGGTGAGCGTCCTGCGCCCGACCGGCCAGGAGGGCTCGCCCACGTACAGGGGCTCGGTGATGGCGCCGACGGTGAACGCGCCGTCAAGGCCCGCCTGCGCGCGGAGCTGCCGGATCGTGCCGATCTTCGCGGGCAGCTCGTCGCGCGGGTCGCCCTGCGGCAGCCAGCCGTCGCCGCGCGTGGCGGCGCGGCGCACCGCCGCGGGCGAGGAGCCGCCGACCCAGACCGGCACGCGCCCCCGGGCGGGGCGCGGCCGCTGCCCGAGCCCGGCGAAGTCGTACACCGGGCCGTGGTGCTCGGGGTACTCCTCGGGCCCGAGCGCGGCCCGCAGCGCGTCCACCGTCTCGTCGAGCAGCGGCCCGCGCCGGGCGAAGTCCACGCCGAGCGCCGCGAACTCCTCCGGTACGTGGCCCGCGCCGACGCCGAGCAGCAGCCGCCCGCCGCTGAGGTGGTCCAGGGTCGCGTACTGCTTGGCGGTGAGCAGCGGGTGGCGCAGGCCCACGACCGCGACGTGGCTGAGCAGGCGGACGCGCTCGGTGACGGCCGCGAGGTGGGCGAGGGTGGCGACGGGGTCGTACCAGGTGGTGCCCATGGCGTCGGCGAGCCGCCGCGGGATGGCCACGTGGTCGCAGCAGGCGACGTACGCGAAGCCCGCCCGGTCCGCCGCGCGCGCCACCTCCACCAGGTCGGCGGGCCCGGCCTCGGCCTCCCACGTCTCGGCGAACACCACGCTGCGCGCCTGCACCGGCAGTTGGATGCCGTATGCGAGGCCGCCGTCCGGCGCGGCCGTCACGCCCCCGGCCACAGCCCGTCCCGGGTGAGGCCGAGGAGCTCGATGGCGTTGCCGCGCACGATCCGCTCCACGACGTCCGGGGCCAGGTGCGCCATCTGGGCCTCGCCGACCTCGCGGGACTTCGGCCAGGTGGAGTCGGAGTGCGGGTAGTCGGTCTCGTACAGGACGTTGCCGGCGCCGATGGCGTCGAGGTTGCGCAGCCCGAAGGCGTCGTCGAAGAAGCAGCCGAAGACGTGCTCGGCGAACAGCTCGGACGGCGGCCGGTGCACCTTGTCGGCGACACCGCCCCAGGCGCGGTTCTCCTCCCACACCACGTCCGCGCGCTCCAGGACGTACGGGATCCACCCGATCTGCCCCTCGGCGTACATGACGCGCAGGCCGGGGAAGCGCTCGAACGCGCCGCTCATCAGCCAGTCGACCATCGAGAAGCAGCAGTTCGCGAACGTGATCGTCGAGCCGACGGCGGGCGGCGCGTCGGCGGAGGTGGAGGGCATGCGGCTGGAGGAGCCGATGTGCATGGCGACGACGGTCCCGGTCTCGTCGCAGGCGGCGAGGAACGGGTCCCAGTCGCCGGTGTGGACGGACGGCAGCCCGAGATAGGGCGGTATCTCCGAGAACGCCACGGCCCGCACCCCGCGGGCCGCGTTCCGCCGCACCTCGGCGGCGGCCAGCTCCGCGTCCCACAGGGGGATCAGGGTGAGCGGTATCAGCCGACCTCGGGCGGCGGGCCCGCACCACTCCTCCACCATCCAGTCGTTGTACGCCCGGACGCAGGCCAGCCCCAGGTCACGGTCGTTCGCCTCGGTGAACGTCTGGCCGCAGAAGCGCGGGAAGGTGGGGAAGCACAGCGCGGACTGGACGTGGTTGACGTCCATGTCGGCGAGCCGCTCCGGGACGCTGTGCGAGCCCGGCCGCATCTGCTCGTACGTGATCACTTCGAGCCTGATCTCGTCGCGGGAGCAGCCGACGGCGGTGTCGAGCCGGGTCAGGGGCCGGCGCAGGTCCTCGTACACCCACCAGTCCCCGATGGGGCCTTCCTCCCCTTCCTCCCCCATCACGGGCGCGAACTTACCTCCCAGAAAGGTCATTTCCCTCAGGGGTGCCCGGACGATGCGCGGTCCCCGGTCGCGGTACTTCTCCGGCAGGCGGTCCCGCCAGACGTGCGGGGGCTCCACGGTGTGGTCGTCGACCGAGATGATCCTCGGGAACGGCGGCGTGGCGGGGGTGGTGTGCCGGGGGCTCTCCACAGTGCTCTCCGCGGTCTCCATGGCACTTACGGTAGCGCCAATCTGACGAGCCGTCAGTTGTCCGGATCCGGTCACTGGTGCGACGACCCTGTGAGAGCCGTCTCGCACGGCTGACGCACGCGCCCCCGACAAGGCAAACTGTGCACCGCAGAACGTCACACGGGCAGGGCAGGGCCCGTAGCGGACAGAGCAGAGACGAACCGGGCACAGCCGGGCACAGTTGGGCGTATTTGATCAGACAGAGGCAACTGCGTGCGGCGGGGCAGCAGGGGGAGCGATGGACGGTCTACCGCGAGTTCCGGAGCAGCGGCGTCCGGCGGCGGGAAGCGCTTCGCTCGGCGCGGGCCAGAACGGGGGGCCCGGGACGGGCACCGGGGCCCCGGCGGGGCGGGTGCCGGACGGCGGCACGCCGGACGGCCGGGCTGCCACGGCCCGGGGCGGCGCGCCGGGCGGGGCCCCGGACACCCGGGACGCCTCGACCGGTCCGGGCTCCCGGTCGCGGGGCGGCTCGGCGGGGAACGCGGCCGGGGCTTCGGGGACGGTCACTGGGGCTTTGGGCGCGGGGGCTTCGGGCTCTCGGGCTTCGGGCTCTGGGGCTTCGGGCTCTGGGGCTTCCGGCTCGGGGGGCGGGGCTTCGGGCTCCCGGGCCTCGGGCTCGGGGGCTTCGGGATCTGGGGCTTCGGGTTCGGGAGCCGGGGCTTCCGGCACGGTCACTGGAGCTTTGGGCGCGGGGGCCTCGGGCTCTGGGGCCGGGGCTGGCGGGAGTGCCGGGGCCGGGGCTGGCGGGAGTGCCGGGGCTGCCGGGAGTGCTGGGGTCGGGGCCGCGGGGACTGCCGGGGTCGGGGTTGCCGGGGCCGGGAGTGCCGGGGCCGCCGGGATCGCCGGGGCCGGGGCTGTCGGGGCCGGGGCTGCCGGTGCGGCGGGGGTGGGTGCTGACGCCGGGGACGGTGGGCCCGTGGCCCGTTTCAGCGTGCTCGGGCCCGTGCGTGCCCGGCTCGGGGACGCCCAGCTCTCCACAGGGTCCCCCCAGCAGCAGGCCCTGCTCGCCGCCCTCCTGCTGCGCAACCGCCGCACCGCCACCGCCGCCGAGCTGATCGACGCCATCTGGGGCGAGGAACCGCCCTCCCAGGCGCTCGCCGCCATCCGCACCTACGCCTCCCGGCTGCGCAAGGTGCTCCCGCCGGGCACCCTCGTGAGCGAGTCCGGGGGCTACGCCGTACGGATCGCCGACGGGGCGCTCGACCTCACCGAGGCCGAGGCGCTGTGGACCCGGGCCGAGCGGGCCCGCGCCCACGGCGAGCTGTGCGAGGCCCGCGCCCTCGTCAACGAGGCCCTGGCCCTGTGGGACGGCGAGCCCCTCGCGAACGTCCCCGGCCCGTACGCCGAGGCCCAGCGCACCCGCCTGGAGGAGTGGCGCCTCCAGCTCGTCGAGGCCCGCCTCGACATGGACCTGGAGCAGGGCCGCCACGCCGAGTCGGTCTCCGAGCTCACCGCCCTCACCGCCGCCCACCCGCTGCGCGAGCGCCTGCGTGAGCTGCTGATGCTCGCCCTCTACCGCTCCGGCCGCCAGGCCGAGGCCCTCGCCGTCTACGCGGACACCCGCCGCCTCCTCGCCGACGAGCTGGGCGTCGACCCGCGCCCCGGCCTCCAGGAGCTCCAGCAGCGCATCCTCCAGGCCGACCCGGCCCTGGCCGAACCGGCCGCCCCGGCCGCCGAGCCCGCGGCGGGCATCGTCCGCCCGGCGCAGCTCCCGGCGACGGTGCAGGACTTCACCGGCCGCGTCTCCTTCGTCAAGGAACTGTCGGACATCCTCTCCACCGCGGAGGGCCGCGTCATGGCGGTCTCCGCGCTGGCCGGGATCGGCGGGGTCGGCAAGACCGCCCTGGCCGTGCACGTCGCGCACGCCGCGCGCCCGCACTTCCCCGACGGGCAGCTCTACGTCGACCTCCAGGGCGCCGGCCCCAGAGTCGCCGAGCCCGAGACCGTGCTGGGCGCCTTCCTGCGCGCCCTCGGCACGGCCGACTCCGCCATCCCGGACACCCTGGAGGAGCGGGCCGCGCTGTTCCGCTCCGTCCTGGACGGCCGCCGCGTCCTGGTCCTGCTGGACAACGCCCGCGACGCCGCGCAGGTCCGGCCGCTGCTGCCCGGCACGGAGGGGTGTGCCGCGCTGGTGACGAGCCGGACGCGGATGGTGGACCTGGCCGGGGCGCACCTCGTCGACCTGGACGTCATGTCCCCGGACGAGGCCCTCCAGCTCTTCACGAAGATCGTCGGGGACGAGCGCGTGGCCTCCGAGCGCAAGGCCGCGCTCGACGTGGTCGCGGCCTGCGGCTTCCTGCCCCTGGCCATCCGCATCGCGGCGTCCCGGCTCGCGTCCCGGCGCACCTGGACCGTCTCCACGCTCGCGGCGAAGCTGGCGGACGAGCGCCGCCGCCTCGACGAGCTCCAGGCGGGCGACCTCGCCGTCGCCGCCACCTTCGAACTCGGCTACGGCCAGCTCGAGCCCGCCCAGGCCCGCGCCTTCCGCCTCCTCGGCCTCGCCGACGGCCCCGACATCTCCCTCACGGCGGCCGCGGCGATGCTGGACCTGCCGGTCGAGGACACCGAGGACCTCCTGGAGTCCCTGGTCGACACCTCCCTCCTGGAGTCCGCCGCCCCCGGCCGCTACCGCTACCACGACCTGGTCCGCCTCTACGCCCGCGCCTGCGCGGAACGCGACGAACTGCCGCCGGCCGAACGCGCCGCCGCGCTCTCCCGCCTCCTGGACTTCTACCTGTCCTCGGCGGCCCGCGTGTACGCCATCGAGCGCCCCGGGGACAGGACGGTGGACCACCTGGAGCCCGTCGACCACCCGCTGCCCGGCTTCACCGACGACACCAAGGCCCTGGACTGGCTGCACACGGAAGCGGCCTGCATCCTGGCCTGCGTCCAGCAGTCCCTGACCCAGGACGGCCTGCGCCGCGCGGTGGACCTGCTCCTCGCGGCGAAGGACCTCGCGGAGTCGGGGGCGAGCTCGCACCGCTTCGAGCTGGCGACACGGGCGGCCTGCGAGGCCGCGCGGGCGACGGACGACCCCCATGCGGAGGGCCGGGCGCGCGTCACCCTGGGGCAGGTGCTCAACAAGGTGGGCCACTTCGACCGGGCGGCCGCGGAGCTGGAACGCGCGGCGGACCTCGCCGCCACGGCGGACGACCCCTGGGCCCGGGGAAACGCGGCGAACGAGCTGGCCATCGCCGTCGCCTGCATGAACCAGCACGCGGGCAGCGACCCGCACGTGCTCCAGACCGTCGAGGCGCACGTCCTGCGCGCCATCGAGGTGTTCCGGCAGGACGGCAACCGGCACAGCGAGGCGAGCGCCCTGTGCAACTGGTCCCGGGTCGCCGCCATGATGGGGCGCACCGACCAGTCCATCGAACTGGCCCGCCAAGGGGTGGCCCTGTACGACGCGCTCGGCATCAGCTTCCGGGTCGCCAACGCCAAGTACACCCTGGGGATCAGCCTCAGCCAGGCGGGCCGGCACGCGGAGGGGCTCGTGGAGCTCACCGAGGCCCTCCACATCTTCGCGGAGAACCGCCAGCGGCTGTGGGAGGGCACCGCGCACTACCGCATCGCCCAGGTGCACCTGGTGGCCCGGCACCCCGCACAGGCGGCCAAACACGCCGAGCAGGCCCTCAGCACCGGCTGCGTCGGCGGCGACTGGATGCGCGCCAACGTCCTCACGGTCCTCGGCAAGGCGCTCAACGGTCTCGGACAGCTCGACCGGGCGCGGGCCTGCTGGACCAAGTCCCTGGCACTGCACGAGCAGCGGGGCGCCCGCGAAGCGGACGAGGTGCGCGCCCTGCTCCGCCCGGTAGCGGTGGTGTGACGCCCGCCCCGTAGCGGCTCCTGTCACGCCGTCGTCCGGCACGTTCATCGAACGTTTATGACGGCCTGCCACTCTTATTTCAACGATCCGTCGCGTCGGGGGGCAGACGGGTCGCGTGGGCCCCACAGCTATCGTGAGCGGCCCTGGACCGCCCGCTCGGCGACCCTCGGGGGAGTTGCCGAGCGGGCGGTCTAGTCCCGGAGCCCCGCACCAAGCAGGAGTAGTCACGATGAGCGAAACCAGGAAGAAGAAGCTCAAGCCGATGGGGGACGGCCACATTCCGGCCCCGCCGGGTGACGGACAGGTCACCCCTGGGGCGGATGACCTCATCCCGTCCCCGACGAAGGACGGCGGCGCCACCACGATGGGTGACGGGCACATTCCCGCTCCGCCCAAGGACTGAAGACCTTCATTCCCGACGGGGATCGGCCGCGGCGGCGCGGAGGGGGAGCCGCCGCGGCCGAGGTATGTCCACGAGCCGTTCATGGCTCAACTCAAGCGCATATATGCGCAGTTATTCGAACAAGGCGCGCATTTCCGGCTAAAGTCCGCTGTGGAAAGCCTGCCCCCTCCAAGGAGTTGGAATGACGCGAACCAAAAAGATCCTCGTCACCCTGGCAGTGATGACCGCGGCGTCGGCGGGAGCAGCCGCTCCCGCGCTGGCTGAGGGCCACGCCCCGGCGGGTCCGCTCGGGGACGGCGCGATGCCGGTCGCTCCCCTGAGCGACAGCCACCTCCCGGCTCCGCCCGGTGACGGGATGATCCCCGTCGGCCCGCTGGGCGACAGCCACCTGCCCGCTCCGCCCGGTGACGGCGCCATGCCGTCCGTCCCGCAGCGCTGAGCATCCCCGGGGCCGGGCCGACCGCTCGGCCCCGGGCCACGCGCCCCGAGCTACGCCGGCAACCGCCCCAGTGACACCGTCACCACCACGGGCGCCCGCCGTCCCGCCCCGCGCAGGGCCTCCGCCACCGTTTCCGTCAGCCATACCGCCACGTCCGGTGACCACTCCCGGGTGGTGCAGGTGAAGCGGAGTGTCTCGTGCATGCCCTGGGTGTGCACGGTGCGGTCCAGGTCGAGGGCCAGGCCCGGCGGAGGGCCGGCCGGGGGTGTGGGGGCGTGGACGTCCAGCGCCCCTCGCGCCGTCTCCCGTACCGCCGCGCGCAGCGCCTCCGCGTCGCCCCGTTCCGCTCCGCCCTCGCCGGGGCGGCAGCAGACCGTCACCACCACCTCGTGCCGGGCCTCCGGGTCCGCGAGCCCGAACCACGGCGCGAGCTCCACCTGGTGGAAGCCGGTGCCGCGCCCGGCCGCCCCCAGCGGCACCAGGGCGTCCAGGCCGGTGAACGTCACCGTGCCCACGCGGGCCAGCGTCTCGGACAGCACCAGGGCGATCGGCCGCACGGGAAGCCCCGCCGGAGCGTCCGCGAGGACCCCCGCCCCCAGCCACGCCAGCCGCCGCACCCCGCCGCCCGGCGTCCAGTCGCCGCCGACCTCCTGGTGGGCCCAGGCCGTGGGCTCGTACTCGGCCGTGACCTCGCCGCCCTCGTGCAGCAGCCCCCCTACGGTCCGCCAGCCGTACGCACCGGCCCGGTCGACCGCCAGGAACAGGACGTCCTCCTCGGCGGAGCCCTCGTCGTCGGCCTGCTCGGCGGCCCGCGCCACCACCCGGTCGAACCACGGGTGGCGCCGCAGGACCCCGTGCAGACCGACCACGACGGTCGGCGGAAGGGCCGCAGCCGGAGCCGGAGTCGGAGCCGGGGAGGAAGCGGGGGGAAACACGGGCACTCCCGGAGAAAGCAGACGGTGCTGGAAGAGTCAGTCTTCCAGCACCGTCGTCAGCCCGCGATCACAGCCGGATCAGCGAGAGCAGCGAGATCAGACAGATCGTCCGGCACAGCGGGCCCAGCGGTCAGAGGCCGCAGCCCAGCCGCTGGGTGGGCGTGATCTTCTTGTAGCTGTCGTCCGCGTAGCCGATGAGGTCGACGTCGATGACGCTGCGGAAGTCGTACTGGCCCACGTTGTACGTGCACTTGTACGCGGCGGCCGTCCGCTTGCCGCTGCCGCCGCCGGAGTAGACGTCCTTGGCCGCCTTGGTCAGGGTCTTCCACTCCCCGCCGCGCTTGACCTGGAGCCAGACGGTGACCTTGGCCTTGATGCCGGCCGGGCCGCGCAGGTTCTTCCACCAGCCGTGGGCGTTGATCGTGCCGCGCACGGTGTGCGAGAAGTGCACGTTGTCGCCCATGGTCTGGAACATGCCGACGCCGGAGCCGGCGCGGGCGGCCTGCGTGACGGCGGTGCCGCTGTGCCGCGCGGCCCCGCCGCTGTCGGCCTGCGCCGGTACCGCCGCGCCGACGGCCAGCAGACCGGCCAAGGCGGCCGCGGCCGCACCCGTACGGATACGCACGTGAAGTTCCCCCATACATTCAGGCGCGCCGCACTCGACGCGGCGCTCGGACGCGCGAAGTCTAGAACACCTGCTCACAGGCGTGACAGCGCCGCATCCCACCACCCGCCCCCACTCACCGGCTCCTCCCTCCAGCCCCCTCCACCCGGAACCCCAGCGCCTCTCCGTCCCTGCAACCCACGGCGCGGCGAGGCGTTGACCGCACGGGCAACGTCCACGCACGACTGGAGCCGTCCGCAGTACCGTGGGCAGCGCCACATCATGCGAGAAGGAGACCGACGTGAGCGCGCAGCCGGTCGAACCGCACCCGCACGGACCGATCGCCACATACGATCAGCTCCGCATTTTGGCCGACGACGTCATCGACGCGGCCGACCGGCGCGGCAACCGTGTGCGGGCCGACATCGCGAACCAGAAGATCACCATCCACATGATGTCCCCCTCCAACCCGCACGGGCGGATCGTGACCGCGTTGGCCGTCCAGGTGGAGAGCCAGGACAGCCGTGCCGTCACCCTTGCGGAGAACCGCGTGCACCATCCCGGGATCGGTCTGTGCCGCACGGCGGACCTGCTTGTCATGACCGAGCAGGCCTATGAGCGGCAGGACGACGACTTCGCCGTGTTCGCCCCTGACGTCTCGGTCGCGGTCGAGGTCGTATCCCCCTCCGATCCCGGCAACGACTACGTCACCAAGCTCCGCGACCACCCGCGCATCGGCGTTCCCCTCTACGCGATCGTCGACCCGCGTGACGGCACGGTCACCGTCCACTCCGGCCCCGACAGCGCGAGCGGTGAACCGCGGTACCGAGATACGCCGAGCCGGTACAAGTTCGGTGACACCGTGCGGCTCGGGAAGTGGAGCATCGACACGAGCGCGTTCCCCCGGTACCGGGCGTAGCGGAGGCGGGGGCTGCTGCCGTCGCTGGTGCGGGAATTGGGTGGACAGGGGTGCTCCCCGCCGTCCACCGTCACTGCATGACGACACTCGTGCGCCACGTCACATTCGACTGTTCCGACGCCTACGGGCTGGGCGCCTTCTGGGCGGAGGTGCTCGGCGGGTCGGTCTCCGACGACGACCGGCCCGGGGACCCGGAGGCCCTGGTCGGCACGCCTGACGGGCTGACGCTGCTGTTCGTCGCCGTGCCGGACGCCAAGACCGTGAAGAACCGGGTGCACTTCGACCTCCAGCCGCAGGAGCGGACGCGCGACGAGGAGGTCGAGCGGCTGCTGCGGCTGGGCGCGACCGTCGTCGGCGACCACCGGAGGCCGGACGGGACCGGCTGGGTGACCATGACCGACCCCGAGGGCAACGAGTTCTGCGTGGAGCGGAGCGCGGGCGAACGGGCGGCCACCGGCTAGCCCGGCACGTCGGCCCGCCGTGTCAGCCCCGCGCCGCCCCGCGGCGCAGCTCGCGCTTGAGGACCTTGCCGCTCGCGTTGCGCGGCAGCTCCGGTACGAACGCGACCTGCCGCGGCACCTTGTAGTTCGCCATCTCCCGGCGCGCCCAGGCGATGACGTCGTCGGCGGTGAGCGTGGCGCCGGGGCGGCGCACCACGTACGCCTTGCCGACCTCGCCGAGGCGTGTGTCGGGGACGCCGACGACGGCGGCGTCCGCCACGTCGGGGTGGCCGGTGAGGAGCCGCTCGATCTCGGCGGGGTAGGCGTTGAAGCCGCCGACGACGAACATGTCCTTGATCCGGTCGGTGACGGTCAGGTTCCCGGCCGGGTCCAGGACGCCCACGTCGCCGGTGCGCAGCCAGCCGTCGGGGGTGAGGACCTCCCGTGTCGCGGCCGGGTCCCCGTCGTAGCCGGACATGACGTGGTGGCCGCGGACGAGGATCTCGCCGGGGGTGCCGGGCGGCAGGGTCGCGCCGGCCGGGTTGACCACCTTGACCTCGGTGTCGGGGATCGCGCGGCCGGACGTCGCGGCGACGACCTCCGCCGGGTCGCCCCTGCGGCACATCGTGACGATGCCGCTCGCCTCGGAGAGGCCGTACGCCGTCAGGACGGTCGCGACGCGCAGCTCCGAGCGCAGCCGCTCCACCAGGCGCAGGGGCACCGTCGCCGCGCCGGTGACGACGAGGCGCAGCGCGGACAGGTCGTAGGAGTCGCGGGCCGGGTGGTCGAGGAGGGACTGGTGGAGCGTGGGCGGCCCGGGGAGGACCGAGACGCGCTCGGCGGCCACGTGGGCGAGGACGGTGTCCGCGGTGAACACCGGCTGCGGGATCATCGTGGCGCCCCGCATGAGGCAGGCGATGACCCCGGCCTTGTAGCCGAAGGTGTGGAAGAAGGGGTTCACGATCAGATAGCGGTCCCCCGCGCGGAGCCCGGCGAGATCGCTCCAGACGGCGTAGCAGCGCAGGGTCTGGGCGTGGGTGGTCACCACGCCCTTGGGGTGTCCGGTGGTGCCGGAGGTGTGGACGACGTCCGAGGGGCAGGAGCCGGTCACCGCCCGCTCCCGGGCGCGTACGTCGGTGTCAGGGACGCCGTCGCCGCCCGCGAGGAACTCCTTCCAGGTGCGGAAGTCCGCGGGCGCGTCGTCGGCGAGGACGACGACCTCCTCCAGGCCGGGAAGCCCCGGCAGCGGCCCGCTCCCGGGGCCGTCGCCCGCCGCGCGCCGCAGCGAGGCGACGTACGACGTGCCGAGGAAGGTGCCGGTGACGAAGAGCAGCCGGGTGCGTGAGCGGCGCAGCACGTCCGCCGCCTCCGCGCCCTTGAAGCGGGTGTTCAGCGGGACGAGGACCGCCCCGGCGCCGACCGCGCCGAGCGCGGAGACGATCCAGTCCAGGGTGTTCGGGGCCCAGACGGCGACCCGGTCCCCGGGCCGCACCCCGTACGCCAGGCACGCGGCGGTGGCTCGCTCGACGCGCGCGCCGAGTTCGTCGTAGGTGACGCGGACCCGCCCCTCGACGACCGCCTCCCGGTCGCCGAAGCGGCGCCGGGCCGCCCGGACCAGGCCCGGGACGCTGCCCCACTCCAGGTCGCCGCGCATCGCGCCCTCCCGCCCGCCGCCGTAGCTGACTAACCGTCAGATTAGCGGTAGCCTGACGCGCTGTCAGCAGCGGGTGCGGCGCGCGACCGTGTGGAGGTTCCCGTATGGCTCCGCCCGACGGCACGGCTTTCCTCAAGGACTCCACGGCGATCGTCGGCATCGGCCGGACGCCCTTCGCCAGGCGACTGCCGGAGAGCGAGAAGGCGTTGGCGTGCCGGGCCGTCCTCGCCGCGCTCGCCGACGCGGGCATCGCGCCCTCCGAGGTCGACGCCTTCGCCTCGTACACCATGGAGGAGACCGACGAGGTGGAGCTGGCCAAAGCCGTCGGCGCCGGGGACGTCACCTTCTTCAGCAAGGTCGGCTACGGGGGCGGCGGTTCCTGCGCCACCCTCGCGCACCTCGCCGCCGCGATCACCACGGGCCAGGCCACGGTCGGTGTCGCCTGGCGCTCCCGCAAGCGCGGCAGCGGGCCCCGGCCGTGGACGGACACCACCGCCCAACTCCCCACGCCCGCCCAGTGGACGCGGCCCTTCGGGCTGCTCCGGCCCGCCGACGAGATCGCCATGCTGGCCCGCCGCTACATGCACGAGTACGGCGCCACCCGCGACCACCTCTTCAACGTGGCCCTCGCCTGCCGCAACCGCGCCAACCAGAACCCCGCCGCGATCATGTACGAGCGCCCGCTGACCCGGGACATGTATATGACCTCGCGGTGGATCAGCGAGCCGCTCTGCCTCTTCGACAACTGCCTGGAGACCGACGGCGCGCTGGCGTGCGTCCTCGTCTCCGCCGCCCGCGCCCGCGACTGCCGCCACCGGCCGGTGTACGTCCACTCCGCCGCGCAGGGGCTGCCCGCCCAGCACCACGGCATGGTCAACTACTGGAACGACGACCCGCTCGCGGGCCCCGCCTGGACGGCCGCCCGCCACCTGTGGAAGCAGGCCGACTTCGGCCCCGAGGACGTCGACGTCGCCCAGATCTACGACGCCTTCACCCCGCTCATCCCGCTCTCCCTTGAGGGCTACGGCTTCTGCGGCCGGGGCGAGGGCGGCGCGTTCACCGAGGGCGGCGCCCTGGAGACCGGCGGCCGCCTCCCCCTCAACACGGCGGGCGGCGGCCTCAGCGAGGCGTACGTGCACGGCTTCAACCTGATCACGGAGGGCGTACGGCAACTGCGCGGCACCAGCACGGCACAGGTGCCGGGGGCGGAGACCTGCCTGGTCACCGCGGGCGAGGGCGTGCCGACGTCGGCCGTGCTGCTGCGGAACTGAGACGTGGGGAGACGTGGGGAGCCATGACCGAGCTGCTGACACCCGTCGTCGACGACGACGGCGCGCCCTTCTGGGAGTACGCCGCCCGCGGCGAGCTGCGCGTCCAGGCCTGCGCCGCGGCCGGCTGCGGCGCCATGCGCTTCCCGCCGCGCCCCTGCTGCCCGCGCTGCGGCTCCTTCGCCGCCGTCTGGCGTCGCACGAGCGGCAAGGGCCGGATCTGGTCGTACGTCGTCCCGCACCCACCGCTGCTGCCCGGCTACGCCGCGCTCGTCCCGTACCACCCGGTGCTCGTCGAGCTGGCGGACGCCCCGCACATCCGGCTCGTCGGCAACCTGGTCGCGCGGGCGGGCGCCCCGCTGGACTCCGTGGCGCCCGGGCGGCTACGCATCGGCGCCCGGGTGCAGGCGGTCTTCGCCGACCAGGGCGGGGTCGTGGTGCCGCGCTGGGTCCTGGAGCGGCCGTGACGGGGGATGCGAGCGGGGCCGCGGCCGGGCGGGGGTTGCGCGTGCGGCGCGACGAGGCCACGGGCGTGGCCGTCCTGACCCTGGACCGGCCGGAGCGGCACAACGCCCTCGACCTCGACCTCGTACGCCAACTGACCGCTGCCTGGCGGGAGTTCCGCTACGACGACGGCGTACGGGCCGTGGTGCTCACCGGCGCGGGCGAGCGGGCGTTCTGCACGGGCATCGACCGGGCGGTGCGGGTGGCGCAGCCCGGCTCGCCGTACTCCCTCGACGACCCGCTGCTCACCGTCGGCCCCAAGGCCAACGACCTGTGGAAGCCGGTCGTCGCCGCCGTCAACGGCATGGCGTGCGGCGGAGCCTTCTACCTGCTGGGCGAGGCGGAGTTCGTCCTCGCGGCCGAGCACGCCACGTTCTTCGACCCGCACACGACGTACGGGATGGTCAGCGCGTACGAGACGGCGCTCATGGCGCAGCGGATGCCGTTCGGGGAGGTGGCGCGGATGGCGCTGATGGGGACGGCGGAGCGGGTGTCCGCGCGGCGGGCGTACGAGGTGGGGCTGGTCTCGGAGGTGTGCCCCGGCGACGGGCTGCTGTCCGCGGCGACCCGGGCCGCGGCGGTCCTCGCCGCCTGCCCCACCGAGGCGGTACAGGGCACCGTCCGGGCCCTCTGGGCGGCCAAGGAGGCCACCCGGGCCCAGGCCCTCGCCCAGGCTCCGCACCTCATCGCGCTGGGCAACGCGGGGCCTGGGCGGCAGGCGGAGCTGTTCGGGGGGCGGGGGCGGGGGTACCGCCTCCGCTAGGTCTGGCCGGGGGCCCGCTGCGGTGGGGCCCCGGTGGGCCGGGCCTTTCCCGCCCGCCCACCCGTGACTCCCCGGCTCCGCCCGACCGGCCCCGGCGCAAGCGCCGCGCGTGGCGCCCCGCCCGTGCCGCCGCTACCGCGGCGGATCTCCCGCCCGCCCACCCGTGACTCCCCGGCTCCGCCCGACCGGCCCCGGCGCAAGCGCCGCGCGTGGC
>NZ_BNBT01000115.1 GCF_014656095.1 Streptomyces longispororuber
CGCTCCGGCCGCCGCCGCGCTCTGCGCCTCGCGGCGGCCGCGGTGGTGGCCACGGCGGTGACGGGGACGGCGGTGCTGATCGGCACGGACGGCTCCGGCGGGGGCGGCGCACCGGGCACGAGCACCCCACGGGTGGAGAACGCCGCCGCGACGGTGCTGAACAGGGCGGCGGCGTGGGAGCGCGAGCGGGAGAAGGAGCCGGTGGCGCCGCGCGACGACCAGTTCATCTACTCCAAGCGGATCATCAAGGAGACGGAGCGGAGGACCGGCGAGGTCAAGAGCTACACCGACGAGATGTGGGAATCGGTGGACGTCTCCAAGCCCTCCTTGTCCATGGAACTCGGCCGCGAGATGTGGGAGGAGCCCTCGGGAAAGGGCGGCGGGGTGTGGCCGCCCCGGAAGTGGAGCGAGCTGAGGAAGCTGCCCCAGGACCCGGAGAAGCTCGTCCTGGCCATCGTCTCCCACGGCTCCCGGCCCGACAACCGGTCGATCGGCGATCTCGACAACCCGGAGCGCTACGAGGCCTACTGGCTGCTCGGCGAGCTCCTGAAGAACCCGGTGCTGCCCCAGGGGCTGCGCCCCACGGCGTACGAGGCGCTGGCCCTCGTGCCCGGCGTCAGGACGATCCCGGGGGTGAAGGACTCCGCCGGACGGCCCGGGGTCGGGATCGCCCACACCGGGCGCGGTTCCCACGAGAGCAAGTACCTGATCTTCGACCCGGCGTCGTACGCGTTCCTGGGCTTCCGCGACGAACGGGTCTCGGCCTACGGGAAGAAGACGTACACCCAGCTCTCGCACGTGGTGGACTGGGGAATCGTCGACCGGGTGAGGCAGCGCCCGTAGCCCCGACCCACACCTGCTCACGGCCGGGCGGTCGAAGCCGAGCAGGAACGGGTGGGCGGGCGGGAGATCCCCAACGACGGCGGGTCAGCGCTCCGCGCCGGGGCCGGGCAGGCAAGGCCGAGGCAGGAACGGGTGGGCGGGTGGGAGAAGGCCGACGACGGCGGGACAGCGCTCCGCGCCGGGGCCGCGCAGGCAAGGCCGGGGCAGCACGGGTGGGCGGGCGGGAGAAAGGGGCGCCAGGCCCCCGCGCCAGGCATCTCGGGGGATGGACGGGGCTCACCCCGGGCCCCGAAAGACAGCTAGGCTCACCACGTGGCTGAGATCCAGATTCCCGCAGACATCAAGCCCACCGACGGACGCTTCGGCGCGGGCCCCTCCAAGGTGCGGACGGAGGCCCTGGACGCGCTGGCCGCCACCGGCACCTCCCTGCTGGGCACGTCCCACCGCCAGGCCCCGGTGAAGAACCTGGTGGGCCGCGTGCGCGAGGGCGTGCGCGAGCTGTTCCGGCTCCCGGACGGCTACGAGGTGGTCCTGGGCAACGGCGGCTCCACCGCGTTCTGGGACGTCGCGACGCACGGCCTGATCGAGAACAAGTCGCAGCACCTCAGCTTCGGCGAGTTCTCCTCCAAGTTCGCGAAGGCGGCCAAGCTGGCCCCGTGGCTGGCGGAGCCGACGGTCATCGGCTCCGAGCCGGGCACCCACCCGGAGCCCGCCGCCGAACAGGGCGTGGACGTCTACGCGTTCACCCACAACGAAACCTCCACCGGCGTGGCCGCGCCCATCAAGCGCGTGGCGGGCGCCGACGAGGGCGCGCTCGTCCTGGTGGACGCCACGTCGGGCGCGGGCGGCCTGCCGGTCGACGTCGCCGAGACCGACGTGTACTACTTCGCCCCGCAGAAGTCGTTCGCGTCGGACGGCGGCCTGTGGATCGGCGTGTTCTCCCCGGCGGCGATCGAGCGGGCCGAGCGCGTGCACGCGAGCGGCCGCCACGTGCCCGAGTTCTTCAGCCTGCCCACGGCGATCGACAATTCGCGCAAGAACCAGACGTACAACACCCCCGCGCTCGCCACCCTGTTCCTGCTCGGCGAGCAGTTGGACTGGCTCAACGGCCAGGGCGGCCTCGACTGGTCGGTGCGCCGTACGGCGACCTCGGCGCGGACGCTGTACGGCTGGGCGGAGGAGTCGAAGTACGCGACGCCGTTCGTCGCGGACCCGGCCAAGCGCTCGCAGGTGATCGGCACGATCGACTTCGCCGAGGAGATCGACGCGGCGGCGGTCGCGAAGGCGCTGCGCGCCAACGGCATCGTGGACACCGAGCCCTACCGCAAGCTGGGCCGCAACCAGCTCCGCGTCGCGATGTTCCCGGCGATCGACCCGGCCGACGTCGAGGCGCTGACGCGCTGCGTGGACTACGTGATCGAGAAGCTGTAGCGGCGGCGGCCGAGAGGCCGCGACCAACGGCGGCCGAAGAGCCGCACCCACAGCGGCGATCGAGAAGCCGCACCTGTGGCGGAGCCGGGGAGCACGCGCCACGCCTCCCCCGCCCCCGTGACGAAGGGCCCGGCACCCCCGTGGGTGCCGGGCCCTCGCGCAGCCGGGGAAGGGCATTCCCGCGAAGGCCGCCCCCTCAGCGCACGTACCCCGCAAGGGCGAGCACCGCCGACACCACCGCGAGCCCGAGCTCCAGCCTCGTCACCGGCTCAGCGCCTGGAACCTGCGGACCGCGAGCGGCAGGAACACCGCCGTCACCACCAGGGGCCACACCACGGCCATGAGCCCGGCGTGCTGCTCGACCCAACTGGCCCCGCCCGCCCCGGGGTTGCCGAACAGGTCGCGGGCCGCCGTCCCCGTGGACGACACCGGGTTCCAGGCGGCGACGGGCGCGAGCCAGTCGGGCATCAGCGACGGCGCCACGAACACGCTGGAGATCATGGTGAGCGGGAAGGCGACCGCGTACAGCCCGCCCGCGGCCTCCGGTGTCGGCACGACGAGGCCGAGCCAGACGCCGACCCAGATCAGGCTGAAGCGCAGGAGCAGCAGCAGGGCGAAGGCCGTCAGGGCGTTGCCGGCGCCGTTGTCGGGGCGCCAGCCGATGGCCACGGCGGTGAGCGCGAGGATGGTCAGCTCGGCGCAGGCCACCACGAGGTCGGCGACGCCGCGTCCGGCCGCGACCGCGGAGGGCGCCATCGGCATGGACCGGAAGCGGTCGATGACGCCCTTCTGCGCGTCGGTGACCACGCCCATCGCGGTGTTCATGAAGCCGAAGGCCATCGTCATCACGAACATGCCGGGCATCAGGAAGTCCTTGTAATCGCCCTCGCCGCCGGGCACCTTCATCGCCTCGCCGAAGACGAACCCGTACAGCAGCACGCTGATGATGGGGAAGCCGAGCTGCCAGGCGATCAGCACGGGCTGGCGCCGGAAGTGGGTCAGATGGCGCCGGGCGATGTTCAGGGTGTCGGCGAGGGCCCAGTAGGCCCGGCCGCGCGCGGGTTCCGCGTCCGGGTCCTGGCCGGACCGCGGGGCGCCCCCGGTCACCACGTCCAGTACGTCGCTCATGCCGCCTCCTCGGTTCCGGGGCCTTCGGCCGCCGGGGCCCTGCCGCCCGTCAGTTTCAGGAACACGTCGTCCAGGCTCGGCCGCCTGAGCCCCACGTCGTCGACGGCGACGCCCTCGTCCCGCAGGGTGCGGGCGACGTCGGCCAGGGCGCCGACGCGGTCGGTGACCGCCGCCCGTACGCGCCGCTCGGCGTCGGCCGTCTCCGGTTCGCCGTCGGCGACGCGGGCCACGGCCTTGACGGCGGCGGGCAGGTCGGCGGCGTCGCTGACGACGACCTCCAGGTGGCTGCCGCCGACGGTGGCCTTGAGGCCGTCGGGGGTGTCGTCGGCGATGGCGCGGCCCTGGTCGATGACGGTGATCCGGGAGGCGAGCTTGTCGGCCTCCTCCAGGTACTGGGTGGTGAGGAGCACGGTCGTCCCGCCTGCCACCAAGTGCCGTACGGAGTCCCAGACCTCGCTGCGGCTGCGCGGGTCGAGGCCGGTGGTCGGCTCGTCGAGGAACAGCACCGACGGCGCGAGGATCATCGACGCGGCCAGGTCGAGGCGGCGCCGCATGCCGCCGCTGTACTGCCCGGCACCCTTGTCGGCGGCGGCCACCAGGCCGAACTGGTCGAGGAGTTCGGCCGCGCGCCGGGCGGCACGGCGGGCGCCGAGGTGGAACAGGCGGCCGAACATCTCCAGGTTCTGCCGGCCGGTGAGCATCTCGTCGACGGCCGCGTACTGGCCGGTGAGGCCGATGCGGGCGCGCACCAGGGCCGGTTCGCGGACGACGTCGGCGCCGCCGACGGCGGCGTGGCCGCCGTCGGGCCGCACCAGCGTCGCCAGGATGCGCACGGCCGTGGTCTTGCCCGCGCCGTTCGGCCCGAGGAGGCCGTGGACCGTGCCGTGCGCGACGGTCAGGTCGAAGCCGTCCAGGGCGTACTTGACGGCCTTGCCGCGCCGCCCGCCCCTCCGGCCGGAGCTCCCGACGGCCCCGCCGCCGGTCCCGGTCGCGCCCTGCTCACCGGCCGCTCCGCGCGCCTCACCCGCGCCCGGCCGGCCGCCGTACCGCTTCGTCAGCCCGCGGGCCAGCACCGCGTACTGGCCCCGGTCGCCCCGGTCGTCCCGGGTCCGCCGACCACCGGGCACGCCCCGTCCGCCGTCGCCGCTCATCGCTCCTCCACCGTCCGCTCCCCCTCGTCACACCACTGCCGAACTCTGCTGAGTACGCCGTACCCAATGAAGAGTACAGCGTACTCAGTTTCTGCCCAAGGGCTTATCGTGAGGTCCATGGCGACCACGGAGACCAGCGGCAGCGGCGACATCACACGCAGCATGGAGCTGCTGTGGGGCGACGGGGAGCGCCCCACGCGCGGCCCGAAACCGGCCCTGACCCTGGAGCGGATCGTCACGGCCGCGGTGCGCCTCGCGGACGCCGAGGGCATCGCCGCGGTGTCCATGCGCCGCCTGTCGCAGGAGCTGGGCACCGGCACGATGTCGCTGTACCGCTATCTGCCGGGCAAGGCGGAGCTGCTGGACCTGATGCTCGACCGGGTGCAGGCCCCCGCCGACGACGACGTCACCGTCGCGGACGGCTGGCGCGCGGGCGTGGAGGCCTACGCCCGCGAGACCCTGGCGCGCTACCAGGCGCACCCCTGGCTGCTGCACGTCAACCAGTCACGCCCCGTGCTCGGCCCGAGCGCCGTCGGCGGCCTGGAGAAGATCCTCGCCCGCATCAAGCCGACCGGCCTGAGCGACCCCGAGCTGATCTCCGTACTGATCATGGTCGAGGGGTACGTCACCGGCGTCGCGCGGACGTACGCGCACACGGTGGAGGCGGAGAAGTCCGGCCTCTCCGAGGAGGCCTTCTGGGAGAAGCAGGGGCCGCTCCTGGAGCGGGTGATGAACAGCGGCCGCTACCCGCTCGTCGCCGGCCTCTCCGAGAAGGCGTTCGGCCCGGACTTCGACCACTTCGAGTTCGGTCTCCAGCGCATCCTGGACGGCCTGGACGCGCTGGTGGAGCAGCGCCGCCGGGAGGCGGGGCACAACTGAGCCGGAGGGAGCGGTCCCCCTACCGCCCGCGGCGGAACACCCGCTTCAGCCCCACCGCCACCAGCACCACCACGCCCAGGGCCACCGCGCCCTTGGCCGCGCCG
The DNA here is from genome assembly GCF_014656095.1 of Streptomyces longispororuber. Taxonomy (GTDB): domain Bacteria; phylum Actinomycetota; class Actinomycetes; order Streptomycetales; family Streptomycetaceae; genus Streptomyces; species Streptomyces longispororuber. Next base: position 5,537 of record NZ_BNBT01000115.1, read on the forward strand.
CCGCTGAACGCGCCGTCCCCGCCGCCGTCGCCGTCCCCGGAGCCGCCGCCCGCGGACGAGCCGCCGCCCTTGGCGCCCTCCACCTCGACGGCCTCCACGTCGCTCTGCTCGCCCTCGGTGCCGTACATCAGGTGCGAGCCGTCGGGGCTGTACGCGACGGACTCGCCCTGCCGCTGGAGCGGGACGCGCAGCCGGCCCTCCCGCTCGATCTTCCCCTCGCCCTTCCACGCGTACGACACCCCGCCCAAGTAGCCGCGCAGCGCGAGGCGACGGCCGTCGGGCGAGAAGGCGCCGTCCGTGACCCACAGGTCGGTGCTCGCGACGCGGCGGAAGACGTTGGGGCGGGCGGAGGAGAGCGTCGCCGGGCCCTGGTAGAGGGAGCCGCCGTCCTCCTGCTTGTCGGCGATGTAGACCCGCCCGGTCTTCGGGTGGACCATCAGCGCCTCGGCGTCGCGCGGCCCGTCGGCGTACTTCACCACGTACTGCGTGGCGCGGATCGTCTGGTCCTTCAGCTCCTTGGGCTCGGGCAGCTTGTAGACCCACACGTAGGACCACTTGCCGTGGAAGTTGTCGCCGATGTCGCCGACGTAGAGGTCGCCGTCGGGGCCCATGGAGATGGCCTCGACGTCCCGCGGCGTGCCGACGCCGGTCATGGTGATCCGGGCGACGGTCTTGCCGGTCCTGCTGTCGACGGCGTACAGATAGGCGCCGCTGTCCTGGTCGTTGTGGGTCCAGTAGACGCCGGGGTGGGCGCGTGAGGCCACCAGGCCGCTGGACTCGGTGATCCGCGGGTCCTCGATGGTGAAGCCCTCGTTGCCCGGCTCGTCGGCGGCCCCGGCGGGGCCGCCGGTCACCGCGCACAGCACGACCGCGGCACCGGCCGCCCACACCCTCGAAGAACGCATGGCCCAAGCCTGCCACCCCGCCGCCCGCCGCCGGGTGGCAAGGGTCACATCACTGGCGGCGGACGCGATCCGCGATGATGAGCGGATGCTCAGGTTCATGTTCGTCGGCGACTCGATGACCATCGGAAGCGCCGGGGAACACACCTGGCGCTACTGGGTGTGGCGCCACCTCCGCGCCACGCTCGGCACGCCCTTCACGGTCGTGGGCCCCCGCGAGGCCCTGTACGACAAGGCGGCCGACGCCCCCGTGTCGTACGCGTACGCCGAACCGGACTTCCCGCGCCGCCACCTGGCGGGCTGGGGCGAGGGCTGGCAGCACATGACGCCGCTGATCGGCGACGCCGTGCGCACGCAGCGGGCGGACGTGCTGCTCGTCTCGCTCGGCCTGATCGACCTCGGCTTCTACACCGACGCCGAGCAGACCGACGCCAACGTCCGCGCCTTCGTGGCGGCGGCCCGCGCCGCCAACCCGCGCGTCGCCGTCGCCGTGCTCCCCGTCATCCCCAACGTCCGGGCGCACGACGACCCGCCGTTCGGCGCCGAGGTCCTGCGCTTCAACGACCTGCTCGCGAAGACGGTGGCGGACCTGGACACCCCCGCCTCCTCCCTGCTGCTGGTCCCGCCCCCCGAGGGGTACGACATCGACGTGGACACGTACGACGGCACGCACCCGAACGAGCGCGGCGAGCGCAGGCTCGCCGACGCGTTCGGCGCGGCCCTGGCACGGGCGTGGGACCTCGGGGCGGTGCCCTCCCCGCGCTGACCGCCAGCCGCCGGGCACCGCGGGCCGCGCACCACGGGCCGACCGCCCCGGACCGACCGCTCCGGGCCGACCGCCCTGGGCCGAGGGCCACGCCGACCGCTCCGGGCCGATCGTCGACGCCGCCCTCCGCCGTCCGGACCGCCGTCCGCACCGCACCGCCGCCTTTCGGCGCCCGGCCCTGGCCGGAAGGCCGACGCCCGGCGCGGCCCCGGCTTCCTACCGTCGGGGCATGACAGCCACCACCCCCCGCAGGGCCCCCGCCGGGACGGGCATGCGTGCCGCCGAGCGGGCCCTCGCGCCCGACCTCGCGCGCGGTCTGATGCTCCTGCTGATCGCGGCCTCCAACACCGCCTTCCACCTGTGGCGCGCCGAGCACGGGCCCGCCGGGTGGCAGCCCGTGGACGGGTCGTGGGCGGACCACGCGGTGCAGTTCGTGATGATCGTGGCGCTGGACCTGCGGATCTACCCGCTGTTCGCGTTCCTCTTCGGGTACGGCATGACGCAGTTGTACCTGCGCCAGACGGCCAAGGGCACGCCCGAGCGGGCCGCCGTGGGCATCCTGCGCAGGCGCAGCCTGTGGCTGATCGTGATCGGGCTCGGGCACTCCTCCCTGCTGATGGCGGGGGACATCGTGGGCTACTACGGCGTGCTCGGCCTCGTCCTCGGCTGGCTCTTCGTGCGCCGGAGCGACCGGGCGCTGAGGTGGTGGATCTGGATCGGCGCGGCGCAGATGGTGGTGTTCGCGGGTACGCCGGTCGTCCTCGCCCTGCTGCGCGGGGAGTTGGGCTCGCTGGGCGACGCGGCGGGCGTCGAGCCGGGGTCCGTCGCGTACGGGGCGGGCGAGGAGAGCTGGCTGGACGCCGCGGGCACCCGGGGCACGACGGGCCTGTTCGTGACGTTCGCCGGGGCGCCGCTGTCCCTGCTCGCCGGCGGGTACCTGGTGTTCCTGCTGGGGTTCTGGGCGGCCCGCCGCCGGATCCTGGAGGAGCCGGGCCGCCATCTGCCGCTGCTCCGCCGCACGGCGGTGACCGGCGTGGCGGTGGGCTGGCTGGGCGCGCTGCCCGCGGCGCTCGCGCACGTCGGCGCGATCGACGTACCGGACGACGCGCAGAGCGACGAGGGCGTGCTGATGACGCTGCGGGACGTCACGGGCAACGCGGCGGGGGTCGGCTACGTGGCGGCGGTCGCGCTGTTCGTGGTGTGGTGGACGATGCGGCCCACATCCCGCGGGGCGAAGGTGGTGACGGCGGTCGCGGCCGTCGGCAAGCGGTCGCTGTCCTGCTACCTGGCCCACTCCCTCCTCTTCGCGCCGCTGCTCGCGGCGTGGGGCCTCGGCCTCGGCGGCCACCTGCACAGCGCCACGATGGCGCTGGTGGCCCTCGCCGTCTGGCTGGTGACGGTGGCGGGCGCGTACACGCTGGAGCTGCGGGGCCGCCGCGGCCCGGTGGAGACGGTCCTACGACGCCTGACGTACGGCCGCGCCACAGCCCGGATCAGGCCCTGACGAGCCGGTTGGCCAGCGTGGACAGGGTGTACGCCCCGATGCCGAGCACCACCTCCAGGGCGTTGCGCCCGGTGTAGCCGTGGCCGAGGAAGGCGTCGAGGTCGGCGTCGTCCACCCCACCCGCCGTGGCGAGCACCCGCAGGGCGAACCGGCGTACGGCTTCGAGGTCTTCGTGCCCCTCGGGCAGCGACCGCCCCTCGCGCAGGGCCGCGACGAGGTCCGGCCCGGCGCCCAGGTCGCGGAGCTTGCCGGTGTGCAGCGCCACGCACACGCGGCAGTCGTTGCGCACGGCGACGGTCATGACGACGACCTCGCGGGCGAGCGGGGGGAGCGTGGACCGCTCGAACGTCGCGCTCAACTCCAGGAAGCCGTTCAGCAGTTCCGGCGACGTGGCGAGCCGCGCCACGGCGTCGGGCAGCCGCCCGAAGGACCGCGTCACGGCCTCCATGGCGGGGCGGGACGCGGGCGGGGCGGTGGCGAGGGTGTGCGGGGCGAACACGTCGGACGGCACGGACGACGCAGACGGCACGGACGGCTCCCTAGAATGGACAACATGGTTGACGAAAAGAAGGTAAACCAGGTTGTCGAAAAGGGGAAGGGTCAGGGCCCGGTCGCGGCAGGGGCGACGGGTGACAGCGAACCCGAGCGGCCGGGCTACGAGCTGCCGCTGCTCCTCTTCGCCGGGTTCCGCACCCTCATCGACCGCCTCCACGCCGAACTCGCCCGCCAGGGCCACCCGGACCTGCGCCCCGCGCACGGCTTCGCGATGCAGGCGATCGGTCCCGCCGGGGCCACCGCGAGCGAGGTCGGGCGCCGCCTCGGCGTCTCCAAGCAGGCCGCGGGCAAGACCGTCGACCGCCTCGTCGCCCTCGGCTGCGCGGAGCGCGCCGCCGACCCCGCCGACGCCCGTCGCAAGCTCGTCCGCCTCACCCCGCGCGGCCTGGACGCCCTGGCCCGCTCGGCGGCGGTCTTCGACGAGCTGCGCGCGGAGTGGGCCCGGACCCTCGGCCCTGGCCGGGTCCGCGCCCTGGAGGACGACCTGCGCACGGTGGTCCCGCCGGAGGCGTTCCGCCTGGACGCGGCGGGGTGGTTGGGCGGGGCGTGACCCTGCCTGCGTGCGTATCGTTGTACTGCGCGGCCGCCTGGCAGAGAGGCGGCCGGGGAGGAGCGCCACGATGACCGTCGTAGAGACCGACAGGATCGAGATGGCCGACGACGACGCCGAGTGGAGCTTGGACAAATGGTTCGAGCTGATCGAGCGGATGGTCCCCGAGGGAATCAAGGCAGAGGTCGTCGAGGGGGCCGTCTCCATGGTGCCGCAGCGGAACGTGCACTGGCAGATCATTCGAAGGATCCTCTACGCGCTGGACGACAGGTTCGGCCGTGACACGCTGGTGACGACAGACGTCCGCATCGACTTCCCGGGCGACCAGAACGGCTTCTGCCCGGACATGGCGAAGTTCCGCGACGGCGCGGAGACGGATGCGGAAGGCCGCTGGCGCCACCAGGACGTCGAGTTCGTCGCCGAGGTCATTTCCCGGGGCACGGGGATGAACGACTACGGCCCGAAGAAGGCCGCCTACGCCGAGGCCGGCGTTCCGGTCTACCTCATCGCCGACCCCTACCAGGGCCGCTGCCACGTCCACACCAACCCCAAGAACGGCGAGTACCTCACCGAGTCCCGGTCCGACTTCGGCGACGACGTCGACCTGACCGGCACGGTCGTCGACCTCGTCCTCAAGACCGACGGCTTCCCCCGCGGCTGACCCCAACTCCCCCGGGGCCCTTGCGTGATCGAACGCCACATCGTTGGCTTGGACACCATGAGGTACACGCAGCTTGGACGCACCGGGCTCAAGGTCAGCCGGCTCACGCTCGGGACCATGAACTTCGGGCCGCAGACGAACGAGGCCGACAGCCACGCCATCATGGACGCCGCGCTCGACGCGGGGGTCAACTTCTTCGACACCGCCAACACCTACGGCTGGAACAAGAACAAGGGCCGCACCGAGGAGATCATCGGCACCTGGTTCGCCCAGGGCGGCGAGCGGCGCGACAAGGTCGTGCTCGCCACGAAGGTGTACGGCAACATGAGCCCCGACGGGCAGCAGCCCTGGCCGAACCACGACAAGCTCTCCGCGCTCAACATCCGCCGGTCCGTCGAAGCCTCGCTCCGGCGCCTGCAGACCGACTACATCGACCTGTACCAGTTCCACCACATCGACCGGAACACCCCGTTCGAGGAGATCTGGCAGGCCGTCGACGTCCTCGTCCAGCAGGGCAAGATCCTGTACGCGGGCTCCAGCAACTTCCCCGGCTACAAGATCGCCCAGGCCAACGAGACCGCCCGCCGCCTCGGCGGCCTCGGCCTGGTCAGCGAGCAGTGCCTGTACAACCTGGCCGAGCGCCGCGCCGAGATGGAGGTGCTCCCGGCCGCCCAGGACTACGGCCTCGGCGTCATCCCGTGGTCGCCGCTGCACGGCGGCCTGCTCGGCGGCGTGCTCAAGAAGGAGGTCGAGGGGGCGCGCCGCACCGAGGGCCGCGCCGCGTCGGCCCTCGCCGACAGCGCGGTGCGGGCGCGGATCCAGGCGTACGAGGACCTGCTCGACAAGCACGGCCTGGCGCCCGGCGAGGTGGCCCTCGCCTGGCTGCTGACCCGGCCCGGCGTCACCGGCCCGATCGTCGGGCCCCGTACGGCGGAGCAGCTCGCGTCCGCGGTCCGCGCCGTGGACCTGGAGCTGAGCGCCGAGCTGCTCGCGTCCCTGGACGAGATCTTCCCGGGCCCGGGGCCGTCCCCGGAGGCCTTCGCCTGGTAGCGCGACCGGCGGGGTGCGCGCCGGCGGCGGCTACTTCCCGAGGGCCGCCGCCAGCGCCACCACGACGAACATCAGCACGAGCACACCGGCCATGATCCGGTTCCTGGTCTTGGGATCCACGCCCCCGAGGTTAACGGGCGGGGCCGGAACGCCCCGGACCGGGCCTTCCCCGCCCCCGCGGCCCGGCCTGGGCGGGGCCCGGTGCGCGGGGCTCAGCCCCGGCCCAGGGGCCACCCGGCGAGACGCTCGTAGCGGGGCCGGGCTCCGGGCGAGCCGCCCACCGGCAGGTGGCTGCGGACCAGGGACAGCTCGTCCGCCTGCCACGCCGCGCCCTCGAAGGGCGCCAGCGCCTCCACGTACGGCCGCAGATCCGCCTCGCCCCGGGACCGGGCCACCGTCAGGTGCGGGTGGAAGCCCCGCCGCGCGTCCATGGCGACGCGCGCCCGCCGCGCGCCCGCCTCGGCCCGCGCGGCCAGCAGCCGCAGCGCGGCCACGTCCCCCGTCAGCCCGGCCCACAGCGCCCGCCCGCCGAAGTGCCCGCCGCCGCTCAGCGCGAGCGGGAACGGCTCGGTGCGCCGCGCCGCCCGCGCGTACCGCGCTTCGAGGTCCGGTACGAGGCCGTCGTCCACCTCGCCGAGGAACGCCAGCGTCAGGTGCCACCCCGCGCGCTCGGTCCACCGCAGCGCCTCGGCCCCGGGCAGCCGCCGCACCCCCGCGACCCACCCACCCAGCTCGGCCACCACGGCCTCAGGCGGCAGCACCGCCGCGAAAAGTCTCATGACCACACCTTGCCCGCACCAGAAGCCCCGCAAGGGGCGCGGGGAACGGCGCGAGCAACCACATCCGGCCCGCGGCCGGGGAACTACCGCAAGGCCCCGACCCTCGCCCGAGGCCCAGAGGCCAGGCCCTCACGGGGAACGAAGGCCACGACCCGCCGCCCGCGCCGCAGGTCAACCCGCAGCCGCAGGCCCGCCGTCCGCGCCAGGATCAGCCCCACGCCCAGCGAGGCCAGCGCCACCACGAGCCCGCCGACGGCGAAGCTCACGCGGACCCCGTACGCGTCGGTGAGCCAGCCGAAGAGCGGGCCGCCGAACGGCGTGCCGCCGACGAACACCATCATGAACAGGCTCATGACCCGTCCCCGCATCTCGGGGTCGGTGGCCATCTGCACCGAGGAGTTCGCGGTGACGTTGACGGTCAGGCCGAGCGCGCCCACGGGCAGCAGCAGCGCCGCGAAGACGTACGCGCTCGGCACCGCGGCCACGGCGACCAGGGCCACGCCGAACAGACCGGCGGTGGCGGTGAGCATCCGCAGCCGCGAGGAGCGGCGCCGCGCGGCGAGCAGCGCGCCGATCAGCGACCCCGCCGCCATCAGCGTGGTGAAGGCCGCGTACAGGCCGGACCCGCCATGGAAGACGTCGTCGGCGTACGCGCTCAGCCAGATGGGGAAGTTGAAGCCGAACGTGCCGATGAACCCGATGAGGACGATCGGCCAGATCAGCTCCGGGTGCACGCGCACGTAGGCGAGGCCCTCGCGGAGCTGGCCCTTGCCGCGGCGCGGGGCGAGCGGCGTCGGGGTCAGCTCGCCGGTGCGCATCAGCAGCAGGCCGGTGATCGGCGCCAGGAACGACAGGCCGTTCGCCAGGAAGGCCCAGCCGGGCCCGACCGCGGCGGTGAGGACACCCGCGACGGCGGGGCCGATCAGCCGCGCGGACTGGAAGTTGGCGGAGTTCAGGCTGACGGCGTTGCGGACCTGGTCGGGGCCGACGAGCTCGGGGACGAAGGACTGGCGGGCGGGGTTGTCGACGACGGTCACCAGGCCCGTGAAGAACGCCGTCAGGTACACGTGCCAGACCTCGACGTGGCCCGAGAGGGTCATCGCGGCCAGGAACAGGCCGCCGAGGCCCATCGCGCCCTGGGTGACGAAGAGCAGGTTCCGCTTGGCGAAGCGGTCGGCGATGACACCGCCGTACAGGCCGAAGAGCAGCATCGGCAGGAACTGCATGGCCGTCGTGACGCCGACGGCGGCGGAGGATCCGGTGAGGCTCAGGACCAGCCAGTCCTGGGTGATGCGGGCCATCCAGGTGCCGGTGTTCGACACGACGGCCCCGGCCGCGAAGAGCCGGTAGTTCCGGATCCGCAGCGAGCTGAACATCGAGGTCCTGGCGGAGTTCTTCGTGTCGTGGGTGGTCGGTGCGGGGGCGGAGTCTGCTCCGGATCCCGTACTCAAAGTGCGGCCTCCTCGGAAGTGGTTACGTACGCGGGTCTCTCACGGGCAGGGACGGGCACAGCGGGCCCCGGAGGGCCCGCGCGGGCACGGTCACGTGTGCGCCAGCTTCTCGAGCACCGGCGCGGCGGCCCGGAGCTTCTCCCACTCCTCGTCGGACAGCTCCTCCGCCAGCTTCGCGAGCCACGCGTTCCGCTTGCGCCGGCTCTCCTCCAGCATGGCCTCGGCCCGCTCGGTCTGCGTGACCACCTTCTGGCGGCGGTCGTCGGGGTGCGGGTCGAGCCTGACCAGGCCCTTGGACTCCAGCAGCGCGACGATGCGGGTCATCGACGGCGGCTGCACGTGTTCCTTGCGGGCGAGCTCGCCCGGTGTGGCGCTGCCGCAGCGGGCGAGGGTGCCGAGCACCGACATCTCGGTGGGGCTCAGCGACTCGTCGACCCGCTGGTGCTTGAGCCGACGGGACAGGCGCATCACGGCGGAGCGCAGCGAGTTCACGGCGGCGGCGTCGTCGCCATGGGAGAGGTCCGGCATGGTCTTTAGAGTAACTCATTACCCAGGCTAAGTACCACCCGGTTTCCCCCGCGCGGGGCCCGGGATGCCCGTGATTCCGGGCACAGAACCCTCTCGTCACCCGTACGAGTGAGCCGACGTCGGAAAGCCGCCCGTCCCCCGTCCGTGGACGGCGACCCTGTCCCGCATGGGATCGACAGTGCTCAGCCTGCGGATGGACAGTGAGCTGCACGACCGGTTGCGGCAGCACGCCGCCAAGAGGGGCATGAGCGTCCAGGACTATGTGATCCGGGCGCTCGTACGGGACGACTTCGACGAACGGTTCAAGACGTCCGTCGAGCGGACGGAGAAGTTCTACGCCTGAGCCGCCGGGGTCCGCACGCGGCGGCCGGGGGCCCGGCCGCCGGAGCCGCGGCACCCGCCCCGGGAACGCCGAAGGCGCCGCGACCGGGCTCGGGACCCGGACGCGGCGCCTCGCGCGAGGCCGCGGCCGTCAGGTGAGGTCGAGCGCGGGCATCAGGTAGTAGAAGGCGAAGACGGCCGAGACGGCGTACATCGCCACGGGCACCTCGCGGCCGCGCCCGGCGGCGAGCCGGAGCACCGTGAAGGTGATGAAGCCCATGCCGATGCCGTTCGTGATCGAGTACGTGAACGGCATCATCAGCATGGTCACGAACGCCGGGATCGCGATCGTGTGGTCACCCCAGTCGATCTGGCCGATCGAGCCGGACAGGATCAGGAAGCCGACCGCGAGCAGCGCGGGCGTGGCCGCCTGCGAGGGGACCATCGTGGCGAGCGGCGTGAGGAAGAGCGCCACGGTGAACAGGCCGCCGGTGACCACGTTGGCGAGGCCGGTGCGGGCGCCCTCGCCGACGCCCGCGGTGGACTCCACGAAGCAGGTGGTGGCCGAGGAGGACGAGGCGCCGCCCGCGGCGACCGCGATGCCGTCGACGAAGAGGACCTTGTTGATCCCGGGGAAGTTGCCCTTGTCGTCGGTCAGGTGGGCCTCGTCGCCGACGCCCATGATCGTGCCCATCGCGTCGAAGAAGCACGAGAGCAGCACGGTGAAGACGAACAGGATCCCGGTGAGGACGCCGACCTTCTCGAAGCCGCCGAACAGGCTGATCTCGCCGACGAGGCCGAAGTCCGGGGTGGAGACCGGGTTGCCGGGCCACTCGGGCGTCGTCAGGCCCCAGGAGGGCACGTCCGCGACCGCGTGGATGATCATCGCGAGGACGGTCATGACGACGATGGACAGCAGGATCGCGCCGGGCACCTTGCGCACCAGGAGCGCCAGCGTGAGCAGCACGCCGAGGACGAAGACGAGGACCGGCCAGCCGTTGAGGTGGCCGTCGCCGCCGAGCTGGAGCGGCACGGTGGTGTGGGCGGCGTCCGGGATGCGCGAGACGAAGCCCGCGTCGACGAGGCCGATCAGCATGATGAACAGGCCGATGCCGATGGCGATGCCCTTGCGCAGCCCGAGCGGCACCGCGCTCATCACCCGCTCCCGCAGCCCCGTGGCCACCAGCAGCATCACCACGAAGCCGGCCAGCACCACCATGCCCATGGCGTCCGGCCAGGACATGCGCGGGGCGAGCTGGAGCGCCACCACGGTGTTCACGCCGAGGCCGGCCGCCAGCGCGATGGGCACGTTGCCGATGACGCCCATGAGGAGCGTGGTGAACGCGGCCGTCAGCACGGTGGCGGTCACGAGCTGCTTGTTGTCGAGCTGGTGACCGTACATGTCCTTCGCGCTGCCGAGGATGATCGGGTTCAGCACGATGATGTAGGCCATCGCGAAGAAGGTCGCGAAGCCGCCGCGGACCTCCCTCGCCAGGGTCGAGCCCCGCTCGCTGATCTTGAAGTACCGGTCCAGACCCCCCTGCGGGGCGTTCGGCGGCGGGGTGTCGACCGGGGCGGGGGTCGAGGGGGACATGCGGGACCTCGTGACCTGGGGTGATCGGATTGGGCCGAACCTGCGCGATCTTGTACGTTCATACGAGCGCAACCGGCCATGCAGAAGCCGTTTCAGTATGAATACATGAGACCGAATTGGCTATCTCCGCGCGTAGACCCCTCGGGGAGGGGTCATGTCCGCCCGAAGCCGCCCGGGGCCGGGGGCCGGGAACGCCCCTGCCCGGTGCCGGGAGCCGGATGCACCCGGTGCCCGGCCCGGCCGGGGGCCGGGGCCAGGGGTCGCCCGGGGCCGCCGGCCGGGGTCCGGGCCCGCCCGGGGCCCGGGGCCCTTCCCGCCCGCACAAGGCCCAGGGGCCAGGAATAAGCTGGGGCGCATGGCGAAGTGGACACCGAAGCACGAGGCGCCGGAGCCCCTGGAGGGGCCCGTCGTCGCCACCATCACCGGCGGCACGATCCTCTGGTTCGTCCTCTTCCTGGTCCAGCTCCCGTTCTACGGCTGGTTCGACGACCGCGGCTCCACATGGTGGGTGTGGACCTGCCTGGCCGGCGGCGGCCTCGGCCTGATCGGCGTCTGGTACGTGCGCAAGCGGGACGCCGCCATCAAGCGCGCGGCGAACGCCTCTCGTACCTCCGCGGTACGGGATGCGACCTGAGGACAAACCCCCTCCTACCCTGGTCGGATCTTTCCCGGATTCGAGGGGTGAACCACCACCGCCCGCCGTACCGTCGAGACCATGACGCACATCGACGCGGGCGCTGAGCTGGACCCGGTCCACCCGGTGGCGCCTCCCCCGGGACGAGCCACGGGACTGTCGTCGGCCGAGGTCGCCGAGCGGGTCGCCCGCGGCGAGGTCAACGACGTACCGGTCCGCAGCAGTCGCTCCACGACCGAGATCATCCGCGGGAACGTCTTCACCCGCTTCAACGCGATCATCGGCGTGCTCTGGGTGATCATGTTGTGTGTCGCACCGATCCAGGACAGCCTCTTCGGCTTCGTGATCGTCGCCAACACCGGCATCGGCATCATCCAGGAGCTGCGCGCCAAGAAGACCCTCGACGGGCTCGCGGTGATCGGCGAGGCGAAGCCGACGGTGCGGCGCGACGGCGTGGCCGCGGAGATCTCCACCTCCGAGATCGTCCTCGGCGACCTGGTGGAGCTGGGCCCCGGCGACAAGATCGCCGTGGACGGCGAGGTGGCCGAGGCCGACGGCCTGGAGGTCGACGAGTCCCTGCTGACCGGCGAGGCCGACCCGGTCCTGAAGAAGCCCGGCGACAAGCTGATGTCGGGCTCCTTCGTGGTCGCGGGCGGCGGCGCGTTCACCGCGACGAAGGTGGGCCGCGAGGCGTACGCCGCGCAGTTGGCGGAGGAGGCGAGCCGCTTCACGCTCGTCCACTCCGAGCTGCGCTCGGGCATCTCCACGATCCTGAAGTACGTGACGTGGCTGATGGTCCCCACCTCGATCGGCCTGGTCATCTCGCAGCTCGTCGTCAAGGACGACAACTTCAAGGAGTCCATCGCCTACACCGTCGGCGGCATCGTCCCGATGATCCCCGAGGGCCTGGTCCTGCTCACCTCGGTGGCCTTCGCGATCGGCGTCATCCGGCTCGGCCGCAAGCAGTGCCTGGTGCAGGAGCTGCCCGCGATCGAGGGCCTGGCCCGCGTCGACACGGTCTGCCTGGACAAGACCGGCACCCTCACCGAGGGCGGCATGGACGTCACCGAGCTGCGGCCCCTGGGCGACGCGGACGAGGCGTACCTGCGCAAGGTCCTGGGCGCCCTCGGCGAGTCCGACCCGCGCCCCAACGCCTCCCTCCAGGCCATCATCGACGCCTACCCCGACAGCGAGGAGTGGCGCTGCACCGAGTCGCTGCCGTTCTCCTCCGCCCGCAAGTACAGCGGCGCGAGCTTCAGCGAGGGCGACGGCGAGAACTCCACCTGGCTCCTCGGCGCGCCCGACGTGCTGCTGCCCGACGGCGACCCGGCGCTGGACGAGATCGGCCACCTCAACGAACAGGGCCTGCGCGTGCTGCTGCTCGCGCGCGCGGCCGGGGAGCTGGACGCCCCGGACGTCGCCACCGGGGCGCGGCCCGCGGCCCTGGTCGTCCTGGAGCAGCGGCTGCGGCCCGACGCCGCCGACACCCTGCGCTACTTCGAGGAGCAGAACGTCCAGGCCAAGGTCATCTCCGGCGACAACGCCGTCTCGGTCGGCGCGGTGGCGGCGAAGCTGGGGCTGCCGGGCGCGCAGAACACGGTGGACGCCCGCCGGCTGCCCGCCGAGCGGAGCGAGATGGCCGACGAGCTGGACGCCAACGCGGTCTTCGGCCGCGTGACCCCGCAGCAGAAGCGGGACATGGTCGGGGCCCTGCAGTCCAAGGGCCACACGGTCGCCATGACGGGCGACGGCGTCAACGACGTGCTGGCCCTGAAGGACGCCGACATCGGCGTCTCCATGGGCTCCGGCTCCGAGGCCACCCGCGCGGTCGCCCAGATCGTGCTCCTGAACAACAGCTTCGCGACGCTGCCGTCGGTGGTGGCCGAGGGCCGCCGGGTCATCGGCAACATCACCCGCGTCGCCACGCTGTTCCTGGTCAAGACCGTCTACTCGGTCGTGATCGCGCTCCTCGTGGTCTGCTCGCAGGTCGAGTACCTCTTCCTGCCCCGCCACCTGACCCTGCTGTCCACCCTGACGATCGGCGTCCCGGCCTTCTTCCTGGCCTTGGCCCCCAACAAGGAGCGCGCCAAACCGCACTTCGTCCGCCGGGTCATGCGCTACGCCCTGCCCGGCGGCATCGTCGCGGCGCTCGCCACCTTCGCGACGTATCTGCTGGCCCGCCACCACTACACGGGCGAGGGCGCCCGCGAGGCCGAGACCAGCGCGGCCACGCTGACCCTGTTCCTGGTCTCCCTCTGGGTCCTGGCGATCATCGCCCGCCCGTACACCTGGTGGCGGATCGGCCTGGTGGCCGCGATGGGCCTCGGCTTCCTGCTCGTCCTGACCGTCCCCTACCTCCAGGACTTCTTCGCCCTGAAGCTGGTCGGTACGACGCTGCCCTGGGCGGCGGTCGGCATCGCGGCGGCCGCGTCGGCCGTCATCGAACTGGCCTTCCGCCTGGTCGACCGCCGCGTACCGGCATAGCCCCGGGCCCCGCCGGCCGCCGCCCCGGGCGGCGGCCGGCACAACGTCAGCGCACGTCGACGGCGTCCCCGGCCGAGGTCACGGCCGCGGTGGTGGACGTCCCCCCGAAGACGTACCGGAACGTGCCGTCCGCCGACGCCTTCACGGTGGCCTTCAGCTTGCCGCGGGCGTCCGACGTCACCGTCTTCACGGTGGTGTAGGCGCTCGCGCCCTTCTTCTTGAACTGGAGCTTCACCGACTGCCCGGTGTACCCCGCGTACCTGCGCGTCTCCCAGTTCGCCCGCGTCAACGCGCCCGCGACGGTGAGGGCCTTGCCCTTCTTCACCGGCTCGGGGGACGCGTCGACCGTCAGCTTGGCGGCGCGCTTGACCTTGACGGTCTTGTACTTGTCCGTGACCACGTGGTCCTCGGCGCTGCCCTTGGCCAGCAGGCCGGCCAGGACCTTCCACGTGCCCGCGGCGCTGTTGCGGAGCGCGCGCAGGTCGGCCTCGACGACGACCTTGCAGGTGCCGGTGGTCGCGTCGACCTTGACGCACGTGGGCTCGTTCTGCGGGGCGATGAGGCCGTCGATGTGGTCGGGGTGGTACTTCTTGCCGTGCCACACGAGGGCGATGCCCTCCTTGATGCCCTTGGGGTCGGTGCCCGTGACGGTGATCACGAACTTCGCCCTGGAGGTGCCGACCACGAGGTCCTTGCCGCCGTTGACGACGACCTTCGTGATCTTGGTGTCGCCCTGGCGGGAGTCGAGCGCCTGGGCGGCCGGGACGGCGAGGGCGGAGAGGGCGACGGCGCCGGTGACGGCGGCCGCGGTGGTGCTGATGCGCATGGGTGGTTCCTCAGGGAAGGCAGGGGTGCGGGGGAACGGTCAGCGGACGTCGACGGCGTCGCCGGCGGAGGTCACGGCGGGGGTGGTGGACGTCCCCGCGAAGACGTAGCGGAAGGTGCCGTCCACGGACGCCTTCACGGTGGCCTTCAGGTTGCCCTTGGAGTCGGACTTCACCGTCTTGACGGTGGTGTAGGCGCTCGCGCCCTTCTTCTTGAACTGGAGCTTCACGGACTGCCGGGTGTAGCCCGCGTACGCGTGGGTGTCCCAGTTGGCCCGCGTCAGGGCGCCCGCGACGGTGATCGTCCGGCCCTTCTTCACCGGCTCGGGGGACGCGTTGACCGTCAGCTTGGCGGCGCGCTGCACGTTGACGGTCTTGTACGCCTCCTCGACGGTCCGCTCGCCGTCCTGGTCGTAAGCGGCCGCCCAGACCTTCCACGGGCCCGCGAGGGCGTTGCGGTAGATGTTGTCGTTCGGGTCCGCGTGGACGGTGAACGTGCAGGTGGAGGTCGTGTCGTCGAGGGCCGTGCAGTCGCCGTACTCGGTGCTCGGCACCATGGAGCCGTCGATGCCGGTCCGGCTGAAGTCCGTGCCGTGCCACAGCATGGCCTTGGCCTTGGAGACACCGGCCGGGTCCGTCGCGGTCAGCTCGATGGTGACCTTCTTCTTCGCGGACGTGCCGACCACGATGTCCTGGCCGCCGTTGACGGTGACGTCCGTGATCCGCGTCCCGCCCTCGCCCCCGTCCGCCTGCGCGGCGGGCACCGCGAACGCGGACAGGGCGAGGGCGCCGGACACGGCGGCCACAGTGGCACGGATGCGCATGTGTTTCCCCAGGTGGAGAAGGGGGCTCGCGGTGCGTGGAGCGGTCACGCGAGGCCCGGTCGATCGAGGGGTCTGTTGACCCGGCAGATCAGACCCTCACCTGTGGCCAATGGTTGTACGCATCGTGATACGCGCAGGCCGTGGCGTTAGTCGAACCAGCGGTCCCGGGCCAGTTCCTCCGTACGCGACGGGTCCTCCAGGAGCGCCGCCACCTCGAAGCGCCGGGGCCACTGGCGGACCGCCCAGGCCAGGCCCGCCGCGACGCCCTCCAGCGTCGCGGCGTGCACCGTGCCGTCGGGGGTGCGCCGCCACTCCAGGTCCACGCCGTCGACGACCAGCTCCTCGTGTTCGCGGTACGTCGCCGGGGTCGCCGGGCCCAGCAGGACGCGCACGGACTCGGGGACCTCGTGCTCCACCCCGGACGCCGGGTCGACCTCCGCGCGGACCCGCTCGCTGAGGCGGCGCACCTGGAGCAGGTCGGCGAGGTCCCCGGCCCGCGACGGCGCCACCGGCAGCAGGGGCAGGCCGGCCGCGAACGGCAGCAGGTCCGGGGCGTCCGCGACCACCGCGTCGGCGGCGTCGACCACCACGACCTCCCCGTCCACGACGGCCCGCAGCTCGTCCGGCAGCGTCACCCGCTCCGGGTCGAGGTCCGCGAGCGCCCCGTACAGGGCGTGCAGCCGGGCCGCGGAGACGGTCCGCTCGGGGTCCGCGAGCCGGTCGAGCAGCTCCGCCGCGCCGCCCGGCTCCGCGAGCAGCGCGTCCACGGACGTCCGTACGCCGAGGGCCCGCAGGACCTGCTCGTCGTCGAAGCCGGTCGCGTCCGCCGCGTCGTACAGGCCCTCCAGGAGCGGGTCGGACCCGGCCGCCCGCAGCCCCGCCGGACGGCGGCCGTCCAGGACCGGGTGGCCGCGCAGCCACCACGCGGTGTACGGCCGCACGCTCTCCGTCGTACCGTCCGGCAGCAGGATCCGTACGGGCTGGGTGAGCGCGTCCCGCAAGGGCGGCCGGGACAGGAGCGCCAGCGCGCGCGGCCACTGGTCGTCGTCGACGAGGTCGAGGTCGCGGACCGCGACCAGCTCCGTCGCCACCGGCGGCACCGGCGTGTCCGGCAGCCGGTCGAGCACGTCCTCGCACCACACGTCGACGGCGTCGAGCAGCCCGGCGTCGTCGGGCTCGGCGAAGTCCCCGTCGCGCGGCTCGAGATCGTCCGGGTCGAGGACCACGTCCGTGGCGCGGACCAGGGCGAAGTCGGCGAGCACCCCGCACGCGGCCAGCGGCTGCTCGCCCCACCGCTCGGCGGTCTCCGCGTCCACGAAGGCCAGCTCGCCCTCCCGCATGACCTCGGCGAACGCGCTGCCGGGCAGCACGAGTTCCCCGGCGGGCGCGAGTTCGCCGTCCTCGTCGGGCAGCGCGAGCGCGCCGAGCCACGGTTCGTCGCCGGGCGCGAGGTCGGCGTCGCGTACGAGGGTGAGGACCAGCTCCGCCAGTTCGTCGGCGTCCACCGCGTCCTCGTCCCAGGCGTCGTCGTCCAGCGACGCCGCGACCGCCGCCCGCACCTGGGGCGTCGTCAGCACCGCGCGCGGCGTGGCGGGCAGCGCCCCGAGCTTCTCCAGCAGCGGGTGGGCGGCGTCCGCGTGGGCGACCTTCAGGCCGAGCCGGGCCAGCGTCGCGGGCGCGGGGCGCTCGTCGGGCGCGGGGCGCTCGTCGGGCGCGGAGCCCTCGTCGGGCGCGGGCAGCAGGACCTGGCGGGGGCCGATCGTCGTACGCCCGTTCGCGAGCGGCACGGGCAGGCCCGTAAGGCGGTCCGGGTCGACGCCCGCGAGGCTGTCGTACAGCCGCCGCCACCAGGACGGCTCCCGCTCCAGACCGGCCAGCCGGTCCACCGCCTCGGTCAGCGGCACCCGGGCCACGCCGAGCGCCCGCAGCTCGCCGCGGCGCTCCAGACCGGCGGGCAGCAGGCTCGGCAGGACCTCGGCCAGCACCCGTACGGTGTCCGCACCCGCGCCCTCCACGACCTCGGCGTCCCGCGGCCGCAGCGCCTCGGGCAGCGCGTCCTCGGCCCACTCCTCCGTGCGCTCCCGCGCGGGCGCGGCGGCGGGCGGCAGGAACGCCGTCCGCGGCAGCCGGTCCAGGATCGCCTGGCGCAGCGCGCCGTCCAGCTCGCCGCGGCCCAGCGGCCCCGGCACCAGGCCGATGACGCCCTCCGTCACCGGCCGCCACCCGGCGAGGAGTTCGGTGTACGCGTCCGCCGCCCGCTCCACCAGGAAGTCCGTGAGCGGCCCCGGCGCGGTGTGGCGGCGGCTGGTGTCCAGCGGGAACGTGCCGATGAGCAGGGCCGGTACGCCGAGCGGCTCGTCGCTGGGCGTGGGCGCGTGCAGCACGGGGCTGGTGCGCGGCGCCCCCGGCGCGCCGTCGGCGCCCACCGGCACCGCCCACGTGACCTGCCAGTACGGCCGCAGCCGCTCCTCCACCGGCCGGTCGGCGAGCAGATGCGCCTCCAGGTCGCCCGCGTGGGTGACGGTGCGCCAGCGCGTGGTGCCGTCCCGGGTGTCCGCCACGACGGTGTCCGCGCCCTCCGCCGACCGGCGCAGCACCCGGGTGGTGCCGTCCGGGGTGCGGACGGACACCTCGTCGAGGCCGGGCAGGGCCAGCAGCAGCGCGTCGTCGACGGCGTCGAGCAGGCGCGTGACCAGGTCCTCGGCGGCGGCGTCCCGCAGCGGCAGGATGACGACCGTGTCGTACCCCTCCGGAGCGGAGCCCTCCGCTGCCAGCGGCAGCCGCAGCAGCGGTACGTGGCCGTCGCGGCGGCGCAGCTCGTCGCCGAGGCCGGGGCTGAACCGGGCCGTCTCCGCGGCCAGTTCGCGGGCCTCCCGCAGGGACCAGCGGACGCCGCCCGTACGGCCCACGACGGCGGGCTCGTCGGACACGGCGAGCACGGCGGCGAAGCCGACGCCGAAGCGGCCGGTGGTGCGCCGGGCCGTGTCCTCGTCGGCGCTCTGCCGCTTCGCGGACGCCCGCAGCGTGGCCAGGGACTCCACGCCCGTGGCGTCCAGCGGGGCGCCGGTGTTCGCCGCGGCGAGGACGCCGTCCTGGAGGGTGAGGGCGAGCCGCCCCGCCACGCCCGCGCGGGCGGCGGCGTCCGAGGCGTTCTGCGCGAGCTCCACGACCAGGCGGTCGCGGTAGCCGCCGAGCGCCAGGTCCTCCTCGGCGTTGGCGTCCTCCCGGAACCGGGCCGGGCTCGCCGCCCACGCCTCCAGCACCGACCGGCGCAGACGGGAGGTGCCGAACGGGTCGGTGCCCTCGGTGGCCGGCCGCACGGTCTTGCTCACGGTGTCTACGCCTTTCTCTGGCGGGGCCCTTCGCCTGCGGGGGCCCTTCGCTGGCGGGGGCGCCCTGTGCGGGGTTGGGCCCCTGCTTGCGCCTGGGGGTGCCTTGGGGTTCGGGGCGAACGGTACCGCTGCCGGCGGGGCGCCCTCTGCCGGGGTGGGGCCCCGCTTGCGCGCCGGGTGCGCTTCGCTGGGGTGGGGCCTCGCCTGCGCGCGGGGGGCTGGGGCTGGGCTGGGCTGGGCTGGGGCGGGCTGGGGCGGGCTGGGGCGAACGGTACCGCCGGTGGCGGGGCGGCCTCTGCCGGGGTGCGGCCCCTGCTTGCGCGGGGTGCGCTCTGCCGAGGTGGGCCCCGTTGGCGCGCGGGGGGGCGCTGGGGCTGGGGCGGGGCCCCGTTTGCCCTCGGGGCGCCTGGGGGCGGGCGGGCGGTACCGGGTCGGGCTGTCGTCCTCGGGTGCGGGCCGGTGGGTGGTGTCCGCCGCGCTGCGCGCGGCACCCTGCCCACCCGCCCACCCGTGCGGCCCCGGCGCCTGGGGCGGGGCCTGCGTGCCGCCGTGCCGCCGCGCCTGTCCGTGCCACCCCGGTGCCCGGGGCCGGGGGTGCGCGCCGCCGTCCGACGGCACCGGCTTGTGGGTGGCTTCCGCCGCGCTGCGCGCGGCGACTCGCCCACCCGCCCGCCCGTGCCACCCCGGTGCCCCCGGCCGGGACCGCACGCACTGCCGTCATCCCACCGCACCCGGGTGGGCGGTTCCGCCGCGCTCCGCACGGCGTGGTGCCCACCCGCCCGCCCGTGCAGCCCGGGCGCCCCCAGACGGGACCGCACGCACCGCCACCATCCCACCGCACCCCAGCGGATGGTTCGCCGCGCTCCGCGCTCCGTGGCGCCCACCCACCTGCCCAAGCAGCCCGGGTGCCCCCAGACGGGACCACACGCACCGCCACCATCCCACCGCACCCTGGCGGATGGTTTCACCGCGCTCCACGCACCGTGGCGCCCAAGCAGCCCGCCCGTGCAGCCCGGGCGTCCCCAGACGGGACCACGCGCACCGCCACCATCCCGCCGCACCCCAGCGGCAGGATCTGCCGCGCTCCATGCACCGTGCGCCGCCCACCTGCCCGTGCAGCCACAGTGTCCCCAGACGTAATCACACCGCCGCCGCCCCACTGCACTGACCCGTACATGGCTTCCACCGCACTACCGCGCGGTTGACCTGCCCACCGACCCGCTCAAGCAGCCCGGCAGCCCTCAGACGGGACCGCACGCACCGCTGCCATCCCACCGCATCCCGGCGGATGGTTCGCCGCGCGCCGTGGCGCCCACCCGGCCGTGCAGCCCCAGTGCCCCCCCAAAAAAACGGGACCACACGCACCGGCCCGTACATGGCTTCAGACGCGTTACCGTCGGCGACCTGCTCACCGGCCCGCCCATGGCACCCCAGCCCCCACACGGCCCGCGGGGTACTGCCGTGCGCAACGGTCAGGGCTCCAGAGCCGAGCCTCTCGACTGCCGAGTCACGGGCGGGTGGGCGGGAAACCACGCCGCGCGCAGCGCGGCCAAAGCGGCCACCGGGCCGCACCCGGCGACACCCCAGCACTCAGAGGCCTCCCCCTCAGCAACCACAGGCAGGCCCCGGGCCGAGCCACTCCACCGCCCAGTCACGGGTGGGCGGGTGGGAAACCACGCGGCGCGGCCGCAGGTCGCCGGGGCCCGGCGGGGAGCCGCGAGAACCGTGGAGGCTAGGAGTGGCCCAAGTCCTCCCCCGCCCCCGCGGGCGGCACCGAGCCCGAGTCGGGGGCGGGCCGCAGCGGGAGTTCGTCGATCTTCGTCTCGTCCAGGACCGGCGGAGCCGGCCGCGGCGGCTTGGGCATGACGGCGGCCTCGGAGTGCCCCCCGCAGCCGTACGACAGGGAGACCACGTGCCCGTCCGCGGGCCCGAACTCGTTCGCGCACACGCCGAACGCCTGCCCCAGCGAGCCGCCGATCGGCATCAGGAAGCCGCAGCTCACGCAGGGCGCGGGCGCGGCCTGCGCCATCGGGGTCTTCGCACCG
The DNA here is from genome assembly GCF_014656095.1 of Streptomyces longispororuber. GTDB lineage: Bacteria > Actinomycetota > Actinomycetes > Streptomycetales > Streptomycetaceae > Streptomyces > Streptomyces longispororuber. The sequence goes on from NZ_BNBT01000115.1 coordinate 26,341, forward strand.
TACGCCTCGTCCCAACGGTCCGCGGCGGAGTGCAGGCCGTAGCGGGAGAGCACCCGCGCGCGGCGCATGCCCAGCTCCTCGGCGAGGGCCGTGAGGGAGCCGCGGGCGGGCGCGGCCGCGAGATCGGCGGGGCTGCCCCCGGCGACCTCCGCGTCCTCGGCCTCGACCCGCGCGGCCAGCTCGTCGGAGAGGACGGAGTTCGGCGGCGGCGCGTCGTCGCCGGAGTAGCCGGGCTCCAGGCGCAGGTCCTCGGCGTCGGTGGGCAGCAGGTCGCCGGGGCCCATGTCGCCGGGGCGCAGCCGCTCGCTCCACGGCACCCACTCGGGGGCGAGGAGCGCGTCGGGGCCGGGCAGCAGCACCGTCTCGTCGAGGGTGACGACCTTCGCGCGGGAGGCGCGGGCCACGGTCACCGCCCAGCGCCAGCCGCGGTACCCCGGCTCCTTGCACTCGAAGAGATGCGTGACGACGCGGTCGCCCTCCACGACGACCTCGACATGCTCGCCGACCACCCCCGGAGCGGCGGCCTCCTCGGCCGCGGCCCGGGCGAACCCGACGGCCTCGGCGCAGAGGCGGTCGGGGGTGCGCGGGGTGCGCGGGGTGCGGCTTCGCGTTGTCGCTGCGCTCACAGGTATCGCTTCTCTCCTACGCCGTCTCACTAGTGCGCCACCCCTTACGCGGGGGCACGGACGGAGCGGACCAGAGGGCCGCGTCGACGTCCGCGCCCGACGTCGCGGGCGCGCCTACGCCATCCATTCTGCGGGATGGCCCGAGGCGCGCGGCCGAGAACTTCCGCCGCAGGCGCGTTACGCACGCTACCTGTTCTCGGCCCCTGGGCCCACACCGGCGCCCGCACTCGGGCCGCGCCCGTCGCCGCGACGGGGTCTGCGCCCCGCGGGGGAATCACCGGTCGGTGCACGTACTCCGGGCCGGTTGGGGGCACTATGACTGGGTGACTGGCCTCAGGTCGTCGTCATCGCACGGGCTCGCCCCGCCCCGCCGCACACGGGCCGCCCGTGCGCTCGCCCGCGCCCTGCGGCTGCCGTTCACCGGCACCGCCCGCGGCATCCGCAAGGCCACGCACGCCCACGGGGCGGGCGAATCCGGCCTCGGCAAGCTGATCGAGCTGCACGCCGTCAACGGCGCCGGGGACGTGATGATCACCGTAGCGCTGGCGTCCACGGTGTTCTTCTCGGTGCCCACGGACGAGGCCCGCGGCCGGGTGGCGCTGTACCTGGCGATCACCATGGCGCCGTTCACCCTCCTCGCGCCCGTCATCGGCCCGCTCCTGGACCGCCTGCCGCACGGCCGGCGCGCCGCGATGGCGGGCGCGATGCTGGCGCGGGCGCTCCTCGCGCTGATCCTGTCGGGCGCCGTGGTCACCGGCGGCATGGAGCTGTACCCGGCGGCGCTCGGCGTCCTCGTCTCCTCGAAGGCGTACGGAGTGGTCCGCAGCGCCGTCGTGCCCCGGCTGCTGCCACCCGCCTTCTCCCTGGTGAAGGCGAACTCACGGGTGACGCTGAGCGGGCTCCTCGCGACCGGCGTGGCCGCGCCGGTCGGGGCCGGGCTGCAGGCGCTGGGGCCGCGCTGGCCGCTGTACGGGGCGTTCGTGCTGTTCGTCGCCGGGACGGTGCTGTCGTTCACGCTGCCGCCGAAGGTGGACTCGGCCAAGGGGGAGAGCAAGGCGCTGCTGGCGGCGGACGAGGCGCATCTGCACCTGGCGCGGGCCAGGGACCGCAAGGACTCGGCGCGTCGGCGCCGGCTCGGGCTGCGGACCGTGGGCCCGGCCGTGACGCACGGCCTCGCCGTCAACGCCGCGCAGCGCGGCCTCGGCGGCTTCCTGATCTTCTTCCTGGCCTTCCTGCTGCGCGAGCATCCGCTCGGCGGGCAGAGCGCGGCGGTGTCGCTCGGCATAGTCGGTGTCGCGGCGGGCGCGGGCAACGCGTTCGGTACGGCCGCCGGGGCGTGGCTCAAGGCGCGCGCCCCCGAGTTGATCATCGTGACGGTGGTGGCGGTGGTGCTCGGGGTCGCGGTGTGCGCGGCCCTGCTCTTCAGCCCCGTGGGCATCGCCTGCCTGGCGGCGGTGGCGGGGTTCGCGCAGGCCCTGTCGAAGCTGTCGCTGGACGCGCTGATCCAGCGGGACGTGCCGGAGGAGGTGCGGACGTCGGCGTTCGCGCGGGCGGAGACGCTGTTGCAGATGGCGTGGGTGGTGGGGGGCGGCATCGGGATCGCGCTGCCGTTGAACGGGACGCTGGGGTTGTCGGTGGGGGCGGCGATCGTGGCGGTGGGGTGGGTGCCGACCGTGCGGGGGCTGCTCGGCGCGGCCCGGCGCGGCGGAGGCCGCCGCGTCCTCGCCTGACCCCCGCGAACGCCCCGGCCTCCCTCCCCGCCCCGAAGGCTGCCGCCCCCGCCCCCTCGCTCTCTCACCTGGGGCTCCGCCCCTCTCCCCCACAACGGCGCTTCGCGCCTCGTCCTCAAACGCCGGACGGGCTGAACTGCCCTCGACTCGCCGTCGTCGGCCGGACGGGCTGAAATCTCCCCGTCTCGCCGACGACGGC
>NZ_BNBT01000116.1 GCF_014656095.1 Streptomyces longispororuber
GGGGGCGCGCGGCCGCCCAAGCCGCGCGGCCCGCGGTCCACGGGCAGCAGGCCCGCGCCCCGCGGTGCCGCCGGGCGGCAGGGGCCGCGCACCACCGGGACCCGGCTGCGGCCCGCCAACCCGCGGCTGCTGCGGCAGCGGCTGTTCGTGTTCGTGGTGGTGACGCTGCTCGTGGCCCTGGGCATCGCGGCGGCGCAGGGGTGTCAGGGCCCGGCGCGCGGGCTCGGCGACGTACGCCAGGAGCAGGGCGTGACCGGCGACCGGCCGTTCCCGGTCGACGACCCCGTGCGGGCCGCGGGCCCGTAGGGCTGACGACCCCGTGCGGGCCGCGGGCCCGTAGGGGTCAGGACGCGGGGCGGCCCGTCGCCACCGCGTAGAACGCCACCGCGGCGGCCGCGCCCACGTTGAGCGAGTCGACGCCGTGCGCCATCGGGATGCGTACCCACTCGTCGGCGGCGACCAGGGCCTGGCGGGACAGGCCGTCGCCCTCGGCGCCCAGCATCAGCGCGACGCGCTCCATGCGGTGGGGCGCCACCTCGTCGAGTGCCTTGGCCTTCGGGTCGGGGGTCAGGGCCAGCAGGCTGAAGCCCGCCTCGCGGACGGTGTCCAGGCCCCTGGGCCAGGAGTCGAGGCGGGCGTACGGCACCGAGAAGACGGCGCCCATGGAGACCTTGACCGAGCGGCGGTACAGGGGGTCGGCGCAGTCCGGCGAGAGCAGGACGGCGTCCATGCCGAGGGCAGCGGCCGAGCGGAAGATCGCGCCGATGTTGGTGTGGTCGTTGACGGCCTCCAGCACGGCGACGCGGCGGTGCGCGCGCAGCAACTCGTCGGCCGTGGGCAGCGGCTTGCGCTGCATGGAGGCGAGGGCGCCGCGGTGCACGTGGTAGCCGGTGACCCGCTCGGCGAGCTCGGGACTGACGGCGTAGACGGGGGCGGGCACCTCGTCGATGACGTCCCGCATGACGTCCACCCACTTGGCGGAGAGCAGCATCGAGCGCATCTCGTAGCCCGCCTGCTTCGCGCGGCGGATGACCTTCTCGCCCTCGGCGATGAACAGGCCCTCGGCGGGCTCGCGCCTGCGGCGCAGCTCGACGTCGGTCAGGCCGGTGTAGTCGCGCAGACGCGGGTCGGCGGGGTCCTCGATGGTTTCGATGGGTCCGGCGGGCTTGTCGGGTTCGGTGCTGCTGTGCTCGGCCACAGGGTGATACTGCCTTGTCCAAGGGGTGGTGCCAACGGCTGCGGACGGGATCCGTTACCGGTGGTTACGGGGGCGGGTGCGGGGGCGTACGGGCCGCCGCGCGAGCTAGTCCTGGGGGCGCGAGGCGTCGGGGCCCACCGTGACCACCTCGCCGATGACGATCACCGCGGGGGGCTTGACCTCGTGGGCGCGGACGGCGTCGGCGACCGTGGCCAGGGTGGCGTCGACGCGGCGCTGGGCGGCCGTCGTGCCCTCCTGGATGACGGCGACCGGGGTGTCGGGCGCCTTGCCGTGGGCGGTCAGGGTCTCGGCGATGCGGCCGATCTTGTCGACGCCCATCAGGATGACGAGGGTGCCGCGCAGGGTGGCCAGGGCGGGCCAGTCGACGAGGGAGCGCTCGTCGTCGGGCGCGATGTGGCCGCTGACCACGGTGAACTCATGGGCCACGCCGCGGTGCGTGACCGGGATGCCCGCGGCGCTCGGCACCGAGATCGAGCTGGAGATGCCGGGGACGACCGTGCAGGGGATGCCCGCCGCGGCCAGGGCCTGGACCTCTTCCATGCCGCGGCCGTAGACGTAGGGGTCGCCGCCCTTGAGCCGGACCACCGCCTTGCCCTGCTCGGCGTGCTCGATGAGGGCGTTGTTGATGGCTTCCTGGGCCATGAAGCGGCCGTACGGGATCTTCGCCGCGTCGATGACCTCGACGTGCGGCGGCAGCTCGGCGAGCAGGTCGCGCGGGCCGAGCCGGTCGGCGATGACGACGTCCGCCTCGGCGAGCAGCCTGCGGCCGCGGACCGTGATGAGGTCGGGGTCGCCGGGGCCGCCGCCGACGAGGGCGACGCCGGTGGCGCGGGGGCGGTGGTGCGGGGCCACCAGGGTGCCGTCGTGCAGGCCCTCCACGATGGCGTCGCGGACGGCGGCGGTGCGGCGCGGGTCGCGGTCCTCGGCGTCGGTGGTGAGGACCGCGACGGTGAAGCCCGCGCTCCGGCCGGTGGCGGGGGTCCAGGCGGTGGCCTCGTCGGCGTCGTCGGCGCGGACGCACCAGACGCGCTCGCGCTCGCCCTCGGCCGAGGCGCGGGTGTTGGCCTCGGGGTCGCTGGTGGCGATCAGGGCGTACCAGGCGCCGGTGAGGTCGCCGTCCTCGTACCTGCGGCGGTGCCAGGTGATCTCGCCCGCGGTCGCCATCGCCTCCACCGAGGGGGTGGCCGACGGGGAGACGAGCTGGACGTCCGCGCCCGCCGCGACGAGGGCGGGCAAGCGGCGCTGGGCCACCTGGCCGCCGCCGAGGACCACCACGCGGCGGCCGGTGAGGCGGAGGCCTACGGGGTAGGCGGGGTGTTCGGCCATGGCGGGCGGCTCCTCGTCGGGGCGGGACAGTGGGCGCTACTGCTCTGGAGCGGCCCTGACGTGCGGATTTTAGCCGTGGCTTCAGCGTACGGCGGGAGCGGGGGCGGGGTGGCGACGGGCTCGGCCGGGGGCTCCCCGCACCCGCCCCGTCACGGTGCCAGGGGGTCTGCGCCCCCTGGCACCTCCGTCCCTCGCGCCGCGCGCTCGCCCTCGGGCGGCGGACGGGCGCGGTGGGGCTACTTCTCCGTGACTCCGGCCGAGTCGAACGTCGCCACCTCGTGCATCGCCCGCGCCGCGCTCTGCACCACCGGGAGGGCCAGGAGGGCGCCGGTGCCCTCGCCGAGGCGGAGGTCCAGGTCCACCAGGGGGCGCAGGCCCAGCTTGTTCAGGGCCGCCACGTGGCCGGGCTCGGCGCTGCGGTGGCCCGCGATGCAGGCGGCGAGGACCTCGGGCGCGATGGCGCGGGCCACCAGGGCGGCGGCCCCCGCGCTGACGCCGTCGAGGATCACGGGGGTGCGCAGGGAGGCGCCGCCGAGGAGCAGGCCCACCATCGCCGCGTGCTCCAGGCCGCCGACCGCGGCGAGGACGCCGATCGGGTCCGCCGGGTCGGGCTGGTGCAGTTCGAGGGCGCGCCGGACGACCTCGACCTTGCGGGCGTGCATCTCGTCGTTGATGCCGGTGCCGCGGCCGGTGACCTCGGCGGCGTCGGTGTCCGTGTAGACGGAGATCAGGGCCGCCGACGCCGTGGTGTTGGCGATGCCCATCTCGCCGGTCAGCAGCGCCTTGTTGCCCGCGGCGACCAGGTCGCGGGCCGTCTCGATGCCGACCTCGATGGCCGCCGTGACCTCGTCGCGGGTGAGCGCGGGTCCCGTGGTCATGTCGGCGGTGCCGGGCCTGATCTTGCGGGGCAGCAGGCCGGGGGTGGCCGGGAGCTCACCGGCCACGCCGACGTCGACGACGCAGACCTCGGCGCCGACCTGGTGGGCGAAGGCGTTGCAGACGGCGCCGCCGCCGAGGAAGTTGGCGACCATCTGGGCGGTCACCTCCTGCGGCCAGGCCGTGACGCCCTGGGCGTGGACGCCGTGGTCGCCCGCGAAGATGGCGACGGCGGCCGGTTCCGGGATCGGCGGGGGGCACATCCGGGACAGGCCGGAGAGCTGCGCCGAGATGATCTCCAGCATGCCCAGGGCCCCGGCGGGCTTGGTCATGCGCTTCTGGCGCTCCCAGGCCTCGCCGAGCGCCTTGGCGTCCAGCGGGCGGATGTTGCCGACGGTCTCGGCGAGCAGGTCGTGCGGGTCCTCGCCGGGCAGGGCGCGACGGCCGTACGTCTCCTCGTGCACGACCCACGACAGCGGGCGGCGCTTGGACCAGCCGGCCTGCATCAGCTCCGGCTCGTCCGGGAACTCGTCGACGTACCCGACGCACAGGTACGCGACGACCTCCAGGTGTTCGGGCAGGCCGAGGGCGCGGACCATCTCGCGCTCGTCGAAGAAGCTGACCCAGCCGACGCCGAGGCCCTCGGCGCGCGCGGCGAGCCAGAGGTTCTCGACGGCGAGCGCGGAGGAGTACGGGGCCATCTGCGGCTGCGTGTGGCGGCCGAGGGTGTGGCGCCCGCCGCGCGTGGGGTCGGCGGTGACGACGATGTTCACCGGGGTGTCGAGGATGGCCTCGATCTTCAGTTCCTTGAACTGCTTGGCCCGGCCCTTGGGCAGCGACTTCGCGTACGCCTCCCGCTGGCGCTGGGCCAGTTCGTGCATGGTGCGGCGGGTCTCGGCGGAGCGGATGACCACGAAGTCCCAGGGCTGGGAGTGGCCGACGGACGGCGCCGTGTGGGCCGCCTCCAGGACGCGGAGCAGCACCTCGTGCGGGATGGGGTCGCCGCGGAAGCCGTTGCGGATGTCGCGCCGCTCGCGCATGACGCGCAGCACGGCCTCGCGCTCGGCGTCGGCGTAGCCCGGGGCGGGCGGGCCGAGCGGGGCCGCCGGCGCGGCGGGCTCGGTACCGGCGGGGTCGGAGTCGTCCGCCACGGCCGGGGTGGTCAGGTCCTCGGGGCCCTCCGCCACGGTCTCGGGGAGCGCGGTGGGCTCCTCGGCGCCCGTCGGGGGCTCGTCGGCCTGGGGTGCGGCGTCGGTCGGTTCGGCCGGGTGGGGTGCGTGCATCGGCTCGTCGGGGTCGGTCGTCCCCTCGGCGGACGGCTGCGGGCCGTCCGTGGCGGGGGCGGGTGCGGGTGCGGGCGCCGCCTGGGCGGCGGGGGCGGCCGTGGGCCGGTCGCCGTCGCGGGGTGCGGGAACGGTGGGTACGGGCTGCTCCCCCGGCTCGGCGGCCGTCTCGGGCTCGGCCTGGGCTTCGGGCAGGGGCGCGGGGGCGTCGCCGGCGGCCTGGTCCGGTGCGGGGGCCGGGGCGCCCGCGGCGGGCGCGTCACCGGGCTGTGGCGCGGCGACGTGCTCCGGCGGCAGCGGGCGCGGCGGCGTCGGGGCCAGGTGCGGGGTGGTCGGCACCGAGCCCTCGACCGGTACGAACTGGCCGAGGGGCATGGCCTGCGCGTCGGACCCGGGTACGGGCGAGGAGAGCTGCGGGCCCTGCGCCCCGGGCCATGGCTGGGCCGCGTCGGGGGCCTGCGGGGTGACGGTGACGGCCTCGGGCTGCTCGGCCGGGGCGGGCCCGGTGAATGCGGCGCCCTCCCCGTCGGCGACCGGGAAGGCGGGCGGCACCGGGGCGGACGGGGCCGTGACGGCTTCGGCGCCGGCGGGCACGGCGTCGGCGACCGGCGCGGGCCGGTCGTCCGCGCCCTCGGCCGGGGTGTGGGCGCCTTCGGGGCCGGTACCGGCCTCCGGGGAGCGCGGACCGGCGTCGTGCGGCGCATCCGCCGCGGGGGCGTGCGGAGCGGACGGTTCCGTGGTGCCGGGGGCGCCCGGGGCATCCGGAGCGGGGACAGCGCCCTCGGCGCCCGGCGCCTGCGCCTGGTCCACCCCGTGCGCCGCCTGTGCTTCTCGCGCCCCGGCGGGTACGCCTGCCCCAGCGGGTGCTTCCGATGCCTCAGGGGCGTCGGTGACAGGGGCTGCCTCGGACGGCTGGGGCGCAACGGGCGTGGCCTGCGTGGCTTCCGGTACGGCAGTGACGGGGGCGGCGGCCGGGTCACCCGGGGCGTCCGGGGTGGCGGGGGCGTCCGGGGCTGCGGTGGCCGCTGTCGGGGTGTGCGGGGCGTCCGGGGTCTGGGGGGCTGCCGGAGCCTGCTGGGCCGCCGGGGCATCCGTGACTGCCGGGGCGTCCGGGGATTGTGGAGCTGCTGAGGTCTGTGCGGCGGGGGTGGGCGCAGGGTCGGTGGTGGCCGGGGTGTCGGCGGCCACGGGAGCGTGGGCCGCGGCTGCGGGGTCGGCGGTGGCCGCAGGGGCGGCGGCGACCACAGCATCGGCCGTGGTCACAGCGTCGGGTGCGGTCGCAGCGTCGGGTGCGGTCGCAGCGTCGGCCGCGGTGGCAGTGTCAGCCGCGGTGGCAGCGTCAGCCGCGGTCGGAGTGTCCGCGGCGTCCGGAGTGACGGGAGCGGCAGGAGCAGCCTGAGCGGCAGAGAGGTCCTGCGCCTCCGCGGTGCCGGGGGCAGCCGCAGCGCCCTGCGCGTCGGGGGTTTCGGCGGCGGCCTGCGCCGTCTCGGGTGTCTGAGGTGTCCCGGGTGTCTGAGGTGTCCCGGGTTCCTGAGGTGCCTCGGGCGACACGAGCGCCTGGGGTGCTTGCGGTGCCTGGGGTGCCTGGGGTGCTTGCGAGGCCTCCGCCGCGTCGGTGGCAGTCGTGGCCTCAGTAACGTCAGGTCCTTCGGTGACGCCAGGGGCCTGGGGGGCCTCGGGGGCCTTAGGGGTCTCAGGGGCCTCAGCGACGCCAGAGGCCTCAGCCACGGCCGTGGCCCCGGTGACGCCAGGTGCCTCAGAGACAGCCGAGGCCGCAGCAACGCCCGGGACGACCGTTTCTGCAGGCAGCGCCTGTGCGTCCTGGGCCGGTACGTCCGCCCCGGGCACCGGCTGGGCGCCCCAGGGCATCGCTCCCTGGCCCGGGATCTCGCCGAGCTGCGGGCCGGGCAGGGCACCGCCGTCGGCCCCGACGTCCTCGCGCGGCGTGTTCAGGTACTCGGGGCCGCTGGTCGGCGGGCCCGGCTGCCGGGCGCCCGCGGGGTGCGCGGTACCGCCCGCCGGGCCCCGGTCGGAGAGGGAGCGGACGGGGCTCGCGGTGCCGTCCGGGACGACGGGCGCGGCGGGGCCCCGGTGCAGCGGGCGGCGGGGGCTCCCGTGCTGGGAGGCGGCGGTGTGGGCCGGGCCCGCGGGCATCGGGATGCCGTTCAGGTCGACGGAGCCGCTGTCCCGGCCCGCCGTCTCGTGCGGCCCGGGCTGGTGCTCGGCCTGGTGCAGGCCGACGGCGCCCGGGGCCGCGAGGGGCTGGGCCTGCGCCACCGGAGCCTGGACGGCCTGGGCGGGGGCCTGGTGCGGACCCGCCGGGAGGCCCGCCTGGAGGCCCGCCTGCGGCTGACCCGGCTGCGGCTGGACAGCCGGGGCCTGCTGCCCCGCCGGAACCTGCTGCGCGGCCGCGCTCCGCGCGAACGCGGCCTGGGCGTCCTGCGCCTGCGCGGACTGCGCCGACGCGGCTCCGGGCTGCGCGGGCACGCCGGGCGCCCCGGCCGTCGCGGCGGCCGGCGGCTGCTGTCCGGGACCGGGCTGCGCGGACTGCTGCGCCTCGCTCCACGCGCCCTGGGCACCCGGCATCAGCAGCAGGTCGTCGTCCTCGGCGGGGTGCTCGGAGGGATCGAGGAAGGTGTAGGGGTCCGGCGCGGGGACGCCCGACTGCTCCACCATGCCTGCGCTCTCCGGCAGCCCCTCGCCCGGGACCTGGCCGGTGTCGGTCATGCGTACCCCTCGCCCATCGGTTAGTCCTTCTGTGACCGCCCGTCATCCACAACGAGCGTGCGTACCGCGCGGCACGCGCCGCGTACGGACCACAAGGCATTGTCGCGGTTGCTCCGCCGTCGCGGCAGCTTGATCGGCCACGGTCCGCTGTGGACTGCGCCACGTCGCGCGTCCGGCGGTCCGCCGTACCACACGCACCCCCCAAGACGGGCGAGCTCTCCGGACATTGACCAGGTAATTGCCGGACACCCGGGTGCGGTACAACGATCGGCCAGCCTACCGCGCACGGCGTGCGGGCAGGGCCGTCAGGGTCAGGCGGTGCGGTCGAGAAGGAGGCCCGAGAGCAGGAAGACGACGGTCCGCTTCCGCTCCGTCCAGGCACGGGTGTCGAGTTCGACGGACTGCAGGAGGGCGCACTCGACGGCGTACCCGTGCTCCGTCAGGTTGCGGCCGAGGAGTTCGGCGGCGTCCCGGGTGGGGGCGTGCGTGACGATGCGCTCCGGGCGCCGGTCGGCGACGGCGGACACCACCTCCGCGCCCCCTCCCCCGACGCGGACGACGTCGGGCTCGGGGAGGCTTTCGAGGATGTGCGGGGCGGTGCCGTGGACGACCTGGACGTGGACGCCGTAGCGGCGCGCGACGGCGGTGGTGCGGGCGCAGGCGTCCGGGTCCTGGTCGACGGCGATAACGGCGGCGCCGAACCGCGCGGACTCGGCGGCGAAGGCGCCGCTGCCGCAGCCGATGTCCCAGACCAGGTCGCCCACGCGGGGCCCGAGGCGGGCGAGTTGGGCGGCGCGGATGCGGTCGCTCTCGCCCTCGCCCAGCTCCTGCTCGCCGCCGTAGGCCGCGGCGGGCTGGGCCCAGCCGCGCGGGTCGGTGCCGGGGTCGCGGCCCGCGATCCAGCCGCTGTCGTGGGCGGCGGCGCCGCCGATGACGATGACGACGTTGGGGTCGCGCCAGGTGTGGTCGGCGGCCTTGTCGGAGGTGACGACGGAGACCTGCTCGCGCTCGGTGCCGAGCTCCTCGCAGATGACGAAGGTGCGGTGGACGCCTTCGAGGAGCAGGCCGAGTTCGGCGGGCCCGGCGCCCGGCGCGGTGAGCACGGCGACCTTGCTGTGCGCGCGGCACACGTTCACGGCGCGGCGCAGGGTGCGCGGGTGGGCGACCACGACTTGGGCGTCGTCCCAGGGCATGCCCGCGCGGGCGAAGGCCTGGGCGACGGAGGAGACGCCTGGCACCACCTCGACCTCGAGGCCGAACTCGGGGGCGCGCAGGGTGCGGACGACGCCGAAGAAGCCGGGGTCGCCGTCCGCGAGGACGACGGCCGTGCCGCGGTGGGCCGCGATGCGGCGGGCGGCGAGGGCGATGCTGCCGAGGCGGATGCGCTCGGCGGCCGGGGGGACCTCGGGCAGGGCGAGGTGGTGGGCGGCGCCCGCGACGAGCGTCGCGGCGCTCAGGGCGGAGCGTGCCGCGGTGGTCAGTGGCGAGCCGTCCCAGCCGATCACCGTGACCCGGTCGGCCATCGTCGTCTGTCTCCTGGGGTCGTGGTCGGGTCGTCGTCGGACGGGCGGCCGTGTGCGGCCAGGAGGGAGCGTACCTGCTGGTGCCGTGCCGGGCGGTCCTCGAACCCGCCCTTCCCCGAAACCGGGGTGTGCCGCCCCTGGGCCCCGCCCGGGTCGGCGCTCCGCGCCCCGCCCACACGTGGCGGCGTCGAGCCGCTCGGGGCGCCCCCGCCGGAGTCAGCTCCAGTCGGAGAACGTCGTCACGTGCTCCGCGACGCCCTCCAGGTCCTCCGGCAGGAGGCTCCACACGATGAGGTCGGTGCGCAGGTCGATCCAGCCGCCGAGCGGGTCGCCGCCGTTTCTCATGCGCGCTATCCAGGCGCCGCGCAGGACGCCCTCGCTGACGCAGCCGATCTTCTGGGCGACCTGCTGCGCGGCGGTGTTGTCGGCGGCGGTGCGCAGCTCGATGCGCTCGAACTTCTGGTCGTGGAACAGCCACTGGGCGGTGGCGAGCGCGGCCTCGGAGGCGTAGCCCTCGCCGCGGGCCCACGGCGCGGTCACGTAGCTGAGCTCGGTGGAGCGCACCCGCCAGTCGGTGCGGCGGAGTTGGACGGTGCCGACCAGGCGCTGGGTGAGGAACTCGGTGACGGCCAGGGCGAGGCCGCGTCCGGCGGTCCGCTCGGCGGGGGCCCGGTCGGTGATCCAGGCGCGCGCGTCGGCCTGGGTGTACGGCTGGGGCACGGCGGTCCAGGCGGTGACGAGCTCGTCGTTCATCATCTCCGCGTACGCGGGGACGTCCGCCTCGTCGAAGGGGCGCAGCACCAACCGCTCCGTGCTGATGGAGATGTCGGGGAATCCCGAGGAGCCTGTGGGGGCTGTGGTCATGCGCCGCTCCGTAACCTTCATGGGCCTGCCGTTCCGTGTACCTTCGTCGCTCTCACGGGCCTTCGGCCTGCTGAAGGATTCAGCATGCAGCATGGTGACGGGGCGTCGCACCACGGGGTCCCGCCGACGGTGCCGGCGGGACCCCGGGTGCGGGCGGCCCGGTGGGTCAGCCCGTGGTGGCGGGCAGCACGGAGCCCTTGTAGGTGTCCTCGATGAACGTCCGCACCTCGGGTGACGTCAGGAGCTCGGCGAGCTTTTGGATGTCGGGGTCGTCCTCGTGACCCTTCTTGACGGCGAGGACGTTGGTGTACGGGTTGTCCTTCGCGGACTCCAGGAGGACGGCGTCCCTGGCCGGGCTCAAGCCCGCGTCGAGCGCGTAGTTGTTGTTGATGACGGCCGCGTCGACGTCTTCGAGGGAGCGCGGTAGCTGTGCGGGCTCCAGGGGCTTGATGGTGAGCTTCTTCGGGTTGGCCGCGATGTCCTCGGGGGTGGCGTTCGCGCCCGCGCCCTTCTTCAGCTCGATCACCCCCGTGGAGGCGAGCAGGTGGAGCGCCCGGCCCTCGTTGGTGGTGTCGTTCGGGACGGCGACGGTGGCTCCGGGGCGGAGCCGGGTGACGTCCGTGAGCTTCGCGTCCCCCTTGCCGGGGGGCGCGTACACGCCCATCGGCGGCAGGTAGACCTCGACCACCGGCACCAGGTCCGTCTTCTTGGAGGCGTTGAAGTCCTCCAGGTACGGGGTGTGCTGGTAGAGGTTGGCGTCGAGGGAGCCCTCCTGGAGGGCGGTGTTGGGTGCGACGTAGTCGGTGAACTCGCGGATCTGGAGGTCGAGTCCCTCCTTCCGCGCGAGGTTCTCCTTGATGTACGTCAGGACTTCCCCGGCGGGCGTGGGGGTGGCCCCGACGACGAGCGCCTCGCCGTCGGAGCCGGAGCCCGCGCCGCAGGCGGTCAGGCCGAGCGCCAGGGCCAGGGCCCCGGCCGCCGCGGCTGTGCCCGGCGCCCGCATGTCAGAACGCGGCGACGACGGAGCCGTCGTACTTGTCGTCGATGAACTTCTTGACCTCGGGCGAGGTGAGGAGCTTGACGAGCTTCTTGACGCGCGGGTCGTCCTCGTTGCCCTTCTTCACGGCGAGGAAGTTGCCGTAGGGGTTGTTCTCGGCCTTCTCGGCGACGAGGGCGTCCTTGGCGGGGCTGAGGTCGGCCTCCAGGGCGTAGTTGCCGTTGATGACCGCGGCGTCGACGTCCTTGATGGTGCGGGGCAGGGCCGCCGCCTCCAGCTCCTTGAACTTGAGGTTCTTCGGGTTGGCGGCGATGTCCTTGGGGGTGGCCGCGAAGCCGACGCCCTCCTTGAGCTTGATGACGCCGTTGTCCGCGAGGAGCTTCAGGGCGCGCGCCTCGTTGGTGGTGTCGTTGGGAACGGCGACCGTCGCGCCCTTCTCCAGCTCGTCGATCTTCTTGATCTTCTTCGAGTAGACGCCCAGCGGTTCCAGGTGCACCGTGCCGTTCGGGACGGGGACGATGTCCGTCTTGTTCTTCTTGTTGAAGTCGTCCAGGTACGGCTTGTGCTGGAAGTAGTTGGCGAAGACCTCGCCCTGCTGCGTGGCCGTGTTCGGCGTCACGTAGTCGGTGAACTCCTTCACCTCCAGCTCCAGGCCCTCCTTCTTCGCCAGGTTCTTCTTGACGTAGTCGAGGATCTGGCCCTGCGGGGTGGGGGTGGCGGCGACGACGAGCGGGCCGTCCTTGTCGCCGGCGGAGTCCTTCGAGCCGCAGGCGGTGAGCCCGAGGGTGAGGGCTCCGGCGGTCAGGACAGCAGCGGTGATCTTGGTGGTGTTACGCACGAAAAGTGCCTTTCTCCATGGGTGGTACACGCCTGCGGCGATGCCGCGGGGTGGTGCTGGGGTGAACTCGGGAGTTCGACGGGGCCCGCGCGGGCGCGGCCCCCGGCTCAGGGGAGCTTGACCGGCTCAGGGCACCTTGACCGGCTCGGGCCCGGACTCCGCGGCGGCCGGCGCGGTGGCGCCCCCGGTCGTGGCGCCCTCGGCCGTGGCGCCGTCGGCCGCGGCCTTCGGCGTCCCGCTCCGCAGCAGCTTCAGGCGCGGCGCGGCTCCCGCCTGGCCGCCGCGCCGGTGGAGCCTGCGGGCGGCGTAATCACCGGCGAACTGGATGATCGAGATGACCACGGCGAGGATGCCGACGGTGATCCACATCAGCTCGGTCTCGAAGCGCTGGTAGCCGTAGCGGACCGCGAGGTCGCCGAGGCCGCCGGCGCCGACGGTGCCGGTGATCGCCGAGTAGCCGATGAGGGCGACGACGGTCGTGGTGGCACTGGAGATCAGCGACGGCAGGGACTCGGGCACGAGGACCTTGCGTACGACGGTCCAGGTGTTGCCGCCCATCGACTGCACGGCCTCGACCAGGCCGTGGTCGACCTCGCGTACGGCCGTCTCGACCAGGCGGGCGAAGAACGGGATGGCGCTGATCGCGAGCGGCACGATCGCGGCGTCACGGCCGATGGTGGTGCCGACGACGGAGCGCGTGAAGCCCATCAGGGCGACCATGAGGATGATGAACGGCATCGAGCGGCCGATGTTCACGACCTGCCCGATGACCTTGTTCACGACGACGTTCTGCAGCAGGCCGCCGCGGTCGGTGAGGACCAGGAGCAGGCCGAGCGGCAGGCCGGCGGCGACGGCGATGAGCGCCGACCAGCCGACCATGTACAAGGTGTCCCAACAGGCCTGCTCCAGCAGGGGCTGCATCTCCGACCAGGTCACTTGGCACCTTCCTTCGCGAGCGCGAGCGCGGAGTCCCGCGGCGCGGGCACGTCCTCACCGTCGTGTCCGGCGGCGTCGTCGTGTTCGGCGACGTCGACCTGGAGGCCCTGCTCACGCAGGAACCCGATGGGCACGACGTTCTCCTCGAAGCGGCCGGGCAGCTCGATGCGCATGCGGCCGACCTGCTTGCCCGCGACGGTGTCCATCGCGGCGCCGAGGATCGAGATGTCGATGTTGTACGTGCGCGAGAGCTGCGAGATGACCGGCTGGGTCGCGGCCTCGCCGTGGAAGGTGACGTCGACGACGGTGCGGTGGTCGCCGGAGGCGGCGCCGCTGAGCGGGAACAGCGCGGCGGCGAGCTGCGAGCCGGGGGTGGCGAGGAGCTCGCTGACGGTGCCCGACTCCACGATGCGTCCGCGCTCCATCAGGGCGGCCGAGTCGCAGACGGTCTTGACGACGTCCATCTCGTGCGTGATGAGCAGGACGGTGAGACCGAGCTGGCGGTTGAGGTCGCGCAGCAACTGGAGGATCGAGCGGGTGGTCTCGGGGTCGAGGGCGCTGGTGGCCTCGTCGGAGAGCAGCACCTTCGGCTCGCCCGCGAGCGCCCGGGCGATGCCGACGCGCTGCTTCTGGCCGCCGGAGAGCTGGGCCGGGTAGGCCTTGGCCTTGTCGGCGAGGCCGACGAGGTCGAGCAGGTCCAGGGCCTTGCGGGAGCGCTCCTTGCCGGACAGGCCGAGGATCTCCAGCGGCAGCTCGACGTTGTCCTGCACGGTGCGCGAGGACAGCAGGTTGAAGTGCTGGAAGACCATGCCGATGCGGCTGCGGGCGGCGCGCAGCTCCTTGCCCGCGCGCGGGCCGCGGCCGGCCAGGGCGGTGAGGTCCTGGCCCGCCACCGTGACGGTGCCGGAGCTGGGGCGCTCCAGGAGGTTGACGCAGCGGATCAGCGAGGACTTGCCGGCGCCGGACTGGCCGATGACGCCGTACACCTCGCCTTCGCGTACGTGGAGGTCGACTCCGTCGAGGGCGGTTACTTCACGACCGCGTGAGCGGTAGACCTTGGTCAGGCCGGAAGTGGTGATCACTGGGTTTCCGTCACTGTCGAGTGCGCGGCGCGGGTCGCGCCGGGGCACGGGGCATTCGTTCGGAACGCGGCACGGTTCTCGCGGTGGCGGTGGAACCGGAGGACGTGTGCGCGGGGCGGTCCCGCGTCTGCCACGCCGCCTACGGGCGGCACGTGGGGGCGCGGGGCACGGAGGCTTCGCTTCGGGGCGCGAGGCGCGGTGGTACAGGGGCCCTCAGAAGGCGCACATTCGACACATACAACGAGCACCGGGCGTCGTCATCGCCTCGGTCGCAAGGGTGCGGCTGCTCGTCGTGGTCATGCGGACAGTAAAACACGCGGGCGGTGGCGTCCCGCCAGCGCTGTCCGAATAGCGGACAGGACATGGGCGCCGACGGACGTCGGCGCCCGGTCCCTGGGCGGCGCTCAGCCGCCGATGACGAGCTCGACGCCACCCGCCGTGGCCTGCGCGGACACGGCCGAGAGGTCCGGGACGAGCACATCGGCACTGAGCTCAGCGGCGGTGTGCGTTGTGGTCAACGCCACGGTGGTCATGCCCGCGGCGCGGCCCGCGGTGAGACCGGCCGGGGCGTCCTCGAAGACCACGCAGCGGGCCGGGTCGGCGCCGAGGGTCCGCGCGGCGAGCAGGAAGGGCTCCGGGTCGGGCTTGCCGCGGGTGATGTCGTCGGCGGCTATCAGCGTCTCGGGGCGGATGCCCGCCTCGGCGAGCCGGGCCTCGGCCAGGCGGCGCGTCGCGGAGGTGACGACGGCCCAGCGGTCCGGGGACAGGGACGCGAGCAGGCCGAGGGTGCCGGGCAGCGCCACCACGCCGCCGGCGGCGTCCGCGACCTCCAGCTCCTCGATGCGCGCGACGGCCTCCGGGACGCGCGCGGGCGGCAGCAGGTCGGCGACGATCTCGGCGGCGGGGCGGCCGTGCAGCCCGACGCGCGCGAAGTCCTCGGCGGTGACCCCGTACTCCCCCGCCCACCGCGTCCAGCAGCGCCGGACCGACTCCAGCGAGGAGATGAGGGTGCCGTCGTTGTCGAACAGCAGGGCCTCGGCGTGCAGGGCCAGGGGCTCGGCCCCGTTCGCCAGGGGGCCCGGCTGCTTCAGGGGGTCCGACTGCTTAAGGGAGTCCGGCTCCTCCAGGGAGTCCGGCGAGATGTTCATGGGGTCCGGCGAGATCGTCATGGGGTCCGACGATACGTCCGCCGCTCCCGGCGGGTGCCGGGTCCCCGGGCCCGGGGACATCGGGCCTTTTGGCCCGTAATAGGGTCGCGGCATGCTTGTTGCCCTGACCGTCGCGACCTCTGTGGCCGCGCTCGCGCTCGCGGCCTGGTGCGGTTTCGCCGCCTACCGCGACCAGCCGACGAAGGACTGGCACTTCATCGGCATGGGCGTGGTCACCCTGCTCGCACTGGTCCAGCTCGTCGTCGGCGTCGTCCAGCTCGCGCGCGGCGAGGACCCGGAGCAGGGCACGACGATCTTCGTGGCGTATCTGATCGGCTCCTTCGCGTGCGTCCCGGCGGCGGGGTTCATGTCGCTCGCCGAGCGCACCCGCTGGGGCTCGGTGACCGTCGCGGCGGGCGGAGTGGTCCTCGCCGTGCTCGAAGTGCGCCTGTACGACATCTGGGGAGGCTGAGGTGGCCGTGACCGGAACCGACGAGGCCCCCGCGGAGCCGGGGCGCCGCAAGCTGATCACCGGCCCCGGCATCCTGCTGGTGTGGCTGTACGGCGTGATGGTCGTGGGCGCCGTGTCCCGCTCGGCGGTGCAGATCTCCACGGACTTCGGCAGGGCGCCGCTCGCCTACACGCTGTCGGCGCTCGCCGGGCTGGTCTACGGCTTCATCACGTACTCGCTCGTCCGCGGCGGCGAGCGGGCCCGCAGGGCGGCGCTGGTGTGCTGCGCCGCCGAGCTGGTCGGCGTGCTCGGCGTCGGGGCCTGGACGCTGGCCGAGCCGTCCGCGTTCCCGGACGCGACGGTGTGGTCGGACTTCGGGATGGGCTATCTGTTCATCCCCGTGCTGCTGCCGGTGACCGCCCTGTACTGGCTGCGCCGGTCCCGGGCGGCGACGCGGTCCTGAGCCCGGGCCGGCGGGGGCCTACGCGCTGGTGGCGAGCGCCTGCGTCGCCGCGGCCCGAGCGGGCTCCGCGCCGTCGGCGTCGTCGGCGTCCTTGGCGAGCGTGACCAGCGTGAGCCGGTCGTTCACCCGGCGGGTGCTCACCGGCTGGTAGCCGTGCTTGCGGTAGAGCTGGAGGTTGCTCTCGCTGCGGTGTCCGGAGGAGAGCTCGAAGCGGCGGGCGCCGCCCTCGCCGAGCCGGCGCTCTATGGCGTCGAGCAGCCGGCCGCCCAGGCCGTGCCGCTGCATGCGCGGGTGGACGACGAGCTTGCCGACGCGGGCCGTGCCGGACGCGTCGACGCCGCCGCGCACGGAGGCCACCACCTCGTCGCCGAGGCGGGCGACCAGGACGGTGCCGTCGGCGAGCTCCCGCTTGAGCGAGGCCAGGGTCTGGGTCAGCGGCTCGATGGAGTAGTCGCCGTACAGCTCGGCCTCGCTCTGGTAGCAGAGGTACTGCAGTTTGAGGATCTGCTCGGCGGCGTCCTGGTCGTCGGCCGCCGCTTCCGAGATGGTCACGCTCATGCCCATGTGTGCATGCCTCCCGCTCACCTGCTCCACCGGTTGTCCCTCACTCCTTTCCCCACGGGCCAGGAGTCGCAACCTCTTGCGCGAGCATTCTGCGCAGGCATCCCAGGCAACGGGAACGTTCCGGTCCCAAAGATCCTTGTGACATTCCCAACTCTCCTGCGATTTCACGGTACGTAAGGTCCTTGGGCGACAGAAGTGCAGCCAGGAGGCGGGGGCAGCGCCCGGGGAGCCGGCGTACCGCCGCGTGGAGGACGCGGTACCGGTCGGCCACCAGCGCGCGCTGTTCGGGGCCGCGCTGGAGGTCGTCGGCGGGCTCGGTGGCGTAGGGCCGCTCGCGGCGGGCGGCGTACCGGGTGCGGTGGGCCTCGTCGCGGACGGCGGTGCGCAGCCAGGCGGCGGGGTCGGTGAGCGGCCTCTTCGCGTCCAGGTGTTCCAGCAGGCGGAGCCAGACGGCCTGTTCGAGGTCGCCGGGGTCGGCGGGGCCGCCGTGCGCCTCGGCCAGGGCCTCGGCGGCGAGCAGCGGACGCAGGGCGGTGACGAGGTCGGGCGGGAGCGTGGGGGTCATACCCGTGACGACGCGACCGTTTCGGTGGCGGGTTTCCGAAACGGCCGCGGCTCACCCCAACCGGGAGGTTCCCGTCATTCGTTGACAGAGCCGCCGACAGAGCCGCCGACAGAGCCGCCGCCGGAGCGGCCGGCGGTGAAGTCGGCGGCCGCCAGGAGCGCGGTGTCGGGGTTGTCGGAGAAGATCCCGTCGATACCGGTCGCGAAGTACGCCTTGAACGCGCCGAAGGCGTCGCCGTACGCGGCGGCGTCCGTGCCCTTCCTGAAGTCGGCGGGCAGGAAGGTGTTCTCGTTGCGCATCGTGTAGGGGTGCAGGATCAGGCCCTTGGCGTGGGCGTCGCGCACGAGCGTGGTGGGCTCCAGGAGCCTGCCGTCGGGGCCCTTGGGGATGATCAGGTCCAGCGTCGGGCCGATGCCCTTCGCGAAGGAGGCCATCCACTTCAAGCCCGCGGGCTTGATCAGGTCGGCGACGGTGCGCGGGTCGTTCGCCTCGACGAAGTCCCAGGGGCGCGAGCCGGCGCTCGACAGCAGGACGACGCCGGGCGTGTCGACGAGCTTGCGCAGCCGCTGGATGCTGCTCGGCTCGAAGGACTGCAGGAAGGTCGGGGAGTTCCGGCGGTGGCGGTGGTGGCGGCGCAGGAGCTTGGCGAGGGGTTCTTCGAGGCCGAGGCCGAGCTTGCGGAAGTAGGTGGGGTGCTTGGTCTCGATGTGCAGCCACACGCGGCGGCCGCGCTCGCGGCCCTCCTTGTCGGCCCAGCGCAGCACCTCGTCGAGGGTGGGGATCTCCCAGCGGCCGTCGTAGAGGGTGTTGCGCTGGCGGGTGCCGGGGATGCGCTCCTTGGCGCGCAGCGTCTTCAGCTCGGCGAGCGTGAAGTCCTCGGTGAACCAGCCGGTCAGCTTGGTGCCGTCGACGGTCTTCGTCGTCCTGCGGTCGGCGAACTCGGGGTGCGCGGCGACGTCCGTGGTCCCGGTGATGTCGTTCTCGTGACGGCATACGAGGTGGCCGTCCTTGGTGGGGACGACGTCCTGCTCGATGACGTGGGCGCCCATGTCGAGGGCGAGTTGGTAGGAGCCGAGCGTGTGCTCGGGCCGGTAGCCGCTCGCGCCGCGGTGGGCGATGACCGTCGGCACCGGCAGCTCCCCGCCGTGCCCGTGGCCGTGGCGCGCGTCGGCACCGGCCACGCCGGGCGCCCCCGCGACGGCCGCGCCCGCCCCGAGGACCGCGGCGCCCAGGACCGCGCGCCGGCCCGGGCTCGCCCCCAGTCGCCGCCGACCCGCCGCGTCGCCGTATTCGTCGTTCGCCATGGAGCGCTCCTCTTCCTGTCCTGCCGTGTGCCGCCTTGCACCTGACAAAGCGGCACTGATCGTAGGTGGCCGCGGGTGACGTACGGGAGTACCGGGGTCGAACGTACGGGTGACGCGTGGTGGCCGGCGGCCGGGCGGGGGCTGGGGCGCGCGGGTCCGGAGCGCGGCCGCGGCCGCGCTCCGGGCGGCCGGGCGGGCCGCGGAGACTTCCGGCCGTGTTCCGCCGGGGACGTGAGAAGCACCACTCGGACAAGCCGCGCAGTTCGCACCAGGGATACGGTCGTGCAGGCGGGGCACTCGCACAGCGGGGAGCGCACATCATCAGGTCAACTCCGCGTATCGGTCGTGTGAACCCGATGTGCGTTCACGGGCGAGCCGCGAGTATCGTCCTCACCTGCACAGACCTGCTGCCGAACCGTTGACTCCGGAGGACCTGTTGTCCCGTCTAGCGCTCCTGAAGGCAGTGCTCGGACCGTTCTTGCGCCTGATGTTCCGCCCGCGGGTCGAGGGCGCCGAGAACATCCCCGGAAGCGGTCCCGTCATCCTGGCCGGAAACCACCTCACGTTCATCGACTCGATGATCCTGCCCCTGGTCTGTGACCGGCCCGTCTACTTCATCGGCAAGGACGAGTACGTCACCGGCAAGGGGCTCAAGGGCCGCCTCATGGCGTGGTTCTTCACCGGCGTCGGCATGATCCCGGTGGACCGCGACGGCGGCCGGGGCGGCGTGGCCGCCCTGATGACCGGCAAGCGCGTCCTGGACGACGGCCAGATCTTCGGCATCTACCCGGAGGGCACCCGCTCCCCCGACGGCCGCCTGTACCGCGGCCGCACCGGCATCGCCCGGCTCACCCTGATGACCGGCGCGCCGGTGGTGCCGTTCGCGATGATCGGCACGGACAAGCTGCAGCCGGGCGGCAAGGGCCTGCCGCGGCCGGGCCGGGTGACGGTCCGCTTCGGCGAGGCGATGGAGTTCTCGCGCTACGACGGCATGGACCGGGACCGCTACGTGCTGCGCGCGGTGACGGACTCGGTGATGACGGAGGTCATGCGCCTGTCCGGCCAGGAGTACGTGGACATGTACGCCACCAAGGCGAAGGCGGCTTGAGCCGGGGCCGCGCACGGCGAAGGGCCGCACCCCTCGGGGGTGCGGCCCTTCGCCGTTGCCCGGCCGGGCGCCCGCCGCCGGGGCCGGACGGCGGCCGTTCCCGAGCCTGGTGCCGGGGCTACGGGTGCTCGACGCCGTCCTCCAGCTTCTGGCCCTTGAGCAGGAACCAGGCGGCGACCGCCGTGGCGAGGAGGACCGCCGCGCCGACGCCCGCGGCGACCCGCAGGCCGTCGACGAAGGCGTCCTGCGCCGCGGAGACGAGCGGTCCCGCGGTGTGCGCGGGCAGCCCGGCGCTCGCCTCGACCGCGCCGCCGAGGGACTCGTGCGCGGCCGCCGCGGCGTCGGCCGGGGTGCCCGCCGGGGCCGTGAAGTCGCGGTAGACGCCCGTGACGATGGAGCCGAGCAGGGCGATGCCGAGGGCCGCGCCCAGTTCGTACGCCGTCTCGGAGACCGCGGAGGCCGCGCCCGCCTGCTCCTTGGGCACGCTGGACAGGATCACGTCGGCGGTCACCGTGAAGGAGAACCCGGCGCCGACGCCGACCACCAGGAGGGCCGCGCCGAGCAGCGGGTAGCCGGTGTGCTGGCTCAGCGCGGTGAGCGCGGCCAGGGCGAGGCCCACCGCGGCGAGGCCGCCCGCGACGACCGAGCGCACCGAGAAGCGGCGCGCCACCACGCCGGCCAGCAGGCCCGCGGTCACCGCGCCGAGCGCGGCGGGCAGCTCGGCGAGGCCCGCCTCGAACGGCTGCCTGCCCTGGACCAGTTGCAGGAACTGGGACAGGAAGAAGACCAGGCCGGACAGGCCGAGGATGGTCAGCAGGTCAGCGAGGACGGCGGCGGAGAAGCCGCGGTTGCGGAACAGCCGCATGTCGAGCAGGGGCGCGGGGAGCGTGAGCTGCCGCCGGACGAACCAGGTGAGGGCCGCCGCGCCGAGGGCGCCCGCCACGAGCACGTCCCAGCGCGCCCCGTGGGCCGCCGCCTCCTTGACCGCGTACACCACGCCGATCATGCCGATGAGCGACAGGACGACGCTGACGAGGTCCCAGGGGCCGGGCGAGGGGTTCTTCGACTCGGGGAGCAGCTTCACGCCGACGAGGACGAGCACGGCCATCACGGGCAGGTTGATGAGGAAGACCGAGCCCCACCAGAAGTGTTCGAGCAGGAAGCCGCCGACGACCGGGCCGATCGCCGCGCCCGCCGAGGCCATCGCGCCCCAGACGCCGACGGCGATGCTGCGCTCGCGCGGGTCGTGGAAGATGTTCCGGATCAGCGCGAGCGTCGAGGGCATCAGCGTGGCGCCCGCGACGCCGAGCAGGGCCCGGGCCAGGATCATCAGCTCCGGGCTGGTCGCGTACGAGTTGAGCACGGACACCGCGCCGAACGCGACGGCTCCGGTGAGCAGGAGCTTCTTGCGGCCGATGCGGTCGCCGAGGCTGCCCATGGACACCAGCAGACCGGCGATGACGAACGAGTAGACGTCGCCGATCCACAGCAGTTGGGTGCCCGACGGCTTGAGGTCCTCGCTGATGTACGGCGTGGCGAGGCCGAGGACGGTGGCGTCCACGGCGACCAGGAGCACGGCGAGGACGAGCACGGCCAGGGCGAGCCACCGGCCGGGCGGCCGTGCCACCTCGGAGGGCCGGGTGCGCTGCGCTGTGCTGATCATGGTTCCTCTCTTCGTCGTGCTCCGCCGATGAGCAGTTCGGCGATCATGTGGCGGAAGTCGTTGGCCGCGACGCGGCCGTCCAGGACGGCCCAGGCCCCGGCGCTGATGAGGCCGTACAGCGCCTCGGTCAGCCAGACGGCGGTCAGGTCGATGCGGAACTCGCCGTCCCGCTGGCCGCGCCGGAACAGCGCGGTCATGCGGTCGTCGATCCGGGCCCAGCCCTCGTGCCGCGACTCGCCCTCGAACAGGGCGTTCTCCGTGACCAGGAACGCGAGCAGGCCGGCGGCCGGCTGGATCTCCCCGACCAGGCGGCGCAGCGCGTCGTGCGCGGTGCCCTCGTCCAGCCGCGCGTCGTCCAGCGCGGCGAGGCACTCCCGCAGGCCGAGGTCCTCCAGGGCGCGGACGAGCGCGTCCCGCCCGGCGAAGTGGCGGTGCAGGGTGGCGCGGCTGACGCCGGCGGCCTTCGCGACCTCGTCCATGGTCGCGGAGCCTTTGCGGGTGAGCAGGGCGGCGGCGCTGCGCAGCACCTGGTCGCGGTCGACTGACATGAGACAACCATAACCCGTATGAGACATTCCTGTCTCACGTGCGGCGTACGGGTACACGCACGCGTCCACGTACGGGTATACGCGTCGAAGGGGAAGCACGCGGTCGCGTGCTTCCCCTTCAACGTAGCTCCGTCCGGGTGCCGGGGCGCGGCGAGCGGTCCGCGCCCGGCTCGGCTACCGGTTGCGTGCCGTCGCCCACTCCCGCTGGCCCGCCAGGTCCGCCTTCACCTCGGCGAGCTGGGCGGCGACGGCCGAGGGGGCCGTGCCGCCGCGGCCGTCACGGGAGGCCAGGGCGCCGGGGACGTTCAGGACGGTGCGGACCTCGGGGGTCAGGTGCGGGGAGATCTTCGCGAACTGCTCGTCGGTGAGCTGGTCGAGCTCGATGCCCTGGGCCTCGCACTCCTTGACGCACGCCCCCGCGACCTCGTGCGCGACGCGGAACGGCACGCCCTGCTTGACCAGCCACTCGGCGATGTCCGTGGCGAGCGAGAAGCCCGCCGGGGCCAGCTCCGCCATGCGCTCGCGGTGCACGGTCAGCGTCGCCATCATGCCGGTGAAGGCGGGCAGCAGGACCTCTAGCTGGTCGCAGGAGTCGAAGACCGGCTCCTTGTCCTCCTGGAGGTCGCGGTTGTACGCGAGCGGCAGCGCCTTGAGGGTGGCCATGAGGCCGGTGAGGTTGCCGATGAGGCGGCCGGACTTGCCGCGCGCCAGCTCGGCGATGTCCGGGTTCTTCTTCTGCGGCATGATCGAGGAGCCGGTGGAGAAGGCGTCGTGGAGCGTGACGAAGGAGAACTCCTTCGTGTTCCAGATGATGACCTCCTCCGCGATCCGGGAGAGGTTCACGCCGATCATCGCGGTGATGAAGGCGAACTCGGCGGCGAAGTCCCGCGCGGCGGTGCCGTCGATGGAGTTGGCGGCCGAGCCGTGCTCGAAGCCGAGGTCCCGGGCGACCGCCTCCGGGTCGAGGCCGAGCGAGGAGCCCGCGAGCGCGCCGGAGCCGTAGGGCGACACGGCCGTGCGCTCGTCCCACTGCCGCAGCCGCTCGGCGTCCCGGGACAGGGACTGCGCATGGGCGAGGACGTGGTGCGCGAACAGCACCGGCTGGGCGTGCTGGAGGTGGGTGCGGCCGGGCATCGCGACGTCCGGGTGCGCCTCGGCCAGGCCGACCAGCGCCTCCTGGAGGTCGGTGAGCAGGCCGCCGATGATCCGGGCGTGGTCACGCAGGTACATCTTGAACAGCGTGGCGACCTGGTCGTTGCGGGACCGGCCGGCGCGCAGCTTGCCGCCGAGGTCCGGGCCGAGCCGCTCCAGCAGGCCCCGCTCCAGGGCGGTGTGCACGTCCTCGTCGGCGACGGTGCCGGTGAACGAGCCGTCGGCGACGTCGGCCTCCAGGCGGTCGAGCCCGGCGAGCATGCGCTCCAGCTCGTCGGCGGTGAGCAGCCCCGCCGTGTGCAGCACGCGCGCGTGGGCGCGGGAGCCCGCGATGTCGTACGGCGCGAGACGCCAGTCGAAGTGGACCGAGGCGGAGAGTCGCGCCAGCGCTTCCGCGGGGCCGTCGGCGAACCGGCCCCCCCAGAGGCGGACGTCGCCGGTGTTGCTGCTCACGTGCTGCTCCTCGTCAGGTGGTGGATGTACGTCCGCCTCCCCGCGCCGCGCGCTTCGGGGAGGCGGATCGTCACGCTACTGGGCAGGGCCTCAGGCCAGGTCCCGCTTGGCGGCGATCTTCGAGGACAGGGCGAAGATGTCGATGAAGCCCTGGGCCTTGGACTGGTCGAAGGTGTCGCCGGTGTCGTACGTCGCGAGGTTGAAGTCGTACAGCGCCTCCTCGGACCTCCGGCCGGTGACGACGGCCCGGCCGCCGTGCAGGGTCATCCGGATGTCGCCGCTGACGTGCTGGTTCGCCTCGTTGATGAAGCCGTCCAGGGCCCGCTTGAGCGGGGAGAACCACAGGCCGTCGTAGACCAGCTCGCCCCAGCGCTGCTCGACCTGCCGCTTGTACCGGGCCAGTTCGCGCTCGACGGTGACGTTCTCCAGCTCCTGGTGGGCGGTGATCAGCGCGATCGCACCGGGCGCCTCGTACACCTCGCGGGACTTGATGCCGACGAGCCGGTCCTCGACCATGTCGATCCGGCCGATGCCCTGGGCGCCCGCCCGCTCGTTGAGCTGCTGGATCGCCTGGAGGACGGTGACGGGGCGGCCGTCGAGGGCGACCGGGACGCCCTCCTTGAAGGTGATGACGACCTCGTCGGGCTCGCGCGGGGTCGCGGGGTTCGAGGTGTACTCGTAGACGTCCTCGATCGGCGCGTTCCAGATGTCCTCAAGGAAGCCCGTCTCGACGGCGCGCCCGAAGACGTTCTGGTCGATGGAGTACGGCGACTTCTTGGTGGTGGCGATCGGCAGGCCCTTGGCCTCGCAGAAGGCGATGGCCTTGTCCCGCGTCATCGCGTAGTCGCGTACGGGGGCGATGCACTTGAGGTCCGGGCCGAGCGCCTGGATGCCCGCCTCGAACCGCACCTGGTCGTTGCCCTTGCCGGTACAGCCGTGGGCGACCGTGCCCGCGCCGTGCTTCTTCGCGGCGGCGACCAGGTGCTTGACGATGGTGGGCCGGGACAGGGCGGAGACCAGCGGGTACCGGTCCATGTAGAGGGCGTTGGCCTTGATCGCCGGGAGGCAGTAGCCCTCGGCGAACTCGTCCTTGGCGTCCGCGACCTCGGCCTCGACGGCACCGCAGGCGAGCGCGCGCTTGCGGATGACGTCCAGGTCCTCGCCGCCCTGGCCGACGTCCACGGCGACGGCGATGACCTCGGCGCCCGTCTCCTCGGCGATCCAGCCGATGGCGACGGAGGTGTCCAGGCCGCCCGAGTAGGCGAGTACGACGCGCTCGGTCACGGGTTTCTCCTCACAGTGCATTCGCTCGCTCAGTGCATTCACTGACATGCATGAGTATGCAGGGTTCCGCATGAATCGTCAATCCGCTGCCCGAGTGACCGGGCCTCCGGCCGGTACAACCGCCGTACCGGCGGCCAGGATGCGGGGGCTGGCCTCTGGCCTTGGGCGGGGTCGATCGGCCTGGCGGCCTCGTCCTCAAACGCCGGACGGGCTGAAACGGCCGCGGCCGGTCCGCCTACTTCCCCGGGTTGCGGGTGGCGCGGCCGATCGGCCTCCGGCCGTGTCCTCAAACGCCGGACAGGCTGGAACTCCCCCGGACGGTCCGTGCACTCCCGCGGGTCGCCGGTGGGCTTCATCGGCCTGACGGCGTCGTCCTCAAACGCCGGACGGGCTGGAACTCCCCCGACCGGTCCGTGCACTTCCGCAGCTTGCCGTGGGCTTCATCGGCCTGACGGCCTCGTCCTCAAACGCCGGACGGGCTGGAATGGCTTCGGCCGAGCCGTGTGCTCACGTTGCGCCGGACGGACTGAGGGATGAAGCCCATACGGCGATGATGACGAGCCCGGAGGCCGACCGATCAGCGAACTCACCCGGCAGAACCAAGCCGACCAGCCAGGACAGATCCAGCCCGTCCGGCAATTGAGGACGAGGCCGCAGGCCGATCAGTGGACTCGCCCCGCAGAAACAAGCCGACCAGCCAGGGCAAATCCAGCCCGTGAGGACGAGGCCGGAGGCCGATGCGTGCACGGGCCGCCCGCAGACGCACACGGACGGGCCGGGAACACCCAGCCCGTCCGGCGATTGAGGACACGGCCGCAGGCCGGTCGGGGACGCGACCCGCGGAAGAAGATCGAAGGCCAGGGGGAATCCAGCCCGTCCGGCGATTGAGGACGAGGCCGGAGGCCGATGCGTCCACGGACAGCCCGCAGACGCACACGGACGGGCCGGGAACACCCAGCCCGTCCGGCGATTGAGGACACGGCCGCAGGCCCGTCGAGGACGCGACCCGCAGAAGAAAACCGAAGGCCAGGGGGAATCCAGCCCGTCCGGCGATTGAGGACGAGGCCGGAGGCCGGTCGGTGGAGTCGGCCTGGGGAAGAAGGACGAGGGGGGCGCAGCCCGGCCGGTGGTTGAGGGCTGGGTCGGGGGGGGCGGTCGTGCCCCGCCCGAGGCCAGAGGCCAGCCCTAGTGTTCGTTGGACGCCAACCGCAGCAAATGATCCGCCAGCGCCTGACCCCCCGTCGCGTCCCTGCTGATCAGCATCACCGTGTCGTCGCCCGCGATCGTGCCGAGGATGTCGTGCAGCTCGGCCTGGTCGATCGCGGAGGCGAGGAACTGGGCCGCGCCCGGCGGCGTACGCAGTACCACGAGGTTCGCCGAGGCCTCGGCGGAGATGAGCAGCTCGCCCGAGAGGCGCCGCATCCGCTCCTCCTTGGCGGACTCGCCCAGCGGGGCCCGCGGCGTGCGGAAGCCGCCCTCGCTCGGCACGGCGTAGATGAGGTCACCCTCGGCGTTGCGGATCTTGACGGCGTTCAGCTCGTCCAGGTCCCGGGAGAGGGTCGCCTGGGTGACGCTCAGGCCGTCGTCGGCGAGGAGCTTCGCAAGCTGGCTCTGCGAGCGGACGGGCTGCCGGTTGAGGATGTCGACGATCCGGCGGTGCCGTGCCGTACGGGTCTGCGGCACCGCGGGCCCGGCGGCGCTCTCCCCTCGCTCGTTGCGCTGCGCGTGGCTCATCGTCGTCTCATTCTCCGGATCGTCCGTCCCCGTTCGCCGCGGCCGCGGCCTGGTCCAGGACGCCGGGCAGCGCCTGGAGGAAGGCGTCCACCTCGGCGTCGCGCACGTTCAGCGGGGGCATGAGCCGTACGACATCCGGGGCGGGCGCGTTGACCAGGAAGCCGGCGTCCTGAGCCGCCCGCTGCACGTGCGCGGCCAGCGGCTCGGTGAGCACCATACCCAGCAGCAGGCCCGCGCCCCTGACATGGTCGACCAACCGGTGCCCGGCTGACTCGATTCCGTCCCGGAGCCGCTCGCCCGCCCGCTTGGTGTTCGCGAGCAGCCCCTCGGCCGCGATCGTGTCGAGCACGGCGAGCCCGGCGGCGCAGGCGACGGGGTTGCCGCCGAAGGTGGTGCCGTGGTGTCCGGGCCTGAGCAGCTCGGCGGCCGGGCCGAAGGCGACGGTCGCGCCGAGCGGCAGGCCGCCGCCGAGGCCCTTGGCGAGGGTGACGACGTCCGGCAGGACGTCCTCCTCGGCGAGGTGGGCGAACCAGTGGCCCGTACGGCCGATTCCGGTCTGCACCTCGTCGAGGACCAGCAGGGTGCCCGTGGCCCGGGTGATCTCGCGGGCCGCCTTCAGGTACCCGGCGGGCGGGACGACGACGCCGTTCTCGCCCTGCACGGGCTCGACGATCACGAAGGCGGTGTCCTCGGTGACCGCCGCGCGCAGCGCGTCCACGTCGCCGTACGGTACGTGCGTCACGTCCCCGGGCAGCGGCAGGAACGGCTGCTGCTTGCCGGGCTGGCCGGTCAGGGCGAGGGCACCCATGGTGCGGCCGTGGAAGCCGCCCCGGGTGGCGACCATGTGCGGGCGGCCGGTGAGCCGGCCGATCTTGAAGGCGCCCTCGTTGGCCTCGGCGCCGGAGTTGCAGAAGAAGACGCGGCCCTCGCGGCCGAAGTGCTGGAGCAGCCGCTCGGCGAGCGCGACGGGCGGCTCGGCGACGAAGAGGTTGGAGACGTGGGCGAGGGACGCGATCTGCCGGGAGACGGCCTCGACGACGGCGGGGTGGCCGTGGCCGAGCGCGGTCACCGCGATGCCGCCGACGAAGTCGACGTACGCGGTGCCGTCGGCGTCCCAGACCGTGCTGCCCTCGCCGCGCACCAGGGGCAGGCGCGGCGTGCCGTAGTTGTCCATGAGCGCGGCCTGCCAGCGCGCGGTCAGCGACGCGTTGGACGGGTCCTTGGCGGTGGGCGGGGTGGCGGGCGTCATGCCGGGGCTCCCTGGGTCGGTCCGTCGGGCACGACCATCGTGCCGACTCCTTCATCCGTGAAAATCTCGAGGAGGATCGCGTGCTGGACCCGGCCGTCGATGACGCGGGCGGTCTGGACGCCGTTGCGGACGGCGTGCAGGCAGCCCCGCATCTTCGGGACCATGCCGCTGGACAGCTCGGGCAGCAGTTTCTCCAGTTCGGCGGCGGTGAGGCGGCTGATGACCTCGTCGCTGCGGGGCCAGTCCTCGTAGAGGCCCTCGACGTCGGTGAGGACCATCAGCGTCTCGGCACCAAGCGCCGCAGCGAGTGCCGCAGCCGCCGTATCAGCATTGACGTTGTAGACATGCCCCTTGTCACCTTCGTCCTGGGAGCGGGCGATGGAGGAGACCACCGGGATGCGGCCGTCGGCGAGGAGGGCCTCGACGGCGCCGGTGTCGATCGCGGTGACCTCGCCGACCCGGCCGATGTCGACGGGCTCGCCGTCGATGAGCGGGCGGTGCCGGGTGGCGGTGATGGTGTGCGCGTCCTCGCCGGTCAGGCCGACGGCGAGCGGGCCGTGCTCGTTGAGCAGCCCGACCAGCTCGCGCTGGACCCGTCCGGCGAGGACCATGCGGACCACGTCCATGGCCTCGGGCGTGGTGACGCGCAGGCCCGCCTTGAACTCGCTGACCAGGCCCTGCCGGTCGAGCTGGGCACTGATCTGGGGGCCGCCGCCGTGCACCACGACGGGCTTGAGGCCCGCGTGGTGCAGGAAGACGACGTCCTGGGCGAAGGCCGCCTTCAGCTCGTCGTCCACCATGGCGTTGCCGCCGAACTTGATGACGACGGTCCTGCCGCGGTGCCGGGTGAGCCAGGGCAGGGCCTCGATGAGGATCTGTGCCTTGGGCAGAGCGGTGTGCTTGCGGGTGCTCATGGGCTGTTCAGGGTCCTTGGGTCCAAGGCGAGCGGGCGCGGGGCCGGGGCCCCGCGGCTCTAGGACGAGTAGGCGCTGTTCTCGTGGACGTAGTCGGCGGTGAGGTCGTTCGCCCAGATGACGGCGGACTCGGCGCCCGCGGCCAGGTCGGCGGTGATCCGTACCTCGCGGTAGCGCATGTCGACGAGGTCGCGGTCCTCGCCCACGGAGCCGTTCTTGCAGACCCAGACGCCGTTGATGGCGACGTTCAGGCGGTCGGGCTCGAAGGCGGCGGAGGTGGTGCCGATGGCGG
>NZ_BNBT01000117.1:0-22335 GCF_014656095.1 Streptomyces longispororuber
CGGGCCGTGGCCCGGCCGCGGACCTGCGCGCCCGCCTCGGCGGCGGGCGTCTCCCCGCTCCCGGCGAGGTCGCGCAGCGCGGTGGACAGCTCGCGCGGGGTCAGGTCATCGGGCACGGCCGCTCTCCTTCTCGCCGTTCCGGCCCGGGGCTCCCTCGCCGTTCCGGCCCGGGACTCCCAGGGCGCCGCTCTCGCCGGGGGAGAGGAGCGTGGCCAGGGCGGCCCGGCCGCGGGCCAGCCGGGCCTTGACCGTGCCGGTCGGGGCCCCGGTCTCGGCGGCCACCTGCTCCACGCTCAGGTCGCACAGGTGGTGCAGCACGATCGCGAGGCGCTGGGCCTCCGGGAGCTGCCGCAGGGCCTGCACCAGGGCGAGGTGCTCCGGCCCCGGACCGGGCGCGTGCTCGGGCGGCGGGGTGCGGCGCACCAGCTCCAGCCAGCGCCGGGCCCGCCGCCAGTGGCTGACCGCGAGCCGCATCGCGACCGTACGGATCCACGCCTCCGGGGCCTGAGCGGCCAGGAAGTCGCGCCGCCGGTCCCAGGCCCGCACGAACGCCTCCTGGACGACGTCCTGGGCCTGACCGTGGTCCCCGGTGAAGGCGTACACCTGGCCGACGACGCGCGGGAACGCCGACGCGTAGAACGCGTCGAACTCGTCCTCCGTCATGCCGCTCCCACGGGTCCCGGAACTTCTCCGCTTCGCATGCAACCCGGGGACCCCCGGCATGCGTACAGGTCCCGTACATCGAAGCACACCACATAGGGGGGCTCTGTTGACCAGGGGAACCACAGGAACCAAGGGAACCCGGCGGCTCGCGGGAGCGGCCGTGGCCGGGGTCTGCGCCCTGCTGCTCGCGGGCTGCGGCAGCGGGGGCGGCGGGGGAGACGGCGCGTCCGGTGCGGGGGAGCGGGCCGGTGCGGCGGCCCCGGCCCGGAAGGCGGTCCCGCGCGCGGAGCCGCTGCCGCAGGCGCTGCGGAGCGGCGTCAAGGTGAACGTCGCCGACGGGCAGACCGTCGGCGTCGGCATGCCGCTCTCGGTGACGTTCGCGCGTCCCGTACCGGCGTCCGGGCGGGCGGCGGTGGAGAAGCGCCTGAAGGTCACCACGGACAACGGCACCACCGGCTCCTGGAGCTGGGTCAAGGACCGCAACCTGCACGACGGCCAGCGGATCGACTACCGCCCGAGGACGTACTGGGAGCCGGGCACCAGGATCACCGTACGGGCGGGCGAGGCCATCGACAGGACCGTCACGGTGGGCCGCTCCCTGGTGGCCACGGTCGACGTGCGCACCCACACCATGACCGTCGTGAAGGCCGGGACGACCCGTCGCGTCCCCGTCACGGCCGGCGCCCCGGGGATGGACACCTGGAACGGCACGATGGTCGTCTCCGACAAGCAGCGCCGCGTCTTCATGGACTCCCGGACCGTCGGCTACGGAGACGCGTACAAGGACTACTACCACTACGCGGTGCACCTGACGACGTCCGGCACCTACCTGCACCAGAACCCGAAGGCCAACACCTACGCGGGCCGCGCCAACGTCACGCACGGCTGCATAGGCCTGGCCACGGACGGCACGGCGCGCCGCTTCTACGAGGAGGTCATCCCCGGGGACGTCGTCCGCGTGACCGGGTCCAAGGAGACGGTGGAGCCGGGGAACGGGTACGGCGACTGGAACGTGCCGTGGGACGAGTGGAAGGCGGGCAGCGCGCTGTGACCGGGACTGTGGCTGAGGCTGTGGCTGCGGTCAGGGTCGCGGCTCGCGGGTGGCGGCCTCCCGGAGGAGGCGGCCGCCCGCACGGACTGGAGGCCGTGACCGGAATCGAACCGGTGTGCTTCGCTTTGCAGGCGAATCCCTAAACCACTCGGGCACACGGCCAAGCTGTGTTCTCTTGTCGTCGACCGTAGGCGGTGGCCGTGCCACACCTCAAGGACATGGCCGCCGCCGCAACGGGACTGCCACACGGCGTTCATGTGCGTTCATGAAGGGCGGGACGGCGGTGCCGGTCTCCTCAGGGGTCTTTCAGGGGCGGTGTCGGGGAGATCCTCGGGGGGCCTTATGGGGGTCTTCTCGGGGGTCTTCCCGGATGTGGAGGCGGCGGGGGCGTGGCGACCATGGACGCATGACTTCTCAGTGGATTTCGCGCCGGGTGCTGGCCCGCGGCTCGGCGGCGGCGGGCGTCGCGCTGCTCGCGGCGACGGGCGGCGTGGGCGGTGTGGCTGTCGCGGCGGACCGGGCGGTGAGGAGACGCGGCGCCTGGGACCCGAAGGGCCTGCACGCCGCGTTGGCCGACCTGGCGCACCCGCCGGCGACCTCCGCGCAGCTCGCCGCCGCCCACGGCAGGGACCGGTGGTACGGCAGCACGGGTGTCACGCGACTGGGCGGACACCGGCCCCCGCGCCCCGACGACGCCTTCCGGGCGGGCAGCGTCACCAAGCCCTTCGTGGCGGCGGTGGTGCTCCAGCTCTGGGCGGAGCGCCGCCTGCGCCTCGGGGACCCGATCGGGCGGCACGTCCCCGGCCTGCTGCCGCCCGCGTCCGCCGCCGTCACGGTCAGACAGCTCCTGAACCACACCAGTGGGCTGCCCGACCACCGGGGCCTGCCGGACCTCGGCACTCCCGAGGCCGTGCTGCGCCACCGCCGCGACCGCTGGACGCCGTACGAACTGGTGGAGACGGTGGCCCACAGCGGCCCCAAGTTCGCCCCGGGCACCCGGCAGGAGTACAGAGGCGTCAACTACGTCCTGCTCGCCCTGCTCATACAGGAGCTGACGGGCCGGGCGTACGGCGAGGAGGTCACGGCCCGGGTGCTGCGCCCGCTGGGGCTGCGCCGCACGTGGTTCCCCGGTACCGACCCCCGCCTGCGCGGCGCGCACGTCCGTGGGTACCTGCGCATGACGGACGGCTCCCTGTGCGACGCGACGACGTACGACCAGTCGAGCGCGTGGGGCGAGGGAGAGCTGGTGACGACGGTGTCCGACCTGGAGCGCTTCCACGAGGCCTTGCTCTCGGGGGAGTTGCTGCCGTCGACCGCGGTGGACCGGCTCTTCGCCCTGCCGCCGGACACGGTGCGCATGCCGGACGGCACTCCGGCCCGGTACGGCATGGGACTCCAGCGGGTCCCGCTGCCCGGGGGCGTGACGCTGTGGGGAAAGACGGGCGAGACCTACGGCTACCGCACCCGGATGTTCGCCACCCGCGACCGGCGCGTGCGGTTCGTCCTGGCGTACACACCCACCCCGCTGACGGCGAAGGAGGACATGGTGGAGCGCGTGGTGGCCGCCCTCCCGCTCATACGGGCCTGACGCCTGGCGGGCCGAGCTCCGCCCAGACCGTCTTCCGCGGCTCCGGCCCCGTCTCGGTGCCCCAGCGGTCGGCGAGCGCCGCCACGAGGAGCAGGCCCCGCCCCGACTCGGCGTCCGGCCCCACCGGCCCGGACGACCGGGGCAGGCACTCGCCCCGCGTGTCGGACACCTCGACCCGCAGTACGCCGCCGTCCGACACCCGCAGCACCAGCCGGAAGCCCCGCCCCGGCACGTGCCCGTGCCGCACGGCGTTGCTGACGAGCTCGGCGACGACGAGCTCCACGGCGTCGGACGGCCGCTCCCAGGCCCGGAGTTGGCGCACGGCGGCATGACGGGCGAGCCGGGCGCCACGCGGCGTGGACGGCATCCGGACACTGAACACCCGCGCGTCGGCCCGGGCTTGTGAGGTCTCTGTGTTCATGCCCTTCAGCGTGCGGGACCCCGCCTACGCTGCATGGCAACCAGACGTTCACGTACGGTGACTGTCCGCTCGCTGTCCGGCGCTGTCTCGGATGTCCAGGGTGTCGTACGGGTACGGCTGCGCGTTGGAGCGGGGCGGCACAGCGGAGGTGGGCGTGATGAGCGCGGACGGCGAAAGCATGGACGAGGCGGGCTGGGACGTCGAGCCCGGCGACGAGATCGCATCGGTGGTGGAGGCCCTCGGCCACCAGCAGAAACGGTGGCGCGAGGCCGCGGGCATGTCCGCGACGGAGTTCGGCGACGCCATCGGCTACGGCGAGGACCTGGTCCGCAAGGTGGAGCGCGGGGCGCGCATCCCCCGCCCCGAGTACCTGGACGCGGCGGACGACGTCCTCAGGGCCCGGGGCTTCATCAAGGCGATGAAGGAGGAGCTGGCGAGGGCGAGGTACCCGAAGAAGGTCCGCGAACTGGCGAAGCTGGAGGCGAGGGCGGTCGAGCTGTGCCTGTACAGCACCCACAACGTGCACGGCCTGCTCCAGACACCGGAGTTCGCCGAGGCGCTGCTGCGGACGCGGCGTCCCGCCTACGCCCCTGAGGAACTTGAGCGGCTGGTTGCCGCGAGGATGGCCCGGCAGGCGATCTTCGAGCGCAGCCCGGCGCCGGAGCTGAGCTTTGTCCAAGAAGAGGTGACGCTTCGGCGACCGATCGGCGGGACAATGGTGTTGCGCCGACAGCTCGAACGTCTACTGGCAGTGGCGCAGTTGCCGAACGTCACGATCCAGGTGATGCCCACTGAACATGGCGACCACCCTGGAACGGGCGGACGGATCCAAGTGCTGAAGTTCGCTGATGGCACGGCCATTGGACGTACGGACGACGAGTTCAACGGGCGACCGGTCTCCGACCCTCGGCAACTCCGAATCCTCGAGCTGCGCTATGGCATCATCCGGGCCGAGGCTCTCACGCCACGGGAGTCGATGGCCTTCATCGAGCAAGTGCTGGGAGAGACATGACGCACAAGTCCTTCGCCTCGGGCACCTCCAAGCTGACGTGGTTCAAGAGCAGTTACAGCGACAGCAGCAATGGCGAGGACTGCGTCGAGGTAGCCCTGGAGTGGACCAAGAGCAGCTACAGCGACAGCAGCAATCCCAGCGACTGCGTAGAGGTAGCCCTGGAGTGGACCAGGAGCAGCTACAGCGACAGCAGCAACATCAACGACTGCGTCGAAGTGGCCACCACCCGGACCACCATCCACATACGGGACTCCAAGAACGCCGAAGGCCCCCGTCTCGCGTTCGGCTCGCGCGCCTGGCGCGACTTCGTGGGGCACGCGAGCGGGGGCTGACCGGCAGGTCGGGGGATCAGGCGGCCACGTCGTACGTGTAGTGGCGGCGGTGGTCGAGCATGTCGGCGGGGGTGACGTTGCCCCAGGGGCGCATGGGCTCGTTCAGGTCGACGACGTCGCGGGTGCCGGAGGCGGGCCGGTACGGGGAGTTGGGGTGGCGGGACTGCCACTCGGCCCAGAGCTTGTCGACGTAGGCGTGGTGGAGCCAGAAGACGGGGTCGTTGGGGGAGGCCCCGGTGGCCATGTGGCCGCCGACCCAGACGTGGACGCGGTTGTGGAGGTTGACGCCGCGCCAGCCTTCGAGGTGGTTGCGGAACCCGTCGGAGGCGCTGTTCCACGGCGGGGCGTCGTACGTGGACATGGCGAGGACGGAGTCGACGTCGGCCTTGGTGGGGAGCTGGAGGCCGTTGCCGCCGAGGTTGCGGCGCAGGAAGTCGCGGGCGTCGACGCGGACGTTGATGCGCCAGGCGCGGGCGGACCCGGCGAAGGGGCCGTCGGTGACCTGGCCGTCGCGGCTGCGGCCGGTGCCGCCGAGGAAGTCGGGGGCCCAGAGGGATGAGGCGGGGGTGCGGTCGGTGGTCCAGTCCCAGTAGGGGAGGGCGACGGAGGGGTCGACGGACTGGAGGGCCTGCTCGAACTGTATGAGGAAGCGGCGGTGCCAGGGCAGGAAGGACGGCGAGCGGTGACCGACGCGGTCGCTGTCGTCGCGGTCGCTCATGATGAAGTCGTTGTGCGTGCTGACGAAGGAGTCATAGCGCCCGTCGCGCTTCAGGGCGAGAAGGGCGTCGACGAAGCGGCGCTTCTCGTCGGTGGTGAGCTGGGCCTGGTTCTTGCGTACGGTCATGGTGGCGGAGCTCCGGTTCAGGCGGCGGACGGGGTGGGCGTGGCGAGCGGGACGAGGGCGGCGCCCTGGAGCTCGACGACGGCGGCGCGGGCGAGGGCGCGGGGTGTGGCCTGGGGCTCGTAGTGGTTCACGACGCTGATCCAGGTGCCGTCGGCGTTGCGCATGACGTGCAGCTCGTCGCCGTCGATGCGGACGGAGTAGCCGGTTCCGTGGTCCCCGTGGTGGCCGCCGCCGTGGGAGGGGCCGCCCTGGATGCGGCGGCCGAGGTACACCTCGTCGAAGGAGCCGGGCTCCTGGCCGGACCTGCCGTGGTCGTGCGGCGTGGCGGCCTGGGCCGGGCTGTGGGCTGCGGCGACGGCGGTGAGGCCGGCGGCGGCGCTCGCGGCGGCGCCGAGGGCGCGGCGGCGGGTGATTCCGGACATGCGTAAACCCCCAAAGAAGCGGTGCGAAAGGGGAGTTCCGGTGGTCAGCCGGACTCCTGGGGGTCATGCGAACAGAAGCGGAGGTCGGGGCCGTAATCGGTGGGAAAGGTTGCCCGCCCTTACGGACGACTGCGCACAAATAGTGCAGAGTTGAACGGCAGTGATCTTGTGCCGCATCCGCTTCATGGACACGTAATCAGTAAATCTTGCGCTACAAATACGAGGTGAGCGCAAAATCTTCACACGCAACGTCGGGTTGGTGCTGTCGATCACAGGGGAAAGGTGGCTGAAAAGGGGCGCGGTATGCCGCAGGGTGGCGCTGCGGACGCCCTGAGTAGTGGCATGAGTACCGGTACTCAGGAGACTTCCGGGACGAGTGATGAAGCTGGGCGGCATGACGACACCGCCCACGACACCCCCGCCCACCATGCCCACACCCCCGCTCGTGCCGCCGCCCCCGCCGCCGTACGCCCCGACGCGCAGCGGTCGCCGGTGGCGGGGTGCGGTCGTCACGGCGGTGATCGCCGCAGTGGTGGCGGCGGGCCTCGGGACGTGGTGGTGGATGCGCGACGACGACCCCTTGGCGGGGCGGCCGCGCGTGACGGACACCAAGGCGGGCCTGTCGTACGGCATCCCGGAGGGCTGGAAGCACGACGGCAAGAAGAAGCTGATCAGCGCCTTCACCACGGGCATGACGAAGAAGTCCCACGAGGACGCGTACGGCAAGGACACCGACGGCGGCTTCGTGGCCGCGGGCGAGGCGGGCCGGGTGCCGGAGGCGGCGCTGGCGGGGCAGACGGAGCGGGCGGCGCGTTCCAACGCGGTGTTCTTCTATCCCGAGGGTTCCTCGGAGCTGAAGGAGTCGAAGGCCACCACGGTGGACGGCCACACGGCCCACACGGTGGCCCTCGCGGTGAAGGACGGCGAGGGCGGCACGGCCCACCTCAGGCTGACGCTGATCATCACGGACGAGAACGACACGGCGTTCCTCCTGGGCCTGGGCACGCCCGGCACGGGCCCTGAGCGCGAAGAAGTCGACACGGTCCTGTCGACCGCGACGGTCCTCTGACCGCGGAGAGGGGGCGCGGGCCAGCCCCACAGGCGTGGGGAGCCGGTCGGCGGCCCCGCCTCAGCCGTCGGGACCGCTGTCGTCCACACGTCCTGTCGTCGCGTCGACCAGGACGGAGGACGGATCGCTGCCCTCGGGGATGATGGCGACCACCCACTGGGCACGCCAGTGTCCCCGCACCTCGTACGCGGCCAGACGCCTGGCCTTGACACTGACGCCGTCCAGGGTCGTCTGAGTGGCACGGGCGCGGGCGACTGCCTGCTGCCTGGTGAGCTTGATGGGCGGAAGCTTGACGTGGGGCGGGCCCGAGTCGACGTTGAGCTGGGAGACGCGGCCCGCCCGGTTGATCTCGACATCCAGTTTCGCGGGCATGACCACACCGTCCTGCAGGAATCGCCAGCTCGTCATCCATCCGAACTCGGCGTTCTCGCCGACGGGATAGGTCCTGTGGGTGCTTCCGCGCAGAGCCCACGGGTAGTGCTCGCCCGCGTACCGGCGTGCGATGGCGTAGGCCTCTGTGGCGTCCACGTCGCGACGGGAAGAGCCGCCGACGGGGTAGCTGTTGGGTCCCGGCTGGCTGGAGCTTTCCAGGCTGACGTTGAAGCGGTCCGTCTTCGGCCAGCTCAGTGTGGCCTCGCCGTCGCGTTCCAGAGTGATCAGCAGACTGTCATGTCCGTCGGGTCCGGGCTGGAGCTGGACGTTGGCGAACGTGTAGCGGTCGCCGAAGGCCGTACGGAAGGCATCGGTGGCTGCCTGCTTCTGAGCGTCGTCGGGGGATTGGAGGCTGGTCGCGTCGACGGCGATGGGCGTGATCGCCACCTGCCAAGTGACGGCGCAGACCACCAGCGTCGCGCCGGCGCTGAGAAGAGTGGGGCGTACCTGAGGCTGCACGGGTTGCAGCCGGGCCTTGGCGATGTATGTGCCGAGCCATGCGACCAATGCGCCGCTCACGCCGCCGAGGATGTTCATCTCGGCGTCGCTGCTGTCGCAGTTACGGCCCACCCAGGGCAACACTGCCTGGCCGACCTCGATGGCCACGGGAGCGGCCACGACCCATGCCGCGGTGGCGAGAACCCGACGGCTCGCGAGCAGCCCGAAAAACCCCAGCGGCGCGAACATCCCCGCGTTCAGCAGGCCTTGCTCGGTCTTGAAGGGCTCAGCGAGGTCCTTGTTCAGAACGCAGGTGGTGCTGGAGCCTCCGGCACCCGGAAAGAACCAGGTCACTCCGACGGCCATCCCGCTACAGACAGCGAAGGCCGCCCACGCCCAAGGTTTACCCCTGTCGCTTCTACCTCGCTGCCACAGAAAGGCGCCCACTCCCAGGCCGATGGATACGCAGATCAAGGCGCAGAGAAACACTTTCTCGCCCTGGAAAATGGCTGTAAACACTTTTCTCGTACCTTGAACGCGGGGATGCGTCCCGCCCGGAACGAGCCGGACGGGATACGTTGATTTCGGGTATCAGCAGGAAGCAACAGGCGTCTGGTAGCTCCCCTCGCCCTTCACGTGCATGATGCCCACGGTGGAGCTGCAGACGAAGTCGTAGTCGGTGCGGGTCCACGTCTTTGAGCGCGTCGTCCCCTTCTTCTGGGAGCCGTAGGCGCCCCAGTGAGTGGTGCCCTTGTAGGTGTAGCCCAGCTTGTTGGTGACGGCCGACCCGCTCGACTTCTTGTAGGAGGTCTTGATGCCCGTCCTCGTGGCGTCCGGGTGGTACTTGCTGTGGAAGACGGCGCCGCCCGAAAGGGACGTACACACGGAGTTCGGCCCGAAGCGGCCGTCGTGCGGGCAGCCGGCAGCCTTGATGGCGATCTCGCCGTCGGCCACAAGGCTCTCGTCACCGTCTGTGCCGCCTTCGGCCGCGACACCGCCTGTGCTGGTCGCCTCGAGGGCATGCGCGGCAGCGGTCGGTTCGGCCTCGTCGGCGTAAGCGGATCCGGATATGCCGCAGAGTGCCACGGCCGCCGGGAAGGCCAGAATTCGGAGTGCGGACATGCGCATGAGTGATTCCCCCTTTGAAGAACTGTGAGTATCTCTGCCTGTGGCCGAAGGGGATGTTGAGGTGCTGAGGGCGCGGCAGTTCTCTAATGAGGTCGGTGATAGAGAGAGCGTCCTGTCGCCGTGAGCCCTCCGGCTCGGCGAAATGATCATATGCAGACATCGGTGCCGACTACAAACAGATGTCGTGTTGGTGACTCGCGGTGATTATTGGCGGTTTTGTTGAGGGTGAAAGCTTCGGGCTTTCGATGCTCAATGGCATCCGGCGGCAAGCGTGTTGGGTGTTGTGGAATGCAGAATTCCGTATAGGTGGCAACGGTGGTGGACTACGCTCCGTTGATCTTGCGCAGCGTGAGGCTTGCCCGGCCGGACCGGTGACGCGCCTCCATGTGCCATAGGGGCGGAGGACGTACGACCAACGGCTGAGGCGCTTCCCGTCTTCGGGCAGGCGATCTTGTCGGTGGTGGCTCCTACGCTGGCCCGTATGACCACCCACGACCCCCGCGACACCGACGTCGCTCCCGTTCCGGCCGCCGCCGTGCCCGTTCCGGCCGCCGCCGCTCCCGTCCCTGCCGCTGCCGAGGCGGTGGCGGTGGCGGATGCGGGGGAGGCGGGGGCCGGCGAGGGTGGGGTGCTCGGGAAGGCCTATCGGGCGCTGAGCGTGGGGATCGTGTCGGTCGTGCTGCTGATCGCGTTCGAGGCGACCGCCGTGGGGACGGCGATGCCCGTGGCGGCGCGGGAGCTCGACGGGGTGTCGTTGTACGCCTTCGGGTTCTCGGCGTACTTCACGACCAGCCTGTTCGGGATGGTGCTCTCGGGGCAGTGGGCCGACCGGCGCGGGCCGCTCGGGCCGTTGACGGGCGGGATGGCCGCGTTCGTGGCGGGGCTGCTGCTGTCGGGGACCGCCGGGGCGATGTGGCAGTTCATCCTGGGGCGGGCGGTACAGGGGTTCGGCGGCGGACTCGTCATCGTGTCGCTGTACGTGGTGGTCAGCCGCGCCTACCCGGAGGCCCTGCGCCCGGCGATCATGGCGGCGTTCGCGGCCGCCTGGGTGGTGCCGTCCGTGGTCGGGCCCCTGGTGGCGGGCACGGTGACCGAGCACCTCGGGTGGCGGTGGGTGTTCATCGGCGTCCCAGTGCTCGTCGCCGCGCCCCTCGCACTCGCGCTGCCCGCCGTACGACGCACGGCGTCGGGTCCGCTCGACCCGGACGCCCCGCCCGAGCCCCTCGACCGCCGCCGCATCCGCCTCGCCCTCGGCATCTCCCTCGGCGCCGGCCTGCTCCAGTACGCGGGGCAGGACCTGCGCTGGCTGTCCCTGATACCCCTGGTCCTCGGCGCCGCCGCGCTCGTGCCGTCCGTGCTCGGGCTGCTGCCCCGCGGCACCTACCGGGCCGCCCGCGGGCTGCCCTCCGTGGTGCTGCTCCGGGGCGTGGCCGCGGGCTCCTTCGTCGCCGCCGAGTCCTTCGTACCGCTGATGCTCGTCAGCGAGCGCGGGCTCTCGCCGACCCTCGCGGGCCTCTCCCTCGCCGCGGGCGGCGCCACCTGGGCGCTCGGCTCGTACGTACAGTCGCGGCCGCTCATGGAGCCGCACCGGGAGAAGCTCGTGGTCGTCGGGATGGTGCTGGTGGCCGCCGCCATCGCCGCCGCGCCCGGCGTGCTGATCGACGCCGTCCCGGTGTGGACGGTCGCGGTCGCCTGGGGCTTCGGCTGCCTCGGCATGGGCATGGTCATCGCCTCGACCAGCGTGCTGCTCCTGCGCCTGTCGCCCCCGCGGGACGCGGGCTCGAACTCCGCCGCGCTCCAGATATCCGACGGCCTGTCCAACGCCCTGCTGCTCGCCGCGGGCGGCGCCGCCTTCGCCGCGCTCGGCGGCGGCGCGATCGACGCCCACGGCTCCGGCGCGGACGCCGCCGCGGGTTCCCACCCGGCCGCCTTCGCCGCGGTCTTCCTGCCGATGGCGGCCGTGGCCCTGGCCGGGGCATGGCTCGGCACCCGCCTGCGCACCCGCGCCGGGCAGCACGGCTGAGGGGCGCCCGGCGGGGATGGACGCGAGCCGGTGTGAACCGCGTCGCACCGGGGGGCGGACCCGGGCGCCAGCCCCGGGGTGCGGTCGTCCCACCGGTAGGGTGGCCCGGTTGTCGTACGTACCCGCAGCGTCAAAAAACGGAGACCGTGACTACTACAGCCGCCTCCTCGTCGCACCACCTGTCGCCCGCCTTCCCGGGGCGTGCTCCCTGGGGTACCGCCAGCAAGCTGCGCGCCTGGCAGCAGGGGGCGATGGACAAGTACATCCAGGAGCAGCCGCGCGACTTCCTCGCCGTGGCGACGCCCGGCGCCGGTAAGACGACGTTCGCCCTGACGCTGGCGTCGTGGCTGCTGCACCACCACGTCGTGCAGCAGGTCACCGTCGTCGCCCCCACCGAGCACCTGAAGAAGCAGTGGGCCGAGGCGGCGGCGCGGGTGGGCATCAAGCTGGACCCGGAGTACAGCGCGGGCCCGCTCAGCAAGGAGTACCAGGGCATCGCCGTCACCTACGCCGGTGTCGGCGTGCGGCC
Source organism: Streptomyces longispororuber (assembly GCF_014656095.1). GTDB lineage: Bacteria > Actinomycetota > Actinomycetes > Streptomycetales > Streptomycetaceae > Streptomyces > Streptomyces longispororuber. The sequence continues at coordinate 11,953 of NZ_BNBT01000117.1, forward strand.
CATGCTGCACCGCAACCGCGTGGAGCAGCGCAAGACGCTGGTCATCCTCGACGAGATCCACCACGCCGGCGACTCGAAGTCCTGGGGCGAGGCCTGCCTGGAGGCCTTCGAGCCGGCCACGCGGCGGCTCGCCCTCACCGGTACGCCGTTCCGCTCCGACACCAACCCGATCCCCTTCGTGACGTACGAGGAGGGCAACGACGGCATCCGCCGCTCCGCCGCCGACTACACGTACGGCTACGGCAGCGCCCTCGGCGACGGCGTCGTGCGGCCCGTCATCTTCCTCTCCTACAGCGGCAACATGCGCTGGCGCACCAAGGCCGGCGACGAGATCGCCGCGCGCCTCGGCGAGCCGATGACCAAGGACGCGGTCTCCCAGGCCTGGCGCACCGCCCTCGACCCGCGCGGCGACTGGATGCCCAACGTCCTCCAGGCCGCCGACCGCCGCCTCACCGAGGTCCGCAAGGCCATCCCGGACGCCGGCGGCCTCGTCATCGCCACCGACCAGGATTCCGCGCGCGCGTACGCGAAGCTCATCCGCGAGATCACCGGCACCAAGGCCACGCTGGTGCTCTCCGACGACGCCGGGGCCTCGCAGCGCATCGACGACTTCAGCCACAGCGACGACCGCTGGATGGTCGCCGTCCGCATGGTGTCCGAGGGCGTCGACGTGCCCCGCCTCGCGGTCGGCGTGTACGCGACGACGATCTCCACGCCGCTGTTCTTCGCCCAGGCCGTCGGCCGCTTCGTGCGGTCGCGGCGGCGCGGCGAGACCGCGTCCGTCTTCCTGCCGACGGTCCCCGACCTGCTGACCTTCGCCAACGAGATGGAGGTCGAGCGCGACCACGCCCTCGACCGGCCGAAGAAGGAGGGCGGGGAGGAGGACCCGTACGCCGAGTCCGAGAAGGAGATGGACGAGGCGAACAAGCAGCAGGACGAGGACACCGGCGAGCAGGACATGCTGCCCTTCGAGGCGCTGGAGTCCGACGCCGTCTTCGACCGGGTGCTGTACGACGGCGCCGAGTTCGGCATGCAGGCCCACCCGGGCAGCGAGGAGGAGCAGGACTACCTGGGCATCCCCGGCCTCCTGGAGCCCGACCAGGTCCAGCTCCTGCTCCAGAAGCGGCAGGCCCGGCAGATCGCGCACAGCAAGAAGAAGCCCGCCGAGGAGGCCGACCTCCTGGAGCTGCCCGCCGAGCGGCGGCCCGTGGTCTCCCACAAGGAGCTGCTCGAACTGCGCAAGCAGCTCAACACCATGGTCGGCGCGTACGTCCACCAGAGCGGCAAGCCGCACGGCGTGATCCACACCGAGCTGCGGCGGGTGTGCGGGGGGCCGCCGAGCGCGGAGGCCACGGCGGGGCAGCTTCGGCAGCGGATCGCCAAGGTGCAGGAGTGGGCCACGCGTATGCGCTAGGGCGCACGCTTGCGGGTTCCGCTGTTCGGGGGGCTTGCCGTCGGTGCCGGACCTGGCGGTCTGTACGTGGTTGCTCGCGCAGTTCCCCGCGCCCCCTCCGGGGCGCCTCCGCGGGGGCCCGGTCGTCACCGGAAGGTCGGGAAACGTGCGCGGGTCGTGCAGGTGGGGTGCATTCCGCGTCCACATACGGGGGTGCGTATCGGGGTGAAGCGGACCGTCTTTCCTTCCCCTTGACCGGATTCTGGACGGAGTCTTCCGCTGAGCGGGACGCCCTCGCTACTGTCCCCGCTACACAACGCCCCGTGGCAGCGCCGCCCCGGAGCGCAGCCGGTGCCCGCCGCAGAGGGGGCCGTCGACCCTCACCAACTAAAGGAGTGGGCGTCGTGACCGCGGAGACTTCTCAGACGCTCGACCGAGGACTGCGCGTCCTCAAGCTGCTCGCCGACACCGACCACGGCCTGACCGTCACCGAGCTGTCCAACAAGCTCGGCGTGAACCGCACCGTGGTCTACCGCCTGCTCGCCACGCTCGAACAACACGCGCTCGTACGCCGCGACTTGGGCGGCCGCGCCCGCGTCGGCCTCGGGGTGCTGCGGCTCGGCCGGCAGGTGCACCCGCTGGTGCGCGAGGCGGCGCTGCCCGCGCTGCGCGCCCTCGCCGAGGACATCGGGGCGACCGCGCACCTGACCCTGGTCGACGGCACGGAGGCGCTGGCCGTGGCCGTCGTCGAGCCGACCTGGACGGACTACCACGTGGCGTACCGGACCGGGTTCCGCCACCCCCTCGACCGGGGCGCCGCGGGCAAGGCGATCCTCGCCGCCCGGCAGGGGCAGATCACCGACCCCGGCTTCGCCCTCACCCACGGCGAGCTGGAGGCCGGTGCCAGCGGGGCCGCCGCGCCGCTGGTCGGGGTGACCGGCATAGAGGGCAGCGTCGGTGTGGTCATGCTGGCGGACTCGGTGCCGGAGCGGGTCGGGCCCCGGGTGGTGGACGCGGCCCGCGAGGTCGCCGAGGCACTGCGCTGAGGCCGCTCGGCGAGCCGCGCTCGCGGCCTTCGGCCTTCCTCGTCCTCAAGCGCCGGACGGGCTGAACCCTCCCGTCCGCTGTTCCCTGCCCGTCGGAGCGTCGATGGCGCCTCGCGTAGATTGGACGCGTGCTGTCCCGTCTCGCTCGATTGAGCCGCCCCCAGGCCCTGGCCCTGTCCGCGCTGCCGGTCGCCGCGCTGCTCGGCGTCACCGCGTTCGCGCCGCTGCCGTTCTCCGTCGCCCAGCCGGGCGGCACCGCGGACGTGCTCGGCGAGCACGAGGGCAAGCCGGTGCTCACCGTCTCCGGGCTGCCCACGCGCGAGACCGAGGGGCAACTGCGGATGACGACGATCGTGGCGACGGGCCCCCAGATGACGGTGCGGCTCGGCGACGTGATCGACGGCTGGTTCCGCACCGACCGGGCCGTGATGCCCAGGGACTCCGTGTACCCGGAGGGCGACAACGAGAAGGAAGTCGAGGAGCACAACCTCGGCGACATGCGGGAGTCGCAGGACGACGCCACGAAGGCGGCGCTCGCCTACCTCAGGAAGAACGGCGTGGACGGCACCGAGAAGGTCCAGGTCAAGGCCGACCTGGGCAAGATCGGGGGGCCGAGCGCCGGGCTCTTCCTCGCCCTCGGCATCATCGACAAGCTGGACGGGAACGGCAGCGGCGGCGACCTGACCGGCGGCCGGACGATCGCCGGGACCGGCACCATCCAGGCGGACGGCAAGGTCGGCGCGGTCGGCGGCGTCTCCCTCAAGACGCGGGGCGCCGCCCGTGACGGGGCCACCGTCTTCCTGGTGCCGAAGGCCGAGTGCGAGGCGGCCGAGGCGGAGAAGCCGAAGGGGCTCCGGCTCGTGCCGGTCACCACGCTGTCCGGTACGGTCGACGCGCTGCGCGCTCTGGCCAAGGGCGGGAAGGTCCCGACCTGCTGACCAGGAGCAGGCCCAACTCGACGAGGGTCCAGCCCAGTTGAGCGCGGAACGGGGGCCTCGGCTGCCTCCGGGCGACAGCGCGGTGCCGTAACTCCTCGGTGCGGGTGCGGTGCAGCAGCAGATGGACGTCGGAGTGCATGGGGGTGCTCCTTCCGAGCCGTGGTCGGTTCAGGGGTCGAGCCGTGGCCGGTGCAAGGTTCAGGCCGTGGTCGGTGCAAGGTTCGGGCCGTGATCAGGTCAGGTTTCGGGTCGTGGTCGGTTCAGGGTTCGGACGGTGGCCGGTTCGAGGTTTCCGGGCCGTGGCCGGTTCAGGTCGCGGGTCGCGTCGGGAACTGGTGCAGGTGGACGCGGACCGTGGCCGCGTCCGGCGCGTCGGCCTCCGGAGCCAGCGCCCGGTAGCTCTCGATGAGGGCGTGCGCCTTCCGGCCGAGCTCCGCGCTCAGCTCCGGGGTCAGGCGCAGCGTGAAGTCGCTGACGTCCGAGCTCTCCACCCACTCCTTCGGCCAGTCGTCCGCCGTGCCCAGCCAGGTGGACAGCTCCTGGGAGTGCTGTGTCGCGCTCTCGTGCAGCAGCGTGCCGACCGCGCCGCGCACCTCCGGGTCGGGGTCGGTGCGCAGTTCGTCGCCGAGCATCGTCCCGTCGTACACCGCACGCCACCAGCGCTCGCGGCCCGTGCCGCGCTCCGGGGCGTCCTCCACGAAGCCGTACTCCGCGAGCTGGCGCAGGTGGTAGCTGGTCGCGCCGCTGGACTCGCCGAGCCGGTCCGCCAGTTGGGAGGCGGTGGCGGGGCCGTCGCGGCGCAGCGAGGACAGCAGGCGCATCCGCAGCGGGTGGGCGAGCCCTCGCAGCGAACGGGCATCGAGGTGGTGGATCCTCCGTTGCGCGGGCCGCTCCGGTTCTCCGGTCATGACAGCAGCGTACGCATGCAAAGGTTCCGTTGCAACGGGTTCTTTGCAACGAACCCTTTGCGTCCAACGAAGCCTGACCGCACAGGCGTTACTCCTTCACGAACCCCTGCTCCACCATCCAGTCCTTCGCCACCTCGTGCGGGTCCTGGCCGTCGACGTCCACCTTCGCGTTCAGCTCCCGCGCCACCGCGTTCGTGAGCTTCTTCGTGACGGGGGCCAGGACTTCCGCGATCTCCGGGTGCTTCTTCAGGGTCTTGGCGTTGATCTCGGGCGCGGCGTTGTAGTTGGGGAAGAAGCGCCGGTCGTCCTCCATGACGGCGAGGCGCATCGCCTTGATGCGGCCGTCCGTCGTGAACACCTCGCCGAAGGTGCAACTGCCCTTCTTGACCTGCGTGTAGATGATCCCGGTGTCCATCTGCGTGACGTTCCCCGCCGGCAGCTTCATGCCGTACGCCTTCTGCATGCCGGGCAGGCCGTCGGCCCGGTTGGCGAACTCGCCCTCCACGCACACGGTGACCGCCTTGGGGTCCTTCCTCGCCAGGGCGGCGACGTCCGTGAGCGTCTTCGTGCCGTACTTCCCGGCGTTGGCCGCGTTCGTCGCGAGGGCGTAGGTGTTGTTCAGGGCGGCGGGCGGCAGCCAGCTCACGCCGTTCTCCGCGTCGGCCTCGCGGACCGCCTGCCACTGCTCGTGCGGGTCGGTGATCGGCTTGGAGTTGCCCTGGTACGTGATCCACGCGGTGCCCGTGTACTCGTACATGGCGTCCGCGTCGCCGCCCTTGACCGCCTCGCGGGCGCCGATCGAGCCCTGGATGCCGGTGCGGTCCAGGACGTCGGCGCCGGCCGCCTGGAAGGCGATGCCCAAGACGGCTCCGAGGATGAGCTGCTCGGTGAACTCCTTGGAGGTGACGGTCAGTTTCGCGCCGTCCAGCGGCCTGCCCTGCCCGACGGTGCCGGGCTTCACGTCGTCCACCATCGGTGAGCCGCTGGTCAGCCCGCAGCCGCCCGCCGTCAGCAGGGCCACGGCCAGTGCCGCCAGCGCCTTCGTGCGCGGTGCGGCCCTCATGACCGGACCTCGAGGCCGCGCGGGCTGAGGACGATCTCGGCCAGCGACGCCAGCCAGTCCACGAGGAGCGCGAGGACCACGGTGAGGATCGAGCCGAGCATCAGGACCGGCATGCGCTGGTTGGTGATGCCCGTGGTGATCAGCACGCCGAGGCCGCCCCCGCCGCCGAAGGTCGCCAGCGTCGCCGTCCCCACGTTCAGGACGAGCGCGGTGCGCACCCCCGCGAGGATCAGCGGGACCGCCAGCGGCAGCTCGACCCGCGTGAGCACGCCGAGCGGCGACATGCCGATGCCGCGCGCGGCCTCCAGGAGCGTCGGGTCGTTCGCCCGCAGGCCCGCGATCGTGTTGGAGAGCACCGGCAGGACGGCGTAGATCACGATGCCCGTCAGGGCCGCCCTCTCGCCGATGCCCAGCCAGATCACCAGCAGGGCCAGCAGGCCGATCGCGGGCGTCGCCTGGCCGGTGTTGGCGAGCGCCATCGCCACCGGCGCGCCCTTGCGGAACCGGCGCCGCGTCAGCAGGATGCCCAGCGGGATCGCGATGATCAGGACGAAGAACGTGGAGAGCGCCGTCAGCTCGACGTGCTGCCGCAGCGCCTTGCCCACCTGCCCGTCGGAGAGGGCGTTCCGGGAGATCGGGTCCAGGTCCGCCCGCGCGAACCAGAGCCAGGTCGCGAGCAGCACCGCCGCCAGCAGCGCGGGCAGGAACGTCAGCTTCTGCCAGGTCACCCGGCGCGGCTCGCGCGCCACCGGCGACGCGGACGGCCCCGGCCCGGCCGGGTCCTCGGCGCCGTACCCCTCGGGGTCCTCGCCGTACTCGTCCCGGTACGCGTCACGGAAGGCGAGCCCCTTGACCTCGTGCTCGCCGGGCGGGCGGGCGGCCTGCCGGGCCACGGGCCCGCGGCGCGGGGCGTGGGGGTCGTCGCCGGGCGTCGGGCTCATGCCTTCGCCTCCCCGCCGCCGTCGCCCTCCTGCTCCTTGCGGGTCAGCCGGGCGCGCTGCTCCTCCAGCTCGTGCTGGTGCTCCAGGGCGTCCAGGCGGTCGGCCTCCAGCATCTCGTGCACGGAGTTCATCAGCGTCTCCATGTCGACGACGCCGGTGTACTCGCCGCGCCGCCCGGTGACCGCGACCCGGCCCGCGTTGTCGGTGAGCACCGCCTCCAGGGCGTCGCGGAGCGTGGCGTCCCGGGTCACCGTGTCGTGCACGAGGGTGCCCGCGCGGGCCAGGGAGCCCTTGGCGCGCATCAGGTCGCCGCGGCGGAGCCACTTGTAGGGGCGGCCGCGCTTGTCGAGGAGCAGCAGCTCGTTCGTACCGGACGCGCGGAGCTTGGTGAAGATGTCCTGGAGCGGGTCGTCGATCGTCACCGTCGGTACGTCGGCCATCTCCACGTCGCGTACGCGGGTCAGGTTCAGCCGCTTCAGCGCCGCGCCCGCGCCGACGAAGCCGGAGACGAAGTCGTCGGCCGGGTTGGTGAGGATGGCCTCGGGGGTGTCGAACTGGGCGATGTGCGAGCGCTCGCGCAGCACCGCGATGCGGTCGCCGAGCTTGATGGCCTCGTCGAAGTCGTGCGTGACGAAGACGATCGTCTTGTGCAGCTCGTGCTGGAGGCGGATCAGCTCGTCCTGGAGGTGGTCGCGCGTGATCGGGTCGACCGCGCCGAACGGCTCGTCCATGAGCAGCACGGGCGGGTCGGCCGCCAGCGCCCGCGCCACGCCCACGCGCTGCTGCTGGCCGCCGGAGAGCTGGCGCGGGTAGCGGCCGTGGAACTCGCCCGGGTCGAGCCCGACGAGTTCCAGCATCTCCTCCACGCGCTCCTTGACGCGGGCCTTGCCCCAGCCGACCATGCGCGGCACCAGGGCGATGTTCTGGGCCACCGTCATGTGCGGGAAGAGGCCGGAGGACTGGATGGCGTACCCGACCTTGCGGCGCAGCTTCACCGGGTCGATGTCCGTGACGTCCTCGCCGTCGATGCGGATGCGGCCGCCGGTCGGTTCGATCAGCCGGTTGATCATCTTCAGCGTGGTGGACTTCCCGCACCCCGAGGGGCCCACGAAGATGACGGTCTCGCCCGCCTTGATCTCCATGCTGACGCTGTCCACGGCCGGCTCGGCGCTGCCCGGGTAGCGCTTGGTGAGGTTCTCCAGCTCGATGGTCGCGCCGGAGGCGGCGGCCGGGGCGGCGGGCGAGGTGGCGGTGGAGCCCGCCTGGTCGGCGACCGCGCCCGGGGCTCTCGGGTCCGGGGACGGGACGGGCCTCTCCGGCGTCTCAGACACGGATCCCCCTCGGAATCGTCAGGCGGCCGATCAGCACGTACGCGGCGTCGAAGAGCAGCGCGAGGACGACGATCCCGAGCGTGCCCGCGAGCACCTGGTTGAGCGCGTTCTTGCTGCCGAGCGAGGCGATGCCGCGGAAGATCTCGTTGCCGAGCCCGGGCCCGGAGGCGTACGCGGCGATCGCGGCGATGCCCATCAGCATCTGGGTGGAGACCCGGATGCCGGTGAGGATCGGCGGCCACGCCAGCGGCAGCTCGACCCGCGCCAGCCGGTGCAGCCGCGACATCCCGATGCCCTTCGCGGCGTCCACCAGCGCCGGGTCGACGCCGCGCAGGCCCACGATCGCGTTCCGCACGATCGGCAGGAGCCCGTACAGCGTCAGGGCCGTCACCGTCGGCGCGACGCCGAGGCCCACCACGGGGATCAGCAGACCGATCATGGCGAGCGACGGGATCGTCAGGACGGTGGAGGTCACCGTCGTGGCGAGGTTGCCCGCCCACTCGCTGCGGTACGTCGCCACACCGATCAGCACGCCGATGACCGTCGCCACCACCATGCACTGGAAGACCGCGCTGGCGTGCTGGTACGCGTCCGTCAGCAACTGCTGGTGACGGGTGCCGAGGTAGTCCCAGAAGTTCACAGTGCCGCTCACCTCACGGGGCGCGCTCAGACGGCGCCGGGCGGATCCCGGGCCCTTGTGCGTCGTGTGCTGTGTGCCGTGTGCTCCGTGCTCCGTGCCTCCTACTCCTTACCCATGCGGGCACCGGTGCCCGCATGGGTGCCGGTATCCGTCCCGGCCGGGACGTCAGGCGCCGGACGCCTGTTCCACCAGCGGGACGATCCGCAGCGGAACGGGGTTCTCCATGACGATCGCCGTGGAGGCCCGGACGATGCCATCAAAGCCCAGCACCCGGTCGATCACACGTTGGAGATCCGCGTTCGAGCGGGCCACCAGACGGCACAGCATGTCGCCGTGGCCGGTGATGGTGTGCAGCTCCAGGACCTCGGCGACGGTCGCCAAGTGGGCCCGTACGTCGGCGCCCTGGCCCTGTTTGATCTCCAGCGTGGCGAACGCCGTGACCGGGTAGCCGAGCGCCGCCGGGTCCACCTGCGGGGCGAAGCCGCGGATGACTCCGTTCGACTGAAGGCGGTCCATGCGCGCCTGCACCGTGCCGCGCGCCACCCCGAGCCTGCGGGACGCCTCCAGGACGCCGATGCGCGGCTCGCGCGCCAGCAGCACGAGGAGCCTGCCGTCCAGATGATCGATCGCCATGCCGCCTCCCAAATAGTCATGATGTACAGAACGCCCGCCAGTATGGGCCCTCCGCTGGGCAGATTGACCAGGAAATGCGCGAACTATTGCGCATCTTGTGGATCGGCGGCAGCCTCGGCCTATGACTCAGACCACACACACCACCCCCGAAACCGCGCGCGAGGCCGACCCCTTCCCGGTGAAGGGAATGGACGCGGTCGTCTTCGCCGTGGGCAACGCCAAGCAGGCCGCGCACTACTACTCCACGGCGTTCGGCATGAAGCTCGTGGCCTACTCCGGACCGGAGAACGGCAGCCGCGAGACCGCCAGTTACGTCCTGGAGAACGGCTCCGCCCGGTTCGTCCTCACCTCCGTCATCAAGGCGTCCACCGAGCGGGGCACCTTCCTCGCCGACCACGTGGCCGCGCACGGCGACGGCGTCGTCGACCTCGCCATCGAGGTGCCGGACGCGCGCGCCGCGTACGCGTACGCCGTCGAGCACGGCGCGCGCGGCATCGAGGAGCCGTACGAGGTGAAGGACGAGCACGGTGTCGTGGTCCTCGCCGCCATCGCCACCTACGGCAAGACCCGGCACACGCTGGTCGAGCGCAAGAACTACGACGGCCCGTACCTGCCCGGCTTCGTGTCCGCCTCGCCGCTCGTGGCCCCGCCCGCCAAGCGGACCTTCCAGGCCATCGACCACTGTGTGGGCAACGTCGAGCTCGGCAAGATGAACGAGTGGGTCGCCTTCTACAACAAGGTCATGGGCTTCACGAACATGAAGGAGTTCGTGGGCGACGACATCGCCACCGAGTACTCGGCCCTGATGTCCAAGGTGGTCGCGGACGGCACCCTCAAGGTCAAGTTCCCGATCAACGAGCCCGCCATCGCCAAGAAGAAGTCCCAGATCGACGAGTACCTGGAGTTCTACGGCGGCGCCGGCGTCCAGCACATCGCCCTCGCCACGAACGACATCGTCGCGACCGTCCGCACGATGCGGGCCGCGGGCGTGCAGTTCCTCGACACCCCCGACTCCTACTACGACACGCTGGGGGAGTGGGCCGGGGAGACGCGGGTGCCCGTCGAGACCCTGCGCGAGCTGAAGATCCTCGTCGACCGGGACGAGGACGGGTACCTGCTGCAGATCTTCACCAAGCCGGTGCAGGACCGGCCGACGGTGTTCTTCGAGCTCATCGAGCGGCACGGGTCGATGGGGTTCGGGAAGGGGAACTTCAAGGCGCTGTTCGAGGCGATCGAGCGGGAGCAGGCCAAGCGGGGCAACCTCTAGAGGTGCCTGGCCCCTGTCGGGGGCCTCTCGCCCACCCACCCGCCCGTGACACCCCGGCCTTGCCGGCCGGGGCCCGGCGCGGAGCGCTGCGGCCGACTGCCCCGGGCTTTCCGCCGCTGCCGCGGCGGTGTCTCCCGCCCGCCCACCCGTGACGGCCTGGCTTCGCCCGCTTGGCCCGGGCGCGGGGCGCTGCGGGTGGGTGCCCGCGTTTTCCGCCGCTGCC
>NZ_BNBT01000117.1:22433-28099 GCF_014656095.1 Streptomyces longispororuber
CGCCCGCCCGTGACGGCCTGGCTTCGCCCGCTTGGCCCGGGCGCGGGGCGCTGCGGGTGGGTGCCCGCGTTTTCCGCCCGCCCGTGACGGCCTGGCTTCGCCCGTTCGGCCCGGGCGCGGGGCGCTGCGGGTGGGTGCCCCGGGTTTTCCGCTGCTACCGCGGCGGTGTTTCCCGCCCGCCCGTGACGGCCTGGCTTCGCCCGTTCGGCCCGGGCGCGGGGCGCTGCGGCTGACTGCCCCGGGCTTTCCGCCGCTGCCGCGGCGGTGTTTCCCGCCCGCCCGTGACGGCCTGGCTTCGCCCGCTTGGCCCGGGCGCGGGGCGCTGCGGGTGGGTGCCCGCGTTTTCCGCCGCTGCCGCGGCGGTGTTTCCCGCCCGCCCGTGACGGCCTGGCTTCGCCCGCTTGGCCCGGGCGCGGGGCGCTGCGGGTGGGTGTCCGCGCCTTTTGTCGTTGCCGCGGCGGTGTTTCCCGGCCGCCTGCTGCACTCCGGGGAGGGACCCTTCCCGCGGCGGGGGCGGGTGGGCGGGTCTGCGTGGCGGTGAGTACTGGGGCCCTTCGGCCGTGGGGCCGGGCAGGCGGCTCGGTGTGGAGTGCTGCGGGTGGGTCTCCCCGCCTTCTGCCGCTGCCGCGGTGGTGTCTCCCCCCGGCCTGGGGTGGCACCCTTCCCGTGGTGGGGGCGGGTGGGTGGGTCCGGGCGGCGGTGAGTACTGGGGCCTTGGCTGAGGGCGAGTCCGGCGTCGTGGCGTGCGCGCCGTGGCGTGGGTGCCCTGGCGTGGGGTGCTGGGGGCCCGCTGGGCGAGTGGGGCTCCCCTGTTCGAGCGAAGCCGAGAGCTTGGGGAAGGCGTGGGCACAGCCCTAGGTGCCGCTCGGCTGGTGCAGCGGCTGTGCCGCCGGTGTGCCCGGTGGTTCTCCCGTCCGCCCGGTGCCGCCTGGCCTCTCGCGGGGCGGGGGAGGGTGGGTGGGACTGCCCGCTGCCGCTGGGGCGGGACGGGTGGGCACAGCCCCAGGTGCCGCCTCGCCTGTTCAGCGGCCGCGTGGAGGCTTCGTCGGCTTGGCCGCCTCCGTGCCCGGTGCGGCGTAGACCTCCGCCGGGCCGCCCTCGGGCGGGTCGCCCAGGGCCGCCAGGGCCCGGCGCGCGGCCGGGGCGCCCAGCGGGGAGAAGCTCGGGTGCACCCGCAGGGCCAGGGAGAGGTGCCGCCGCGCGGCCCCGTACCGCCCCAGCTCCCGCTCGATCATGCCCCGGTGGTAGGCGAACACCGCGCTGCGCGGCCCCTTCTCCATCGCCTCCTCGGCCAGTTCGAGCCCGGCCTCCGAGTCCCCGGCCCGGTGCAGCGCCCAGCCGAGCGCGTCCGCGTTCCGCGGGCTCCCGTGCCGCTCGAACTCCGCCCGCAGCCGCCGCACCGCGGCCTCCGCGTCCCTGTGGTCCGCCTCGAACAGCCCGAGCACCCACTCGTGGTTCACACCCCCGCGCCGGGCCTCCCGCACCCGCGCCCGCAGGACGTCGTACTGTGCCCGCGCGGCCGGCATCAGCTTCAGCGACTCGTACACCTCGCCCAGCTCCAGGGCGTAGACGGGCTCGGGCCACCGCTCCAGCGCGCTGCGGTAGGCGCGCAGCGCCTCCGACGTGCGGCCGAGCGCCGCCAGGGCGCGCCCCTTCGCGGCGAGCGAGGGATGGTGCCCGGGATCGGCCGCGAGCGCCGCCTCGGCGTAGCGCAGCGACTCCGCGGGCTCCCCGCGCTCCCAGGCCAGCTCCCCGACCCGGTGCAGCGCCGCGGCCCGCTCGGCCGGGCCCCGGGCCAGGGCCGCCGCGTCGGCCAGCTTCGCCGCCGCGTCCTCGCGCCAGCCCCGGTCCCGGTAGACGAGGCCGGACCAGGTCATGACGGCGGCCCCCGACGTCAGGTCCCGGAGCTTGTCGAGGGACCGGCCCACGGCCTTGGCGGCCCCGAGCCCCCGGTAGGCGTCGATGAGCACCGGGTACGTCGCCCACCGCTTCGGCGCGAGCCGCGCCGCCCGCTCGCCCCACGTGCGCGCCGCGCGGTGGTCGTGCCGCGCGTTGGCGAGCGCCGCGAGCCCGGCCAGGGCGTCCACGTTCCCCTCGGGCGCGGCCTTCAGGGACGTCCGCAGCGCGCGCTCGGCCTTCGGGTACGACGCGAAGTCCCCGGTGCGCAGGCCCCGTTCGACGTACGCCGTGCCGAGCACCGCCCACGACGGGGCGTCCCCCGGATGCGCCCGCAGATGGGCCTCGCGCTCCCCGATGAGCGCGGCCAGGTCGGGCAGCGCGGCCGGGGCCCCGGCACCCGCCGCGGCGAGCGCCCGCCCCGAAGGCCCGAGCGCGGGCCGCGCCGCCCGCTCCTCGCCCCAGGGCACGCACACGAGGACCCCGCCGAGCACCGCGGCCCCAGCGACGGACGCCACCACCGCGCGGCGCCGGGCCCCGCGGGGGCGGCGCGGCCGCCTCCCCCCGCGCAGCCGCTCCCCGCTGAGCAACTGCGCCAGGGACCCGGCCGGACCCAGCGCGGGGACCTCGGGCGCCGCCTTCGGGGCGTTCGGTTTCTGGGTCTCCATGGCGCAACTGTGCGTCAATACGAAGAGTGCGTCCCGGCACGTGAAGGGCGCCGCACACGGGTTCACACCGATGGCCCCCGGGTGCGAGGCTGTGATCATGAGCAGCGCCCTCGTCGAAGCCCTCCGGGCGGGACTGCCCGCCGACGCGGTCCTCACGGACCCCGACGTCACCTCCTCGTACGCGCACGACATGGCGAGCTTCTGCGACGCCGGCGCCCCGGCCGTGGTCGTCCTGCCGCGCACCGTCGAGCAGGTCCAGCACGTCATGCGCACGGCCACCGCGCTGCGCGTGCCGGTGGTGCCGCAGGGCGCGCGCACCGGCCTGTCCGGCGGGGCCAACGCCAGCGACGGCTGCGTCGTGGTGTCGCTGGTCAAGATGGACCGCATCCTGGAGATCAGCCCCGTCGACCGGATCGCCGTCGTCGAGCCCGGCGTCGTCAACGCCACGCTCTCGCGCGCCGTCGCCGAACACGGCCTCGCCTACCCGCCCGACCCGTCGAGCTGGGAGATGTGCACCATCGGCGGCAACATCGGCACCGCGTCCGGCGGCCTGTGCTGCGTCAAGTACGGCGTGACCGCCGAGTACGTCCTCGGCCTCGACGTCGTCCTCGCCGACGGCCGCCTCCTGCGCACCGGCCGCCGCACCGCCAAGGGCGTCGCCGGGTACGACCTCACGCGCCTGTTCGTCGGCTCCGAGGGCAGCCTCGGCATCGTCGTCAGGGCGGTCCTCGCGCTGAAGCCGCGCCCGCCCCGGCAGCTCGTGCTGGCCGCCGAGTTCGCCTCGGCGGCCGCGGCCTGCGACGCCGTCTGCGCCGTCATGGCGAAGGGCCACCTGCCCTCGCTCCTGGAGCTGATGGACCGCACGACGATCCGGGCCGTCAACTCCCTGGCGCACATGGGCCTGCCCGAGACCACCGAGGCGCTGCTCCTGGCCGCCTTCGACACCCCGGACCCGGCCGCCGACCTCGCCGCCGTCGGCGCCCTGTGCGAGGCCGCCGGGGCCACCCAGGTCGTCCCGGCGGAGGACGCGGCCGAGTCCGAACTCCTGCTCCAGGCCCGCCGCCTGTCGCTCACCGCCCTCGAAGCGGTCAAGGGCACCACGATGATCGACGACGTGTGCGTGCCGCGCTCCCGCCTCGGCGACCTGCTCGACGGCGTCGAGCGCATCGCCGAGAAGTACGCCCTGACCATCGGGGTCTGCGCCCACGCGGGCGACGGCAACACGCACCCCACCGTCTGCTTCGACGCGGCCGACCCCGACGAGTCACGGCGTGCCCGCGAGTCCTTCGACGAGATCATGGCCCTCGGCCTGGACCTCGGCGGCACCATCACCGGCGAGCACGGCGTCGGCGTCCTGAAGAAGGAGTGGCTGGCGCGCGAACTCGGGCCCGTGGGCGTCGAGATGCAGCGCGCCGTCAAGGCCGCCTTCGACCCGCACCACCTCCTCAACCCCGGCAAGCTCTTCTGAGCCCGCTCACCTCGTCCCGCCCCCGCGGCGGGCGCTCCCCGGGCGGCTGCGCTCACTCACCGTCCTTGGACTCGTCCGAGGGCCACGGGTCGCGCAGCCACAGCTCGTCGGCGCGGCCAGGGGTGGGGGTGAGCAGCTCGGCCAGGCCGTCGTCGATGCCGAGCCGCTCGACCTCAGAGCCCGGAGGGACCACCCGCAGCGTCCGCTCCAGCCAGGCCGACACGGCGGGCGCGGGCGCCTCCAGGAGGGCGTCCCCGTCCGGCGAGCTCAGCGCCATCAGGACCACCGAGCGGCCCTCGACCTTCGTCGGCCACACCCGCACGTCACCGTGGCCGCACGGCCGGAACACCCCCTCCACCAGCAGCTCCCGGGCGAACGTCCAGTGCACCGGGTTCTCCGAGCCGATGTGGAAGGCGATGTGCACGGCGTAGGGGTCGTCGGTGCGGTAGGTGAGCCGGGCCGGGACGGGGACCACGCGTTCCGGGGACAGGACCAGTTTGAGCTCCAGCTCGCGTTCCACGACGGTGTACATGTCCGCGCTTCCTCTCTCTTGTCTCGCGTCTGACCGCGGGCCGTGGGACGGGCCCGCGTAGAGCGAGAGCGCGGAAGGCGCCGGGCATTACGCGACTTCGGGAAAGTTTTCCGAAGGACGTCCCCGGACCCCGTACGGACGTCCCCGGACCCCGACGGGTGGCGTCCCCGGACCCCGTACGGACGCCCCAAGGACCTCGAACGGACGTCGTACGGGCGTGCCGTGGGCCTCGTACGGGCGTGCCGTGGACGTGGCCGGAGGGGACGGGGAGGAGGCCGGGGAGGAACCGTGCACGGAAGGGGGCGGTGCGGCGGGAGCCGCCCGGCGGGACGCACCGGTCTGATAGATGTGGAGCCTCACACGACCCCCGAGCAGATACGGGACGACGGACATGAGCGCCCCAACCCCGGCCCCCGGCGACGACAGGCCCCGCGAAGGCTACTACCCCGATCCGTCCATCCCCGGCTACGTCCGGTACTGGAACGGCACGGCCTGGGTGCCCGGTACGAGCCGTCCGGCGCCGTCCGACGGAGAGCCCCTGCCCGCGCCGCCGCGCGCGGTCGCGGTGCCCGCGCCGAAGGTCGAGGAGACCGGTCCCGTCTTCTTCGACGAGGAACCGGAGGGCGTCGCCCAGTCCGAGGAGCCCGCCGCCGACGCCGAGCAGGAGCCCCCGTCGGCCTGGGCCGCGGACGCCGCCCGCCAGAGCGGGCTCGGCGGGGAGCAGGACCAGCGGGTGTCGTGGGGCGCCCCCGAGCCGCGCGACCCGAGGCTGTCCGCCGAGCCCGCGGCCCGCGCGGACGGCGCCGCGCCGGGCACCGCCCGGGGCACCGCGCACCGCGTACCCGCGCAGGCCCGCACCGAGAACGGCCCGGACGGCGCCGAGGCCCCCGGCGCGAGCGGCGGCCCCGCCGTCAAGCCGGGCACGCCGGCGCCTCCCACCGGCGAGGGAACGGTCACCTTCCGCCGCCCCACCGGACCGGTGAAGCCCGCGGGCCCGGCCACCCCGGACGCCGCCGCCGGGGCGGAGGGCACGATGGCCATCAGGGCCCTGCGCGCCAAGCCCGCCCCGGGATCGGGCCCCGCGGCGCCGACGCCCCCGGCC
>NZ_BNBT01000118.1 GCF_014656095.1 Streptomyces longispororuber
GCCCCGGTCGTCCGAGTCCCGGGCGGCCGCGCCCCGGTCGTCCGCGTTACGCCGGGGAGCCGTCGGGCCGGGCACCGCCCGGCCGGGCGCGGCACGGTCGGGTGAGGCCGGGCCGGGTGCGGTCGGGGCGGGTGGCGTCGGGCCTGGCGGGGTCGAGACAGGTGCCGCCGTGACGTTTCCGCCGGCCGTCACCTCCGCGTCCCACCCGCACCGGTCGAGCGCCCGGGCGAGCGCGCCGACCATCGCCGCGTCGAACTGGGTCCCGGCGCACCGCCGCAGTTCGGCGACGGCGGCCGCGACGGGGCGGGCGCGGCGGTAGGAGCGGGTCGACGTCATGGCGTCGAAGGCGTCGGCGACGGCCACCACCCGGGCGCACTCGGGGATCTGGTGCCCCTTGAGCCCGTACGGATAGCCGCTGCCGTCGATCCGCTCGTGGTGGTGCAGGATCGCCGCGCGCGCCTCCCCGAGGAAGCCGATGCCCCGCACCATCTCGTGGCCGTACTCGGGGTGCAGCTCAAGGACGCGCCGCTCCTGCGGGGTCAGCGGGCCTTCCTTGCGTAGCAGCCGGGTGGGGACGCCGAGCTTGCCCACGTCGTGCAGGATGCCGGCGAAGCGGAGGAGTTCCACGCGGTCGTCGTCCATGCCCAGCTCCCGGGCGATCAGCACGGAGGCGCGGCCGACGCGTTCGCTGTGCCCCCGGGTGTAGCGGTCCTTGATGTCGACGGCCTGCACCAGCGCGCGGATGGTGGCCCGGTGGGCGGCGCGCTCGCGGTGGTACTGGCCGAACACCCAGCAGGAGACGCCCATCGGCAGCAGCACGAGCAGCGCGGCGGGCGGGCCGTAGGGGCTGCTCCACAGGACCGCCATCATCAGGCCCGCGAGCCCGTGCACGGCGGCGGGCACGAGCGAGCCGGGCAGCAGCCCGCGCCAGGCGCGCCGGGGCGGCACCCGCTCGGCCGCGACCAGGATGCCGCCGTCGAGGACGGTGAGCGTGGCGGCGAAGCAGAGTACGGCGGCCGCGGCGGGCAGCAGCACGTACGGGAAGCCGGGTGCCGCCGTCGCCGCGGCCCCGCCGAGCGCGGCGTGCGCCTGCCCGGCCGCCCAGGCGGCGAGGGCGAGTTGGGCGGCCCGCCAGATCCGGCGCGGCCACCGCGGGTGCCGCTCGACGTGGCCGAGCAGCGCCCCGGGGACGGCGACGAGCGCGGCCGCCGCGGGCGGCAGCAGGAACACCCCGGCGAGCAGCACGGGCTGGAAGGCGGGTACGGCCCGGCCGCCCCGGGCCACGGCCCGCTCCCCGGCGGCGTACAGGAGGGCGAGTAACGCGACGGCGTTCCACGCCGTGCCGGGGGCGAAGGCGGGCGCCGCGCAGCCGGCGGCCCCGAGCGCGGCGCACAGGACGTAGCCGCGGGCCCCCGCCGGCACCGAGCGCATAAGGCCTCTCCTCCCGGTCCGCCCCGGCCGGGCCCCTTCCGGCCCGGTCCGGCCCTGACGCGGCCCTGATTCAGGTCGGGAGACTAGAACGGGCCCACGGGGCGCCAGCGCTCACAGCCGCGAATTCGCACCTTCGAGTGAGAAACCCCGGCGGAAAGGGAGAGAAACGTTCAGCCGACGGCTCGCGCGCGGTCGGCACGGCCGCCCCGGAGGAGGGGGCGGCCGGGACGCCCGGAGGCAGGGCGGCGGCCAGGGAGCGGGCCCCGGCCGTTGCTCAGGAACCGGGAGCGAGGTCCACGTCCTGGTCGGGACCGAGCTGTCCGGAGCGGATCAGCTCGATCCGGCCCATGACCTTGGCCCGCAGGTCGGCGGGCACGTCGTCCTGGCCGCAGCAGCGCTTGACCAGCTTCTTCACCGCCTGTTCGAGGCCGTACTTCTCCAGGCACGGAGAGCACTCCTCGAAGTGCGTCTCGAACTTGGTGCAGTCGCTGTCCGGCATCTCGTGGTCGAGGAACTCGTAGAGATGGTCCAGGACTTCACTGCAGTCAGTCTCGTGCGGCTCTCCGCAGCTCATGAGCCCGAGCCTTTCGCTTCGTTCGAGTCTCCGGCACCGGCCGGGACCAGGCCGCGGTCACGCGCGTAGTCCTCCAGCATGCCGCGGAGCTGGCGGCGGCCGCGGTGAAGGCGGGACATCACCGTACCGATGGGTGTACCCATGATGTCGGCGATCTCCTTGTACGCAAAGCCCTCGACATCCGCGAGATAGACGGCGATGCGGAATTCCTCCGGGATCGCCTGCAGCGCGTTCTTCACGTCGGAGTCCGGCAGGTGGTCGAGCGCCTGGGACTCCGCCGAGCGCAGACCGGTCGACATGTGCGACTCGGCGCGCGCGAGCTGCCAGTCCTCGATCTCCTCGGCGGCGCTGCGCTGCGGCTCCCGCTGCTTCTTGCGGTACGAGTTGATGAAGGTGTTGGTGAGGATGCGGTACAGCCACGCCTTGAGGTTGGTGCCCTCGCGGAACTGGTGGAACGACGCGTACGCCTTCGCGTAGGTCTCCTGGACCAGGTCCTCCGCGTCCGCGGGATTGCGCGTCATGCGGAGCGCCGCGGAGTACATCTGGTCGAGGAACATCAACGCGTCCCGCTCGAAGCGGGCCGTGCGCTCCGCGGCCGTCTCCTCCGGCTGCTCCGGCTCCTCGGAGTGACCGTGCTCAGTGCCTGCGTCGGTCCCAGTGACCGGACCCACCTCCTCCAACGACGTGGTGGGGCCGAAAGCGGTCCCACTGGTTTCGGAGGATAGACGACGACCCGCTTTGCGCGCCGCTCGAATCGGGGCCCCCTTGGGCGCGCTCAGCACGCTCCACTCCAGGTCAGCACCGCCGGAGCCGGAACCGGAAGCCGCCGGGGCCAGCCCGTCCTTGGAAGGGTGGTGGTGGGAGACGGGCGGGCAGGTGATCGATCCCATGCGGCGGACTCCCTCGTCTACGAACGCTGTGTGCTGTATGTGCACGACAACAGCCGTCACGCGGCCCCCATTCCCACCCGGCCCGTCCAGGCGGCGACGGCGTCCGTGATCCGCCTCACTGCCTCGTCCTGGCCGATGTCCGCGCGCTTGGGCACGGCGAAGGAGTGGTCGCCGAAGGGGACCTCGACGAGTTCGTACGCGTCGCTCTGCGGGAACTCGGCGGGCCTGCCGAAGGGGTCGTTGCCGCCCTGGACGACGAGGGCGGGCACCCCGGCCCCGAGCAGTTCGTGCGCGCGGGACTTCTCCGGCTTGCCCGGCGGGTGCAGCGGGAAGCTGAGCGCCAGGACGGCGGCGGCGCCGAGTTCGGCGGCGGTGCGGCAGGCGACGCGGGCCCCGGCGCTGCGCCCGCCCGCGACCACGGGCAGGCCGGGCCGCGCGAGGGCGGGCCAGAGGCCGCGCCAGCCGGTGTCGAGGGTCGTGGGCGCGGGCGCCACCTTCTTCCCCGCGACGCGCCAGGGCTGCTCGACCAGCGCCACGGTCACGCCGTGCGCGGGCAGCTCGGCGGCCAGTGCCCGCAGGTCCCGGGCCTCGATGCCGCCACCGGCGCCGTGGCCGAGGGCGAGCACGAGGCGTGGCTCGGCCGCCGGGTGCCAGGTGATCCGGGCCACTCCGGCGTCGGTGTCGACCGTCTCGGTCGTCCCGGCGGTCCCGGTAGTCCCTACCGTCCCTGCCGTCCCTGCCGTCCCGGCGATGTCGCTGTGCGTCTCACTGTGCGTCACGCCAGAGAGTGTGCCCTAGAAGGGAGCGCCCGGTTCCGGTCCACGGGGCGTCCACACGGGACGGGGGCGCCCGCCCCGGCCGGAAGACGGGAACGTCCGCTCCCCGTCAGAAGAGCGTGCCCTCCTCCGGCCCGTCCAGTTCCTTCAGCAGGTCCGGCCCGTTGTTGCGGACGTTGCTGACGGCCGTCGAGACGGGGTAGGCCCGCAGGAGTCCGGCGGGCGGCGGCTCCAGCAGGGGCCGCACCTCCTCCACCTCGGTGCGCGCCGGGTCGAGCCAGGCGTCCCAGCGGTCGGGCGTCAGCATCAGCGGCATCCGCGGATGGATGTCCGCGAGGGAGCGCGGCCCGTTCTCGGGGGCGTCGGCGAGCGAGGTGGTCTCGGCCTCCGTGGTGATCACCGAGCAGGTCACCCACCAGGCCAGCGGGTGCTCGTCGGGCAGCGTGCGGTCGCGCCAGAACTCGTACAGACCGGCCATGGCGAACACCGAGCCGTCGGCGGGCAGCACGAAGTACGGCTGCTTGCGGGGCCGCTTCTTCTTCCCCTCGACCTCCAGTTGCCGCTCGGCGCTGCCGGTCACCCACTCGTAATAGCCGTCGGCGGGCAGGATGCAGCGCCGCGCGGCGAAGGCCCGGCGGTAGGACGGCTTCTCGTGCACGGTCTCGGCGCGCGCGTTGATCATCCGCGCGCCGCCGTCCGGCGTCTTCGCCCAGGACGGCACGAGCCCCCACTTCAGCTTGCGGAGCTGGCGAACCGGACGCGGGTCCTCGGCGTCTTTCAGGGGACGGTCGAGGACGGCGTAGACCTCCTTGGTGGGAGCGACGTTGTAGTCGGGCTCCAGAGCCTCTTCCGGCTCCCACTTCTCGACCTCGAAGATCCCGGCGAGATCCTCGGGGCCACGACTCGATGCATACCGTCCGCACATACGTGCCACACTGCCACGCCGGGGCCGACGACAGGGAGCCGATCCAGTAATGCACACCTCCGCCTCCGCCAGCCTGAGCGACCTGTGGGACCGCGTCGTCGGCACCCAGGCGGCGCCCGACCGGTGGCTGGTGATCGCCACGGCCGTCGCCGCGCTGGCCGCCGTGCTCCCGCACCGCGTGTGGCGCGTGGCCCGCAACGCCGTCACGATCGCCCACGAGGGCGGCCACGGCCTGGTCGCGCTGCTCACCGGCCGCCGCCTGGACGGCATCCGGCTGCACTCCGACACCAGCGGCCTGACCGTCAGCCGCGGCAAGCCCACCGGCCTGGGCATGGTCCTCACCGCCGCCGCGGGCTACACCGCTCCCCCGCTGCTCGGCCTCGGCGGCGCGGCCCTGCTCTCCGCGGGGCACATCACTGCGTTCCTGTGGCTCGCGACGGCCCTGCTCGCCGCGATGCTGGTGATGATCCGCAACGCGTACGGGGCGCTCACCATGGTCCTGGCGGGCGGCGCCTTCCTGGTGGTCTCCTGGCTGGCCAGTACCGACGTACAGGCCGCCTTCGCGTACACGGTGGTGTGGTTCCTGCTCCTGGGCGGCGTACGGCCGGCCTTCGAGCTCCAGACGAAGCGGCGGCACGGCGGCGCCGGGGACTCCGACGCGGACCAGTTGTCCCGGCTGACGCACGTCCCGGCCGGGATGTGGCTGTTCCTCTTCCACGTCGTGTCGCTGTGCTCGCTGATAGGCGGCGGCCGCTGGCTGCTCACGGCCTGACCCGGCACCCAGGACTGGCGGGGCCGGCGGGGCCGACCGGGGTCGCCCCCTATCACTTCTCTGTTTCGCCTGGATTTCACCACTTTTGATCAAGTTCTGCGGTCGTCGTCAGCCACTAAAGTGAGGGGCATGACCGTGAACCCGACGCACACCGCCCTCTGGCCAGCCCCGCACGCGAGCGGAGCCGTCGCCGCGACGGTCCACGTGCCGGGCTCGAAGTCGGTCACCAACCGTGGCCTCGTCCTCGCCGCCCTGGCCGCCGAGCCCGGCTGGCTGCGCCGCCCGCTGCGGTCCCGCGACACCCTGCTGATGGCGGCCGCGCTGCGCGCCATGGGCGTCGGCATCGAGGAGGGCGTGGGCCCGGACGGCACCGGCGAGTTCTGGCGCGTCATCCCGTCGGGCCTGCACGGCCCGGCCACGGTCGACGTGGGCAACGCGGGCACGGTGATGCGCTTCCTGCCGCCGGTCGCCGCGCTCGCCGACGGCCCCATCCGCTTCGACGGCGACCCCCGCTCCTACGAGCGCCCGCTGCACGGCGTGATCGACGCGCTGCGCGTCCTCGGCGCCCGCGTGGACGACGACAGCCGCGGCGCGCTGCCGCTGACCGTGCACGGCGGCGGCGCCCTGGACGGCGGCCAGGTCGAGATCGACGCCTCGTCCTCGTCCCAGTTCGTGAGCGCCCTGCTGCTCTCCGGCCCGCGCTTCAACCAGGGCGTCGAGGTGCGGCACGTGGGCAGCGCCCTGCCGTCCATGCCGCACATCCGCATGACCGTCGACATGCTGCGCTCCGCCGGCGCCCAGGTCGACACCCCCGAGTCGGGCGGCGAGCCGAACGTCTGGCGGGTCACGCCGGGCGCCCTGCTCGGCCGGGACCTGACGGTCGAGCCGGACCTGTCGAACGCCCAGCCGTTCCTGGCCGCGGCCCTGGTCACCGGCGGCCGCGTGACCATCCCCGACTGGCCCACGCGCACCACCCAGCCCGGTGACGCGCTGCGGCAGCTCTTCACCGAGATGGGCGGCTCCTGCGAACTGACCGAGCACGGCCTGACGTTCACCGGCTCGGGCCGGGTGCACGGCATCGACGCCGACCTCGGCGAGGTCGGCGAGCTGACCCCGGGCATCGCGGCGGTCGCGGCCCTCGCCGACTCGCCGTCCACCCTGCGCGGCGTCGCCCACCTGCGCCTGCACGAGACGGACCGGCTGGCCGCGCTCACCAAGGAGATCAACGAACTGGGCGGTGACGTCACGGAGACCGCCGACGGCCTGCACATCCGCCCGCGCCCGCTGCACGGCGGGGTCTTCCACACCTACGACGACCACCGCATGGCCACGGCGGGCGCGATCATCGGCCTCGCCGTGCCGGGCGTACAGATCGAGAACGTCGCGACGACGGCGAAGACGCTGCCCGACTTCCCCGACCTGTGGACCGGGATGCTGGGGAACTGACGGGCGGACTGGAACCATGCGCCGCTACGGCAAGCACACCGACGAGGACGACGTCCGGGTCCGCCCCAACCGCAAGGGCAACCGTCCCCGTACGAACATCCGCCCCAAGCACGAGGACGCCGCCGACGGCATGGTCCTCACCGTCGACCGGGGCCGCCTGACCTGCCTGGTCGGGGACCGCATCGTGATGGCCATGAAGGCCCGCGAGCTGGGCCGCAAGGCCGCGGTGGTCGGCGACCGCGTCGCCCTGGTCGGCGACCTGTCCGGCCAGAAGGACACCCTCGCCCGCATCGTCCGCATCGCCGGGCGCACCTCGGTGCTGCGCCGCACCGCCGACGACGACGACCCGTACGAGCGCGTGGTCGTCGCCAACGCCGACCAGCTCGCCGTCGTCACCGCCCTCGCCGACCCCGAGCCGCGCCCGCGCCTGATCGACCGCTGCCTGGTCGCGGCGTACGACGGCGGGCTCACGCCGCTGCTCGTGCTGACCAAGTCCGACCTGGCCCCGCCGGACAAGCTCCTGGAGCTGTACGGCGACCTGGACATCCCCTACGTGGTCACCAGCCGCGCCGAACTGGAGAGCGGCGAGGCGGTGGAGCGCGTGCGCGCCGAACTGGACGGCAAGGTCACCGCGTTCGTCGGGCACTCCGGCGTCGGCAAGACGACCCTGGTCAACGCGCTGGTGCCCGAGGACCGGCGGCGCAGCACCGGCCATGTCAACGCGGTCACGGGCCGCGGCCGCCACACCACCACCTCCGCGCTCGCGCTGCCCCTGTCCGGCGACGCGGGCTGGGTCATCGACACCCCGGGCGTGCGCTCCTTCGGCCTGCACCACGTGGACCCCTCACGGGTCATCCACGCCTTCCCCGACCTGGAGCCCGGCACCGCGAACTGCCCGCGCGCGTGCAGCCACGACGAGCCGGACTGCGCGCTGGACGCGTGGGTCGCCGAGGGGCACGCGGACCCGGCCCGGCTCTACTCGCTGCGCCGGCTGCTCGCGACACGGGAGCGGCACGAGGGTGACTGACGGGTGACCGACCCCCCTCGCCGCAAGGCTGTTCGCGGCGGGCTCCCCTGAGGGTGACCCGATCTTCGCGCTGTTTACACCCCGGGCGGCGAGGTAAGGGCATAATCGCACCAAGATTCTGCCAAGCTCTGGCGAAGCGGTCACGGATCGTAAGCATGCGGGAGGCGCAACCATGGCGTGGCTGCTGGTCATCGTCGCCGGGATCCTCGAGACGGGCTTCGCGGTCTGCCTGAAGTTGTCGCACGGCTTCACCCGGATCTGGCCCACCATCGCCTTCGCCTGCTTCGCGCTCGGCAGCTTCGGCCTGCTCACGCTGGCCCTCAAGAAGCTGGACGTGGGCCCGGCGTACGCGGTGTGGACGGGCATCGGCGCCGCGGGCACGGCCATCTACGGCATGATCTTCCTCGGCGACCTGGTCTCCACTCTCAAGATCGTCTCGATCTCGCTGGTGATCGTCGGCGTCATCGGCCTCCAGCTCTCGGGCTCGGCCCACTGAGGCAGTCCGCAGTCCGCAGTCCGCAGTCGGCAGCCGAGTCCGGTCCGCCGCGCTCCCCCGCCGGGCCGGGACGACCGCGGCTGACGGCCTCTCGCCAGGGCCGGGACGACCGCGGCTAACGGCCTCCCGCCGGGGCCGGTCCGCCCAGGCTGCGGACGACGACACGCCGGACGAGCTGCGCCGAGTCCTCCTCCCGGGCCGCGGGCGCCACGACGTACGACAGCGCGACGCGCACCGCGCTCTCGCAGGCCCGGGCCAGCTCCTCCGTCTCCGAGGGGCGGCCGCGCTCGGTCAGCGCGGCCATCGCCCGGTCCCGTACCTGGGTGAGCAGTTCGCCCGGGCTCGGCACGCCCGCGTCGGCGCGCCGCTGTGCGGGCACCGGGGAGCTGGACACCGCGGCCCTGCTCGGCGCGGGCAGCCGCTCGCTCCAGAAGCCGGTGAGGACCGCCCGCACCAGGACGTTGTCCCGCGCCGCGCCGATGGTCCACGCGCTCACCGCGGCGAGCCGGTCCACCGGGTCCCGCGCCTGCGCCAGGGCCCGCTCGACGCCCCGCAGATAGGTGTCCGTCTCGCGGCGCAGCAGGGCCCGGGCGAGGCCGTCCTTGCTGCCGAACTCGTTGTAGAGCGTCTGCCGGGACACCCCGGCCACCGCCGCCACGTCGACCATCCGCACACCGGCCCACGGCCTGCGGGCCAGAGCGGTGTACGCCGCGTCGAGCAGAGATTCCCGCGCTGCAGGCATCGTCGCCTCCGGCTGCCCAGGGCCGCTGCGGCCCATGCGGTTCTGCTCGTCAGAGTTGACGCGCCGCGGAGCACTGTCAAGGGGTCCGGCGCGCGGCGCCCGCTACGCGTTGTGGCTCGCGCGAAACGGGATCGATACTGTTCACCCATGCCCGACTACCACGATGACCTGCGTCTCGCCCACGTCCTCGCGGACGCCGCCGACGCCGCGACCATGGGCCGGTTCAAGGCGCTCGACCTCCAGGTGGAGACCAAGCCGGACATGACGCCGGTGAGCGAGGCCGACAAGGCCGCCGAGGAACTGGTCCGCGGCCAGCTCCAGCGCGCCCGGCCGCGTGACGCGATCCTCGGGGAGGAGTACGGCATCGAGGGCACGGGCCCGCGCCGCTGGGTCGTCGACCCGATCGACGGCACGAAGAACTACGTCCGCGGCGTCCCGGTCTGGGCCACGCTCATCTCCCTGATGGAGGCGGGCGAGGGCGGCTACCAGCCGGTGGTCGGCGTCGTCTCCGCGCCCGCGCTCGGCCGTCGCTGGTGGGCGGCGAAGGGCAGCGGCGCGTTCACCGGCCGCAGCCTGACCTCCGCCACCCGGCTCCAGGTGTCCAAGGTGGCCCGGCTCCAGGACGCGTCGTTCGCCTACTCCTCGCTCAGCGGCTGGGAGGAGCAGGGCCGCCTCGACGGCTTCCTCGACCTCACGCGCGCCTGCTGGCGCACCCGCGGGTACGGCGATTTCTGGCCGTACATGATGGTCGCCGAGGGCTCGGTGGACCTGTGCGCGGAGCCGGAGCTGTCCCTGTGGGACATGGCGGCGAACGCGATCGTGGTGACGGAGGCGGGCGGCCGCTTCACCGGCCTCGACGGCACGCCCGGCCCCCACAGCGGCAACGCGGCGGCGTCGAACGGCCTGCTCCACGACGAGATGCTCGCGTACTTGACGGGCCGCTGACCGCGGGGCGCACGCCCCCGGCGCCCGCCACCTGGGCTCGCGGCGTGCGACCACGCCAGGCGCGACCGTGTCGCGCGCGAAGTGCCGTGGCACCGCGTGCCGCCCGCCCTGTGCACCACGTACAACGCGCCGCGCGCCGTGCGCTTCGTGAGCCGCGTACCGCCTGCCGCGTGCCGTACGCACCACGTGCCGCGCGCGTTCCGGGGCGTACCGCGCGCGGTGTGCTGGGGCGTACCGCGTGCCGCGTACCGTCGGCCGTACGCACCACGTGCTGTGCGCCCTGCGCCGTACGCCCGAGTGCCGCCCGCATGGAGCCGCGCGTGCGGTGCGCCATGCGCCGGGTACACCGCGTGCCGTACGCACCCCGTACCGCCCACCCGTACACACCACGCGCCGCGCGCCGTACGCATCGCATGCCGTGCCCCGCCGTGTCCCGTGCGCCGGGCGCGGTGCGCACCGAGCACCGCGCACGCACCACCGCACACGCACCACCGCACACGCGATGGCCACACACGCCGCCCGCGGTACGCGGCCCGCACCGACCCCGACGTACCCGAGCGCCGCCCTCCCGCACGCCCCCCGCGCCCGGGAAGGGGCCTGCTCCCGCGTGCGCCCCGGCGGGAGGAGGGCCGGCGAACTGCGCGCCTCCGCCCCCTTGTTGGCGCCTCGCTTCGCTGCGACTCTGAGAGTCCCCCCACTTGTGAACTTGTGAATCCTTTCTCTTGGCAATGCCGTTCCCAGCCCCCGGCATGCCCGAGGCAAAGGAGACACCAAGGAGGTGGCTCACGCCCATGCTCGTCCGTGACGCAATGAGCACGTTGGTCCTCACCATCGGCCCCACGCACACCCTCCGTCAGGCCGCCCGGCTGATGGCGGCGCGCCGCGTCGGCGCCGCGGTCGTCTTCGACCCCGACGACACCGGCATCGGCATCCTGACCGAGCGCGACATCCTGACCTCCCTGGGACGTGGCCAGGACCCGGACCGGGAGACCGCGGGCGGGCACACGACGACCGACGTCGTCTTCGCCGGGCCGGTCTGGACCCTGGAGGACGCGGCCCAGGCCATGACGCACGGCGGCTTCCGGCACCTCATCGTGCTCGACGGCGGCGAGCCCGTGGGCATCGTGTCGGTGCGCGACATCATCCGCTGCTGGGCGCCGAGCCGACGCCCCGCCCCGGTGGCCTGAGCACGGCGAACGGGCCGGGCCCCCGAGGGGGTCCGGCCCGTCTTCGTTCGGCGAGGGCCTGGGTGTCAGCCGCGCAGGGCCTGGACAGCGGCCTCCAGGCGCTTGCCGAAGTCTCCGTCCGCCTGACGGAAGTTGTTGATCGCGCGCTCGGCGATGTCGTCGCGGGAGACGCCCGCGATGCTGCCCGCCAGGTTCTCGATCAGACGGGTCTTCTCGTCCTCCGTCATCAGCCGGTAGAGGTTGCCCGCCTGGACGAAGTCGTTGTCCTCGGCGTGCGTGGGGGCCTCGAAGTTCCCGGTGACGCCGGTGACCGGGGTCGGTGCCCACAGCGGCCGGTCCGTCTGGAAGGGGCCGCCGAAGGAGTTGGGCTCGTAGTTCTTCGCGCCCTTGTGGCGGCCGTCGTACATGACGCCGTCACGGCCGTGCGTACGGGCCTCGGTGGCGTGCGGGCGGTTGACCGGGAGGTGGTCGGCGTTGATGCCGACGCGGTAGCGGTGGGCGTCGCCGTACGCGAAGAGGCGGCCCTGGAGCATCTTGTCCGGCGACGGGCCGATGCCGGGGACGAAGTGCGCGGGCGAGAAGATCGCCTGCTCGACCTCGGCGAAGATGTTCTCCGGGTTGCGGTTGAGCTCCAGCTTGCCGATCGTGATCGGCGGGTAGTCCGCGTGCGGCCACACCTTGGTGAGGTCGAACGGGTTGAAACGGTAGTTCGCCGCCTCGGCCGCCGGCATGATCTGCACCTGCACGGTCCAGGACGGGAACTCGCCGCGCTCGATCGCCTGCCGCAGGTCGCGCTGGTGCGAGTCGGGGTCCTTGCCCGCCAGGATCTCCGCCTCCTGGGCGGTCAGGTTCTTGATCCCCTGGTCGGTCTTGAAGTGGTACTTGACCCAGAAGGCCTCGCCCGCCTCGTTCGCCCACTGGAAGGTGTGCGAGCCGAAGCCGTCCATGTGGCGGTACGACGCCGGGATGCCGCGGTCACCGAAGAGCCAGGTCACCTGGTGCGTGGACTCCGGGCTCAGGCCCCAGAAGTCCCACACGTTGTCGGCCTCCTGGGAGCCCGTGTACGGGTCGCGCTTCTGGGTGTGGATGAAGTCCGGGAACTTGATGGCGTCCTTGATGAAGAAGACCGGGGTGTTGTTCCCGACGAGGTCGTAGTTGCCCTCCTCGGTGTAGAACTTCAGCGCGAAGCCGCGCGGGTCGCGCACCGCGTCGGCCGCGCCCAGGTTCCCCGCGACGGTGGAGAAGCGCAGGAAGACCTCGGTCTCCTTGCCTATCTCGGAGAGGAACTTGGCCCGCGTGTAAGGGGTCACGTCGGCCGTCACCGTGAACGTGCCGTACGCGCCCGCGCCCCGGGCGTGCACGATGCGCTCCGGGATGCGCTCGCGGTTGAAGTGCGCCAGCTTCTCCAGGAGGTGCTGGTCCTGGACCAGCACGGGACCACCGGCGCCCGCGGTCTCGCTGTTCTGGTTGTCGGCGACCGGCGCTCCGGCCTCGGTGGTGAGGGGTCCCTGCGTCACGTGCGCCTCCTGCGTCTTCTGCTGCAAATCCTGTCCCGCGGCGTTTGCCGAACTCGATCCTACACTAGACACTGTCTAAGTCAAGCAAGCATCCAAAGTCACACTCGTTCGGGACCTGGTCCCCTGGCTGTTAGGCTGGATTCATGAGCGACCTGTTGGAACGACTGCGCGGACGCGGCTGGCGGATGACCGCACAGCGGCGCGTCGTGGCCGAGGTTCTCGATGGGGATCACACGCACCTGACGGCGGACGAGGTGCACGCGCGCGCCGTCGTGAAGCTGCCGGAGATCTCCCGGGCGACCGTCTACAACACGCTGGGCGAGCTGGTGTCGCTGGGCGAGATCATCGAGGTCTCCACGGACCGCAGAGCCAAGCGGTACGACCCGAACGCCCACCGGCCGCACCAGCACCTGGTCTGCTCCCGGTGCGGCGCGATCCGCGACGTCCACCCGACGGGCAACCCGCTCGCGACGCTGCCGGACTCGGAGCGCTTCGGCTTCACGATCTCGGACGTGGAGGTCACGTACCGGGGCGTGTGCCCGTCGTGCGCCTCGTAGGCGATGCCGTGCGCTGAGACGGAATGAAGAGGGGCCCGGCACACTCGGTGTGCCGGGCCCCTCTTCGTGTGCCGCCGTCCGTGGCCGTCGCGTACAGCGACCACAACGACGACCGGGGCCGGACCCTGTGAAGGATCCGGCCCCGGTCTCTTGGTAGCGGGGACAGGATTTGAACCTGCGACCTCTGGGTTATGAGCCCAGCGAGCTACCGAGCTGCTCCACCCCGCGTCGGTGAACCCAACAGTACGCCACGCCCACGACCAGCGCAAATCGCTTCCCGGGCGGCGCCGAGGGCCCACCAGGGCGGGTGTCGCGGACCCGCCGGGGGTGGGCACGGCGGACCCGGCCGACCCACCAGAGGCGGACGCAGCGGGCCCACCAGGGGCGAACGCGGCCGACCCGCCAGGGACGGACACGGCCGAACCGCGCCGCCCGGCCCGCCCTACGCCGTGAGTTCCTGGCGCAGGGCCTCGCCGAGCCGCGCCGCCCGCTCGGCGACCTCCGCCGGGCCGAGGTCCACGGCCCGCGCGGCCCAGCGCTGGCCCTCCGCGAGCTGACCGCGGCGGGCGTAGAGCAGGGCTCCGCGCAGCGCCGCCCGGCCGTGCCCGGCGTCCGCGGCGCGCGTCCACCACAGCGCGGCCTCCGGCTCGCTGCCCTCGCGGGCGAGCAGGAGCCCCAGGTTGAACGCGCCGTTCCGGCTCCCGGCCTCCGCCGCGAGGCGGTACCACCGCGCGGCCTCGACCACGTCGCCGCGCCCGGCGGCGAGCATGCCGACCCGCACCTGGGCCCGGCGGTGCCCCTGCTGTGCCGCGCGCTCGTACCACTCCTCGCACTCCGACTTGCGCGCCACCGGCTCGCCGAGCGCGTGCGCCGCCGCGGCCGGGCGGCGCGCGTCGAGCACGGTGCCGAGCCGGTAGGCGGCCTCCGCGCTGCCCGCGCCCACCGCGCGCCGCAGGTGCCTCTCGGCCTCCAGCTCGTCGCCCTCGCGCAGGCGCGCCGTGCCGACCTGGAGCGCGGCCTCGGTGTGGCCCGCCGCCGCGGCGCGCTCGTACCAGCGCAGCGCCTCCGCGTCGTCGCCCCGGCTCGCGTACAGGATGCCGAGGTTGAACGCGGCGTCCACGCTGCCCGCCTCGGCCGCCTTGGAGAACCACGGCTCGGCGCCGGCCGCGTCGCCGCCCTGGAGCAGCAGCACGGCGAGCGCGTTGGCGGCCTCGCGGTGCCCGGCGTAGGCGGCGCGGCGGTACCACTGGTCGGCCTGCGCGGTGCGCTTCTGCTCGGCGCAGAGCAGGCCGAGGTTGTACGCGCCGTTCACGTCGCCCGCGTCCAGGGCCGCGCGGTACCAGCGCTCGGCGGTCTGGGTCTCGCCGCGCTCGGCGTGCAGCGCGCCGAGGGCGTTGGCCGCGTTGCCGTCGCCGTCCTGGGCGGCCTTGAGCCACCACACGGCGGCGTTCGTCTCGTCGCCCGCGTCGCGCAGCAGGAAGCCCAGGGCGCAGGCGGCCTTGGCCTCGCCGTCCTTGGCGGAGGTCAGGTACCAGCGCCCGGCCTCCTTGAGCTCGCCGCGCTTCTCCAGGATGGCGCCGAGGTGCAGGGCCGCGCGCCGGTGCCCGCGCGCGGCGGCCTGGCGGTACCACTGCTCGGCCTGCTCCACCAGAGAGCGGTCGCCTTCGGGGCGCGTGTCCCGTCCGGGGCGGGCGCCGCGGGGGGCGCGCGTCTCGCCGTCACCGGGGCCCTCCTGCTCCGCGCGCCGGTCAAGGGCCCGCGCCAGGCGGTACGCCGCCTCGCGGTGGCCGCGCTCGGCGGCGGCGCGCATCCAGCGCTCGGCCCCGGCGTCGCCGCGGTGCTCCAGGAGGTCGGCGAGGGCGTACGCGCCCAGGGTGTGGCCCTGTTCGGCGGCCTGGCGCAGCCAGTACTCGGCGGCGGGCTCGTCACCGCGCTCGCGGTGGTGGCGGCCGAGCGCGTGCGCCGCCGCGGCCGAACCCGCGACGGCGGCGATCCGCCACCAGCCGGCCGCCTCCTCGACGTAGCCGCGCTGGTGCAGGAGGACACCCAGGTTGTTGGCCGCGGCGCGGTCACCGGCGGCGGTCGCCGCGCGCAGCAAGGATTCGGCACCGTCGAGGTCACCGCGGCGCAGGAGCAGGCTGCCCAGGACGCTCATGGCGTCCACGTCCCCGGCCTCGGCCGCGGCCCGGTGCCGCATCTCCTCCGCCACCGCCCCGGGATCCTCCCGGTCGGACGACGGTACGAAACGCCCAGTCTCCAACAGAGTTGCCTTGTCCCCCATAACGTCCATCGTCGCACCACCTGCAACCTGGGTACACCTGGTATACCGCAGCCAGTGAGGTCACTTCAGCGTTTTGTCGACATGCCCACAGAGAGATAAGTGAAACACAGCTTTCCTCAACTCCCCCCGCGCGGAGCACTCTTCGCACGAACCCCACACCACTGGCACGAGCCCCCGGCACAGTCCACGCGGGCGGCACCCGGACATGCCGAAGGCCCGGATCCTGCTGGAGGATCCGGGCCTTCGTCATGAGTAGCGGGGACAGGATTTGAACCTGCGACCTCTGGGTTATGAGCCCAGCGAGCTACCGAGCTGCTCCACCCCGCGCCGTTGTGTACGTCACCGTATCACGGCGCGGGGCGGGAGCCGCCCGCCGTCGGCCCCCGCGCGGCCGGCGGTCAGCCGCCGCCGTCGCCGCCCTGGTCGTTCCCGTCGGGCTTTTGCGGCTTCCCGTCCTTCTCCGACGGCTTGGACTGGGCTTCCTCCGCGCGCTCCAGGGCGTCCTGGAGCTTCTCCTGGGCCTTGCCGTAGGCCTCCCAGTCGTCGTTCTTGAGGGCTTCCTTGCCTTCGTCGATCGCCTTCTGCGCGTCGTCGATGGCCTCTTGGAGGTCGGGGTTGTCCGAGGCCGGCGGCTTGTCCTTGTCGGGCTTCTCCTTGTCGCCGTCGCCCGGTTCGTCCGGTGGCTCGACGGGCGTGTCGCCCTGGGTCCGGAAGAGCTTGTCGAGCGCCTGTCCCAGGCTGTCCGCGAAGACGTTCTCCGAGCCGTAGGAGACGGCCACCTTCTTGAGCTGTGGGTAGGGCGACTTACGTCCTTGGACGTACATGGGCTCGACGTACAGGAACCCGTTCTTCAAGGGCACCGTCATCAGATTGCCGTAGAGCACGTCGGACGCCGCGCCCTTCATGTCCCTGATGAAGTTGCCCACTTCGGGCAGCGAGACCAGTTTGTTCTGGACCTGCTCGGGTCCGTAGGGGTCGCCCTTGTTGACTCTCAGCAGCGTGAACTTGCCGTAGTCCTTGCTGCTCGCGTCCGCGTCCACCGCGAGGAAGGCGCTGAGGTTGGGCCGCTTGCTGGGTGTGAACGTCGTCGTCAGGGAGAACTGCTGCTGGTCCTGCCCCGGCGTCTTCATCGACAGGTAGTACGGCGGGACCGCGCTGTTCTGCTGCTTGGCCGGGTCGTTCGGCACCTGCCAGGCGTCACTGCCGTTGTAGAACGGGCCCGGATCGGTGACGTGGTACTTCGTCAGGAGCTGCCGCTGCACCTTGAACAGGTCCTGCGGGTAGCGCAGGTGGTCCATCAGGTCCCGCGGGATGTCGCCCCGGTCCTTGACGGTGCCCGGGAAGGCCTTCTTCCACGTCTTCAGGACGGGGTCCTTCTCGTCCCACGTGTACAGCTTCACCGTGCCGTCGTACGCGTCGACGGTGGCCTTCACCGAGTTGCGGATGTAGTTGACGCGGTTCTGCTGGGCGATCACCGCGCGCTGGCTGTCCTTGTCCGACAGCGAGTCGGCCGTGGTGTCACCGAGCGTCGTCCACGACGAGTACGGGTAGTTGTTGACCGTCGTGTAGGCGTCGACGACCCACTGGACGCGCCCGCCGACGACCGTCGGGTACGCGTCGCCGTCGATGGTCAGCCAGGGCGCGACGGCCTCGACGCGCTCCTTGGGGGTGCGGTTGTACAGCAGCCGCGAGCCGTCGCCGATCGCGCCCGAGTACAGGATCTGCGGCTCGCTCAACGTGATCGCGTACGCCGCCCTGTTGACCGGGTTGGACAGGTCGACGCCGCTCCTGCCCTCGTAGCTGTACGTCTCCTGGCGGCCGGACTGCTCGTAGTCGAGCTCCTTCTGCGGCCCGCCGACGATCGCGTACGACTTGGTCTTCTCGCCGTAGTAGATCCGCTGCTCGTAGTCCCCGAGCGAGCCGTTGGTGGGCAGGCCCCGCTCGGTGAACGCGGGCTCGCCCTTGGAGCCCTTGCCCGTCTCCGTGCCCTTGGCGGCGACCGCGCCGTAGCCGTGGGTGTAGACGAAGTGGTCGTTGATCCAGTTGCGCTTGTCGAGCTTGTCGAGGTTCAGCTCGCGCAGGCCGATGACGGTGTCCTGGCCCTTGTACCGGTCGACGTCCAGCGTCATCGGGAACTGGTAGTACTCGCGCTTCTGCTCGAGCTGCTGGAAGGTCGGCGAGACGATGTTCGGGTCGTTCAGGCGGTAGCTGGCCGCGGCGTCGGCGGCGTCACGCTTCTGCTGGGCGTTCTCGGAGACCGTGCCGGTGCCGTCGTAGCTCTCCGGCTTCACGTCCTTGATGCCGTAGGCCTCCCGGGTCGCCTTGATGTTCTTGGCGATGTACGGGGCTTCCTTGGCCTGCTCGTTCGGCTGGACCTGGAACTTCTGGACGATGGCCGGGTACAGCCCGCCGATCAGGATGGCGGAGAGCACCATCAGGCCGAAGCCGATGACGGGGAGCTGCCAGGTCCGCCGCCACAGCGTGGCGAAGAACAGCAGCGCGCAGATGACGGCGATGCAGAACAGGATCGTCTTCGCCGGCAGATAGGCGTTGGCGTCGACGTACCGCAGACCCGTCCAGTTGTCCGTCGCCTTGAAGTCGCTCGACTTCACCGCGAGGCCGTACCGGTCGAGCCAGTACGCGACGGCCTTCAGCGCCACGAAGACGCCGATGAGCACCGACAGGTGGCCCGTCGCCGCGGCCGTGGCCCGCCCGCCGGGGCTGGTGATGCGCAGCCCGCCGTACAGGTAGTGCGTCAGCGCGGCGGCGATCACCGACAGGACCGTGGCCGCGAAGCCGAAGCCGAGCAGGAAGCGGTACCAGGGCAGGTCGAAGGCGAAGAACGCCACGTCCAGGTGGAACTGGGGGTCCTTCTGGCCGAAGGACACGCCGTTGACCCACATCAGCCAGGTGCGCCACTGGCCCGCGGCGGAGGCGCCCGCGATGAGGCCGACCAGCGCCGTGACGCCGATGAGGATCCACTTCTTGTACGGCGCGATCGCCATGCGGTAGCGGTCGAGGCTCTGCTGCTCCATCGACATGGCGCTCAGCGGCGGGCGCAGCCGGTGGGCCAGCCAGATGTTCACCCCGACCGCGGCCGCCATCAGCAGTCCGAAGACGAAGAACAGGCCGATCTTGGTCCATAGGGTCGTCGTGAAGACCGATGAGTAGTGGACCGAGCGGTACCACAGCCAGTCCGTCCAGAACCCCGCGAACATGACGAACGCCATGGCCAGCACGGCCAGGACGCCCAGCGTCATGAGCAGGGTCCGGACGCGACGGGACGGTCGGCCCACTCTGATCCGTGGCCCCGTCGGGCCTCCGCCGCGGTCCGGCATCTGGAAAGCCAAGGTGCGCACCTCGAAGTTCGCTGTAGCTGTAGCTGTGGCTGGAACAGGCCCCCGCGATCGTAGAGCCCACCTATGCAACTTACCGATGCTTTACTCAGTTCCCGTTCCGGGGTCTGAACCAGGCAGGATATTGGGCATGCCCAACGTTTCCCCCTCCGGCCCTCCGATGGCCGCGAGCCCCCTCACCCGCGCCGTGCTCGAAATCGACGACTATGTCGGGACGCTCGGCTGGGACCAGCCCGCACGGCTCTTCGCCCTCGTCGACACCGCGCGCCTGCGCAGCCAGGAGCCGGGCCTGGCCGACCGCCTGGGCCTCGCCGACGACGGCTCCGCGGCTCCCCTGACCCCCATTGAGCAGGAGGAGCTGCCCGCCGGGGCGGCGCTCGACGAGTTCCTCGGCACCATCGCCTGGCCCGACTCCGTGGCGGGCTGCGCCCTCACGGTGGAGCGCCTGATGCTGCCGCCGTCCGCGGAGGCGTCCGTTCCGCAGGACCTGAGCGAGAAGGACCTCGCGGCGTGGGTGGCCCGGCACCCCGAGCGCCAGGAGGTGCGCATGACGGTCGCGGTGCTGCGTGACGGCGCGCGCGAGTCGGCCCTGCGGCTGCGCGAGAAGGACTCGCCGACGGAGGTCCTGACCGGCTCGGACCTGGTGCCGGGTCTGGCCGAGGCGCTGTCGGCGACGTTCGCGGAGTAGCCGACAGCGACCGTGAGTAATTCTGCGTAACCGGGGGCTACCGCTTCCAGGACGTGCGCGTGGCCGGGGCCGGTGTCGACCGCCCCGGCCACGGGCGTTTCCGCGGCTTGCTGCCGCTGCCCCGCCCCCCGGGGGGCGATACCGGTGTCAGCCGCAGGTCGGCAGGCCGGCCGTGTCGCCCTTGCGGATCTTGTTGAGGGACTTCACGGCGTCGCCGATGGTGTCCACCTTGACCAGGGTGAGGCCGTCGGGGACGTCGCTCGCGGCGGCGGCGCAGTTGGCCTTGGGTGTCAGGAAGTACTCCGCGCCCTTGTCGCGCGCGCCCACGGTCTTCATCTCGATGCCGCCGATCGGGCCGACCGTGCCGTCCTCCTCGATGGTGCCGGTGCCCGCCACGAACTTCCCGCCGGTGAGGTCGCCCGGCGTGAGCTTGTCGACGATGCCGAGGGCGAACATCAGGCCCGCGCTGGGACCGCCCACGTCGGCGAGCTTGATGTCGATGGTGAAGGGGAAGGTGTGGTCGGTCCCGGCCTGGATGCCGACGACCGCCCTCTTGCGCCCCTCGTCGTCGGACGTGCCGGTCTTGATCGTGACGTCCTCGGCCCGCGTCGGCTCCTTGCCCGCCTTCTCGGCGGCGGCGGCCTCCTTGACCGGCACGACGGTGAACGTGACGTCCTCACCGGGCTCGTGCCGGGTGACGAGCTTCGCGACGTCGGTGGTCTTCCTCACCGCCCTGCCGTCCACGCTCCTGATCACGTCGCCCGCGTGCAGCCGGCCCTCGGCGGGGCTGTCCTTGAAGACGGTGCCGACGACCACCTGGGACTTCACCGGGATGTCCAGTTGCCGCAGGGCGGCGACCTTCGCGCTCCCCTGGGACTGGCTGAACTCCTCGGCGTTCTCCCGGGACGACTCCTGCTCGGTCTTGCCGTCCGGGTAGAGCGTCTCGTGCGGCACGACGATGTTGTCGTGCGCGAGCCAGCCGTAGACGGCCTCCGCGAGGTTCATCTTGTAGTCGGCGCTGGTGACGCGGACGGTCGTCATGTTCAGGTGGCCGCTCGTCGGGTACGTCTTGCGGCCCGAGATCTGCAGCACCGGCTCGCCGTCGTGGTCGCCCAGGGTGTTCACCGTCGGTCCCGGGGACATCTCCGAGTACGGCACTGTGATGAGCACTCCGGCGCAGAGCAACGCGATCAGCATCAACGTGGAGGCGAGCATCGTGGCGGTACGGCGTGGCATGGAACGACAGTACGGGACAGTCCTGTGAGGGCACCCCCGGGGCCGGTCCGTACGGGATCCGCACGGGCGGGGCCGGGGCACACCGCACGGGCAGGGCCAGGGCGCACCTGGCTGTCCGCCGAGGACGCACGCGGCGCTGTCGCCCGGCGGTCCCCACAGGGCGCGGGGACCGCGGTGTCAGACGGCGTCGGTGCGTGAGTGCGTCTTCTCCATCGCCTTGCGGAACGCCGCGTAGCCGTTCAGCTCACTGATGTCGCCGGTCTTCCCGCTCTCGCGGTTGCGGTGGGCCAGAAGCGCCCACAGTCCGGCACCGACAGCCGCCAGAAGCGGAATAAGCAACCAGGCAAGCGATGCCATGCCGACCTCCCGACCCCATTGCGCGACCACAACTGACTGATCAGCAGACTAACCCGCCGCTCCGACAACGCTCACGCCAGGGGCTCGGTTACGCAACCGGAAGTCCGGTTCCGGTCGGTCGGGCACCGCCTAGGCGCCGACCCACTCCTCCTGGCCGTCGGAGAACGTCTGGTGCTTCCAGATGGGCACCTCGTGCTTGAGGTCGTCGATCAGCTTCCGGCAGGCCGCGAAGGCCTCCGCCCGGTGCGGGCAGGACACGGCGACGACCACCGCGAGGTCGCCGACGGCCAGGTCGCCGACGCGGTGCACGGCCGCCAGGGCGCGTACGGGGAACTCGGCGACGACCTTCTCCGCCACCCGCCGCAGCTCCGCCTCGGCGGAGGGGTGGCTGGAGTACGACAGCGCGGCCACGTCCGCGCCTCTGTCGTGGTCCCGTACGGTCCCGACGAACAGCGCGGTGCCGCCGGCGGCGTCGTCCGCCACGGCC
Organism: Streptomyces longispororuber; assembly: GCF_014656095.1. Lineage (GTDB taxonomy): Bacteria > Actinomycetota > Actinomycetes > Streptomycetales > Streptomycetaceae > Streptomyces > Streptomyces longispororuber. The sequence goes on from NZ_BNBT01000118.1 coordinate 21,691, forward strand.
CGGAAGACCTCGTCGAGCGACAGCGGCGCATCCCGGACGGCCAGCAGCCGGATCGGCTCCTCGGCGGCCAGCTCACCCGGGTGGTCAATCGGAGTACGTGCCATGCGGCCATGGTGCCCCACGCCACCGACACCGCGGAATCCCCGTTTCGCCCGGCACGCGCGCGTGCCGTTTGGAGATCCCTACGGCGGCCGTCTCCACCGGGGCCGTACGCCCCCCGCCGCGCGTGGCGGGGCCGCCCGGGGACGGAACGGGCCTGCCACCGCGCCACGGTGCCCCAGGCCGCTCCCAGGGCCCTTGGGCCGTCCCGGGCGCGGCCTGCGGGCCTCAGAGGCGCCGGCGTGCCTTCCGGGCACGCCGTACGAGGGCGGCCGTGCCGAGCAGGGCCACGGTCGCTCCCGCCGCGCCGGCGGCCGTGGCGTCCTTGCGGCCCAGGCGCCGCCCGGCGACCGTGCGCCGGCCAGTGACCTCCTCCAGGAGCTCCGCGAGGACCTCCTCGTTGGTCCACCGCGGCCGCCAGCCCGCGTCGTGCAGCCGGCTGCCGCTGACGACCCAGGGGTACATCGTGTAGGCCAGGTCCCCGGCCGGGGAGGGCGTGAGGCCGATGCGGTGCAGCCGGGCGGCCGCCCCGAGCGCGACGGCCGACGGCAGCTCCATGCGCCGGATGCCGCTGAGCTCCTCGACCTCCTCCTGCTCCAGCCACCCGTCGCACCCGACGGCCAGCTCCCCCTCGACCTTCTCCAGGACGGCATACTCCAGGGCGCTGCACAGGTCGTCGACGTGGCAGAACTGCCACGCGGGCCGCGACCCGGCCACCACCAGGAGCCGCGGCGACTCGAAGTAGCGGGTCAGCGCGGTGTCGGTGCCGCCGACGAGGACGGCGGGGCGGACGACGGTGACGTTCAGGCCGGGGTGGGCCCGGGGCGCCCGCCGGGCGAGCCGCTCGATCTCCAGGAGGTCGCCGACGCCGGTCGCCTCGGCGGTGGCCCGCAGCTCAGCGTCCTCGGCCAGGGGCAGCTCGTTGTCGGCGAGGGCCCCGTAGACCATGGCCGAGGTGCACAGCACCACCCTGTGCACACCGGCGGCGGCCGCCGCCGTCAGGACGGTCTGCGTGCCCCGCACGTTGTACGCCGTACGGGCCGCTCCGTCGGTCTCCAGGTCGAGGTCGAGCGCGAGGTGCACGACGACGTCCACGCCGCGCAGCTTCTCGGCGATCGCGGGGTCCCGGACGTCCAGGACGTGCCACTGGGCCGCCGCGCACTCACCGCGCCGCTCGTCGATCGCCACGACCTGCTTGATCTCGTCGGACGCGGCCAGGCGCTCGGTCAGGAGCGCCCCCATGCCCGCGGCGGCGCCGGTGACGGCGACGACGGGCCCGCGCACGGGTGCCGGGGTCGAGGGGTTTCGCGCTGCGCGAACCTGCGGATCTGGGGAACTCACCGGGCGTCTCCAGCGGTTGTCTTCAGTACGTACGCGCGTGACGCGTACGTACCAGGTGGCATCCATCCTGCCGCAGCGCCCCCGACGGCGAAGCACCGAGGCCCCATCCCGTCGCGGTGTCTACGCTGGGTGGTGTTGTGGGCAGCCGCCGCCGGATCCCTTCCGGTGGCCTTACGAGCCGAGGAATCCCGTGAGTGACACCCCATTCGGATTCGGCCTTCCGCCGGAGGAGCCGGAGAACGGCGACGAGGGCAAGAAGAAGGACACCCCCGGAGGGGGACAGGGTTCCGGTGGCCCTGGGAACCCGTTCGGCTTCGGGCTGCCCGGCGGCCCGGGCGGCGGGGACAATCCGTTCGCCGCGATGTTCGGCTCCATGAACCCCGGTGACCTGGGTGCGGCCTTCCAGCAGCTCGGCCAGATGCTGTCGTACGAGGGCGGCCCGGTGAACTGGGACATGGCCAAGGACATCGCGCGTCAGACCGTCTCCCAGGGCACGGCGGACGGCACGAAGGACGCCAGCGTCGGCCCCGGCGAGCGGACCGCCGTCGAGGAGGCCGTGCGCCTGGCCGACCTGTGGCTGGACGACGCCACCTCGCTGCCCTCGGGCGCGGGCTCGGCCGTTGCCTGGAGCCGCGCCGAGTGGGTCGAGGCGACCCTGCCGGCGTGGCGGGAGCTGGTCGACCCGGTCGCCGAGCGCGTCGGCGTGGCGATGGGCGACGTGCTGCCCGAGGAGATGCAGGCCATGGCGGGCCCGCTGATCGGCATGATGCGCTCCATGGGCGGCGCCATGTTCGGCCAGCAGATCGGCCAGGCCGTGGGCGTCCTCGCGGGCGAGGTCGTCGGTTCCACGGACATCGGCCTGCCGCTGGGCCCGGCCGGCAAGGCGGCCCTGCTGCCGGTGAACGTGGCGGCGTTCGGCAAGGACCTCAGCGTCCCCATGGACGAGGTGCGGCTGTACCTGGCCCTGCGGGAGGCCGCCCACCAGCGGCTCTTCGCCCACGTGCCGTGGCTGCGCTCGCACCTGTTCGGCGCCGTGGAGGGCTACGCGCGCGGCATCAAGGTCGACACCACGAAGCTGGAGGACGTGGTCGGCCAGTTCGACCCGCAGAACCCGGAGCAGTTGCAGGAAGCCCTCCAGCAGGGCATGTTCCAGCCCGAGGACACCGCGGAGCAGAAGGCCGCCCTGGCCCGCCTGGAGACGGCGCTCGCGCTCGTGGAGGGCTGGGTGGACGCGGTCGTGCACGCGGCGGCCAAGCCCCGCCTGTCGTCGGCCGACGCGCTGCGGGAGACGCTGCGCCGCCGCCGCGCCACCGGCGGCCCGGCCGAGCAGACGTTCGCGACGCTCATCGGCCTGGAGCTGCGTCCGCGCCGGCTGCGGGACGCCTCGCGCCTGTGGGCCTCGCTCACGGACGCGCGCGGCGTCGACGGCCGTGACGGCCTGTGGGCGCACCCGGACATGCTGCCGACGGCCTCCGACCTGGACGACCCGGACGGCTTCGTGCACCGCGAGCAGCTCGACTTCTCCGAGCTGGACAAGATGCTCGGGGATGCCGCGGGCGGCGGCGAGCCGGGCGGTCCTGACCTCACGAAGGGCGACGCCTCCACGGCGGACGGCCCCACCGGGGGCGGCTCCAGCGGGGACGGCTCCGCCGAGGGCAAGGACGACGAGGGCAAGTGAGCCTGCGCGACGACGCGGTGCTGGTGCTGAAGGCGTACGAGCACCAGGAAGACCTGCGGCAGTACTACCTGGACCACCTGTCGGCCCACCCCGAGGACGGCATGTGGAAGGCCTGCACCGACGGGCACGTGACGGCCAGCGCGCTGGTCGTGGACCCGGCGCGCGGGCGGGTGCTGCTGACGCTGCACAAGAAGCTCGGGATGTGGCTCCAGATGGGCGGCCACTGCGAGCCGGGCGACCGCACCCTGGCGGACGCGGCGCTGCGCGAGGCCACCGAGGAGTCCGGCGTGCGGGGCCTCACGCTGCTGCCGGGCGGCCCGGTGCGCCTGGACCGGCACCCGATCCCGGGCCCGTGCACCCAGCACCTTGACGTGCAGTACGCGGCCGTGGCCCCGCCCGACGCGGTGGAGGCCATCAGTGACGAGTCCCTCGATCTGCGCTGGTTCGCGTACGACGAGGTGGCGGGCGTGGCCGACACGTCCGTCGTCCGGCTGGTGGAGGCCACGCGGGAGCGCCTGCCCGTGTGACGGCCTCCCGGCTGGGAGCGCGCGTCCAGGGAGGCACGTGCGTCCAGGGGCGTATGGGTAAGGGGCGGTCGCCTGGGCGACCGCCCCTTACCCATACGGGTGGGACATGCGGGTGGGTGGTGGGTTCAGCTCCAGACGTTGCCCTGGTTCTGCCCGCGTGCGCCTTGCTGGCCCATGCCGAACTGGGCGCGGGCGCCCTGGCCGATGACGGCGTTCTGCGGCGGCAGCAGTTCGCTCGGCTGGACGAGCGCGTAGCCCTGTCCCATAAAGCTGAGCTCCCAGCCCTCGCCGGTGTTGCCACGGCGGCGCCACACGCCCGAGGAGTGCGTCTGGGCCTGCATCTGCACCCGCAGCCCGCTGGACCAGGCGACGATCGCGTCGGCGTCGGCGTTGACGTACCGGTCGGGGGTGACCTGGAGCATCAGCGGCTCCCCGGAGGTCATCAGGGCGACCTTGCCGCGCCCGGTGATGTTGAGCTGGTACTTGCCGGAGCCGGAGATGCCGTACTGGCTGTCCACGGCGATGACCTGGTGGGACAGCGAGGAGTCCAGGGCGAGGACGTACGCGCTGTCCACGGTCAGGCCGTCCTGGTCGACGTCCACGACGTGGATGTACTGGGCGAGGTTCGCGAAGTAGACGGTGCCCTGGCCGTGGCAGCGCATCAGGTCCAGGCCCTCGCCGGTGTGCGCCCGGGCGCGCTGCTGGCCGCCCGTCTGGAACTCGGCGTCGAACTCGACGAGCCCCTGGTAGGCGACCATCGACCCCTTGCGGGCGAGTACGTCGTCGTGGCCGGCCAGGGCGACGCGCAGGAGCTGCGGGTTCTGGACGGTGTAGCGCTCCTGGGTCTGCTGCTCGGAGTGCGCGAAAAGCGAGCTCTGCATGGTGTCCTGCTCCCCCTCAGCTCCGGATCCGGAGGCGGTCGGTGCTGTCCTCACTGGGCTGTACGACGACGATGCCCTCGCCGGAGAAGCCCATCTGGTAGGCCTCGCCGCTGCCGCGCCCGATGAGGGAGCCGGCCTTGAAGCTGCGCTTGCCCTTGACCTTCAGGTTCGGTGACCAGGCGATGAGGGCGTCGGGGTCGACGTACGTCTCGTCCTCGCCGCGGCCGCAGTCGACGACGATCGGCGTGCCGCGCGAGGTCAGCGCCACCCAGCCCTGCCCGGAGACCTTGATGTTCCACAGGCCCTGGCCGGCGAACTTCGCGAGGCCCTTGACCCGCTCGACGCCCCACTGGAGGTGCGCGTCGAAGGCGAGGAGGTTGGTGCCGTTCACCGAGAGCGCGTCGCCCGCCAGGTTGATGACGACGACGTCCGCCCCGTAGTCGGCCAGGTACAGCAGGCCGTCCCCGGAGCACTTCATCAGGGGCGCGCCCTCGCCGGTGATCCAGTCGCGGGCGATCTGGCGGACGGCGGGCGGGTTCGGCTCGTACTGCACGAACCCTTCGTAGGCGACCATCGACCCCACGCGCGCGAAGAGGTCGTTCCCGGTCTGCAGGGCGACCTTGACCATGTGGTGGCCGTGGTTCTCCATGCGGGCGGCGACGGGTGCGGGGGCGAAGCCCGCGAGCTGCTGCTGGTTCATGACGGGCTCCCTCAGACCTCGTACGGCTGGACGACGACGAACGTGCCGGGCGCGCCCCGGAACTGGAGGTTGACGCTCTCCCCCGTGGACCCGGCGGAGGCGTTGGCGCGCAGCCGGACCTGGCTGGACACGATGGCCTGGGCGGCGGCCGACCACGCGACTACGGCGTGGCAGTCGGCGAAGGTGGTCGGGGTGACCGGCAGCACGACGGGCGTGCCGTGCGTCTTGACGACGACGGTGCCGGTCCCCTGGAACTGCATCACGAACAGCGCGCCCCCGGGGATGCCGTGCCCTTCGATGCGGCGCACCTCGTGCTGGAGGGACTCGTCGAAGGCGAGGACGTTCTCCGCGGAGACGCAGAGCGCGTCGCCCTGGAGCTCGACGGGGTGCAGATGCGTGCCCTGCTCGGCGAGGAACACCTGGCCGCGGCCGGTACAGCGCATGAGCTGCATCTCCTGGCCGGTGGCGTTGCCCACCACCCGGCCGGCGAAGCCCGCGCCCTTGTAGCTGAACTCGACCTTGCCCTGGTAGAGCACCATGCTGCCCTGGCGGGCCAGGACGGGCTGGCCGCCGACGTTCAGGTCGATGCGGACCAGCTTCTCGTTCTGCTGCGTCCAGCGCTGTCCGGTGCCCGCCTCGCGGTATTTCTGCAGCGCGGCGGCCACACCGGCGCCCTGGGGGGCCTGCGGGACCTGCGGAACCTGCGGGGCCGCTTGCGGTACGCCGGGGCCCTGCGGGGCGAACGGGGGCGGGGCCTGGCCGGGGACCGGAGCCTGGGGCTGGCCGTAGCCGGGCGGCGGGGGCGCCGTGGGCTGGCCGTAGCCCGGGGGTAGCGGTGCCGACGGCTGCTGGTCGTACCCCGGGGGCGGCGGCGCGGTGGGCTGGCCGTAGCCGGGCGGCGGGGGCGCCGTGGGCTGGCCGTAGCCCTGCGGCGGCACCTGGCCGAACTGCTGCGGCTGCGGCTGACCCGGCTGCCCGTGCCCGTGCTGCGGCGCCGGGGGCTGGGGCTGGGGCGGCACGGGACCGCCCGGCTGGCCCAGGGGCGCCACGATGGTCTGCGCGGCGTGCACCGACGGGTCGGCGGGTGCGGGAGCGGGGGGCGCCGGCGTGTGCTGGGCCGGGGCGGGCGCGCCGGGGCACGATGAGAGTCACCAGCAGACGGACGACGACGGGGGTCC